>JAFDVL010000154.1 GCA_018268995.1 Acidobacteriota bacterium | reverse complement strand
GTATCCTGCACCCCTTGAAATTGAGACCACCTTCAAGACATGGTCCTGAGCGGACTAAGGAGGTGGCAATGGCATCCGAATCACCAGAACCCATTGAACGCTGGACGGCCAAACGACGGGTCGCGCTCGTCGTGAGTATCTTGAAGGGCGAGACCTCGGTCGCCGAAACGGCCCGGACGCATGGACTGACGGTCGCCGAGGTCGAAGACTGGCGAGAGAAGTTTCTGCTCGGCGCGGAGAACGCGCTCCGAAGCCGATCGCGAGACGAAGAGGCCGTGAAGGATGAGCAGATCAAGAAGCTCAAACAGAAAATCGGCGATCTGGTCCTGGATAACGATATCTTGCGGGAGGCGTTGAAGCCCTACGTAAGCTCCCCGTAAACCACGACACTCATGAAGGAGAACTTTCTGGCAGAATAGCCACCCTAGCCAGGAGGTTTCCATGCGCCAGTCGAAGTTCACCGAAACGCAGATTGTGTCGATTCTGAAAGAGGCCGACGCCGGTCGCCCGGTCAATGAGATCTGGCGGCACTACGGCATCAGCTCCGCCACGTACTACAAGTGGAAAGCGAAGTACGGTGGGCTGGAGGCCTCCGATGTGAAGCGGCTCAAAGAGCTGGAGCACGAAAACAGTCGGCTCAAACGGATGTATGCCGACCTGTCGTTGGAGAATCTGGCCCTGAAGGATGTCATCGCAAAAAAGCTCTAAGGCCTGCTGAACGGCGGGAGGTCGTCACGCATCTGGTGACGGTCAATGGCCTTCCGGTTCAGCGGGCCTGTCGTGCCGTGGGATTGCATCGAGCCACCTACTATCGGCCGCTCGTGGATTGGGCGCGGCGGGATGCGCCAGTGATCGCGGCGTTGACCACGCTTGTGGCGGCCAAGAGTCGGTGGGGGTTCTGGAAATGTTGTGATCGACTCCGGCTGGATGGGCGCCCCTGGAACCATAAGCGCCTCTGGCGGGTGTACTGTCAGTTGCGGCTGAATTTGCCACGGCGGACCAAGAAGCGGCTTCCGGTTCGCCTGCGCCAATCGCTGCTCGTGGTGCCACAGCCGAATACGACCTGGGCCGTGGACTTCATGAGCGACACGCTCTATGGCGGCCGCCGGTTTCGCACCTTCAATGTGCTGGACGAAGGCGTGCGGGAAGGCTTGGCGATCGAAGTCGACACGTCGCTGCCCGCGGACCGGGTGATTCGCGTCTTGGAGCAAGTGGTGGCCTGGCGCGGACGACCGCAGGCCATTCGGCTCGACAATGGCCCGGAACTCATCGCAGAGCGCTTTATGACCTGGTGTGCCGACCGCGGGATCGAGCTGCGGTACATCCAACCCGGAAAACCGGATCAGAATGCCTTCATCGAGCGGTTCAATCGAACGTACCGCACCGAAGTCCTCAACGTCTATGTGTTCGAGTCACTCGATCAGGTCCGGGAGATCACTGCGGAATGGTTGCAGAGTTACAACGAGGAGCGGCCCCATGACGCGCTGGCGGGGCTTCCGCCGACGCTGTATCGGGCCCAACTGGAAGCCAGAAGTTCTCCATTGGCAGTGTCGCCTTGACGGGGGAGCTTACGGGAGCTTACGACCCCCCTTCATTTAGAACTGGTTGTTTTCACACTGACGCCCGATCACGCCCCCTAGGGTTTTAGTTTGGGTTTCTTAAGATCAGGCGGATTCATGATTACTCCAAGGCCCTTTAACGCCTCCCCGGTCATTTTCTTCCATCCCTTCATCGCCTGATCCAGTTTTCCCGCTTTTGCCTGTTCCAACATCGTGGCCATATGTTCGAGAATTGGCTGCTGTTCGCTTAGGAGGTCACGAATAATTTCAGCCCGTGGTTTTTCCATTGCAGCCGAAACGCGCGAGATCGTCTCGTAGAGATCGGTGGGCAACGACAGAAGTACTCTATGCGGCGTGTTTTTAGGTTTTGGACTCATTTATAGCCCCCAGTTATATTATGTGGCATATATAGCCAATGACTATATAGCTGTCAAGAGGCTTGTCAGCATCCGCCAGTGGACTATGTTGAAGAAAAAGCGCTAAGGAAGCGAAAAGCGACGAGCGTGCTAATCGGAATACGGATTGCCAAGCAGGATCAATTCGAGCTCGTTCAAGAGTTCAAGATGAGCTTCGGTCTTGAGTGGGGCAACAGAATAGTAGCGATTATCAGAAAAAGACACATTGCCAGCGCGTTCAAATCGAAACGGTGTGGGCTTCGGTTGTATCCCTTGATCTATTGAAAAAGTGATACCTGCTGTTTCCCAGTGTGTCTCTCCAAAGCCTTCAATCTTAGTAGATAGCAGGTGCGCGAAGTTACCCAACTTTTCATTCAAGAGGGATAGAGGATGTTCAGTTTGAACAAAAACTTCGCTCAAATATGTCTTTTTAACGGGGAAGCTAGTTATGGGCGGCAGATAGAACTCTTGAGACACAGCCGCCAAGGCTTCTACTAGAAAATCATCAGCATCCGCAGTAGAAGAGCGCATATCAACCACAATTCCATCCGAATAAATAGTCGCATTCACCGTGACAGCGTTATTTGTACCCCCACGAAACTCTCCATGTTCAAACTTGATTCCCTTTTGTAAATCACTATCGTCTGCAGTCTTTGGGAATTTTTGGAATGAATATTTCTGTGCGAGAAAAGCAAAAATAGCGAAATATAAGCTCCTCCCGCGAGGATTCAAATCATTGATAGGAAATAGCCAAATGGATCGAGCCAAACTCACGGACAAAAGCTTCATAACGTTGCCGCCTGCAAGGCTGAGGTTTTTTCTTTTGACTCTTTCTGGAGGGCACCATCCAGTGACTGCTGTTTCATAGCTTTATATTCAAAAAGATTAACAATGGTGCCCTTTTCACTCATGTTGTTTGTTCCACGTGAATCTATTCCTTGAGGCTGTTCGTATCCCTTCAATGCTTCGAGCGCCGAGCCTTGTTCGGTTTTCCCTATCGACTGTACCCAAAAAGCCGGATCTTCATCGAATGAGAATCTTTCTAACGATGCTCGACTAAATTGATCGATCTCCAGCAATCGGCTTCCAAAGCTCTCATAGGAGACCCGAAGGCTTACATCAAATGCTTCGGCTAATCGCTTCAAAGTGGAGAGGCTCCAAGATGAATAGTTCACATTTTCTAAAACCGAAATGCGTGATTGTTTCATCTCGGCTTCCTCGGCAAGTCGCTCCTGAGTCCAGCCGCGCTGTTCCCTTAGTACCTTGATTTGGGTCGCAATGTACTCATTCAAAAATTCATCTGCGTAACCGTGCCTGTATTCCTTACTCTTCTTCAGATCGTTTTTCAGCCTGTCAGCCAAACGACTCATGGTCCATTCTCCTCGAATGATCTGATAGCAAGGTTATCCTATTTGCCTCTGCCCGCTCTGGTGCGTCAATTGGATCAAATTTGAAGTCACGTTCGACCGCCCCGAATAAAAGGGTAAATTCTTGATCCATATTCAGCGGCCCAGCACATAACATGGGGCGAAGCTGAATATTACTCTTCACCTTAAGCTTCCTGATGTGACGTGATCTTGTACCAGCCAATAATTGCGGAGACAAATTGGGCCCGTTTTGAGCGAGTGAATCTATCTTCCGGTCAAGCTGGCCGCGTTGCCGCATGGGTAGACGAATTTCATCTACCCATACCCTGAGAACACTGTTGCCCCTGGCGTCAGTGAAATGGTAAATGCGCCAGGTCATTCTTGTATAACATTTTTATGATAAAAAGCAAATTTCCAATTGCTATCACTATAATAATTTTGTTATATAAAATAACTGGCCAATAAAAAAGGGCTTCACCCCATGATGAAGCCCTTAAAAGGTGCGCCGGTAGCTCAAATGGATTTGAGCACCTGGTTGCTACCCGGGAAGTTGTCAGTTCGAAGCTGACCCGGCGCACCAAATAATGTTACGCAGTACGCTATCAATAGGTGACAAAACCGAATTGATCCCGTCAAGGTCTAACCAAATTACCCGCTAAAGCACGTCGCATTATATACCTTCCGGGATCTCTAGCCAAGGAGGTCCTATAAACGTTCTGAAGCTAGAAAAGAAACTCGATGTGATTGCTGCGTTAACCGATGGCCGCTCACTCCGTTCCAGGGTTCGCATCGCTCGTATGAACAAGAAAATTGTCATGAAGCTTTTGTTAATAGTAGGGAGCAAGTGTGAGCGAATCATGAGGGAGTGAATGTATGGCATCGGATGTAAACCGGCGGAGTGTGATGAAATCTGGACGTTCATTGGTAAGGAAGAGGATGTCAGGAATCTGAAGTAATACGACCATGATTGAAATGATGATGTTCCCACGTCCCCATCGCGCATAATTCGGCTGGCCTTCAGAAGCTCATTCCGGAACAGGGAGTCTTCGACACCCCACGACCAAGAGCGCCCGCGCTTCAGCAAGCGCCGGCGCAGTGCGTCATGAGGTGGGAATCTGCACCGATTCGGACTGTTCTCTACCCCCATCGTATCGAGGAATCCTCAAACCCCGCCATCCACCCGTAGGTGCCTGATCCTCCCATCCATTCCGTCAGACGGCAGCAGACGCCGACGCGACGCAAAGCCTCTTGCCGAATGATGCTATACATTTTCCTTTCCACGTCCCCTGCCCTTCGGTCCAACACGAACTCATGTTTTTCCGTAGGCACCTTCACACCTAAGGAGCAGAAGTATCGGTGCTCTTCAAACTCACGCGGCATATTGTCGAAGTCCTTGCTGATGTATTTCGACAGGTAGCGGGCAAGTTTGACCGGTGAACTTCCTGGCCTGGGCCCTCTCACATTCACTTGCCCCTGGCCGTTCCCGACGATCTTGTACCAGCAGCGTCGAAGGGGTCTCACATCCTGAAAGCCTTTCACGGCGAGATGGGGATGCAGCGCCCCACGCTGTTGCCGTTCCAGGACAGCCACATAAGGCATAGAACAGCCCGACCGCGAGAGGGCCCGCCGTAGCCGCTCTAGATCGTGTAGCACCCGGTCTCGATCCTCCACATTCGCTCGATAGGTCAAGGTCACGAGATGGTCGGCTCCGATGGTCAGGCATTTCTTCCGAATTGTGCTTTTGGCCCGGCCTCGTGCCCGCGCCTCGTTCATCTTTCTATTCCGCGATGCGCCTTTCTCTCCTCTCTTGCCTTGAATTGGGTCTAACCTTCCCCACGACATTTCGACCCATTGTTTTCCGAAATCATGAATCGTGATGGCCCAGACGTTCCCTGCGGGAGGTAGTGTGATGTGCGGCCAGGTGTGGTCGCCGAGAAATGTCCTCCTGTCAAGTTTAGGAGTGGCCGCTGGCGCGGCTCCCCTGCGCGGGTGGCTTGCGCCACCCCGCGCACGGGCGTC
>JAFDVL010000153.1 GCA_018268995.1 Acidobacteriota bacterium | reverse complement strand
TCGCGCCCGGCATACGGCAGGTTTTGTACCAGCTTATTGTTAATGGTGGTGCCGACTTCATTGGAAGTGGTTTCGAGCCGAGCCGTACTGGCAACAACTTGAACCGTTTCGGTCGTGGCTCCAAGCTGCATATCAACGTTAATGCTGGTGGTGCGGCCTGATTCCACGGTGATTTCATTTATGACTGTATTTTGAAAACCTGTGGCATTGGCCGTCAGGCGGAATTTTCCAAATTGTAGATTGGGAAAAAGGAATCCGCCATCGCTGGAAGAAACAGTGCTTTGTTCGATCCCGGTGGCAATATCCGTCAGGTTGATGGTCGCATTCGGAACAACGGCCCCCGTTGGGTCGCGGACGATGCCGCGAATTCCTGTCGTCGTAATTTGGGCGAAAAGGGTGATCGCCAATACCGCGCTGACAGCGGCGTGGATGAGTGCCAAAGGAATAAGCCTGACCGACGTAAATGCTCTCATAAGGTCCTCCATTCTTTGGTTACGGGCAGCCGCTCACAAGAACTGGATGGCTGCAATCTTTGGGGCCAATGCCAAATGTACGGTTGAGACGAGAGAAGCCGCTTTTTCCCGTCGCCGTTTTCTTCGCGCTGAAGAAATCTGACATCAGTGTTCGGCAAAAAGTTTGGAGCTTGAATAAATATCTGGATAAAAATATGTTGTCTTGTATGTCTCTAAGACAGCTTGAATGGGCTTAGGGAACATTTGCAAGGCGCGATAAAACGCCTGGCACAACAGGGCAAACCCGTTCCAATGGGTGCCTGGCTTTGAAGGCTGTCCCCGGCAAACAGGCGTTTCTTGACGAAGCAATGAGGCGTATTGTATACAACCTGCACCTGATACGGATCAACAAGCCTTTCTGAAGCGGCGGATTTACTCTTGTTGGGTTAGGTCTAAGGTGGTGACTACAACCGTTATTTCCCTGACAAGCGTGGAGGGAAATGCAAAAGGAGCTGCTATGTCTGTGCAATTACTTCCGGGAAAATACTATGGCAAGACTTTGCGCAATCGCAGAGTGGCCAGCTTTGAATTGTCTGAGCGTGTCTATTCCCCCGGTTATCAAACCCCGAAACATACGCATAAACAGGCCCTGTTCTGCTACGTGATGCAGGGACATTACACCGAAAGCTACGGGGGGAAAATGCGGGAATGCACTTCTTCGACGCTGTTGTTTCACCCGCCGGGAGAGTTGCACGCCGAGTATTTCCACGAAGCGGGTGGCCGTTCATTTATCGTGGAGATCGCGCCTGATTGGCTGGCCCGCGTACAGGAACAAATGCCGGTGGCCGAAGGATCGGCAGATTTTCATGGAAGCGTGTTTGAATTGCTGGCGCGGAAGTTGTATCGCGAGTTTATGCTCGAAGATTGTGCCTCTCCCCTCATCATCGAAGGTCTGATGATGGAAATGCTGGGAGAAACAATGCGCTGGCGGGCCGGGCAAAACGCGCAAACCACGCCGCGCTGGTTACATCAGGCTAAAGACCTGCTTCAGGCGCGCTTTGCTGAAAACCTGACATTGGCTGAGATTGCACAGAATGTTGGTGTTCATCCGGTTCATCTGGCGCAGACGTTCCGCAAAAACTATCAATGTACCGTGGGTGATTATGTGCGCAAGCTGCGCATCGAATATGCCTGTCAGGAACTAGCCACCTCTGCCAAGCCGATTGTGGAGATTGCACTCGCGGCGGGTTTTTGTGACCAGAGCCATTTTACCCGCACGTTCAAACGCGTGGTTGGCACTGCGCCCTCACAATACCGCGACACGCTGCGCGAAGACTGAACGGATCGGTAAAAGGGCTGAGGCCGTCTTTGCCTCTAGCCGAAAACATTTCCCGTTTTGCTTGTCTGTCGGCGGCTTTTATCACCAATCAGGTTCAAGTTTCCTTACTAAAAGCAAATCCTTCGGTTTTGCATACTTTCCTGCTGCCCGCAAAACCACCTAACCGCGAGTAGCGAGCTGTTTTCTAAAAAGAGCAGGTTTACAGATGTTTGGGGCATTGGCACTGGTGACATTTCGACAATGGCGGCAACACAAACTCCGCCTGGGGTTAACGTTGCTGGGCATCGCATTGGGTGTGGCGGTGTCTTTTGCGGTGCGGACAGCCAACACGACCCTGATGGATTCACTGCATCAGACGGTAGAAAAACTGGCCGGAAAAGCCACGTTGCAAATCACAGCAGGTGAGGCCGGATTCCCGCAGGAAATCTTACAAACCGTACGCCAAACACCGGGCGTGAAAATTGCCGAGCCATTGATTGAAACGATTGCTCAAACCACTTCGGGTGTACATCTGCTTCTGCTGGGCGTCGACACCAGCAGCGATTTGAAACTCCATTCCGACCTTGTCAAAGAAGAAGACATTGCCGTCAGCAATCCGCTTGCCTTTATCAAACACGCCGATTCGATCATTGTTTCACGCCCGTATGCCGAACAGTACAATCTGAAAGAAGGCGACCCACTGGAGCTGTACACCGTAAAAGGTAAACAAACGTTCCGGGTCAGAGGCTTTTTTCAGCCTGTTGGCGCGGGCGATATTTTTGGCGGCAACTTAGCCGTGCTGGACATCGAAGCCGCACAGGAAATGTTCGGCAAAGACGCCAATTACGACCGCATAGATTTGATGACTGATGCCAATATCACGGTGGAAGCTGTGCAGGAATCGCTGCGTGCAAAACTGCCGAAAGGTCTGGAAGTCGAGCGTCCGTCAGGTCGCGGGAAAAGTTTGGAAAATGCTTCGCGTTCGGTGCAACTGGGGTTTGTGATTACCAGTTTTCTGGCGCTGCTGATTGGCGTTTTTATTATTTTCAATTCCTTCACAATCAGCATCAATCAACGCTGGAAAGAAATTGGCGTCTTGCGCGCGTTGGGCGTGAATCGTCAGCAAACGCAATGGATGTTTTTGGGCGAAGCGATTGTGTTAGGGGTGATTGGTTCGGCCCTGGGCATTGCGCTGGGGTATTCCCTGGCGATCTATGCGACCAGAATCATGAGCGGTATTTCAATTTCCATCTACGGCTTGTTGACGACGGCAAAGCAACCTCAATTTCATTTCGACTATGCCGCGACTGCGTTTGGCGTCGGGGTAGTCGCCTCGTTGTTTTCGGCCTGGCTGCCAGCCCGTGCCGTGACACGACTGAACCCGATTCTGGCTTTGCAGAATATCGAAACCCGCCAACCGGAATCTGTCATTGGACTGCCACGATTGGCATTGGGGATCGGGCTAATTCTGCTCGGTCTGGCGTTGACACAGTTTCCCAGTGTCCAGGTCGGCGTGCATATTCAGATGCTTTATTCGGCGTTTGCACAGTTGGGCTTGCTTTTACTATTGCCGAAATTTATTGCCTGGGGCGCGAAGCTTTTGCGCCCGGTCATGGATACGCTGTTTCGTGCTGAAGGGATGATTGCGGTGGATTCGATGGCTCGTGCCCCGCGTCGCACTTCGGCAACGGTGGGTGCATTGATGATCGGCGGGTCGTTCGTTTTTTCCAACGGTGCGTTTATTCAAAGCCAAAAGGCGGCGGTCTTCCGTTCACTCGACCGTGCCATCAACACAGATTATTTGATTAAGGCCACCGAACAAGTTCGCTCTCGCGTCTATCATTTTTCTGCCGCCACGGCACAGCAGATTGCGATGTTGCCGGGTATTAAGCAGACAGAAAATCTGCGCCTCACGTCCACGATGTATCAGGGAAATGAAGTTTCCCTGATTGCGCACGAGATAGATGTCTGGCTCCGCCGCGCCACAGATGTCCTGGATGAAGGCAATCTGGAACAAGCGCGCGTGCTTGGCGCAAAAGGCGAAGGCTTGATCGTCTCGCAAAATTTCGCGGCGCGCTTTGGGTTGCGGTTAGGCACTATGGTCAAATTGGAAACGCCATCTGGCGAATTGGCGCGCCCCATTCTCGGCATTGTGGAGTATTACACCTCTGAGAATGGGACGATCTTTCTTGACCGCGCGCTGTACAAACAATACTGGCACGACGACGCCGTAGATGAAATTCTGGTCATGCTGACACCGGATGCCAATCGCGCCACCTTTAAATCGGACGTCGAACGCCTGATTGCGGGGCAGCAGCAAGCCTTTATTTATACGCAGGAAGAATACCGAGCCTGGGTGACGCGCATTATTGACCAGTTCTTTTTGCTGCTGTACCTGCAAATGCTGGTAGCAATCTTCGTTGCTGCTCTGGGATTGATCAATACAATGGTGATTTCCGTTGCTGAGCGCAGACAGGAACTGGGCGTCTTGCGCGTGATCGGTAGCTTTCGCTGGCAGATTTCCAAGATGATTATGCTGGAAGCCGTAGCGATTTCCTTACTTGGATTGGCGACCGGGATTGTTTCGGGGCTGATCAATGCTTATTTTCTGGTTCACACGGCAGCCAAAGTGATTGCCGGATTTACCTTACCTTTCCGGTTTCCGATAGTCATGGTTGTCATTGCGGCTCCAATCGTAATTATTGTGGCGTTACTTTCCGCGTGGGTTCCGGCACGCCATGCGGCGCGGTTGCGCGTGGTTGAAGCGATTCGCCAAAGCTGATTGTTCCAGCGCAAATAACGACAGATTTCGTTCAAGGATATGGATTTGTCTAAAGCCCTCATCAGAATTCTTGCCGGCTTGTTCTTCTTCATGCTCGTTGGCGCAACTGCCACGCATACTTTGTTGCATCAGGTTCCTCTCAATGGATTTGGAAGTGCAAGTTTTCTTTTTATTGCGGGTGGGTTAGTGCTTTTAAGTGCGCCCGTTTCGGATCGCGCCAGATTGCTTTTCATTGGCGTCCTCGGATTCGTGGCTGAAGTCATCGGGGTGAAATTCGGCTGGCTCTTTGGCCGTTACACCTACACACCGGTTCTGGCTCCGAATGTTTTCGATGTGCCCCTTGCGATGGCTTGTGCCTGGTTGGTTTTAATCGGATATGTCAGGCAAATGATGGCTGGTCTGAGCATTTCTGTCTGGGCCGAAATTCTTTTGGGTGGCATGTGGATGACCACGATAGATTTGTTGTCAGAGCCATTGGCAGCACATCCATTTAATTTTTGGATTTGGACGGATACCGGATTTTATTATGGAATTCCCGCTCATAATTATCTGGGTTGGTTTGCGGTAAGCTGTGTGATCCTGGCACTGGACAAATGGATTTTTAAGCCCTCCTGGAACCCAAACTATTGGGTAGAGATTGTCGGAGTCGGAATCGTTGTTTTTTGTACAATTTCAGCCTTGATCTATGGTTACCTGATCGCGTTCGGAGTCGGAATCCTGCTGATTGCAATCCATCTCTGGTTGACGAAGAGAGCAAGGCTGGCAGTAAACGCGCTGCCCCGTAAAATCAGATCAACCCGTGTGACGAATTAAACTTATGGGAACCCCGCCCATGACACAAGTTACCCTTTGATAGACAGGGACTCATGGATTACTTACTCGGAGCAGTAGAGCTGTCAGCAGTCTGGATATGGTTATTTTATTGGCGGAAAGACCTACAGCCGGAAATGCTTTGTTACAGCAGTCTTTTTGCGTTCTTCGCCCTGCTTGATCCCTTGTTTGTGCCGCATTATTGGAACCCGGAATCTATTTTTAGAATCCGTTTCTGGGGCTGGTTTTTTGATCTTGAAAGTCTCATTTATTGTTTCACAACGGGGGGAATTGCCTTTTCAATCTATAAAGTTCTGGCCAATAAACGGATTGAGAAAAAGACGATTTACAACCAGGAAAAGCCGATCAGACGAATTGCTCTTAACCTGCTGGGGATGCTGATCACTCTGGCGGTTAGTTACAAAATATTCGGCAATTGGATCTTATCTTTTATCTCTACGCTGTTGGTGGGTGCTCTTTTTATTACGTACCATCGCACAGACCTGATCAAACCAATGCTCTTCAGCGGAGCTTCCTATTCCCTGATTCATACGCTCATCATCATCGTGAATGATAATTTGCTGGTTCCCGGCGCGATCCGACATAATTGGAATGTAAAACAAGCACTGGGAATCTTTATCTATGGCGTTCCGCTGGAGGAGTTATTGTTTTCTCTGACGTTTGGGATGGCAGTTTCGGTTTTGTATGAATATCTGTTGGGCTATGAGCTAAAAGAAAATAATCAGGCGCTGAATTGACAACGTAAGGTAGAACGTACCAGGCAAAGCAACAAACAGGATGTTTGTTGTACGTTGTCTGCGAAGGTGTAGCGTAAACATCCTGTTTGCGCCTCCAAATGGATTTGTCATTCCTGCTAAGGTTTATCCGAAAGATTTGAGCCAGATGGATTGATTACTTGCCCGTGATGATCTTTTGCGTTTCCAGCAAATGCCGCGTCTTTTCGATTTCCGCGACCAACAGCTTTTCATCCGGCAACACCACGCGATATTCCGCCGCCATCACTTTGTTCGGCAACCCTTCCAACGCATATCGTGCCAACGCTTCGCCTTTGCTGGAACAGAGGATCAACCCGACAGGCGGGTTTTCCCCCGGCAACGTCCAATGCTCACGCGCGTAGTTGCAGTACAAGTGCATTTGCTCGCGGTAGCGTTCCTTGAACTTGCCAAGCGTCAATTTCACCAATACCAAACAACGCAAACGGCGGTGATAGAACACGCGATCCAGCGCAAACGGTTTGCCCGCCAATCGCGTAGGTTTATTCGGCTTTACCCAAACCCTGAATACGAAAAAGCCCGCTTTCTTGCCTGCGGGCTTTTTATATCTCACTGTATATTTCGACGCTTACGCTGCGACATCAAGCTGGAAGGGGTTGGTAATCGTCCGCTTGCCAAATCGTTGTAGCAATCGCACAGCGTCATCTTCTTCGATCTGCTCACGCTTGAGAATTTCCTCGACTTCAGCTTGTTCTAAACTCGGAATCCGAGAAGCAAAGAATTGCCAAAGCATTGGGCTTCGGTAGGTTTCATTGACATCAGGGAATTCAACGATAGGACGATATGAGCCATCGCGTCTGAATTCATCCGAATACTCGAACTGCCAAATGCCATCGCTAACTGACAAAGTTCCAATCAATAAATCGTGGTGTGTGAGAAGGAACTTTGCTTTGACATGAGGAGAGGCTTGCAGTTCCTTCCGTAATCCTAACCATTCTGGTAATTGTTTTTTGAAGAAATTTACTATGGGCATTACGTTAGTTCCTCCTTTGCTCTGAATTCTGCGACCGTTTGTACCAAATGTCGTTGCCTTTGATGCAAACAACGTTTGATTAGTTCGCGCCGCTCTGCGCTCATCAAATGATTGAATTCTTTGTCAATCATTTTCAGGGTGTTCGTTAGCGGGACTTCACCGAGGAACTTATCAACATTCCTGCGATACCGCGCAAAGTGGCACCAGATTAAACCAATCAAACGAAAGAAAGCAACATTTTGTTCAGTGTCCCAACCAATGGGCGGTTGGCAGTTGGAGACATATTTTGCTAATTGCTGCTGGTCAGAGAGCATTTGCCTAACGCGAGTTTCTGGCACATTCCAAAAGAATGCTCTGGCCGTATCATAAACAGGTGAAAACCGAGGTGCGCCTTTTTTGATCGGCACAATAACGCCCCAGTTGTACGGATGCCGATCATTATGTCCGATCAGTGCATCGAAGGTAATCATTTCAACAAATCCTTGCATGATCTTTTGCTCGTAGCCAGGAAATGATTCTTTGATCGCCTCCTCGGTCATCTGAAAAGTGAAGTAATCTCGCTCTTTCTTGTTCTCCTGCAATGCAACGTAATTTTCTTTGCCGAGGCTATATGCAAAGATTTCTGCGCCATGTGCCAATTGCTCTACCTCGCGCTTCAAAAAGAACTTGCTCATAAAACGCACCTGTCCTACTACCATTCGCAATTTCGAGTCAGCAATTTTCAAGCCGTAAGTTTGACCAATGCGGGTGATCATCTGTTCGACAATAGATTCATTTGGATAAAATTTCGAGCCAACCTTTGCAATGAAGCGATCCTGTTTTTGACTGCGGCTACGATAGCCGGGTCGGTATTCACTATCCGTCACAAAGTCTTTCGGAGCATCGCCAGTGATGGACAAAAAATCTACTTTCTCAAGCTGATATTTTCGTAGAGTAGGGATCAGCGCGTCCCATTCAAGCTGGTAGTCAGCAAAATATTTGATCGGCTTTTTATGATCAGAATGTTGGCTAAATGCAGACGATTTTCTTTTTCGGGTCATAAATTGCGCATTTCTCTCCTATTTGAATGGGTTTACATCAAACTCACCGGATCAACTTCGACATTCAGCATTCGCAAATCCCAATCACGTTCTTTCAATCCAAGCATTGCCGCATCCAAGGCTTCGCGGGCGACGCGGCGGTTCTTGGTCTTAATTAGCACCTGCAAGCGATGTTCGTTTTTGAGGCGGGCGAGCGGTGCGGGAGCGGGGCCTAAGATGCGCAGGGCTTGATCTTTGTCGGCGGCTTTCAGCAGGCGAGCGAATTCGGCGGCTACGGTTGTGGCTTTGGCAAATTCGGGGTGATGAATCATCACGTTGATCAACGCTACAAATGGGGGGTAGCGCATTTCCTGGCGGAAGTGGATTTCGTGTTCGTAGAACTTTTCATAGACCTGGGCTTTCGCAAATTCCAGCGCGTAATGTTCCGGGTGATAGCTTTGCAGCAGCACGCGTCCGGGCTTTTCGCCGCGTCCGGCGCGTCCGGCAACTTGCGTGAGCAATTGAAAGGCGCGTTCGGCGGAACGGAAGTCGGGGATGGCTAGCCCCGCGTCTACGCTGATGACGCAGACGAGTGTGACGTTGTGAAAGTCGTGGCCTTTGGCAATCATCTGCGTGCCAACCATCAGGTCAATGTCTCCGGCGGCGAATTCCAGCAGCAGTCGTTCAAAGGCACCACGGCGGCGCGTCGTGTCGCGGTCAAGGCGTGAAATCCGCATTTCGGGATAGAGTTCTTTCAGCAGCGCTTCGATTTGTTCGGTGCCTTCGCCAACGTAGTGAATAAACGCGCCGGAACAGTTTTCGCAGGTGCGCGGCACGCGCTGTTGGTGGCCGCAGTAATGACAGGTTAGGCGCGCTTCGGATTTGTGATAGGTCAAGGCGACATCGCAATTCGGGCAATGCGATTTGTGGCCGCAACTGCGACAAAGCAAAAACGACGAATAGCCACGCCGATTCAGCAGCACTAAAGTTTGCTCGCCGCGTTCGTGATTTTCCTGCACTGCCGTTTTCATTTCGTCCGAGAAAATCTGCTGTTTGCCGTGGCGGGAAAAGACTTCGCGCATGTCTACGATTTCGACCGGAGCGAGCGGGCGACCGCTGACGCGCGTGTCCATTTTCAGGTAGGTGGATTTGCCTGTGTGCGCGTTGTGAAACGATTCCATTGAGGGCGTTGCGCTGCCCAGCACGACGACGGCATTCGCTTTTAAGGCGCGCACAATCGCGGTGTCGCGTCCGTGGTAGCGCGGCTCAGAATCCTGCTTGTACGCCGCCTCGTGTTCTTCATCCACGATGATAAGACCGATGTTTTGAAGTGGCGCGAAGACGCCGGAACGCGCACCAATGCAGATGCGCGCTTCGCCGGAACGCATCCGATTCCATTCATCAAGGCGTTCACCGTCGGAAAGCGATGAATGCAAAATCGCTACGGCATCGCCGAAATGCGCAGAGAGGCGGCGGGCGAACATCGGCGTCAGCGAAATTTCCGGCACCAGCATCATCGCGGTTTTCCCTTGTTCCAGCGCGGCGCGCATCGCCCGAATGTAAACTTCGGTCTTGCCACTGCCCGTGACGCCGTGCAGCAGGAACGCCGCGTATTTATTGGCTTCCAGCGCGGTTGTAATCGCATCCAGCGCTTCCTGTTGCTGCGGCATCAATGCCAGGTCATCTGCTTTGAGGTTGCGAACATGCGCCAGCGGATCGCGGCGGACTTCGCGCACAAAGACTTCGACCAGCCCGCGTTTTTCGAGCGTTTTGATAACCGACGTGCTGACATCAGCGGCTTCCGTCAATTGTGTGAGACCGAGCGGTTCAGCAGCTTCGAGCAAGGTTTGAATGACGCGTTGTTGCTGGTCGTTGAGAGGTTTGGATTCAGGCTTTTTTTCACCGCCGAGTCGCAGAGATGACGCAGAGGGAGCGCGGAGATTTTCCTCTGCGAGGCTCTGCGCTGCCTCTGCGTCTCGGCGGTGAAGTAGTTCTGCCGCCTCTGTTAATTTGACGGCTTGCTGTTTCTTCGGTTTCACCGCTGCGTCCTGCATTTGGCGTTTGACAATGATGTAGCCGGATTTTTCCAACTCCCGGATCAACGCGCTGGCTTTGGTTTTGTCGTATTCCTTGATGAGCAGGCGCGAGTTGACGTAGCCATCTTCGTCAATGTTGGCGGCTAACAACGCCAGCGCTTGCAGTTTTGTTGTCGGGCGGGAGGTGGGATTTGCCAATGCTTCGCGGCCTGTGGTCGTGATTGAAAGCAGCGTTTCGGCTTCGGCGTTAATGCCAGCGGGCAGGCAGGATTTAATCGTTTCTCCCCACGGCGCGAAATAATAATCGGCAATCCATTTCGTTAATTCCAACAGTTCCTGCGTGACCAGCGGTTCTGTGTCGAAAAGCTCTTCGATGGATTTTACTTCCGTGGTTTCGGCGTCAATTCCGGCTTCTTCCAGCGTCGCGTGCAATCCGACAACGTAGCCCGTGAGCAGTTGTTTGCCGAAAGGCACCAGCACCCGACAGCCTAATCGCGTATTCGCCGCGAAGCTGTCGGGGAGTGCATACGTGAATGTTTGGTGAACGTAGAGGGGAACGGCGACTTCTGCAAACATAGACCGAGAGGGTAGGCGGGCGAAGGCCGGAGAGTCAAGGAAGCAAAAAAGTCATTTGCTATTGGTCACTCGTCATTGGTCATTGGTCATTCGTGTACGCACTGTTGCTGCGCCCTCTTCACCGTCGGGTTTCTTCTGCTGTCTTTCTATTTTTTCCTGCGACTTTTGGGCGCTGGTTTTTTAGCGACGGGTTTTGTTTCTGTCGCTGCCGCCTCTGGTTTCTTTTCTCCCGCGACATTCACGATGACATCTACTTCTAACGTGTCCTGCTTGAGGTCATCGGTCAGCAACTTGATGAAAAGTTTATTCGCGCCCACGGTTAGTTGATCGTTGCTCGTGATTTTCAGGTTAAAGGCTTTGCCGGGATCAATGGTTTCCAGCTTGACCGTGAAATTCGGGTTGTTTGCAACGACCTTTTTGATTTCTACGGCTCTGCCGCTGTCGTTATAAATCCCGACCTGATTGTCATAGCGCTGGCCGGGTTTGAGTTCCCCGCCAATTTCATTGCTGGGATCAAACAGATACGATCCGACGCGATAGCCGCGCGGCACAAAGGTTTCAAATCTGAACGTCAGGCGCAGCTCACGCTGCGACCGATCATTTGTCAGCACGAGCGCATATTTTTCGTGCGCGCCCGCCCCTGAAGGAAGAACCGATAAGGTGATTTTGCCCACCTGACCAGGCGGGATGACTTTGTCAAAGTCACTTGCCGTGCAGCCTCAGCTTGGCGCAACGTCTTCGATCAATAAATCAGCCGTGCCTTCGTTTTTTAATTGGAAGGTGTGCGAGATTTTTTGGCCTTCTTTGACTTTGCCAAAATTGTGCTCAAGGGATTCAATCACCAACTTCGGCGCTTTGTCTTGCGCCAGCACGGTTACGGTCAAGGTCAGAAGCAGCGAAAGAATTGTGAGGCAATTTTTCATGCGGCAGACTCCTGCTAATGTAGAGTAAGGGGCACCCCGGCAGTGTAGCAGAAAGCCGCGAAAATTGGACAAAGTAAATCTGACCTGCTAAAAAACACGGACGATGATTCCTACACTCGCAAATCGCATGGAGCAAGTTCAAACGCCGGTCATTCCTGTGGTCGGTGAATTGATTCGTGAAAATCCGGGCACGATTTCGCTCGGCCAGGGCGTTGTGCATTATGCGCCGCCGCCGCAGGCAGTTGAATCCATCAGCACGCTTCTGACTGACCCACAATTGCACAAATACCAACTGGTGCAGGGCATTCCGGTGTTGCTGGATGAAATCACGAAGAAACTCAAAAATGACAACGGCATCACCATTGACCAAAGCAATCGCATCGTCGTGACCGCAGGCGGCAATATGGCATTTATGAATGCCGTGCTGGCGATTACCGATCCGGGCGATGAAATCATTTTGCCCGTGCCGTATTACTTCAATCACGAGATGGCGATCATGATGGCGAGTTGCAAGGCGGTGCTGGTGCCAACAGATGAAAATTACCAATTGCAACCGGATGCGTTAGAGGCCGCAATTACCAGCAAAACGCGCGCGATTGTCACCGTTTCGCCGAACAACCCGACGGGCGCGGTGTACTCCGAATCTTCACTTCGGGCCGTGAACGAAATCTGTCGTCGCCACGGCATTTATCACATCAGCGACGAAGCCTACGATTATTTTGTGTACGACGATGCGCGGCATTTCTCTCCGGCTTCAATTCCTGGCAGCAGCGAGCATACGATCTCGCTCTATTCGCTTTCCAAGTCGTATGGCTTTGCGGGCTGGCGCATCGGGTTTATGGTGATTCCTGAGCGGTTATTTACCGCCGTGCGCAAAATTCAGGACACAATTTTGATTTGCCCAACCGTGATTTCGCAGTATGTCGCAGCGGCGGCGATGCAAGTGGGCGCGGGATATTGTCGAGAACATTTGCGCGGGCTGGCTGAAGTTCGTGCGCTGGTACAAATCGAACTGGCGCAGGCGAAATCCTTTTGCGAAGTGCCGCCTGCCGATGGCGCGTTTTATTTTCTGTTGCGGCTGGATACGAAAATGAAGCCGCTGGCTTTGGTCGAAAGATTAGTGCGCGAACATCGCGTCGCGGCGATTCCTGGCGATGCGTTCGGCATGGACGGGTGTTATCTGCGCGTGGCGTATGGCGCATTGCAAAAAGAAACAGTCGCAGAAGGAATCGGGCGGCTGGTGCATGGATTGAAAACAATTTTGTCGTGATGCAAGCTGCCAGTTTGCACCACAGGAGCCTAATAAATGAACGTCGTTTGTCTGCAAATTGATTGCGTATGGGAAAACAAGCAAGCCAATCACAAAAAAGTCAGCTATCTGCTGGATGCCGCGCAGCCGAAAAAAAATGCGCTGGTGATCTTGCCGGAAATGTTTGCTTCAGGCTTCAGCATGAACGTTCCGGCGATTACTGACAGCGGCACAAATGAGACATACAAATTCCTTTCCCAAACAGCGAAAACTTACGGCGTGTATTTGATGGCGGGGATTGTCACGACGGACAAAAGCGGCAAGGGCCGCAACGAATCTGTCACGTTTGCGCCCGATGGCCGCGAAGTTGCGCGGTATTGCAAATTACATCCGTTCACGCTCGGTGGTGAATTGGATGCATATGTCAAAGGCGAAAACGTCGTTACCTTTAATTTGCACGGCTTTGTCGTCGCACCGTTTATCTGCTATGACCTGCGCTTTCCCGAAGCCTTTCGTGTGGCAACGTTGCGCGGCGCGAACCTGATTACCGTCATCGCCAGTTGGCCGAGCACACGGCATCATCACTGGGTTAAGCTCTTGCACGCGCGCGCGATTGAAAACGAAGCGTATGTGATCGGCGTCAATCGTTGTGGCTGGGACCCGAAATTGGAACACGCGGGCGGCAGCATGATTATTGACCCGCAGGGCAACACGTTGCTTGAAGCGGGAACGGAAGAAGGCGCGATCAGCACCGAACTGGATTTGTCAGAATTGCTGAGTTACCGCGAGAAGTTGCCGTTTCTCAGAGATATTCGCGCGGATTTTATTGCAGGTTAAGAAACAGTCTCCGTTTCTCAAACCTTGCGCCAGTTCGTCGCTTTATTTTCCAGCCGATGGCGTGATGCCGTATTTTTTCAGCACTTCTTTCACTCGCTCAATCGAAATCGCTTCGACCGTACGATTTCGCGAACGGATCGTCGTTGCTTGCAGTAGCGAGTTGTAAACAGCTTCCTCTGTGGCTTCAAGCGCAGCTTCAAACAATGGCGACGCGGCATCGGGCGGTAGCATCGTGCGCGTTCGCGCCGTCGCTTCGCCAAACTTGGAACGCATCTCTGGCGACGTCGAAAACGCAATCGCAAAATCGCCGCTGCCGTTGCTGTACGACGATCCGGTGCGCGCCAGTCCGAACAATGCCCGTGCCGCCAATCGTCGCAAATCACGCGCATCCATCGGCGCATCTGTTGCGACTACAATCATGCACGAACCGTCGCCATTGCCGGGGCTGTACGCATACCGATTCAATTCTTTGCCAATCGGTGCGCCCCCCATCGTCAGCACACCACCAAAGTTCGTTTGCACCAGCACGCCCAACGTGTAGCCGCCAAACCGTTCGGGCAATTTACGCGACGAGGTGCCGATGCCGCCTTTCCAGCCAAAGCATACTGTTCCTGTGCCTGCACCGACTGAGCCTTCCGTGACAGCGCCTGTGGCGGCTTTCCTAATCGCTTCGATCACGTGTTCACGTTTGACGTGCATCCCGCGAATGTCGTTCAGCCCGCCGTCATTCGTTTCACCAACCAGCGCATTGACAGAGAAGACCTGCTCGTTGCCGGGCTGCGCCAGCGTGTATGCGACGACGCCTTCAATGCCTGCCCCTACGCTCAGCGTGTTTGTCAGAATAATCGGCGTTTCAATTGTGCCGAGTTCGTTGACTTGTGTGGAGCCTGCCAGCTTGCCAAACGCGTTGCCGACATAGACTGCACCCGCGACCTTATCCTGAAAAATATTCCCGCCGTGCGGCAGAATTGCGGTAACACCGGTTCGGATCGTTTCACCTTCGATCAGCGTAACCTGCCCGACTTTCACGCCCTGCACATCGGTGATGGCATTAAGCGCGCCAGGAGGGAACACTCCGGGCGCAAGGCCCAAATCACGGGCACGCGGACGTGGCGAGTTCGCCGCCTGAATAGAATGGAAATTTGTCATAGTCAGCGGCGGCAAAAACGCCGTCACACTTAAAAGAGAAAACAGCGTAGTGTAAAGCAGGTACTGTTGCATAGATAAGGCGTAAAGTCTGTCGTTCCAAGCTGAAAAACGCAAGGCTGGAAAGGCGCAGGTTACGAAACAAAGGCAGCGCTTGTATGATGTGAGCCACCACACTATATTCGTTCTGTGAGGTACGACAGGCTGCCAGCCTGTCGCTTAAATGAACCGAATTCTGACAGGCTGGCAGCCTGTCGTACATTTTAGGAAGTCCTATGAGCCAATCACCCGACGCCCCCAGCGTCGTTGTGCCGAAAGATGCTGCCGCTCTCATTTTGTTCTCTGATCCAGCAGACCCCAAATTGTATTGGGTCAAACGCTCGCCGCTCCTGACGTTTCAAGGTGGCTGGTATGCCTATCCCGGTGGTCAATTGGAGGCAGGCGATTATGCAGTGCAGGTGCTCAACTGTGCAGAATCTGATTTGGCTGCGGCGCGTGTTGCGGCAGTGCGCGAAGCTTTTGAAGAAACCGGATTGCTGGTGGCGCGTGGCGTTGAAAATCTGTCTGCTGCATATTTGACTGTCTTGCGCGAAGCATTGCTCGCAGATCGCATCTCTTTTGCGGATTTACTGGCACAGGAAACCCTGACGATTGATGCGGCGATGCTGACCGAAGCCCCGCGCTGGGTCACGCCGCCTTCGGTGCCAAAACGCTTCAATACATTTTTCTTCACGGCCTGGGTGCCGGATTGTCAGGACGGCGCACAGCAAGCGCACATTATTCCTGGTGAACTGGAAAGCGGCGAATGGCTGCGCCCGCAGGAGGCGATTGAGCGTTGGCGGAGAGGCGAGATTTTAGCTGCGCCGCCTGTGCTCCGACCGATTCAGGAAATGGTGCGTGGGCTGGATGGCTTTGTAGATCGGTTGCGAAGCGCGCTTGAAACCGAATCGCCGCATCCCTATGAATTCCGACGCGGCTTTATGATGTGTCCGTTGCGCACGCCGACACTAGCTCCGGCGACACACACAAATTGTTACATTGTTGGCGGTGAAGAACTGGTCGTGATTGATCCTGGCTCGCCGTACCCGGAAGAACAGAAAATTTTGGACGATGTACTGGAAACATTGCTGCGCGAAGGTCGCCGCGTCCGTGAAATCTTCATCACGCATTTGCATCCTGACCACATTGGCGGCGTGAATCACCTGCGAGAGAAAGTCAGGATTCCCGTTGCCGCCCACAGGCTGACCGCAGAAGCGATTGCCGACAGCATTCCAGTGGATCGTTTCGTCGAAGACAACGAACTGATTGAATTGCACGGCGGCAAAATTGATCCTGATCTGACGTGGCGCTTGCGGGTGATGTGGTCGCCGGGGCACGCGCGCGGGCATTTGAGTTTTTACGAAGAGCGCACGGGCAGTTTGATTACGGGCGATTGCATCCTTGGAATGGGAACCGCCGTGATTGCGCCGCCGGAAGGCAATATGCTGGATTATCTCGCTTCGTTGCAGCGAATGAAGGAATTGCCGCGCCTGACTGCGCTCTTTCCTGCGCACGGCCCGGCGCAAGCGCAAGTGCGGGAAATCATTGATTATTATCTTGCCCATCGCCAGGAGCGGGAAGAGAAGATTCTGGCCGCTTTAGCAACTCAGGCGCTGTCTATTTCTGAATTGGTGAAATTGATTTACACTGATGTTCCGCTCTCACGTCATCCACTGGCTGAGCTTTCCGTGCAAGCGCATTTGGAAAAGCTGGAAGCCGAAGATCGTGTATCTCGGCAAGGTGAACGATTCACGCTGAACTAATTTATTTATCAATTTTATTACCGCAAAGAATCAGCAAAGGGGCAAAGGTTACTTGAATTCTGTCAAGGCTGCTCTTTGATCCTTTGCCTCTTTGATTCTTTGCGTTGAGTTATTTTCTTTCGTTTTTATGTGGATAGTACGATTGGCGCTGCGGCGTCCTTATACCTTCGTCGTGATGGCGTTGTTGATAGCCATTTTAGGCGGAGTGACAGTGCGCCGGATGGCGACCGACATCTTCCCGGAAATTGATATTCCGGTTGTTTCGGTGATTTGGACGTATAACGGCATCTCTGCCGAAGAGATGGAAAAGCGCATCGTCACGT
Organism: Acidobacteriota bacterium; assembly: GCA_018268995.1. Classification (GTDB taxonomy): domain Bacteria; phylum Acidobacteriota; class Blastocatellia; order RBC074; family RBC074; genus JAFDVL01. The sequence continues at coordinate 601 of JAFDVL010000153.1, read as the reverse complement.
CCAGCGAACGAGGTTTGACGACGACAGTCAACGATATTGAGCATATCGAATCGCAATCGCTGAACGGCGTTGCGATCATCCGCGTGTACTTCCACCCCGGCGCAAAGATCGAAGCCGCGACCGCACAAATCACCGCAATGTCGCAATCCATTCTGCGCGTGTTGCCGCCCGGCTCTACTTCGCCGTTCATTGTTCGCTACAACGTCTCGAACGTTCCCATCCTGCAAGCCAGTGTCAGCAGCGAATCGCTCAGCGAGCAACAGCTTTACGATTACAGTCAGAACTTTATCCGCACGCAGTTGGCCACAGTGCAGGGCGCTTCGGTGCCTGTGCCTTACGGCGGCAAACCGCGTCAGATTATGGTGGACATTGACGGGCCTGCGCTTTACTCCAAAGGACTGTCAGCAACGGATGTCAGCGCCGCGATCAATGCGCAAAATCTGATCCTGCCTGCTGGCACAGCCAAGCTGGGCGCGCGCGAATACAACGTGCGACTGAACAGCAGCCCCGAATCCATTGCGGCGTTGAATGATTTGCCGATCAAACAAGTCGGCAATACGACCGTGTATTTGCGCGATGTGGCGCAGGTGCGCGACGGTTC
>JAFDVL010000152.1:11073-13390 GCA_018268995.1 Acidobacteriota bacterium | reverse complement strand
TTTTCCGGCTTGATGTCGCGGTGAATGATTCCGGCTTCGTGCGCCGCCGTGAGCGCGGAGGCGATCTGGATGGCAATATCGAGCGCTTCAGTCAACGGCAGATTGCCATTTGCCAGTCGTTGGCGCAGCGTTTCGCCCGCGATGTATTCGGTGGCGATGAAATGCAAATGGTCGCTCGTGGCAATTTCGTGAATCGTGATGATGTTCGGATGATTCAAGGCCGAAGCAGCTTTGGCTTCGCGTTCAAATCGGCGTACGCGTTCGATGTCCGCCGTGAATTGCATTGGCAAGAGTTTGAGCGCAACTTTGCGACCGAGCGTAAAATCTTCGGCCAGATAAACCTCGCCCATTCCGCCTGCGCCCAGCAACTTGATGACCTGATAATGTGTGAGTTGCTGCCCTGCCAGCGAAACGGTTTTGTCTTCGGCAAGCAATTCCGCCGCAACGGCGAGCGCAGGTTTTTCAATGAAATCTTCGGCTTGCGTCTCGAAAGAAAGTAATGACTCCACCTCGCGCCGTAGCTCTGAATCCCCGGCGCACGCCTGGGACAGGAATGCGTCACGCGCAGTCGCCTCCTGCTCAAGCGCGGCGGCATATATTTCTTTGATTTGTTGAAGCCTTTCGGGAGTCATTATTATTTAGTCGGAGAGTCTTGAGAGTCCAGAGAGTCTTGAGAGTCTTGAGAGTCAAAACGTATTCGACTCTCAAGACTCCCTGGACTCTCAAGACTCCCCGGACTCTCTGAAAATTGACTATGTTTTACTAATTTCTCTCAGCAACCACACCTTTGCCCAATTCCAATCGCGTTTGACGGTTTCGGGCGAAATCTTCAAGGCTTCGGCAGTTTCCTCAATGCTCAGGCCGCCGAAGAACCGCAATTCGACAACGCGGCTGGAGCGTTCATCTGTGGCGGCTAAACTGGTGAGCGCATCGTCAAGCGCGACGAAATCTATCGGACGCTCGGTCGAACCGACAACCACATCGTGCAGCGAAACCTGCAACGCCCCGCCTCCACGTTTTTGGTAATTGCGCGAACGAGCAAAATCTACTAGCACGCGTCGCATCAACTGACAGGAAACGGCGAAAAAATGTGCGCGGTTTTGCCATTGAACGCGACTGGAATCTATCAACCGCAAATAGGCTTCATTAACCAGTGCCGTAGTTTGCAAAACGTGTCCTTGTCGCTCACCGCTCATATAATTACGTGCCAGCCGTCGCAGTTCGTCATAAACCAGCGGCATCAATTTCTCTAAGGCTGTTTCTTCTCCACTGTTCCAGGCCAGCAGCAATTCGGTGACTTCATTGGATGAGGGTGTTGCCATTGGGTCACTCCTGATGATGAAAGTAGCTTGTGTGCTGGCCATTGTAGCACTGGTCTCAATTTCTACTACGCGGTAAGTAGTGTTAATAGATTTTTTGTCGCTATCCTTAATTTTTTACCGGAAAGATTTTTTTTTGCAGGCATGACCTTTTTTGTTTTTCATTCCCGCCTATGCAAGCGAACACGGCTCAAACGGAGCCGGAACCACTATGAAAACTACAACTAAGGAGATTTGCTATGAAAACACAAAAATTTTCCCCCGTTCTATTCGCGCTGCTGCTGATGTTATTTGCGCTGACCGTCGCGCAGGCGCAAACCTCAGGACAAAATTCAGGACAAAATAAGGATGCCGCTGCTTGGAAGCAACGTGTCGCCGACCAAATCGCTACGGGCCTGCGCACGCCGCCCACGACTACAGCGGCTCCGGTGACTGAAGCCGCTGATGAGAGTCGGCAAAGTGATCGCGGAGGCTCCGAACTGCAACAAGACCTGCGCGGCTTTCGAGTGCGGCAACAAAACGCGCTCGTCGGCACATGGGATTTGATTCTGACCTTTGGTGACGGATCGAAAGTGAAATCCACGTTGACGGTGATTCCCGGTCGTCGAGAGGGCGAAGGTTCCATCCTTCACGCGGCGGAGGCTTCTTTGCTGAAACCCAGCCCGACCACGCCTGAACAAGGTACGTGGGAGCATTGGGGCGGCTTGCGCTTTGTCGCTTCTTACGTTGGATATGCCGTGGACGAAAAGTTCGAGGCTCCCGCAGGCAGGATCGGATTCAAGCACACCATCCGCGTGAGCGGCGATCAGGAATCGTTTGTCGGACGTGCCGTCTTTGAAGTCCGCGACCCCGAAGGAAGTGTGGTGTTTACTGACAACATCACGACGGAAGGCAAGCGGCAACACCCGGACGCCCCTTAATTGCAACGGTTCATTTTCCCCCCAGCGTATCAAGTAACACGAAAGCGCGTGTTGTCCTAGATCGGTTTTCAATTCAGT
>JAFDVL010000152.1:0-11017 GCA_018268995.1 Acidobacteriota bacterium | reverse complement strand
CACGCAACTGAAAACTGATCTAAGCTTGGTCAAGCGTGATCAATTGAAGTGAAGCAGGCGGCCAGATTGCTTCACTTATCGCTTCATGCGCGGCTTGGCAGCGGTGTATTGCTGTAGGATTTTTTCAGCTTCTTCGGCGATTCGCTTGCGGACGGATTGTGGTTCGATGACGCGAACGTGATAGCCCCAACTGAGCAACCAGGGCACGACTTCGTCTTCGGTGTGCAACTGTAGCGTGACCAGCAATCCGTACGGGGTTTCTCTCATTTCAGAAACGAAAAAGCCGCGCAACTCTTTGACCCACGGCGCGACCTCGGCATCAAAGAGAACCTGCACGGTCAGGTTGCGCCGCTCTGCTTTGGGCGATTGCATCGAGAAATTCGCCGGGCGTTGAAAGGTTTGCTCCAACAAGTTCAATTCAGACATGCGATCTAGTTTGAAATTGCGATTGGCCTGGCGCAAATGGCAAAAGCTGATCAAATACCACGCGCCGCCAAAATGTACTAAGCCATATGGATCTGCTTCGCGGGTGTTGCGGGGAATCTGACCGTCTTGCGGATAGCGGGTGTGATAGTGAAAGCGCACTGTCCTGCGTTCGATGATCGCGCGGCGGAGCTGTGAGAGCAACTGTTTGGTCGCGCTCTGTTCCAGCGAGTCTGACGCAATCAGGGCAATGCTGTTTTGCACATAGGCCACGTCTTCGCGTTGGTCGGCAGAGAGCACCGCTTCGATTTTGCGACTGGCCGAATCGGCTGCATCGCGATATTGGGCATCAAAACTTTGGGCGGCGAAACTGCTGCCGAGCAGCAGCATCGTTGCCTCGTCCACGCTGAAACTGAGTGGTGGCAAAAAATATCCTTCGACCAGCGAATACCCCAATCCAGCTTGGGCAATGATGGGTACTCCGGTTTCGCACAGCGCCTGAATATCGCGGTAGATCGTGCGCTTGCTGGTTTCAAAGGTTGCGGCCAGGTCTTCGGCACGCACGCGTTTGCGCCGTTGCAACTCCAATAACACCCCCAACAATCGGTCAGTTCTATTCATGAAAAATACCTTCGCAGCCTGGAAATCCAATTGATTGTGTCTAAACGTAATTACAATTGGATTCCAGAAAGAGAGTTAATAACGCAGAGTCTAAAATGCAGCTATCGAGGTCAAGAAAATGATATTCCGAACAGAACCCCGAAGGGGTGCGAAGAAATTAGCCCAGGGTGGAGGCGCGAGCCGAGAACCCTGGGATCAGTAAGTCATCGTGCCAGCCCCGGCAGGGGCGACAGACGCCGCTTCAATGGCTGGGCATCTGCCGCCCCTGCCGGGGCTGAGATGCGTGGCGCGCCCGTTCCCCGGATTGCATCCGGGGCTAATCTCTCAACGTCCCTGCCGGGACTCTATTCGGAAAATCTTTTTCTTAAAAAGAATAGCATTTATTTCGGTTCCCCCCCGCAAGTCAATGCTAAATAAACGAGGCGTCCTTCGATCTTCCACACCATTTACTGCTTGCAATCCCCAACTCAACCGCAGCAAGGTCTGTTTCTGGCGACGTTGTGGTGACGAGTTGGTTAATTAAAAACCTGCTCGCCCCGATGACTCGTGTCACGGGCGATCCCAATGAAAGGAGCTTACGATGTTGCGCTTTCGTAACCGTAGCAAAAAGCTGTCAGCCTGGATCACGCTGTTCAGCTTAATTTTCGCCACTTGTTTTCTTCCGACCCCAAAGATTGGGGCCGCCGATCACGGAGACGCTCCGGCCTCTTCCAATGATCGTTCCTGTGATATTGCGGATGTGTATCTGTTTCTCGACCCTAATGATAATTCAAAAGTCATTGTTGGGATGACTGTACAAGGGTTTATCGTACCCGCAGAGGCGGCCAATTTCGGAATCTTTGATCCGAATGTTGGTTATCTGTTTGATCTGGAAACCACTGGCGATGCGGTTCCCGATCAACAAATTGAGGTGACGTTTTCTGAAAAAGCAACCTCCGCTACCACCCCGCAAACCGCCTATGTTGGGTCATCATTCTTTCCCACTTTTAGCGCACCGACGACCGTTGCGAATCTGAATCCGACCGGGCCTGATCCGGTTGTGACGACTGACCCAGCGACGGGCATTTCGGTTTTTGCCGGACTAGTGGATGATCCATTTTTCTTCGACATTCCGGGCTTTAATCGGTTCGTCGCTTCCGTCCTGGCTAGCTCACCGAATGCGGCGGCCTTGAATCGTGGGCGTGACAGCTTTGCCGGGTATAACACGCTGGCGATTGCCTTGAGCATTCCGATTTCCTACCTCCAGTCAAAAGTGCCTGTGGTCGGGAATTCGCTGGGCGTGGTTGGACGAACCGGGCGGCGTATTCCCACCGTCCCGCCTGCCGCTCCTCGCCTGGGCTACACGCAGGTGGATCGGATGGGCATTCCTGCGGTCAACGTAGCGTTGATTCCGTTCGCTCGCAAGAACGAATACAACCGTGCGTTGCCGATCAATGATGCGAACGGTCAGTTTGCCGGGGACATCGTGAGCTTGTTACGGCGGTTGGGCACGAACGACACCAACATCGGTGTCCTGGCCAGCGTAGCGGTTGCAAAGGGCGATATTCTTCGTCTGAATCTGGGACAACCGAACACCGGGAGCGGGGGCGGAACGAATGCTGCCGCTGCCTTCCCGAATGGTCGGCGATTGGGGGATGACGTGGTGGACACGATTCTGTTCTTTATCGCCAATCAGAATAAGCTGGGCGATAACGTGAACAGTAATGACGTTCCGTTCCGCAATCAGTTCCCCTTCTTTGGCGCAGCGCAACAACCACGCGACAGCGGCATAGATGACAACACTCGCAACTAACAATTAACCATTGATTCAGCGATCAGTTGCTCCGGCAGCGCGGCTGATCCTGAATCTCTTTTTGGATCAATTTATGTGCAAATCAGGCATTACTGCGATTTTAGTTCTCTTGTTGACAGCTGCTTTTGGCTTAACGCTCGCCTGCGACAATGTTGGTCCCGCAACTGCGGCAAAAGCTTCATCCGTCCCCGTCGTGACATTGGCCCCGGACGCCAGCGAAGGCGCAATCCGCTTTTTGGAAGACCGCGTCAAAAAAGACCCGGATGATTTTATTGCCTACAATAAATTGCAAGGCTATTACCTGCTGCGTCTGCGCGAGACTGGAAACGTGACGTGGCTTGATCTGGCAACTCGTGCCGCTCAGGCATCCTTAAAAGCCATGCCCCTGGAACAAAACCCTGGCGGGCTGGCAGGGTTGGTGCAGGCAGAGTTTGACGCGCATGAATTTGCTGCTGCCCGCGATCACTCACAGCAACTGATTCAGTTGGAGGGAAACAAAGGGTATCCGTATCAATTGCTCACGGATGCATTGTTGGAGTTGGGCGATTATGACGGCGCAGAGAAAGCGTGGCGCGAATTGCAAAAACGCGACCGCAATAGTGTTGCTGCGCTCACCCGTCAGGCGCGCCTCGCGACCCTGCGAGGTCAGCCGGAAATCGCGGAACGTCTTTACACCGAAGCCACTCTTGGCGCTGCCAAACTGGTTCCGGCTTCCCGTGAAACGGTGGCATGGTGTCGGTGGCAACTGGGAGAGCATCATTTTAATCAAGGGGATTATGAAGCTGCTGAAAAGCATTACCGCGATGCCTTGATTACTTATCCCGATTATTACCGCGCGCTGGCCGGGCTGGGAAAAACATTGGCAGCACGCGGCGATCTGGCTGGCGGCATGGTCCAATATGAACGCGTCGTCAACATCCTGCCTGAACCTGCATTCGTCGCAGCGCTGGGTGATTTGTACAAACTGACCGGGCGTGAAAAAGAGGCGAACGCACAATATGCGATGGTCGAGCAAAGCGGCAAACTGAGCCAGGCCAAAGGCAATTTGTACAACCGACAACTGGCCCTGTTCTATGCCGACCACGATGTCAAAGTCGAAGAAGCTTATCTGCTGGCGAAAAAAGAATACGACGCCCGTCGTGACATTTATGGCGCTGACGCGCTGGCCTGGACAGCATTCAAGGCAAATCATCTGGAGGAGGCGCAAACCGCGATGAAAGAGGCGTTACATTTGGGCACCAGAGATGCGCGGCTGTGGTATCACGCTGCCTTGATTGCACGCGCCACTGGCGATCAGTCTGCCGCAGTTAAGCACCTGAAGCAGACACTTCAACTCAATCCACAATTTGATCCGTTGCAGGCTGCAATCGCACGCAAAGCATTAGCGCAATAGTTTCTGATCGTCATGACTTTGGGAGAGATTTTATGCGTACCCGATTCATTATTTTCTTTTTTGGATTTTTGGCGTTTTTGAGCGGGGCACTGGCACATCCGCTAGGGCAATACACGATCAACCACTTTACCCGGATTGAAATCGAATCGGAGCGCGTGAAAGTACGCTATGTGGTTGACCTGGCAGAATTGGCTGCCTTCCCGGAAATTCAGGCAGCGGATCTGAATCACGATGGAACGCTCTCTGAAGTAGAAACTGCCGCGTATTTGAAGATTGTCGTGCCGCAGTTTCAGGCTGCGTTGCAACTGACTGCCGATGGGCAGCGGGTTGAATGGCAGACCTTAAGCCAGCACCTCAGTTTGCCGCCGGGCACAGCCAATTTGCCGACGATGCGAATTGAATGTGATTTTGTGGGCGTTGTTTCAGTGAATGCGAAAACGTATTTTCGGTTTGAGGATGGCAATCATGCCCAGCGGCAGGGATGGCGGGAAATTGTTGTTCGCCCTGCTTCGGGGGTAACGATTTACAACAGCACTGCGTTTGGCAATGGACTTACTGATGAATTGAAAGCCTATCCTGAAGATTTGTTGCTCGCGCCGCTGAATGAACGCGCTGCCACTTGGGCAGCAACCATCGGGACATTGCCAGCAGAGGCAACAGCCTTGATGACACGCACCGGCAAACCTGTTGTTCCACAACGCGACCGCTTTGCCGACTTAATTTCGGCTCAATCTCTGACGCCGGGCTTTGTGTTGCTGGCGTTACTGTTTGCGTTTGTTTTCGGGGGCGCACACGCTTTGTCGCCTGGGCACGGAAAAACAGTTGTCGGCGCATATCTGATTGGCGCAAGAGGCACTGCCCGACACGCCGCATTCCTCGGATTGACGGTGACAATTACGCATACTTCAAGCGTCATTGCGCTTGGATTGGTCACGCTGTTTGCTTCGCATTACATCGTGCCAGAAACGCTCTTTCCGCTTTTGAGTTTGGCTTCCGGGGCGTTAGTTGTGGGAATTGGATTGCGATTGTTCGCGCAACGATTGCGTGCGGCCTTGGGCGGATCAGGTACACATCATCACTCCGATCAGTCCGATCATTCACATTCCCATCACGGTCACGATCATCCCCATACGCATTTGCCGCCAGAGCAAATTACCTGGCGTAATCTGCTGGCATTGGGCGTTTCAGGCGGATTGTTGCCTTGTCCTTCGGCCCTGGTCGTGATGTTGTCGGCCATTGCATTAAACCGCATTGCTTTTGGGTTGGTTCTGATCGTTGCTTTCAGCCTGGGCTTGGCCAGCGTCTTAACTCTGATTGGCCTGGCGTTTGTTTATGCGGGAAGACTGCTCAAGACGAATTTGCAGGAAAAGGGCGGGTTGGCTTGTGTAATTCGCGCCTTGCCGATTATGAGTGCCGCTGTCATCGCCGGATTGGGGGGCGCGATTATGTGGCAGGCGCTCACGCAGGCCGGAGTCAACCTCCGAGCTTTATGGACGGCACCCGAACCGACGGGATCGCTTTCGACCATTTCCGTTTTGACTTTGGGACTGATTCTTGGCCTCAAGCACGCCATTGAAGCGGATCATCTGGCCGCAGTGACGACGATAGTAACAGAGCGAAAAAGCATATGGAGTTCTTCGCTGGTTGGTGGACTTTGGGGCATTGGTCATACCATCCCCATTGTTGTTGTTGGCCTGATCGTCATTTTGCTGCGCATCGAAATTAAAGATTATGTCGGATTGTCGCTGGAATTTTGCGTCGGGTTGATGTTGATTGCCCTGGGCGCACAAGCCTTATGGAAACTCTCGCGCAGCCGGGAATTGCATCTGCATGTACATAAACACGGCGGCCAGGTTCACGCACATCCACATTTTCACGACGAACCGGAGGCAGGCGGGCAATCACAAACGCACCACGGCTTTAAACCAAACCTGCGCCCTTTGTTAGTTGGAGTGATGCACGGTCTGGCAGGCAGCGCGGCGTTGGTTCCGTTAGTTGTTGCTGAAATTCGATCCCCGCTCGTCGGTTTGTTCTATATGTTGATTTTTGGATTAGGTTCGATAGGCGGAATGATGTTGATGAGTGTTTTAGTCGGCTTGCCGTTGCATCTGACAGCTTCACGCTTTACGCGATTCAATGTGGCATTGCGTGCAGCCGCAGGTGTGTTCAGCCTGGGTTTCGGATTGGTAATGGTCTATCAAATTGGCCTGGGTCAGATGCCTTCGCCATAGGGTTTCTTTCTCGAATCTGGTACGGCACGCTTCGATCCGCCATTTATTGGTAGAAGTCTGTGGCTGCACGAAAAAAATCCCTGCTTTGAATCCGTTTTCTTTCCCTGCCACGTATGTAGTGTGACATCAGATATGGAAATACGAGGTCACAAGATATGAAAATCTGCATACGCTTTTTCCTGGAGTTAGTCTGCCTACTTGCCTTTGTTCTGGCGCTGGCATTTTCATCAACAGGATGCAAAGACGCGCAATCAGCCACAGAGAACTCAATGCCGCAGCCTTGCGTCCTGGCCTTAGCCGCGCAGGCAGGAGAAAATTCAATTGACCGCGAGATTCGGCACTGGCAACAGAGGTCGCCTTCGGATAAATCAGAAGTTCTCAATATCAGTCTCGAACAACTGGGCTGGAAATACATCGAAAAAGCACGCGCCACATACGATCCGGGATATTTTAAATTAGCCGAAGCCTGTGCTGTCTGTCTGCAATCCAAAAACGCGCAGCCGAAGCCCGAAGCCATGTTGTTACGCGGTCATGCCTTGCATCAAATGCACAAATTCAAAGACGCCGAATCAGTCGCTCGTGAATTGGTCAAAGCACGCGGACTTTCTTTCGATTACGGCTTGCTGGGTGATGCGTTGATGGAACAAGGAAAGCTGCCAGAAGCCACGCAGGCTTATCAGGAAATGATGAATCAGAAGCCGAACCTGCAAGCCTATAGTCGTGCGGCGCATATTCGCTGGCTGACGGGTGACGTGCGTGGCGCTGCCAAATTGGCAATGATGGCGGCGCGGGCCGGAAGCCTGCAAGATGCTGAATCCACTGCCTGGGCATATTCGCGGCTGGCACTTTACGAATGGCAACTTGGGCAGTCTGAGAATGCCCGCCACGCGCTCAAAATTGCACAGGAGATGCAACCCAACTATGCCCCCGCCTTGTTGGTCAAAGGTCGGATGTTGCTGGCGGAAAACAAAGCCAATGAAGCAGCCAGCGTGCTGAAACAGGCCGCCGAGTTGAACCCGCTGCCCGATTATCAATGGACGTTGGCCGAAGCCTTGCGCGCGGCGGGTAACGAAGCCGAAGCATTGAAAGTCGAAGCCGAGATGTTGGCAAAGGGAAGTCAGGATGATCCGCGCACCTTATCAGTTTTTTTAGCGACTCGTTCAGAACAGGCGGAAAAAGCGCTTCGATTGGCACAGCAGGAAATTGCCGTGCGCGCAGATGTGTTCACTTACGATGCACTGGCGTGGGCTTTACTGGCAGTCGGAAATACAGAAGAAGCAAAATCGGCGCTGAAACAGGCGTTGGCCTCAGGCACCACAGATGCACGATTGTTTTATCACGCCGGAGTAATTTCAAAAGCGGCGGGCAAGAAAGCCGACGCCCATCGGTATTTCAAACAAGCTTATTCCAACCGGCAGATGTTATTGCCTTCTGAACAAGAAGGGCTGGCACGGCAAATGGCTGCGGCCTGATCGTACTTCTCCATCAATCAAGAGGAACACCGTTACCTGTCCGAATAATTAATGCCATTTTTGTCAGCCGCCTGACCTGTTGGAACGGCGGCTTTTTTTATTTGCAGTGTGTGCAATTAAAATGCCCTTGTGCAATTAGGGAGTTCTGCACAGAAGATTTATACTCAACTTTTCCGAAGCAGTTTCATTGAGGGAGACGAAATCGTGAATTGGCCCCTGCGACGATTATCAAAATTGATTCGTGTATCTGTTTGCACGTTGTTGCTTTCCACGTTGCTGACAACGACCTTTGCCCATGATCCGGGATTGAGTAACGTGGATATGAAGCTGGAAGGGAATCGTTTGACCGCCCAGCTTGTTTATAACTACGTTGACCTGGAAGGTCAGGTGATGGTGGATAAAGATCAGGATCGAACGATCACGCCGGATGAATTCAATGCTGCCAAGCCTCAATTGGAGCAGTTTGCGCGAGAGGCTATCGAAGTCAACTTTGATGGCAATGTGCTTCAGCCGAGCGAAGTACAGGTGCGGATTGCCAGGGCGGAAGACGGGCGCGATACCGCGTATTTCTCCCTTGTGTATCCCGGCGCACCGTCCACATCGCTATTTGTGCAATCAAGAATTCTTAACCTTCTGGCGCGCGGGCATCGTGAATACTTCAAGCTGACAAACGCGGGAGGTCAAACGATTGCAGAGCGATTGCTGGATGCAGAAAACACCCGCACAGAAATTACCGCAGGCGAATTGTCTGCGGCGCTGGGTCGTTGGCATACCTTCAAACAGTTTCTGTTGCTTGGCATTGAGCATATTCTGCTCGGCTTCGATCATTTATGTTTCCTGCTGGCGTTGTTGCTGGTCGCTTCAAATCTATCCTCGGTCATCAAAATCGTTACTTCTTTTACGATTGCGCATTCGATCACGCTGGCGCTGGCGGCGTTCGATAAAGTTTCGCTTTCGCCAGGCATTGTAGAACCGATGATTGCCGTTTCGATTGTCTACGTCGGACTGGAAAATATCTGGCGCAGCGGCAAGGAAATCGAAGGGCGTTGGCTGTTGACCTTTGCCTTTGGCTTAATTCACGGCTTCGGGTTTGCGGGCGTGCTGAAAGAATTGAATATCGGTGCAGGCGGCAGCGGCGTAGCCATTCCGCTGGTGTCGTTTAATCTCGGCGTCGAACTCGGACAGCTTGCCATTGCCCTGCTGGTGTGGCCTATAATCTGGAAGTTGCGGCAAAAGCCGATACTAGCTTCTCGACTTATTCCTGTATTTTCCTTGCTCGTAGCCATTGCAGGCGGTTACTGGCTGATACAGCGAACCATATTCACTTAAAATCAGCTTGCTCATTTCAACGGAAAGCAATCCGTTTGCTGGCGGCACTGCGTATTTATTACTAGCTCGCTCGGCAATACATTGGTTTCCGGTTAATGAGGATTGGCATGAAAAAAAATACTGCGAAATTCTTCCTGCTGTTGGTAATTACACTCAGCATTTCAACGATTGCCCAAACGTCACGAACGTTTTCAGGCACACTGATCACGAAAGACAACAAAGCCGCTGCGAACGTCAAAATCTACGCGGGTACAAGCGAAGCCATCACCGACGAACAGGGTAATTTCAGCCTGAAACTGGCCGAAAACACGACGCGGCTACGCATCGAAGGCAAAAACGTCATCAGCAAAGAAATCGCTATTCGCCCTGATGAAAACAACCTGTTAATTCAAATCGAATACACCATCCCGCCGATTCACGATGGATTAGTGATCGAAGCCACAGCGCTGGAACCCGGCATCGAACGGCGCGATGAGGCGATTTACAAAAACACGCTTTTCTCGCGCGACGATCAGGTTTTTCATACGCTCAACGCAGGCATCAACGCCGGGCAACACGAAGGCGGCGGCAAATCGCTGGAAATTCGCCGCTTCGGCTTTAATCTGGATCACGGCGGCGTCAATGGCGGTTTGAAAGTGTTGGTGGATAACGTGCAGCAGAACCAAGGTACGCAAGGCCACGGGCAAGGGTATTTGGGACAACTGAAATCGCTGACGCCGGAACTGGTGCAGGACGTGAACATCATCAACGGCCCATTTAGCGCCGAGTATGGTGATTTTTCGGGACTTGGCGTCGTGCATATTCGTTTGCGCGAATCGCTGAACGATCAATTGACCGCGCGCGTGCAGGGCGGATCGTTCAATACTTATCGGCATTTCCTTGGCTACAGCCCGCATCTGGAAAATGGCAACGCCTTCGTCGCGTATGAGCTTTCCAGTTCGGATGGCCCATTCAAGAATCCGTTGAATTATCGGCGCGACAACTTCACGGGCAATTACACCTGGAAAATGACAGATCGTCGCGCACTTGGATTTCGCTTCACTGCGGGCAGCAACAATTTCTTTTCCTCTGGCCAGATTCCGTTGGATGAGGTTGCGGCGGGCCGATTGGATCGCTTTGGATTTATTGACCCGGAAAATGGAGGCCGCGTTAAATCCGGCGTCGGCAGCCTGTATTTTCGCAATGAATTCGCCGATGGCAGTAGCTTCAAAGTGGACGGATTCGTTTCCCGTTCGCTGTTCGATCTGTTCTCTAACTTTACCTTCTTTGCCGCCGATGAAAACTATGGTGATGAAATTCAGCAGCACGATTCGCGTTTGCAACAAGGCGTGAACGCGCAATACCTGAAGCCGTTTGAAATTTTGGGCAATCACTCTCTGTTTACAGCGGGCGCAAATTACCACGACAATCAAATCAACGTCGGGTTGTACCCTTCGATTGGGCGCGTACCGAATCGTGCGCTTTTTACACCTGATGCACTGGTGACAAAAGCGAATGCCCGCGTGACAAACACCGCCGGATACGTGCAACAAAGCATCAATCTGTGGCAAGGTCGTCTGCATTTGGATGGTGGCTTGCGCTTCGATTATTTCCGCTTCGATGTGCGTGACCGCGTGCAGCCTGATTTTTCCGGCGTGCAGGGCGCATCGCGCTTTCAGCCTAAAGCCAATGTAGCTTTCACTCCGAGCCTGAAAATCCCCGCGACGTTGTATTTCAATTATGGTCGCGGCATTTCCAGCCAGGATGCGCGCGGCGT
>JAFDVL010000151.1 GCA_018268995.1 Acidobacteriota bacterium | reverse complement strand
CGGCGGCGGCTGGTCGGGCGGCGACAAAATGGGCGGCAACGATCCGCTGTTTGCGCCCATTGCCAAACGCGGCATCGCGTGGTTCACGATCAATTATCGCCTTGCACCCAAGCACAACTATCCTGCTCCCGTCGAAGACATTCACACCGCCATTCGATGGGTCAAGGCACACGCAACGGAATACAAAATTGATCCGAATCGCATTGCCTTAGTTGGCGAATCGGCGGGCGGTCAACTCGTTGCCCAAGCCGTCGTGCTGGCCAACGCAGATACGCGCGTGGCCGCCGTTGTGCCGTTTTATGCGCCGATAGATTTTATTCTGGATATGGAACGACGCGGCGGACTGAGCACTTCCATGCGCGGTTTGTTTGGGCGTAAAGAAGCAAAAGCGGACGAAACAACGTTGCAATTATTGCGCGAAGCTTCGCCGATCAATCACATCAAACCGGGATTGCCTCCCTTCCTGTTGGTTCATGGAACAGGCGATATGAGTGTGTTGTACAACTGGTCTCCGCTATTTCAAGCAAAACTCAAAGCGGCAGGCGTCGCGTGCGAGTTGATCACGATTCCTGACGGCACGCACGGGATGGCGCGATGGGAAAGCTTTGCCCCGGAATACAAAGACAAAGTGGCGGATTGGCTGGCGCAAAAGCTGTCTGGCTCTTTATTCAACGGAGGAGGACGCCGCTGATATGCGAAAGCCCTGCGGAAGCCCGCACGCGGTAAGTCAAAGTCAATGCAGAAGCCCGCACGCAGGATGTATTGCGGAAGCCCGCACGCAGTAAGGGCGGCACAAACGCGCCCCTTGTCAGTACAGAGACGCGCCCTTACTGCGTGCGGGCTTCCGCAGGGCTTCTGCATTGACAGGACAGGTAGGCTCATAACTTATATGCGATTTTTATTGGTTTCTTTCTTTCTTTTCGCTTTGCCCCTGATCAACTACGCGCAATCGCTGGAGCGTGAGGTTGTGACGCAATCGTTGCGCAAAGCAGCAGAGTTCTATCGTGAGAAAGTCGCGAAAGAAGGCGGCTATCACTTTTCCTACGCGGAAGACCTGAGCTATGGGCGTTCGGAGCACGGCGAAGGCTTGTCGCAGGTCGAAGTCCAACGCGAAGGCACGCCGCTCGTCGGGCTGGCGTATCTTTCCGCGTACGAGGCAACCGGGGATCGCTATTACCTTGAAGCCGCACGTGCCACAGCAATTGCTTTGGTCAAAGGGCAGCTTTGTTCGGGTGGCTGGGATTACCTGATTGAATTTGATCCCGCGAAACGTGCCCGCTATCCGTATCGTGCTGACGGCAAATGTAATGGCAGCACTCCTAAAACACCTGAAACGCCGCCGACCACGCTGGATGACAATGTGACGCAGGCATGCGTGCGATTGCTGATGCGCGTTGATTTGGCGCTGGGATTTACCGACCAGCTCATTCACGAAGCGGTGCAATTCGCACTGGCGCAACTGAGCAAAGCGCAATATCCAAATGGTGCGTGGCCACAGCGGTATCACGAATTTCCCGATCCGGCGAAATTCCCGGTCAAACGTGCCAGCTATCCCGAAACCTGGCCGCGCAAATGGCCCGGCGCGAATTACCAGACGTTTTACACTTTCAACGACAACACGATCAGCGATGCGATAGATCTATTTTTGGAAGCCGCGCGCATCTACAACGAACCTCGTTACCGCGCTGTAGCCGAGAAGGGCGGCGAATTCATTCTGCTGGCACAAATGCCGGAGCCTCAGCCCGCGTGGGCGCAGCAATACGATCTGGAAATGCACCCCGCCTGGGCGCGATTGTTCGAGCCACCATCCGTCACGGGCGGCGAATCGCAAGGCATTATCAAAACGTTGTTGGTGTTGTATCGAGAAACCGGAAACAAGAAATATCTGGAGCCTGCAAAGCGTGCGCTGGCCTATTTGCGACGTTCGATTTTGCCTCCGGTTCAGAACCCAAGCGAAGCGCGCGCGCGCTTGCCGAAAGGCGCTCCTGCGCTGGCGCGCTTTTACGAACTCAAAACAAACAAGCCGCTGTACATCACCAAAGGCACGCAGATCAATTTGCCCGGTCGTCCAACGCTGCGCCCGAATGGCTATGAGTTAAGCTATTCAGATGAATCTGTCATTCGTCATTATGCGGTCTTGATCAGCGGCGCAGAGTTGGATGCGATTGAAGCTGAAATCAATGCTGTGTCCAGCGCTGATGTGGCTTCGTTGCGACGCCCTGACAAGTTACGCGGCCTGTCACCGTGGAGCGTGTTGCCATCTGCTCGCACCGCCGCTCCTGCCAATGAGCAACGCATCAATCGAATCCTGAGCCAACGGGATGAGCGCGGCGCGTGGGTTGAACTTGGTTCGATTGGCAGAGCCGGGCAAGTCGTTTCGGTGTTTGCCGCCAAAGACATGACGCTCAAAATCGGGGATCGCATTATCCCAGTCAAAGAAAACGAAACCGTTGAATTGTACGAAGGCGCGGAACGCCCCCGCGAGCGGATCATTCGTTCCACCACGTTTGCATCAAATGTCGAAGCGATGTGTGCGTGGTTACTGGTGCAGAGCAAATCCTCTGCGACTCACTCCGCCGAACATTCCGTGTTTATGATTGGCGATTCGACGATGGCGGATAAGCTGCTGAACGATAATCCTGAACGTGGATGGGGGCAGTTGTTGCCAACGTTTTTTACGGATCAAATTGTGGTCAAGAATCACGCGATGAATGGCCGCAGCACCAAGAGTTTTATTGATGAAGGCCGCTGGGCGACAGTGCTGAACCAATTGCAGAAAGACGATTGGGTGTTCATTCAGTTCGGCCACAACGACGAAAAGAAAGAAGACCCAAAGCGTTACGCCGCTCCCAATACGGATTACAAAACAAACTTGGCGCGTTTCGTCAATGAAGCTCGTAGCAAAGGTGCAGCCCCAATTTTACTGACGCCAGTGATGCGTCGCCGCTTTGATGCGAACGGGAAATTCTTCGACACGCACGGCGAATATCCTGATGCGGTGCGCGCATTGGCGAAAGAATTGAACATCCCGCTGATTGATATGCACGCGTCGAGTCAAAAGCTGATCGAACAATTTGGTGTTGAGGAATCGAAGAAATTGTTTTTGCATATCGCGCCCGGTGCGTACAAATCGCTGCCGCAAGGCAAGCAGGACGATACGCATTTTTCAGAGTTTGGCGCGACGCAAATGGCAGGCTTGGTGGTCGCCGAGTTGCGTCAGCAAAAGCTGGGGATCGCACAATATTTGAAGTAACCCCTGGGAGCGCACGCGGCTCGCGTGCTGGATTTTCTTTGCATGCGCTTCTGCTTAATGAGCGATTAGCACGCGGGACGCGTGCGTACCCAGGAGAAGGAATTCTATGAATAAACGTCGCACTTTATGGATTTATCTGCTGCTGAATAGCGCAGTGGTCATCATCTTCTCGCTGCTTTTCTATGCAAAGCCTGCGTTGAGCCAGACGACTATGGGCTGGCAACAATTGCCTGCATTGCTAGCACGCATCAAAGCGCCAACTTTTCCAAATCGTGATTTCAAAATTACGGATTTTGGCGCGCTCGGCGATGGCAAAACTGATAACACCGAAGCCATTCGCAAAGCGGTTGACGCCGCCAATAAAGCCAAAGGCGGGCGCGTCGTGGTTCCGGCAGGCGTGTGGCTGACGGGCGCAATTCACCTGAAAAGCAATGTGAATTTGCACGTCAGCGAAGGCGCGACGCTAAAGTTCATTCCTGATCCGGCGAAGTATTTGCCGCTCGTCTTCACGCGCTGGGAAGGCGTGGAGTTGATGAATTACTCACCGCTGATTTATGCCTTTGAGCAGGAAAATCTGGCCATCACGGGCAAAGGAACGCTGGATGGTTCGGCCAGCTATGAAAATTGGTGGGGTTGGAATAAAAAGATGCCGGGACAGCCTACGAAACAGGTTCCTGCGCGCAATCTGCTGATCGAACAAGGAGACAAAGGCGTGCCCGTAGCCGAACGCAAACACGGCGAAGGTTCATTCCTGCGGCCCAATTTCATTCAGCCTTATCGTTCGCGCAACATCCTGATCGAAGGCGTCACGATCCTGAATTCGCCGATGTGGGAAATCAATCCGGTGCTTTGCACCAACGTCACGGTGCGCGGCGTAACGGTTAACAGTCACGGCCCGAACAACGACGGTTGTGATCCTGAATCGTGCAA
>JAFDVL010000150.1:3518-5317 GCA_018268995.1 Acidobacteriota bacterium | reverse complement strand
CCATCCCGTCAATCTGCACGACGATGAAGCCGAGTTCGGCAAGCGATTGCATCGGACTCCACGGCGTGAAGGTTTTCGGCACGTGCGAACTGTGCGGCCCGGCATAGATGTTTTCGATCACGGGGTATTTTTTCAGCGGATCGTAATTCGCCGGACGCACAATGACGCCCCAAATATCGGTCTTGCCGTCGCGTCCCATTGCTGAAAACACTTCGGGCGCGCGCCAACCTGCTTTGGTCAATTCAGTGACATCAGTGCGTTCCACTTCGGTCAGGACTTTGCGATCTTCGGTGCGCCGCAATTCGACGATGGTCGGCAAGTCCACGCGCGAGTAAAAATCCAAATAATATTTCGCGTCTGGTGAAAAAATGACGGTGTGATTCGCGTCGGCTTCGGTCAGCGGCGTCAAGCCTGTGCCGTCGAAGTTGATGCGATAGTAATGCACTAAATACGGGTCTTTGCCCGCGTACATCCCGCTCGCCTGAAAGATGATCTGCCGTTTGGCTTCGTCCACTTTTTCGACGCCGCGCACGACCCAGTTGCCTTTGGTGATTTGATTCTTGACTGTGCCTGTGACGCCATCGAAAAGGTACAAATGATTCCATCCATCGCGCTCTGACATCCACACGACTTCCTTGCCGTCGCCGACATCAAAGCGGTATTTCTTGCTCGAATAGGTAAAGAAGGTTTTCGGCTCTTCGCTGATGACGGCGCGCGGTTTGCCGGTTGCCGCATCTACTTCGATGATGCGATACACCTGATGCCCGCGCTGATTGTATTCAAACGTGAAGGCGCGATTGTCCTTGCGCCATTCGATGCGCGAGAGGTTGTACGGATTCGGAAAGAGCGCGTTGTCTACGATGAATTGCTTTTTGCTTTCGACGTGAATGACGACGGGCGTTGGATGATCCAGCACGTCGCCGGGCTTGGCATACTCCATCGTATGATATTTCGGCTGCGTTTGATCATTTGGCGAAGACTCGACGTATTGCAGTTTGCGCGTGTAGCCGGGACGCACGCGATAGCCCGCAATCATCTTGGAATCCGGCGACCACACGAGCGAAGCGAGCGCGTAATAATTGCCTTCGGAACCATCGAAGCTGAGTGCCGTGNNCTTCGCGCTTGCCTTTCGGGCGCGCGAAAACATTGTAGTTGTTCACGTACGCTTCCCATTTGCCATCGGGCGAAGTGCGGCTGTCGGCATTTTCTCCGCGCGCGCCCGGCGGCCCCATTTGATTGTAGCGCGGCCCTGGCAAGCCGGTGCTGAAGGAAATTCCCCCGCGTTGTGGCCCGAATCCGCCGCGCCCATTCGGCGGCATCTTTTTGACGCCATAGTCGCTTAAATCGCAGCGCCAGCGCGTTTCGCCAATCGTGAACTCAATCGCCTTTTCATTGTCTACGAAGGTGATTTGCTGAAACGGCAGCTTGAGCGCCGTGTACTTTTCGTTCGCCGCCGCAGAAAGCGCCGCCGCCAGTTTTTCGTGATCGAACGCCGGGCGTTTCGCCAGCGTTTCCGCGTCTACGAAGACAAATTCATTGCCGCCTTTGACCGCTTTGCGATACCAGAAGTGATTCGTTTTCTCAATCCAGTTCGGGCGTTCGGGCAGGTTCAGGACTGCGCCGACAAATTTTTCGCGCAGACCATTCGCGCGTTCATAATCGGCTAAGGTGCCTTGCGCAAAAGCGAAAGTGGGCAAGAGCAGCAACAGGTAAAGGAACGGTTGGATGTAGTGTTTGTATTTCATAGACTGTGGCTCCAAGAAAAACGGTGGTTTATTTTCCATTTTCCATTTGCGATT
>JAFDVL010000150.1:0-3499 GCA_018268995.1 Acidobacteriota bacterium | reverse complement strand
AATCGCAAATGGAAAATGGAAAATGATTTCTCTTCCCAGCATCTACTGTGTCCTCCGTCTGGGCGGCGGAATGTTTTTGCCGTGATAGACATCCATCGGAATGCGGTGGTCGGCATAGACGCGACTCAGCAACTCGAACAATTTGGGATCATAGCTCTTCAAATCTTCGGGCGATTGAACGCGCGTAGTGCCGTCCATGTATTCATAATTCGACCAAAACCACGTTTGCGTTCCTTCGGCCCAATATTCATTGGCGTTGGTCGAAGCGTAGTGATTTTTCCAAAGCCCCTTCGCCATCGCTTCTTTGTAAGCGGCTTGAATTTCGGCGAACAAGGCCGGGTCTGCCGTGCGAATGCCAATGCCCATAATGCCGTGCGCGAATTCGTGGACGAGAATGTTTTCGCCGTAATAGCGCGTGCCGGGATAGCCGAGGATATTCTCTTCGGCGCAGGTCGTCGGATTGCCGCCGAGGCCACGCGCGCGTCTGTCCCAATATTCCTTGTCCGTTTGGCTGGCAATGCCGCCGGGCTTGTCGTAATTGGCTTTTTCGCCGGATGTCAGGCGCGGGTCATTCGGCCCCGGACGTTTGTTGTTGCGATGTTCGGGAATGTCTGTTGTGCTTTCCGATTGTGCCATCACGCCGATTTTCATTTTCTTTTTGACCATCTCGGCGCGCAAATCCGGGCGCTTGGCAAGCATATGAATCACGATGTCACGCGCCACCAGCAGTGCTGTGTCCGGCACTTTCTCAGAACTCAGAATCGCAATGCCAAGCGCGTCGGCGTGCTTCTTGTAAAACGGATCAAGATTGAGCGACGCAGGCGGCGCAGTGATGGCGGTTTTGGCGTAATCCACGATGAGCGGTTGTTGCGCCATTGCCGTGATTACCGTCAGCATTGCTGCCAAACGCATGAGTTTTCGCATCGTTACTTTCTCCGCAATAAATACAACTTGAGTGTCAGTGGATAACCCAAACACTTGTCGTCGAAAGACCTACTCTTAGCGCGTGTTTGGAAATTCAGATTTGCCTCTTCGCTCCGTTAGGAGCGGCATATTTATAGCCATTGTTGCAGCAGATACCCAAGCTCCGTAGGAGCGAAATGCGCCAGATGCCGCCCCTACAGAGCTGGGAGTTCATAAATTCATAAATATTCCGCGCCTCTGGCGCTAATTCCCAAACAGGCGCTTAGCGTTTGCCCTTGCAGCCCGGCAGACGAAACGCACCGATGCGCGTGGAATAATTTGTCTCGCCTTGTTTCAGATAATCGCCGACGTACCAGATTGTGCAATCGTCGCTCGGGTCAATTGCCGTTTGCGTGTAATCTTCCCACCGCATCACGTTTTGCGCCGCCTGACCTTCGACCAAAATTGTTTCTCTCAGGGTCAGCTTGCCAAGCGGATCATTGGCGCGTCGTCCCGCAAAACGTTGTCCGGCAAAATGCGGCGTGCCGCCAAACGAATAGCCGATGCCGATGTTGCCGAACTTATCCATCGCCGGACTCGCCATCCAACGATACGAATTGTCCGGCGCGTATGTGCCTTGTTGGTGCAGCTTCACGCTGCGGTCTTTGTTGACGCGGAACTCGTACCAACGCACGCCGCCCGCGCCTGCCGTTGTGTTAACGGAATGGACGGCGACGAGCGATTCGCGGTTGCCAATTTTGCGATACACCAGCCGCGCCATGATTTTGTCGCCCTGTGAATCCAAACGCCGATCCGTTCCCGGTTGTGGTACGCAATGCGTCAACTGCCCATCGCACAAATAGCGATACGGCGCGACTGTGATTTTTTCAGGGCCAGTAACTTTGGTATTCGCGGGATTTTGCCAATCCACTTTGAACTTCCACGCATAAATGCCATCGTCCTCAAAGACCTTCTTCAACTGCGTCCCGCCAGCGGCCAGCATAATGTTCGGCGCGCCTTTGGGGGGCAGTGCTTTGCCATCAATGTCTGCGTTGTTCAGAAAGTTCACACCGTCAATGATGACGCACTGTTCGCGCGCGGGTTCGCCCTTCAGCATCTTGTCGCGCTCGACCACGCAGGCGTGTTTTTGAATCACGTCATCGCCCGTGCTGGTCGGGTTGTAATAGCCATCGGGCCAAATTGCCGGGCGCGGATAATCGGGGAAAAGCGGGCGCAGGAATTCGTAGCGATAATATGGCCCCATCGGGTCAGACGTTGTGCTGATCGCATAGCACATCGAATACGGGCCTTGTTCCTGCGGCGGTCGCTGACCGCCCTGTCCACCCTGTCCACGTTGCTGGGGTGGTTGATCCTGTTGCGGTGGCGGCACGAACAGCGGCACGGCTGCGCCCGGTTGATTCGGTCGCCCCGGCACGCTCAGTTGCGGCCCATCGCTGGCTTTGGGAACAGGCGGTTGATCGGGACGCGCGGGCGCGCGGCGAAAGATCGGCATCACGACTAACCAACGATCTGCGAGTTGATCGTAGCGGACGACCGTATCGCCGTTGTTGGTTGATTCGCACATGCCGCCGAATCCTTTGAAGAAGGTGTTGTTCGGCACGGGGCCGTACAGCACTTTGCCTTGCTTGTCGAAAATCGCCGTCCGCGTGTTGACCGTTTGCATCACATGATTGGGGCCGACGGCCAGACTGTTGTCCGACGGATTGCGCAGTGTGGCTGTGCCTTGCGGGCCTTTGAAGCCCGCGCCCAAACCATCGAAGCTGACGACGAGTTCGGCAGCAGCTTGCGTGCCTTGCGATGTTTGCTCGACTTTGGCGGAGCCGGGTGGCGTGGTAATGACTGGGGGAGTAATCGGCGCGACAGCTTGTTGCGCGCGAATGTTAAGGCAGGCGACTAGACAGAAAAATGTGGGAGAGAAAAATAAGCTCGCCAACCATCGAGGCTGTATTTTTTTCTCCCACATTTTTTTGTAAAAAATTCTTTCTTGCATAACAAACCTTAGGGCTACTTCCGTTTGCGCAGTTCCTGATCGGACGCAGGCTGTAATTTCAATCCGATGCCGCCTTGCCCCACCAGCTTTTCCAGATCGTTCAATTCCGTCGGCAAAAACTCAGTGAAGTTTTCGTAGCCGTTTTCTGTCACGACGATCACGTCTTCGTACCGGATGTACAAATTCTCTTCGGGAACCCAGAGCTGCGGGTCAATCGAGAAGACGTGCCCGGCCTTCAGCACATCGCGGTTGTACGGGCCGTCGTCGTGAACCGCTAAGCCAACCGGATGCGACAGCGTGCCGCCGCCTGTCGCCACCATCTTGCGCGCGGCTTGTTCATAGACTGGCTTGGAAAACTTTGTGCGTTGTAACACGGGTTCCATTATCGTGCGCGCCTGTTCGTAGATGGCTTTGGTTGTGATGCCGGGGCGAATCAGTTTCAGTACGGTGTTGCGATAGTCCAGCACGAACTGCAACAACTCGCGTTGCATCGGCGAATACTTGCCGTTGATCGGCCACATCCGCGTCACATCGCTGGTGTAATACCCATAGTCCGGCGCGAAATCCATCAGCACCAGATCGCCA
>JAFDVL010000014.1 GCA_018268995.1 Acidobacteriota bacterium | reverse complement strand
GTTTCGATGGGCTACGAAATTGAAGATGGCCCCGAAATCGAAACCAATTTTTACAACTTCGATTCGCTGAACATTCCGGCCAATCACCCGGCGCGCAGCCCACAAGATACCTTTTACATCGCGGGTGCGGACTTGGCGTTGCGTTCACAAACGTCAACGATGCAGATTCACGCGATGCAAAAACGGCGTCCGCCTTTGCGTGTCGCAGCACCGGGACGCGTCTTTCGCCGCGATACACCCGATGCCACGCATAACCCAATGTTCTATCAGGTCGAAGGCTTGCTGGTTGATCGCAACGTTACCCTCGGCGATTTAAAAGGCACCGTCGAAGAATTCGTGCGCCGCCTCTTCGGCCCACAAACCAAGACGCGCTTTCGCCCGTCCTACTTCCCTTTTACCGAACCGAGCGCCGAAGTGGATTACAGCTGCTTCAAATGCGGTGGGACGGGCTGCCGCATCTGCAAAGGCTCCGGCTGGATCGAAATGGGCGGCTCCGGCCTGGTGCATCCGAATGTGCTGAAGGCTGTAGATATTGATCCGCAGGAATTTTCCGGCTTCGCATTTGGCTTGGGCCTGGATCGGTTGTGCGCGCTAATGTATGGCTTGGATGATATTCGATTGTTGTATGAAAACGACGCGCGTTTTTTGGAACAGTTTTTCTAATGGATTCTTATGCAACAAGTCATCCACGAATTCGACAACACGCTCGGAGCCGCATACGACAAGCTTATCCAAATCACTGAAGCGCAAAGCGCTCAATTCTCTGCTCCCGGCAAATGGTCTAAAAAACAAATCATCGGGCATTTGATTGATTCGGCCTCGAACAATCATCAGCGATTTGTGCGGGTGCAAGACACAGACGGACTTCAGATGCCGCGCTATGCACAGGAACAATGGGTTACATCACAAAATTATCAAGCTGAATCCTGGTTTGACTTGCTCGCGTTTTGGAAAAGCTACAACCAGCATCTGCTGCACGTAATCGCCAATATCCCCACAGAAAAGCTCGCGAACACCGTCCAGATTGGCGATGGCGAACCGGTGACGCTTGGCTTTGTAATCGAAGATTACGTAAAGCATTTGCAGCAACATTTAAAACAGATTCTCGGCTAACGTTTTTATGAAAGTTTCATACAATTGGCTCAAAGAATTAGTCAACATTGACCTCTCGCCACGCGATGTAGCAACACGGCTGACGATGGTCGGACATGCGGTAGATGCCGTCGAAGAGCATGGCGATGATTTCGTGCTGGAAATTGATTTGACCTCAAATCGGCCTGATTGCCTGTCCCATCTGGGCGTTGCACGCGAAGTCGCAACCATCCTCAATCAACCGTTGCGGATGCCACAGATCAACATTCAAGAAGCAACAACGGCAACCGCCGACGTCACATCTGTTGTGGTGGAAGACTCAACCCTCTGCCCGCGTTACACAGCGCGCGTGATTCGCGGGGTGAAAGTCGGGCCTTCGCCAGAATGGCTGGTCAAACGGTTAGAAGCATTGGGTCAACGCAGCGTCAACAACGTGGCAGACATCACAAACTATGTGATGTTGGAGATGGGGCAACCGCTGCACTCCTTCGATTTTGACCGACTGGCAGGGCAACGCATCGTCGTGCGACGCGCTCAGGACAAAGAAAAAATCACGCTGCTGGACGGAGAAGAAAGAGAATTAAGCACAGATATGCTGGTGATCGCCGATGCAGAGCGCCCCGTTGCAATGGGTGGGATCAAAGGCGGACTGGATTCCGGCATTTCAGACACAACGGTCAACGTATTGCTTGAGGCCGCGTATTTTGATCCGGCTTCGATTCGTCACACATCCAAGACGCTTGGCGTCAGCACGGAAGCATCGTACCGCTTCGAGCGTGGCGCAGATTATGAAATGCCGATGCTGGCGTCCAATCGGGCGACTGCCTTAATCGCTGAACTCTGCGGCGGCGAAGTGCTCGCGGGCATTGTTGATGTCAAAGCCGAACCCGCAAAACGTGCGCCAATCACGCTCCGGCTTTCGCGGTATCACGCCAAAACTGGGCTTGAAGTAGAGTTAAATGAAGCAGCACGAATCCTCACGACACTTGGCTTAACGGTCGAAACCAGCGGCGATCAATTGACGGCTGTAGCGCCTTCGTGGCGGCACGATCTTTCCATCGAAGAGGACTTGATTGAAGAAGTCATTCGCATCGTTGGCTACGACAAACTTCAAACCTCACTGCCGGGCAGCGCCAGCGCCGGATCGTACTTACCGGGCGAAACCGGACGACGAGCAGCGCGCAAAACGTTGACAGCCCTCGGCTATCACGAAGCGGTTAATTTTAGTTTCGTAAATGCAGAGACGGATGCGCTCTTGACGACAGCCGAAGCCACTGCGCGATTACAACTCAGCAACCCGATTGACGCAACGCAGGCGGAAATGCGAACTACCTTATTAGGCGGGTTGCTTGATTCCATCTCGCGTAACCTGAATCATGGAACGCGCAACGTACGAATCTTTGAAATCGGCAAATGCTTCACTTCTCAATCAGGGCAGGAACGCCCACTGGAAGTGGAAAATATTGCGTTGGTAGCAACAGGTGCGCGCAACGAAAATGACTGGCAAACGGCGACGGCACGCTATGATTTTTATGACTTCAAAGGTGCGCTGGAAGCCCTGGCAGAGAGCTTAAATTTGCCTAAAATATTTTTTACGCCTGTTCACGCTATTCCCTATTTGCATCCGGGACGTGCTGCGGTAATATCGCTGGGCAATGAGTCGGTGGGGCAAGCGGGTCAACTACATCCTCACTTGATGGCTCGTTATAAATTCAAGCAACCGATTTTTGTCGCCGAACTAAACTTTGGTATATTGCTGAAAGCGGAAGCCAGGGAAGCGCGCTATCAGCCCTTGCCCAGGTTTCCGACGGTGATGCGTGATATTGCAATCTTGGTTGACCGTTCCATCAATTGGGCCGAAATTGAAGGCACAATCAGGTCATTGGAAATTCCGCAACTTGAAAATATAAGATTGTTCGATCTTTATGCCGGAAAAGAATTACCCAACGGCAAACACTCGCTGGCGTTATCCTTACGATACCGTGCAGCAGATCGTACATTAACGGATGCTGATATAAACGAAATGCAGGAACTTGTCGTTACGACATTACGTGAAAAGTTTGGAGCAGAATTGCGATAAGATGTTCGCTTTTAGCTGAATGCCCGTGGTGGTTCGCCCGATGTTTAGAACCAAACCAGCGCTGCCAGCTAATTGCTTGTTGCCGATTTTCTGACTACTACACAGGAGTATTCCCCTCATGTCCGTACCCGGATTGGAGAAGTTTTCGCACCTCGAAGATAAGATTTATCGAACTGTCGAGCTATGCAAAACGCTCAAGCAGGAAAATGATGCTCTGACGGAGCAGGTTAATGAATTACGCCGCGAATTGCGCGCTGGCTTTTCGGAAAAAGAGCGATTGGAAACGCAGGTTGAGCGATTGCTGGCAGACCGGGATGCAATGCGCCTGAAAGTCGAAGCAATGCTCGATGCGATTGCCGTGCTTGAAATGGAAGCCGAAATGGTCGCCAAGCGATAATGGCTTAATTCATCCTCATTGAATACATGGAAACAACTCCGGCCCAGACCGTGAAGGTTGAAATTTACAACCAAATCTATAACATCCGTAGCCGTGATGGTGATACGGATCGCATCAAAGAGCTTGCAGCCTTTGTGAATAGCCGTATGAATGAAATTGCGGCCAGCGCCTTAACGGTGGACTCACTAAGACTGGCGATCCTGGCGGCGTTACACATTGCCGATGAGCTATATCAGATGAAAGATCGCCGCGATAAACTGGATCAGGAAATCGGCGAACGCAGTGCCGAATGCGTTGATTTGCTTGATAACCTCCTCAAGACCAAATAAAGCCCTTCTTGTTATCACTACTTCCTGCTACTCTTCCCCACTCAAATTTATAGCAAAGGAATTTCTTCTATGCGCAAAATAACCTCTTTCGTGCTGGTTGCAGCATTGACCGTATCAATGTCGTCGCTGGCGCAAACCAAAAAGCCTAAAGCGACTGTCGCCCCCGCACCTGCACCAGGGAATGTCGAGGATTTGACAGCCGCGCAGCTTAAATCCTACCTGACATTTATTGCCTCTGATGAAATGGAAGGTCGTGACACCCCATCCAAAGGATTAAACATCACAGCCCGTTTTATTGCTGCGATGTTGGATCGCTGGGGAGTGCAACCTGCCGGGGAAAATGGCACGTACTTTCAAAAAATCAACCTACGTCGGACCAAGCTTGAGCCGGAAAAAACGGTCGCAGAAATTAATGGACAAAGCTACAAATATGGCGACGATTTCCTGGCAACTGCCGTACCAGCGACGGTAAGTGGCAATTGTGTCTACGTCGGTCATGGCTATGTGATCAAAAGCAAAAACATCAATGCCTATCAAACATCCAGTGGAACCATTGATATCAAAGATAAAATCATCATTATCAACAGCGGATTCCCCAAAGATGTGACGATGCGTGAGTTAACCGGCAAGCAGGGGGAAGACTGGCTTGACCCGATGACGTACGCTCGCAAAAACGGCGCAAAAGCAATCGTCGCCATTCCGAATTTTCTGACGCTGGCAAATTGGAAAAACGCCCAACGAAACGTGCAACAGCGTGGCTCTTTGCTGCCTGAGATGGGGAATGATATGCCTGCGCAGCTACCAGCCATTACCCTTTCAGTGCCGATGGTGAACGCGTTATTTGCCGGAGAAAGAACCACCGGAATCACGATCCTCACACGCGGCGCAGCAGGTGAAATGGCTGAGCCGTTCGATCTCAATAAAAAAGTTTCCTTTACCATTGGTGGCGCGGTAGAACAGATTCCGACCCAAAACGTCATTGGCGTGTTGCCTGGCAGTGATCCGGTCTTGAAAAACGAATATGTCGCCATCGGTGCGCATTACGATCACGTTGGCGTTGGCGCGCCCGATGCCAAGGGAGATTCGATTTACAACGGTGCAGATGATGACGGCTCAGGAACGACAGCCGTCCTGGCACTGGCAGAAACTTTCGCCAAAGGCCCGCGCCCGAAACGCTCGCTCCTGTTCATCTGGCATTGCGGCGAAGAAAAAGGCTTATGGGGATCAGAGTATTTCACCAATCACCCGACCGTTGATCTCAAGCAGGTGGTCACGCAACTTAACATTGACATGATCGGACGCAGTAAACCCGCCGGAGATACGAATCCACGCAACCGTGAACTTTCCGGGCCGAACGAAATTTACGTCATCGGCTCCAAGATGATGAGCACAGAACTTGGAGCACTGAGCGAACGCGTAAACAATAATTTCCTGAAGCTGGAGTTCAATTACAAATACGACGATCCGCGTGATCCGAATCGGTTCTTTTTCCGCAGCGACCATTTCAACTACGCGCAAAAAGGCGTGCCGATCATCTTCTACTTCGATGGCGAACACGAAGATTATCATCGCCCATCTGACCACGTGGAAAAGATTGATTTTCAAAAGATGGAAAAGGTTTCACGCACCGTCTATGCAACGGCCTGGGAATTGGGGAATGCAGCAACTCGCCCGAAAATAGACAAACAATTGCCAGCCGAATTAAGCGCCAATTAGTTTTGGCTGAACCTGAGATCAGTAAAAAGGCCTGACGATTCACATCGTTGGGCCTTTTCTCTTGAGCAACGTATTGCTATCAAACAGGCTGTCGCTGCAATCATAATGCTTTCCTCTCAGCTACCTGATACGACTGTCATTGACAGGCGGAAAACTCGTTTGTATAACGGTAGCGGTCTTAGCAATCATAGTTAATAATTTACAACTCAGCTTCGCAATATTGCTCGCTCCCCCGCTCCCCTATTCGTACTACTGAGAAAGCGCGGCGAGCCTAATTTTCGATACAAGGTCACAGAACCGCACATCTTTCCGCCTGTTCTTTTTCGCAAGATACATTTTTGGACGGCGTAACCCGTTGGCCGTACCTAAAGGCATGTTGTGTCACAGACAGCAAACGGAAAGACTAAACACTAACTATTTTTACCGTGGAGGGGAAATATGATTTCACTAGGAACCTACGACGAAACTGTGAGCAAAGAGGCGTTGGCGGAATACCAGAAATACGTGATTGAAATCACGCAAGCAACGGCGCTGGCTCAATGGAAACAGCATTTGCGCGAGGAAGGAAAATGGGTCGAATACAGTCAACGAAACGCAGACGATGAGATAACGGTCAAAGAGTTACAGCAATTTCTGCGCGACGCTGACTTCCTGCCATTTGCCAAAATAGATGGCATTTGCGGGTATCGCACTGCGGGTGCCATCTTCCTTTTTCAGGAATATATCCGCACAGTGGAAGGCAAAACTGAAATTGGCTTTCCTGATGGAAAGTTTGGCAAAGTGTCGTTGTCACACGTTCGGCGCTGGCAAGCGGATCATCAAAGGGCCGATTGGTCAGCATTTTCCGGCGCGAATCCCAGCCCTGAATATCAGCAGTGGATGAAGTTATTAGCAGCCTACAAAGCACAATGTCTGGAAAATCCAAGTGCGACGCTCAAAAAGGTGAATGCAGCGGGAACCTGTGACACTTTGAAAGTGGCGGATTGGGATTTCGATCCAGCCAAAATCCACCTCATTGGCATCCGTCATCGCAAATCACCGCAGGCTGGGGCGCAAAGCCTAGACGATGTATACAAGCTGCTGATTCACGGCGTCGTCTTCACTTTTTATGGCTCGACCGAACCGGGAACCAAAGAGGGCAGCAAATATCCGTTTCTTGTACCAGGCCAGCATCGCTATCGTTTCGGGCTGCACAAACAAAGTGATCAGATCAAGGTCTTTCACGCACTTCGCCCGCTCGGCAAAGGCGTCTGGGTACAGCGCTCAGCGAATTTGATTCCAACTGACGCTGATTTATCCGGCCCCCTTGATGGGCCAAATCCGACGATCAATGTTCACTGGGGTGGCGAAGGGCTAACCGACAGCGCGGCGTGGTCGGCAGGTTGTCAGGTCATCGCGGGCAAGAGCTACATTAACCATCATGGAAAGGTTATTGACTGTTCGCAGTTTGCGGCCAGTGGGTATGCAGGATTAGGCGCAAAGGATGCAAAGGGCGTGTATCTTTCCAAAGGTGCGTATTCGGTGCTGGAAGACCTGGTCGCCGCATTTTCAGGCGCGAACCCGGACGATAACATCGTTCGATATACGTTGCTGAATGAGGCAGACCTTGCGCTCAATCCAGAAATCAGCCTGAATCAGATCAGGGATTCACTGCAACAATTGAAATCCTAGTGGTGCTCTTGAGCCTCGGCAGGCTTTTTCTCTTCTTCTCGAATGTAGCGTGCCCAACCTGAGTTTTCTTCAGAGAGAATGCTTTCAATCCGCTGCACAAAAAGGGAAAAAGCCTGCTCAGTATTGTATGGTGCAATCTGCGTCAGGAAGCAGAATCTTTCACGTCGGAGGACTTCGTTGGTGGTGCGATATTGCAACCAGTTTTCCTGAAACCGATACAACGCCAGCAAGCCGGAAATGATCGCGATGCCCAAGCCAAGCAACCCAACAATGAGCTTGAGCTGATTCTCCTGACCGTTGATGTATCCGGTCAGAAAAGGAATCAAAGCTGCTGCACTGATTTCGGCAACCCGCAACCAATGATAGGCGCGTTTGTTGCGGCGGCTTTTCTTGCTATACCAGTTAATCTGGTCTTCGACTCGTTGCTGTAAGTATTCTTCAGCCGTCATATCAAGCAAAACCTCCCCTTCAGGATTTTGTGTACCTCCACAAACTACCAGCACACAATTTACGATTCAGTTTTGGAATGGCTGTACTGCGGGCGAAAGTATAGCGTGCGCAATCAGCGAAGGCGAATGTCCGCGCAAATCAGAGAAAAGTAATGCTGCACATTTGCTAATCTTTTGCGATCTGTGCTTAGCTTCAGTCCATGAATATCGGCATTACAGTTTTCCCGACATACGGCGGCAGCGGTATTGTCGGTTCTGAGTTGGGACGCGAGCTGGCAGACCGTGGTCACAACGTCCATTTCATCAGCTACGAATTACCCACGCGCATTTGCCAGCTCAGCGAACGGATGAAATTTCACGAAGTGGAAATGTTCACGTATCCGCTTTTTGAATTTCCGCCCTACGACCTGGCGCTCGCTTCCAAAATCGTCGAAGTGGCAGAAACAGAAAAGCTCGATTTGATGCACATGCATTACGCGGTTCCGCACGCGACCGCAGCCTTTCTGGCGCGCGAAATTTACAAGCCGATTCGCTATTTGCCTTTTGTGACAACGCTACACGGAACAGACATCACCCTGGTAGGTGCCCATAAAAGCTTTCTGCCCGTCACCAAATTTTCCATCGAACAATCCGACTCTGTAACGTCCATCTCGCAATTTCTGGCCGCAGAAACCAGTCGCACGTTCGGCTATGAACAGGTCGAAATCATTCCTAATTTTATTAACGCAGAGGTTTACTATCGCCGTGATAATCGGGCATTGCGCCAACAGCTTGCGCCAAACGGGGAAAAAATTCTGATGCACGTCTCGAATTTTCGCCCCGTCAAACGCATTACTGATTGCGTGCGAACCTTAGCCTTATTGCGGGCGCGTTGCGAACAATGTGTGCGCCTGGTGATGTGTGGCGACGGGCCGGAAATGGAAAAAGCACAAAACCTCGCCGCAGAATTAGGCGTAGCAGATGACGTGTTTTTTGCTGGCTCAGTTCCCAACATTGCGGATTACCTCTCTGTTGCAGATGTTTTCATGTTGCCCAGCGAAACTGAATCCTTCGGACTGGCCGCATTGGAAGCAATGGCGTGCGAAGTTCCCGTGATTGCAACTCGTGTCGGCGGATTACCGGAAGTCGTGCGCGAGGGAGAAACCGGCTGTCTGGTTCCCTTCGGAGATATTCAGGCAATGGCAGATTGTGCCGGAAAACTTTTTGACAATGAGGCATTGCGGCTCGAAATGGGACGCCGCGCCAGAGCCATTGCGATTGAAGAATTCACCACTGAACGCGTGATCCCGCAATACATTCAACTTTACGAACGGGTTATTTCAGAAAAGATTGGAAAGACTTCGCGCCAGTCCCACAGGTAGACAACCAGGAAGTCGCAATCCTACATTTTCCGAAGCAAAGCGAGTACACTCCTCGCATCAATTTCAAACTACATTGCACTGAAAAAAGGAGTTCCTGTTCATGCCAAAACGAAAACTGAACCGCCGTGAATTCATCAAACGTAGTGCTGCGGGCACCGCAACTGCCAGTCTTGCCATCAACACGGCAACGACGTTTATCTCGAACGCACAAAGTAGCAGCGCAAACAGCCGGGTCAATGTTGGTTTCATTGGCGTCGGCGCGCGTGCGCATCAGTTGATGGAAGACATCAGAAATGTGCCCGGTATGGAAATCGTAGCGATTTGCGATGCCTACAAAGGTCGTCTCGAACGCGCGATGGAACGCACTGGTGGTCGCGCCAAAATCTATCCGAACCACAAAGAGCTGCTGGCCGCAAAAGATGTGGATGCTGTTTTTGTCGTGACTCCCGACCACCTACACAAAACGCACGTGATTGACGCCGTGACTGCGGGCAAAGACGTGTATTGCGAAAAACCGCTGACATACAAAATCGAAGAAGGGCTGGAAGTCATCGCCGCAGCCAATAAACACGGGCGGATCGTGCAGGTAGGGTCGCAAGGCGTCAGTTCCGCCGCACAACAGAAAGCGCGCGAAATTATTGCTTCAGGTCGTCTGGGCCAAATCACAATGGTGCGAGCAACGAATCATCGCAATACAGCCAGCGGCGCGTGGATTTATCCGATTCCGCCCGATGCGTCGCCAGAAACAGTCAACTGGGAAATGTTTCGCGGAAGCACAGGCCAGAAGACATACAGCCCGGAACGGTTCTTCCGCTGGCGTTGTTATGAAGAATATTCCGGCGGCATTGCGACAGATTTGTACGTTCACTTGTTGACGACCATCCACTATGTGATGAATGCGCAAGCGCCGGACACCGTGATGGCGATGGGACAATTGTATCGCTGGAAAGAGAGCCGCGACGTGCCGGACACGCTCAATGGCTTGCTGCAATACCCAGAAGGCTTTGCAGTCAACCTGAGTGCGACGTTCAATAACGAAGCGGTAAATGAACGCGGATTCCAAATTATGGGAACCGAAGGCACGCTGGAAATCGGTGGCAAAGGCGTTACGTTTACGCCATCACGTAGCTATGACGACAACGGCTGGATCGTGGATTCGTGGCCAAGCAAGTTGCAAAAGGCATATTACAGCGATCCAAAAGTCATCGCCGCAGAACGCCCGAATCGTCAGGCACAGAAAGTATTATCGGGTCAGGAGCGTTGGGAAGAAATCGGCTATGGCGATGCAGTACCGCACATTCAGAACTTCGTCAATGCGATTAAGACACGCCAGCAACCCTACGAAAACGCGGTGGTCGGACATCGCGCCGCAGCCGTGGCACACATGGTCAATCTGTCTGCGAAATACAAACGTCCCATTTTCTGGGATCGCGACAAGGACAATGTGAAAGCGGATTAGTTTGAAGAAGCCAAGGAGGAAGGCTGAAAGCAAGTACGTGGCGAATTCATCCGACGTGAAGAATAAAAAACTCGGATGAATTCGTGACGACCTGGACGCTATCGGCGTGAACGCCAGTGGCTCACGCGAGCTTGTATTTCGGAACCCCAAACAGCGGCCAAAAACAAGCTACATAAAATCATTCCTGCGACTGCCATAGTGTTACCTCTTTCTCACTGCTTTAATCCCGAAGCGGCGTTACTCTATTCCTCAATTATCTCAATCTGGTTACGCCTCTGTGAAAATTACGTCTAAAAACGGGTTTCGGTTCTGTTAGAGGAAACGAATTACAAAAAAGTTGTCGTGTCTGACAAAGTTTTTTTCGTGATGGAAGGAACTTGAGCATCATCGGCAGGATAACCAACGACGAGCAGCAGGAAGGGCTTTTCATTCGCGGGACGCCCGCAAATACGATTTAAAAAGCTCATCGGGCTGGGCGTATGCGTGAGTGTAACCAGCCCAGCAGTGTGGAGTGCCGTGATCAAAATGCCAGTTGCAATGCCGACAGATTCGGTCACGTAGTAATTTTTGACTTTGCGTCCATCAGGCAACAACGAATAGCCTTGCGCGAAAATTGCAATCAGGTAAGGAGCAGTTTCAAGGAAGGGTTTATGCTCATCGGTGCCCAACGGAGCCAGGGCATCCAGCCATTCCTGCGGCGCACGCGTGTGATAAAACTCATGTTCTTCCTGCTCGGCGGCAAGGCGGATTTCTTTTTTCACGGTGGGATCAGTGATGACGACAAAGTGCCAGGGCTGAAGGTTCGCGCCACTTGGAGCCGTGCCCGCTGCCAGTAACGCTTCTTCGATAATCGTTCTGGAAACCGGACGTGTAGAAAAATTCCGAACGGTGCGTCGGCGTTGCATTTCCGTGCGAAATGCCGTCACCCGTTGCACCATTTCTTCCGGCGGTAATTCACAATAAGAACAAAGAGGAACAAAGACGGGCGCAGTCATTTTTTCTTCCCGTCTGGTTTTGGTGGGATGCCGGGTTCTTCTGACTTTGCTGCTAACGACTTGCCTCCGATGTATAACCATTCGGGGTAACGCTCGACCGGAGCACTGGTTTTGCGTGCCAAAGCAAAAATATTGTCGCCGCGCAAGTCCGTCGAAAATCTCAACTGTCTGAGCAAATCCAAAATGGCAGGATTCGACTTGGCCCAGACATCATCTGTTTCCAGCGCAACCAACGTGAAACCAGCCGCCACCAGCGCATCCTGCACCTCTTGCGGAGTGTATTCGCGATAGTGCTGGCCGCCGCTGTCGTGCAGGTTGTATTGCGAGAGCAGGTAGGGCTGACACGAAAGCAAAACGCCTTCCAGCGAACGCGCACTGGCCAGATTTGGCGTGGTCAGTAACAAAAAGCCATCCTGTTCCAGTACGCGATTGCATTCCCACAAGGTATGCATTGGATCGTGCGCTAAATGCTCCAGCATCTCGCAACAAAGGACGAGCGAAAAATGTCCGTCGGCATAAGGAAAGCGGTCACGCTCCGCATTGAAATTATTGAGTTCAAATGTCAGCGACTCTACTCCGTTGCGCTGTTTCAGCGTGATCTGCTGTGACAAGCCAGAATCCAGTTCAGACCAATTCGCACAAGCCACCTGACTGTAGCCCCCAAACTTTCTGAGCGCCGGAGTAAAGTGAACTTCACTCCCTAACTCTAAAACGCGAGAAGCGGTGCTACGCGGTGGCGGAATTCGCTGCAAGGTGTTTACGAAGCGGCGCAGATGTTGTTGAGCGTATAGTGAACCATCCGGCTGATCCTGCGGCGAAAAGCTCAAAATATAATCCACGATTTCCTGCTCATCCGACGTGAACCGATTCAGCGCGTCGGTTGCCGTTTTCTTCCATTCGACAATCTCGTGATACAGGGCTGTGGAATTTTGTGTCGCTGCCGCGTCATCATTCTTTGCCAGTGGGCTTAATCGGCCTGCATAAGAAGTAACCTGATCAAATGCGGTCAGACTCTCTTCAAAGCTTTTTTCTCCCTTGCCAGCTTCCAGTACTAGGCGCATTGCGCGGCGTAGTTTGTCTATTCGTTGTTCGGATTGCGCCAACAACAAATCGGAGCGGTCCACTACATCCTTGCTGAAGCGAACCATTTGCTCGTCCATGAACTTTTCACGGGTATAAAGCCGATGGTCTATTCCCTTCTCAAAATTTCCCATCCGCTGATCAAGGTTGCGTTCCAGATTACTGAACCGATCATCCACACGGACGTCCAGAGAACGAGCGCGCTGATCAAAGGTCTGATTGACCTGTTCAGTCAACTGCACGGTGCGTTCATCCGAACGTACTTCGATATTGCGTAACCGCTCCTCTAACCGTGCATCAACCGCGTCCGTATGCGCCTGAATGCGGGCATCAACGGCTGCCTCGTAATTGCTCATCCGTTCGTTCGCAGCAGTTTCGGCATTCGTCAGCCGCTCATCCACTGCCGCATCTAACTGACTGAATCGTTCGTTCAGGGACTCTTCAAAATCGCCAGCGCGTTGATTCAATCGGTCAGAGAATTCCTGCACCTTTTCGTCCAGCTTGTTTTCGGCAACTTCCAGCTTGGTCTCAATGCTGGTGAAACGAGCCTCGCTCAGCTGTTCCAATGCCGTAAAGCGTTCTTCCAGGCGTTGGTCGAACGTGGCAAGCTGTTCTTCCAATCGTTGATGGATCAAATTTTCCAGACTCTGCAAACGTTCTTCGAGCACCTGACGAAACGCCTGCAATTCCTCTGAGGTACTCGCAACCTGACCTTCTACATTATCCAGTCGCTGTTCATTGACATCTACGCGCGGCTCGACAAAATCCAAACGACCTTCAGCACGATCAAGCCGCTGACCAGATTGGCCGATCTTCGCTTCGTGCGATTGCTTAAGATCAAGTTGATCCTGCTTGAAGAGTTGCCCTAAATTGCGGAAGAAAGTTTTCATACGTTGGTTGTCACTGGTCAGTTGTCATTGGTCATTGGTCGGTGGCGATTCATTTTCTGTCCATAGTTAACCGGAAGCAGGCAACCGATGACGACTGACCAATGACCAGGGAATAACTTACTTTTTTGCCTTTTTCTTAATCCAATCCTGAAAAACCTGATCGTAAACAGCTTGCGTTTCGTGCGCCGCGCGTTCCCACGAGAAAATCTTTGATCGTTCCAGCCCAGCCCGCCGAAAGTTTTCGCGCTGCTGCCGATCATTCAGCAAATTCGCGAGCACCTGCGCCAGTTCCAATGCTTCGTGCGGGTTCACCATCACACCAGCATCGCCGACCACTTCGGGCAAACTTGATGTGTTACTTGTCACGACGGCAGCACCACAGGCCATCGCTTCCAACGGAGGCAGCCCAAAGCCTTCGTACAACGAAGGGTAAACAAAAATTTCGCAGGCCGAATATAACGCGGGCAGGTCTTCATCAGGCACATAGCCCGTGAATTTTACCATCCGTTGCAATTTCAATTCCGCCACCAACTCAAAGATTTCCTCGTCCAGCCAACCGCGTCCTCCACACAGCACCAGCAGGGGGCGGTGTTCTGTCGTGTGAATGATTTCGCTGTACGCACGGATGAGTTTGAGCAGGTTTTTGCGCGGCTCAATAGTGCCCGTGTAAAGCAAATAGGGGCGATCAATTCCGTACTTTTGTAAAACGGGTTCGCAGGCTTCCGGCGGCAAGGGTTTCATTTTCGGGCGTGCTGCTTCGTACACGACGCGAATGCGTTCTGACGGGATGCCAAGGTAATGTTCGACCTCCCGTTTTGTGGCGTCGCTTGGCGCAATGATCATATCCGCGCGTCGCGCCATGATCGGAATCCGGCGCTTTCCCCGTGACACATTTTTTGCTTCGTGAGTTTTGGTCTGGGCGTACAACGACAAATCGTGAATCGTCACGACCGTCGGGCACGGCGCAAACATCGGGATACAATAATTTGTCCCGTGAAACAGATCGAACGGCGAAAGCCGTAGCAGGGCGGGCAAGCCAACCAGCCACCATTTGCGCAACAGTGGATGAACCGGAGTAAAGCGCTTGTGTAAGTTTGCTGGTGGTTGGTGTCCGTTGGGGAAGTGAAAATCAAACGGAGAGACTAACTCGTATTGATGATCGTGATGGGTTCGCGCCAGCCATTCGGCTAACGCATCGGTGTAGTGTCCAACCCCGGTTTTATTCGCTACCAGGGGGATGGCATCCAGGGCAATTCTCATTGTAGTTGGTCATTAGTCATTGGTCATTGGTCATCGGCTCAGAGCTACAAAATTCACTACGAATGACGACTGACAAGTGACCAATGACTATTTATTCTCAATTCGTCGGATTCCGCGATTGTCTTCGTCAAAGGCGGGTAATTTCAATTCGCGTTCAAAGCGGACTCGTAACACGGTGCCTTGATCTAATTTGAGGTCGTTTCCTTTGGTCATCAGCACTCCCGCCATCGCACCAACACCAGCCCCAATGGCCATTCCGCCTAAACCGCCGAAAATCCCGCCGATGGTTCCAAGCCCTGCACCCGTTCCGGCATTGCGTGCAGTGCGTCCACCCGAACGGCCTGCATCCACTTTGCCTTCGCCATCTTTGGCTTTGTATTTTTCGTCATTGGCGTAATCATCAATTGCCAGCACTGTCACAGAAACTTTTTCTGCGCCGTAAGGCATCAGCATGGTTTCAAAGGTCACCTTCAAGGTTGCCTGTTTCTGGCCTTTTTTCGCGCGCTGAACCTGACTGACCCTGCCAAAGAACTGGGTGCCACGTGGAATTGCAATGCGACCATCTTCAGCCCGTACCGGCTCATACAACACCGCCAGCACTTCGTCGCCAACCTCATTAATTTTGGTGCTCAGCGCAGTTTGCAAGGAGAGCTTTCCCGTTGTCCCTTCGATCACCAGCAAATTATTTTTGTCGCGTGGTTCACGTTCATTGGCGTCGGGTGGGCTGGCCGGATTTTGCGCCCAGGTTGAAACACTAAACAAAATAAGAGCCAGAAATAACAAGCAATTTTTCATCACGACCTCCATAAACTGAGCGGGGGGGCCTGACAAGCATAGCCGCAGAACCGACTGGCAGCAACTTAATTCAGGAAAAGAGCGAACAGGAGTGCAAGAACGAACGCGTGAACGAGTGAACGAGCGAGCCTCTTTCCTCTTTCACGTCTCCCATTCTCTCCGGCTTCGACTCTTTTTCAGGCGGAGCTACCGCTTAATATCCCGACGCATTACCTCACGGATTTCCTCATCGAAGCCGCGTCGCCGATCTCGATTTTGTTCTTCCATTTCACTAGCCCCGGAAGCGCGACGCAGCAATCGCACAGAACCATCGCGCGCTTTTTTGATTTCGCGGCGACCATCTTCAAACAAAATCTCAATCGCCTGCCCGCCTTCAAGCAACCGCGCGACTTCGCCATAGTGAACGCCTGAGCCGGTGGCATAGGAAATTTCATCGCCGACCAAATAATTTGTCGTAGGCTTTTTGTTATTGGCAACCATAGCAAACTCCTGAATTTGATTTGGGAACACCTGCGGAATAATTTAAGAAGAGATTTTAGAGGCAGTGGAACAAAGTTTCAAATGCTGAACAATTCCCTATCCTGTCATCTGCCAATCGTAGCAATCCACCTTCACCGCCCGATAGTTCGCATCCAACGCCGGTTCCAGCAACAGAATCGCCGCGATGCGTCGTGCCATATTCGTCACTTCGCGCACTTCGTCAATCGTCAACGCACGCCCCAGCAAATCCTGTTCGCGGTAGCTGAGCCATTTCTTCATCACCTGATAACCGCCGATGGTGTATTCCCAAACACGCAACGGCACGCCGCGCCAATACGCATTGTTGTTCAGGTACACGTCGCAAGCCTCCGCGCCCAAATGCGCGAACACGAGTTCTGGCGTCAGCCCCAATTCGGTTGCACCTTGTTCGATGGCAGCGCGTTCGGCTTCGGTGTACGCGCGCGTGACGAACCTGCCTTTGCCGGGCATCGTGATGCCGCCTTTGCCGCCGTGTCCCCATCCAGCAGTCACCGCGAAATCGCCCGCCTCGCGGTTCAGCCGTGTGCCGTCCGCCGTAGCCGCTGCGCCGATGACTTTCAATTCCGCGCGGATGGCTCCCGTTGTCACGCCTGCGACAGCGGTTTCGGTGTCAAGCAGCGCCGCCACGTTGCGCCCCAATGCTGCCGACGCCAGCAGCAAGTCTTGGTTCGCGGGCAACGGAATGCGCGGCCAATCCTGCCGCAACGCTCCAGCGTTTTCGGTGCGATAGGCAGGCGCGTGCAGAATGGCGATGGTATGAAAAAATAACTCTGCGGGAAGACGCGAAGCGCCTGGGAGCGCAAGCGTCCCGCTTGCTGCGAGCGAGCGCAGCGAGGCTCGCTCCTCTTGTGAGGGGATTGCCTCATCTTCAGCGGATTCGCTCCCCACGCCTGTCGCATCGCTTCGCTCGCTCAGCAAGCGGGACGCTTGCGCTCCCAGGGCTTCGCGTTGCGCAAGGCCGTCCAGATAAGACAAGGCTTTGGCGCTGAGATTCGGTTGCGGTTCGTTGTCTGCTGGTGGATCGAAAAGCGAATGTTGTTTTTGTTCGGGCTTGAGAAATAAAGGGAAAAGACTCGCACCAATTTCGATGATGTGCGATGAGCACAAACGGGCTGTCACTTGCGGCGGATCAAATCCTCTACGAGTGCGTTGTGTAGCCGCAAGCCAAAGATTTTTCTCAATTACGTTCGGAAAATATTCGGCACGGTTTCGGTCAAGTAGCTTTGTTTCAGGCTCCCAATACAACCAACGAATATCAAAAGGGCGATAGCAGTAACGAACAATGTAATCACGCAGAAATCCTCGTTTCCTTAGCGTGTCACGAGTAGCTTCGCCATTGAAAGATGCGCTAACCTCCATAACTGTGGCTGCGATTTTCCGCATTTGCTCGTGACTGATAGAAGGATCAAAATACTGCTCCATTCGCTTCATCAAACTCTCACGGTCAATATCAACAAGCGCATCATCTCTTGCGGTTTTGATTCCAGCATAAGCAGTTGGCAGTAAATCAGGCAATAAAGGCCACGAAAGATAGGCTTTATCCAAGTCACGCGGTTTAAGTGGCAAGCCAAGCTCAAGCAGCGGCTGTAATACTTTGTAGCCCTTGTCGAAATCAGCTTCCTCAAGGCTTTTTAGCAATGCCGCCCGCCGATCTGCCGCGCGTGCCTGCTCCCAATCGCGGTAAAGAAGCTGTCTTTCACTTGCCTGCGTTTTCATTTTACTTGCACAAAGCAAAGCGATAGCTGTTCCAATCTTGATGCCCGGCGATGTACCTTGCACAGCAAAGATGGTTTCGCTTGTTTGCCCGTCGGGCGCGTATTCAGAAATGATTCGGTCGCCATGCAAATTATCAATCCAGACGCGGTCGAACGCTTCCAAATACCGTTCGCGCATTCCCGTGAACGATAGCCCGTCCAGCCACGAATAGTTGGAGATGAAACAGACGACGCCTTTGCGCGAGAGTTCGACGATGCGGCGTTCGGCCATCCGAAAAAAGCGCACGTACAAATCATTCAGCCCTTGTCCCTGCGGCGCGGGCGCGCGTTTCGTCGTGCGGTAGGCATTGGTCAAACTGCGCTCTTCGGTCACGGCTACACCCGCGTAACCGTTGTACGGCGGATTGCCGAGCACGACCAGAATCGGCGTGTTGCGTTTGACGTTCTCCGCTGCATCGCGTTCTTCTTCCAACTCTGGATACAGCAGCTTTTGTTTCGGGCCAGTCGGCGGTTCCCATCCGGTCAATGCGTTGGTCAGATACACGCCCGCGCGTTCGTCCTTGCCCATCGGCGCGCCCAAGCCTTGCAGCAACAAACCCATTTGCAGATGCGCAACGACAAACGGCGCGGGCAGAATCTCGAAGCCGAAGACGCGCTTGGTCGCCGCCTGCTTCAACTCTTCCGCTGCCAATGCCTCTTCGCCGCGTTCTTTCAGCGTGCGGTCAATGCGCTTCAGCACTTCGACCAGATACGCGCCCGTGCCGCAACACGGATCAAGCACGTAAACATTCGGATCAGCCAAACCGTCAGCCAGATTCAATTCCTCGCGCAGCACGGTGTCTACGCGGGCGACCATGTATTCGACAATCTCGCTCGGCGTGTACCAGACGCCCAACTGTTTGCGCAATTCAGGATCGAAGGCTTCCAAAAACGGTTCGTAGAAATATTGCACCGCGTGTTCGGCCTCAAAGCGGCTGAAGAATTCGGCGCGATTGACGCGATTCAGCGCGGCTGCCGTCCAATCCAGCACTTCGGGCAGATTCAGGCGTTCAAGTTGTCCCGGCTCAGAAACTTCGTGAAAGAGTTTGCGCAAAATCGGCACGCGCAAGTAATGCGACGCCAACCGCCAATCGAATTGCTCGTTTGGTTTCTTCGCCTGTTTATGCCACAACACCCACGCCGAAAACACGCCGTAAAAAAGCGTCTGCACCAGCGTCGAGCGAAAGAAATGTTCGCCCTTCTCGCCTGTGAACTGAATGCCGAGCGCCTCTTCGAGCGCCTTGCGAATGGAATCAAGCGCGATCTGTCCCGCAGCTTCCACCCGCGCTTTAGCATCGCGTGCATACGACGCCAGAAACCACGCCACATCCGCCGGAGCTTCGAGCGGCGCATTCGACAGCAGCACGCGCTTGAGGTATTCGACCAAGCGTTCGCCGTGAATTTTCAGCGCGTCGTCAGGATGCGCGGCAACTTGCCAAAACGCCGCTTCGCTCTCTGCCAGCCGATACGCCTCCAATTCGCCCGCGTCTTTGCTGACCAGCAAAAAGTCGCGGTAATTCGTCACCAGCACTTGCCCGTAGCGTTGCAGATATTTTTCGACTTGAGCAGATTGCGCGACTTTGGCAACTTCGTCTTTCGTACCTTTCACCTCCAGCACGCCGCGTTCGGGCAGCAGATTGAGGAACGCCTCCGCTTCGTCAAACCGTTGCCGTGAGACAAACAAACCGATGTCAGGAATGCCCGCGCCCTGATTTTTCGGCGTCAGCACGCAACGCACTTTCGGCTTGAGGGTCTTGCCGATTTCGTTGAGCAAGCCAACGAGCGCGGGATAGTACGAAGTTTCTTTGACGGCTGAGCCTGTGGAGCGAATGTCGCGCAAATCGCGCAAGTATTTTTCGAGTGGGTTCATGTTGGCTATTTGGGGCCTAGATAAAATGTATTCAGCCTGCGATAGCAGGCGAAAGCATAAAGCCTGGGGTGAAGGCGAAAGCCGGAACCCCAGGATAACGAACG
Source organism: Acidobacteriota bacterium (assembly GCA_018268995.1). Lineage (GTDB taxonomy): Bacteria > Acidobacteriota > Blastocatellia > RBC074 > RBC074 > JAFDVL01. The sequence continues at coordinate 121,779 of JAFDVL010000014.1, read as the reverse complement.
GTAAATTTCGCCATCAACCCGCGAGAGCGGGTGTCAGCATAAAGCCTGGGGTGAAGGCGAAAGCCGGAACCCCAGGAGAGTGGGCCATCAATCACGTTAGCCCGTGCAACGGGCGGCAGCCATTTACGAGATCGCGTTGTATTGTACACGCTGTCGCTCGCTCCGCGAGCTTGTTTGTTTGGATGGCGTTTCCTGGGGTTGCGCTCCGCTCACGCCTCGCTTCACCCCAGGCTTTATGCTGGCACCCGCTTTGCGGGTTGCAAATACCGCATTTCGATTGGGGATTGGGCGTCAAATATATCGTTCGTCGTATTCGACGCCATTCGCCTGCAAAAACCGGATGAATTCGTCGCGGAACGATTGCTTGCGATGGTGTTCTTGTTGCGCGGCGATGTACTTGCGCACTTCTTCAACTTGCGACTGACTGACGGTAAATGCGCCGTAGCCGCGTTGCCACGAGAAATCCTTCAACTCCGGGAACACGTCATGCAGCCAACCGCTCGCATTCGCTTTGAGTTCACGGAGAACGTCCGACAACGCTCTATCAGGCCGCAACTTCGCCAACAAATGCACGTGATCTTCCATTCCATTGAGGGCCAGCGAAATGCCGCCCAGTCCGCGAATTGTGCCGCCGAGATAATCGTAGAGTCGTGATTGATACGCCTCAGTGATGATCGGGCGGCGATCTTTGGTCGAGAAGATAATGTGGTAAATCAGATTGGTGTGGGACGAGGACATGGCTGATTCCTAATGGCTGACGCCCGCTCGCGCGGGCTGGTGTTGTTCGGTTCGGTTCCTGGGGTTCCGCGCTATCGCGCTCCACCCCAGGCTTTATGCTGTTGCCCGCATTCGCGGGCTGAAATTACAGACAAATCACTTGGCGGGATACTTTGCCAGCAAGCCTTTCGCAATAATCAACTTCTGCAACTCATTCGTGCCTCCGCCAATCACGAGCAGGGGCGCGTCACGATAGTATCGCTCAATGTTCAGGTCTTTCGCATATCCTGCGCCGCCGTGGACGCGCATGGCTGTCCACGCGACTTCCTGCGCGGTTTCGGTGGCGAAGAGTTTGGCCATTCCTGCTTCTAAATCGCAGCGTTCGCCACGATCTTTCTTTTCGGCGGCGGAGTAGGTCAGCAAGCGGGCAGCTTCGATCTTTGTGCCCATTTCGGCGAGCATGATTTGGATGGTTTGATGATGGCTGATGGGTTTGCCGAAGGTTTCGCGTTGTTGGGCGTAGGCGATGGCATCTTCAAACGCCGCGCGGGCTAGACCAACACCGCGCGCAGCGACATTGATGCGTTCGCTTTCTAATCCTGTCATCACGTGCTTGAATCCTTGGTTTTCCTCGCCTCCGAGCAGGTTCGCATCAGGCACGAAGAAGTTGTCAAAATACAATTCACACGTCTCGACGCCGCGATAGCCGAGCTTGTCAATGTCGCGCGCAACGTGAAAGCCCTCGCCCTTTTCGATGATGAAGGCGGAGATGCCTTTGTACGGCGGGTCGGTGTTCGGATCGGTTTTGGCGGCAAGGACAAACGTATTGCCATAGCGCCCGTTCGTAATCCACATCTTGGAACCGTTGATGCGATAGCCGCCTTCGACTTTGGTCGCTGTCGTGCGCAGGCGTTGGACATCCGTCCCAGCATCGCTTTCCGACAAGGCCAGCCCGCCACGGCGATCACCGCTGGCCAAGCCTGGCAAATATTTTTGTTTCTGCTCGTCAGTGCCGAAGCGGTTGATAATGTCGCAGATCACGGAATGCGTGCCAATTGGGCCGACAATGCTCATCCAACCGCGCGACAACTCTTCGACGATCATCGCGAATGTCGTGTAGCTCAAACCGAGACCGCCGAATTCTTCCGGCACGTTGCACCCAAACAAACCGAGGTCTTTCATCCCGGCGACGATTTCGTGCGGATATTCGTCTTTGTGTTCTAATTCTGAAGCTACGGGAATGACATGGCGGGCAACAAATTCGCGGATGCTGGCGACAATATGTTGCTGGATTTTGTCAGGCGTGAACATTGGCTTATGCCCCAGGCACCTTCACCGTCTCGGCTTTTTCCAGGATGGCAGTCATTGGCTCTTTCTCGCTGCCAAGACTACTGATTGCGACGCGGGCAATGGCTTTGGCTTCGGCAATTGGGCCTTCAACGTTGACTTTGCTGAGCGCAAAGCCGACTACGTTATTTTGCGCATCAATGAGAATGTCGCCCACCGTGCCGAGCTTTGTACCGCCATCTGTTTGAATGTCGCGGCCTCGCAGGGCGTCGCCCAAAAGATAACTCTCGGCCCCCTGCACGTCGTCTTTGGCGATGACAATGTCAGAACCATCCACCAGCCAGGCATCAAGCCCAAAAAGTTTGACGTGCGAGACATCCACCATCAGCGATTTGCGGTTGATGATGCCGGATTTACCAAGATGCGCGGCAACAATTTTGGTGACTTCAGGATCAAAGTACAGGTCTTTCACTTCGCCCAGATTTTTCCCATCGGCAAGGCTGATGAGTATTTTTCCAGCATAGTCTTTTGTAGCAGCCATTCGACTCTCCTGATTACGGGTTTATTCAAGTGGTCTCAAATGCGGGTTTCGGGCGGATTCATCAAAGGTTACGTTTTCGTAAATTTCCTGGAGCGTCAACGCACAACTAACAGAAGTGAGTTTCACCACATCCGCCAAATCATTGAACTCATATTGAAGCCACGATCCGTCATTCTGCCGAATAAATTGCGAGACGTGCGGGCGATGCTGCGCAATCAACAAGTACTCGCAAAAACTCGGAATGGATTTGTAGTGCGTGAATTTGTCGCCACGATCATAGGATTCGGTTGAATCCGACAAAACCTCAATAATGAGCGTAGGGTTCGTCAAGACATCCACTCCGCCAACTTTGACGAATTGGGGTTGGCCGCAAAGCGCTGACACATCGCCATAGCGATAGGGCAGCATAGCGGGAACGCGAATCCGCATATTAGCAGTAAATACACGACAGCCTTTTTCTCTGAATTGCAGTTTGAGCGAGGTGTGAACGTTGCTTTCAATCTGATCATGTTGATTGCTCGCCCCGCTCATATCAAAAACCTCGCCGTCCCCATATTCCAGGCGAGCCTCTGACTTAGCATCCAATTCAAGGTATTCTTCTAACGTGTACTTGTACTTTGGTAATGCTGTCATCATTCACCCTCCAGGCACAGTCTTATTTCTCCGGCACCAAAGAATTGCGCTGCGAGAGTTTCTTGTAATACTCATCCACCAGTTTGCGATAGCGTTCCGGCGCGGCACCCTCATCGGCTAAGCGCAAATTGCCTTTGCCGAGTTTGGCTTGCAAGCGCTTGCTGAGTTCGAGTTCGATGTTGCGCAACGGTTCGATGACTTCGGCTTTCAGGCGCTGTGCGGTGAGTTCGTCGTCGCCGAACATTTGATTCTGCATCCGAGCCATTTCCTGAATTGCCTGATCCAGCGCCTTCGTCAATTCGCCGCCTTTACCTTGGCGAGCGAGTTGTTGGCGTAATTCCTGAGCTTCCCGGAGTCGTTCGCGAATCTCGGCCCCAAGTTGACGATCTCCACCCATTGGACGACCACCGCCTGAACTCGGTCCTTGCGGGACAGAGTTGAAGCTGCTTTGTGATTGTTGGCCGCCTTGCTGCTGGCCACCCTGTTGACCTTGTTGTCCGCCTTGTGCCTGCTGTTGCCCCTGCTGACCCTGGCCTTGTTGCCCCTGCTGGCCTTGCTGGCCCTGTTGCCCTTGCTGGCCTTGCTGACCCTGTTGGCCCTGTTGTCCGCGTTGGCCTTGTTGTCCCTGCTGGCCTTGATTGCGAGCCTGTTGCTGGCCTTGTTGCCCTTGCTGTTGACCTTGTTGATTCTGCTGTTGGCCTTGCTGACCTTGTTGCTGGCCTTGTTGATTGCGCGCTTGTTGTTGACCTTGTTGCCCCTGCTGGCCTTGCTGTTGGCCCTGTTGCCCTTGTTGATTGCGGGCCTGTTGTTGGCCTTGTCCTTGTTGCTGGCCCTGCTGATTGCGATTCTGTTGACGGCCTGTGCCGTTTTCCAGACGACGTTTCAGCGATTCCAGGTTATCGGCCAATTGGCGCGTTTTATCTAATGCCTCTTCGGTTTCGCCGCCGGGGCCTTTGTTATTTTTCGCACTTTGCTTGGCGGATTGATCAGCCGCTTGCAACTGGTTGACCATATCGTTCAGGTTTTGCTGAATGACGCGTTCGCCTTCGCGCGCCGGTTCCAACTGGTTCCCCGCGATGTTTTGATTGTTGCGACGAATGCGATTGGCGACCTGATTGTTACGCAAGTTCGAGGCTGCGGAGCGCAATTGCTCTGCGGCTTTTTGCTGATCGCCGCTCATGCCTCGCGCGGTTTGATCCATTTCGCGTTCGAGGTTATTGACCTCATTCGCCAGCTCATTCTTCTTCTCCATCAATCGCTGCTTGGTTTCCTGCGAGGATGGATCGTTCTGCTTGCGGATCAAATCATCAAGTTGTTTTTGAATGTCCTGCTGTTTTTGTGCCGCGCCTGCCGCGCGGTTCTTCAAATCCGAAACAGAATTGCCGCTTTGCCCGCGCTGATTTTGTTGCTGCATTTGCTGGGCGCGCTGCAAGCTTTCCATCGCCCGTTGCATCGCCGAGGAAGATTCCTGCGAGTTGTTATTGTTCGCTGCGGCCTGGGCCTTTTGCATTTCCTCTGCCGCTTTCTTCAGTTCATCAGCCTGGCGCTGCATTTGTGGATCGCGGCGTTCGCGGGAAAGACGTTCTAATTCGCGCGCCTGTTTCTTGGTTTCTTCGATCAGTTCCTGTTGCTGGCGCGAAGACCCGCCACCGCCGCCCTGCTGATTACGGGCTTGTTGAGCGCGGCGTTGCTGTTGCTCCAGTTCTTTTTGCTGACGACGGGCTAATTCTTCCAGCTTGCGTTTGGTTTCGTCGTCCTGCTGTTGCCCTTGCTGTTTTTGTTCGCGCTTGAGCGTCTCGTATTGATTCTTCATCTTGTCGAGTTCCAGCTCGAACAAATCGGCGAGTTCTTCGGCCTGCTGGTTTTGCTGGCCTTGTCCCTGCCCCTGACTTTGCGACATGTTCACCTGAATTTCGCGGAAAATCGCATCTGCGCGGAGCAGTTGTTGCAATGCTCGCTGTTCAAAGGGCAAGGCTTGCGTGCCGCGTTGAGCTTTGAGTTCGGTGGTTGCGCCTTCCATTTCTTTCACGGCGGATTTCAGGTTATCAATCAACTGCGTGAATTGTTGCAGGCTTCCGCCTTGCGATGAACCTTCGCCCAGGCGTCGCTTGATGCGGTCAATCAAACCATTCGCATCTTCCTGCAATTTCTGCTGCGCAAGGGCAACGGTGTTGTAGTTTTCAGACTTCTCGGCAGGTGTGTAACGCGCCTCTTCGCGGTTAATGCGGAAGGTCGCGGCGATGATGTCTTTTTGACGGCGAGGCAAGGCTTGTTCCTGTTCGCCGCCCTGACCTTGGCCCTGCCCCTGCTGTTGCTGGCCCTGGCGAAACTCTTTCTCGAAGGGTTTGATTTCAATGAAGTAAATATCGCTGGTGGTTTCATTGCTGGCATCACGCGCCTTGGCGTAATACGAAACGAAATCGCCTGGCTTCAAGCCGTATTCTTCAAGGAAAAATGTATGCGTGCCGGAAAGCGCCTTCGCCGCATCGCGCTGCAAATCCTGCAACGCAACCTTCTTCTCTTCGCCGCCGTTGACGGAGTAATACAGTTCCAGAGATTGGACGCCGTAATCATCCTCAGCTTTGGCTTGCGTGAAGATTTCTTCGATGTTGGTGGCTTTGGTGTCACGTCCGGGTTTTTCAAACGTGACGGTGGGCGGTTCGTCCTCCAAAATCGTGATGTCGTGTTCGTTGGAGCCGTTGTAGACATCGCCGTCCACACTGGTAAGTTCGATGTGATAGCTGGTGTTTGCGCTGATCGTCAATGCCCCGGTGAAGAGCGTTTCGACTTCGCCGCTTTCCAGCCGCTGCTCAGATGGCTTCATTTCAATCTTCTTGCCATCTTTCATCACAATAAAAGCAGCTTTGGCCTTGGCGGAAATCACGGCTTTGATCGTAGCCACTGTTCCTTTCAAGGCTGCAATGTCGCCACTGTCTTCCTGCGTCTTGCTGGGCATTCCGGTGTAGGCCGGGAAATCAAGGGTCACATCAATGCGTTTGACGAAGGGCAAATCCGCGACATCCATTTTGAAGACATCTGATTTGACCGTGCCGGATTCGACAAAATATTCAATCGTGTCCTGAATATTGAAGATGAAATACTGATAATCGCTTTTGTTCTTCGCGGCCTCCATCACCTGCCCGACCCACTGATCGTCTGAACCCGCTTTGCGATAGTAAAACGTTACGGCACCCTGATTTTCGGGCGCGAAATTCACAAGCGTCGCAATGAATTGCTGATCAGAACCTTTGGGCACACGCGCCGTCCCCGGTTTGACGGTGATGCGCATCGCATTTGGCGAAAGCAAATCAGCAGCGCTGACGGGTGCGAGCAAATGCGTCAGGCCCGAAGAAAGTTGTTTCGGGCCAAAGAGCACCGCGCCGATAAATAGTGCAACTGTCGCAGCGACAATTCCGCCATAGCCAAAGAGCCGTTTGCGCGGGACAACTTCGTGCGGCTGTATTTCGGCAGCTTTTTGATTCGCGTCATCCAGCAAACGCGCAATGATGGGCTGCTGTCGCTGGTCTTCAAACTCGACGGCGGTCACCAGACGATCTTCCAATCCAGAGTGTTTCTCTTCAATCAAGTGGGCAACCTGTGCATCAGAAACCCTCTTGCGCAGAGGACGAATCAGAAAGAAATAAATCGCAGCACCCAATCCCAGCAAGGCAGCGATGCGCAGCGAAATTAAAGTTCCGTTGCTGTATCGAAAGCGATATGCAGTATAGCTAAGCACCAGGAGCAGCCCCGCCGCCGCCGCTATCGTAATCGCAGCGCCTTGAAAAACCGTCACCATCCAACGACGACGACGTACAGAGTTGATAATGCTGGATAATTGATTTCTCTCTGTCATAACTACCTCTCGCTTGGAATTGTTCTACGCGTATTGCGTCTGATGTGCCGCTGCCGAGATTGTCGCAATTTTTTTGCCGGAGTGAAAGCAGGAATTGCGAATTAGCAGAATCTCATGCTGCATTCAAATCTTCCTGTAAGGCTTCGCCTGCATTTCGTGGGATGCCGAAGTACCACCAATTTTGTTCTGGCGTCCAACCCTCTTCTTCGGCGACCTCATCTCCCCACAAGCATTCCTCAGTGGGAATCAGAAGCGCCTTCATTTTCGCATCTGCCAATTGAATACGATTCAGCTGTTGCGCAATTTGCTCTGGCACTGCGACGGACAAGACTTCTTCCAGTAACTGGCGAGCGTCCAGATCGTTCAAAAAATCGTCTAACCCAAGGTTGTATCCACGCTCGACCGTATCCACGACCTTTTCCCAGTTCTCTACCAATCCCGCAAAACCACCGCTTACGAGATGTTCACCACAACCTTTTTCGCGCAAATAATCACGTACTGGATCAGTCATACATTCGTTTTGGGTCATTGGTATTCGTCACGGGTCATTGGTCATTTGGCATTCAGGAATTACTACTTAGCCGTATCCCTAACAAGAACAAATAACGAATGAGAACAAGTGACGAGCGATCAATGACTAAGTTTATTGGCCCCGCTGCAATTGGCGTTTGAAATATCGTTCGCCATCGTTTGGCTTAAAGAAAGTGCGAATCGTGTAATCTTCATTGAAGGCCACAAAAGCACTGCTCTGACGATCAAAGCGAGTAATGATGCCATCAAGTCGAATGCCTTCCAGAATATCGCCGCCGACGGGAGCATCGCGGAGCAGTTGGGCCTGATATAAATATTCTCCCTGTGTGATGGAACCGAATTCGCGTCCGTGCTTTTCGTAATGCTCCGCTAAATGACGACGCGTGCGAAAGCCAATGTCTGTTTTTACATTCGTTGCGCCTGCCGCCTTTTGCTGGATTGTAGTGGCTCTGGCGGCGGTGCTCTCCCCAGGACTTTCAGTACGTTTCGCTCGACAAGCTGGTAAAAAAATTAGCAATAAACCAACTACGACGGTGGCAATAACGTTCCATTTCAACGATGGTTTCATGAATAAAAGCTCCCGGCTTCCTGGCACTGCCCCTGGCTCGACATTGTCTTTATATCTATATCGTATTTGCTAACGGCGCTGAGTATACCCTAACTCCATCAGAAAGCCGTGGTCGAAATCATTTCGTAGATAACGTCCAACGCAAAGCAGCTTTTGATTTTACCGCCTTGCGCGCCTTCTCCATTGACGATGATTCTTTCTTACCAGTACCATCGCAATCGCATAATAGTCTCCCTCAAAAAAATCAGAATGAAGAAAAGCTTTTATGCCCCGCGCCTCACGGCATTCTATGCCAAATTGCGACCCTGTTTTTTTTCGTCAGGTGAGCAATTTTCTGTTTCGTTTTCGCATGTAGGAATAAGCAAGAATTTTACCTGAATTATTGATCGGCGTTTTGCACCTGGAGGAATGATGCCAACACAACAAGAACATGCAGCTGCCCGTGAGTTTTATGGACTCATTATTCAAAAACTGACCAATGAAAAAGGTGTCCACGCCGAAACCGCAATTGCCGCTGCGGGCCGGATGGCAGGCACGTTGCTGTTGCGTTCGTTGCAACTGCCGCTGGAAACACTGGAGCCGGGCACACCTGTCTTTTCCGATGCTGCCAACGAAAAAGGGCCAGCCCTTGTCGGGACACTGGGCGAAGCATTGAGCCAGATGAATGTTCCATTTGACCCACAAAAACTGGAAGCCAGTGCCGCCAATCAGGGTAACGCCCCCTTACTCAGCGTGATTGCAACACAAGAGCTGGTCGAAAAGGAAATGCACCAAATCCGACAGAAATACCAGCTTAGCAATGAGGCTGCCGCCCATGCCGCCGCGATCACAACAGCGTTCATGGTGCAAAAATGTGCGCAACTGGTTGATCCACACATCGGATTTAAAATCGCGGCTTATAGTTTTGTTGAAGGTGCCAAAACTGTGCCCCAAAGATTAGCCATCTCGACAAATGAGGAATCTAAAAAACCCTGGTACAAAATCTGGTAGGCCTGAATCCTGCTCAGAGTAAATTGTAAATTGCAGGAGGATTATCCCTATGAATTTCTTTACTATTTCACGCAATTTCGCGTCGTGCGTCCTCCTGCTTCTCGTTTCCACAAACACGCCATTTTCTCAGATACGCGCCAAAGAAGAGCGTGTGCATTTTGCACGAGGAAAATCCAGCGCACTTCTTAAAGGCACGACTCCGAAACCATCTGTAGGGGATTTTGATCAATACATCCTTGATGCGCGAGCCAGACAAACCTTGACGGTGCGATTAAAAACAACCGATACCAAAGCCTATGTTCTGATCTATGGCCTGGATCTAAATCCATCGAACGATTGCCTGACCTGTCACCAGGGAGACCGTTTGCGGACGTGGGCAGGCAAATTGCCTGCGGATGGTGCCTACAGCTTACAAGTTTATACGGATTCCAAAGGCGGTGTGCCGTATACGCTGGAAGTGTCTATTCGCTAACAGCCATTAGCACCAATCCATCACTACTTCATCACCAACGCCTCATGAAATAAATTTGCCTTCGGAAAATAATGTTCAGGCAGATGAGAATTTTCGTCTTTGTTTTACGCATGTACAGATAAGAAAAAGTGAATCCGAGAAGTGTTTACCTGAAGGAGACCTGACTGATGAAAACTTTTAGCTTGATCGTTTTATTGCTTCTGACCAGCGCATCGTTGATTGCGCAAGCTCCGGCAAAACCAAAAGCTGATCCATTCGCTGCCTTTTGGAGCGAATTCAAAACTGCGGTTGCCAAGGATGACCGTGAAGCAGTGGTGAGTCTGACCAAGCTCCCAATGTACCTCGCAAACAAAGAACAATCGAAAGATGGGTTCCTAAAACTGTATGCCAGTCTGTTTCCGAAAAAAGTAAAGACCTGTTTTGCCACGGCGAAACCGGTGAAGGAATATAACAGCGATAGCTACTCAGTTTTTTGCGGTAAATCCATCTATGTCTTTTCCCGCGTGGAAGGCAAATACAAATTTACAGACCTTGGGGTAAACGACTAAAAAGCTTTCCAGCTATCTGATTTTGCCAGCTAAGAAAATAGGGGCAAATGAGGTTGTGAATTATCGAGGGTCAAAAGACGTAACTGAGCGAATGACCGCCTCAGGTCGTCCACAGTTCCCCTCGATGCCGCAGTGGTTACAGAGCAACTTGGGGGAGTAAGCGCTGTTTCCCCTGCGGCTTTCTTTTGGCAAACAATAATTGAAGCCCTCTGGTTCAGCCCCAGCGCTCCACATTCTTGCGCAACCAGAATGAAATTGAGATGATCACCAAGCGTCAGGCGCAAATGTTTAATCAAATGCTTAAACGTAAATAGGCGGGAAGTGTTGGTGGGCGAATGGAAGGCTTAATTTTGTGCGGGATTTTTGGTTTTTAGTGCGGTCGTCCGCTTTTTGTGTTCGCTTCGGGCGTGCCTGTTGGAGGCAAAAGTAGATGAAGCAAACTGCGGTAGAAGGTGAGAAGGATGAAACAGGACGCCTGGTGGCCCCGGATTGCCGCCGCCGAACAACCCAACAAAAACTACGACGACAATCACCAAGCGTCCCTGTTACGCCGAAGATAAGAGCGAGCCGCGTGCCACAATAAAAAAGACAGTGGCCTGTATCACGAAACACAATAAAATCAAGCCGTTGCTCACGTTTCGTCATTTTTCCAGTCAGGCTGAAAAAAGCAAAAATGCCGAGCCTCGTCACTTTGACCTGACGTATTGCGGTTCTCTTGCTAAAACGTCTTTTCACGAACCATGAATTTTTCAGAAGCAATCGAATTAATCACGCAGGCAAAACGGATTGTTGGCTTCACGGGCGCAGGAATTTCGACGGAATCCGGGATTCCCGACTTTCGCAGTCCCAGTGGTGTCTGGGCCAACAATCGGATGATTGAATATCAGGACTTCATCAGCAGCCGCACCGACCGCATTGAAGCCTGGCGACAAAAAGTTGTCGCGTGGCCCGAAATGCGTAACGCACAACCCAATGCCGGACATAAAGCATTTGTCGAACTGGAGCGGCGCGGCAAGTTGATCGCAATGATCACCCAAAATATTGACGGGTTGCATCAACGTGCCGGGCACGATCCGGCCAATGTCATCGAACTACACGGAACTATGACCGAAGCTGTTTGTCTGTCGTGTGGTAATCGTATCCCAATGGATGAAGCCGTTGCCCGCGTGACAGCAGGCGACCTGGCTCCCGAATGCGAAAAATGCGGCGGATTGCTGAAACCTGCAACGATTTCCTTTGGACAGGCAATGCCGATTGATGAAATGCAGCGCGCGGCAGAAGCGTGCTATGCCTGTGATGTTTTCATCGTAGCTGGCTCTTCATTGGTTGTTCATCCAGCAGCCTCATTCCCTGCCCTCGCCCAGCAAAGTGGCGCGCATCTCATTATCATCAATCGCACTCCTACGCCGCTTGATGACATTGCAGATTTGGTCGTGAATGAAGAAATTGGGAAAGCGTTGCCGCAGTTGGTGGGAATGATAGAGGTTTAAGTTTATGGAGTGGCCACCAAGCAACTTATTGCCAGGTCAATACTAGAATTGATTTCGTTCGGTCGTCGGACGATTGCATAGTGCCATCTTCCATATTTGCCATCCGCATTCACGGCATTGATCCAGCGCACTGCCGCAGCGTGTTTTATCTCTTCAAGCGGATCGTAGCCCTTTGTTTCGAGGATGAAATGAAATGGAAACTCAGCCTTTAGCCGAATGATGAAGTCGGGAAGATAGTCGTGCATTTGCCCATTGTGCAAATAGGGAATGGCAAAGCCCAGACCCGCGTTCTTAACAAATGCTCCTACGGCTGGATGGGTGTCAATATAATAGGTTGCCGATTGCTCCCATTTATCTGTATCTGCGACAACAAAATTCACCTGGCTTTTTAGCACCTCGCGGACTTCACGTTTCGTCCAGAAATCCACCTCCGCCGTCGAACCGGGCTTTCGATTGGCTTCATAGCGAGGGATTTCAGGCACTTCCCCTTGCGAGGCATCGGGACGAATTGCTGCAAACAAAATCTCGACCAACCAACCGTAATACGGGGCAAGAAAGACATCCTTGAGATTAGCCGGGCGATGAACGACAACTTTTTCAGCCAAATAACGATTGACGATTTCCAGCAATTGCGGGAAGAGAACATGCGCCGGAATTTCTGCTCCACTTTGTGCGAGATATGTCCGCGCCAGTCCGCGTGTCAGGTCAAACACCAATTCCTGTAATCGGCGACTGGTTCTGAACGATTCGAGCGTTACGGTTTCTACCTTGCCAGGGCCAAGCAAGGATGGACGCCCTTGATTTGTCAGCACTGCCGCTTTCAATTCAACTTCCGGTGGGATTTTTCCCGGCAAGAGTGTGAGGGCAGGAACGGTTTCCCAATCAATACTGATGCGGTTGCGGATGTTCATAGCTTTCGACACGTTGCGCTTTTGCAGGACTCTTGGGTTTGGGCATCCAGCCGGGTTACTCCTCAATCTCTTCTGAAAGTTTACCGATTTCGCGCACCTTTCGTATCACAAGGTCATAGCGAAAGCCAAGCCGCAGCAAGTGATCCATCAGTTTCTTAGCCTCTTCGCGCGAGGTTGGATTGCCACGTAAGCGCGTGCGCTTGGCAATCGCCTGATCAATCAAAGCCCCTTCATCGTGTTCAGTAAAAACTTCTTCGAGCGCCTGATTAATGACAGTGGAGGAAAGCTTTTTTCGTTGCAGATCGCGGCGCAGGCGGGAACGTCCGAGTGGTTTGGTGGCCAAGCGTGAATTAGCATATTGCTCAGCATATTGCTCATCGTTGAGATAGCCGAGTTCTTGCAGGCGGGCAATCACGCGCGTCACGGTGCCTTCATCTGCCCAGGCTTTTTCCAGCAGGCGTTCGCGCAATTCGGCAACGCTACGCGGCTTGGCAGAAAGCAGGTTGAAGGCGCGGGCCAGCGTTTTTTCATACGGCTTATCTTCCATACGCGCATCGTAAACGATCACGAACAGAGAGTCTATGAAACGCCTTTGCCCCAACCAACACTAAAGCCGCGAAATGCCTTCAGCCGCAACAGCGCTGGCAGCCTCGGGCGCGCCGATAACCTGACCGGCTTTGGCTACTTGTAAGCCTTTGACCAAGAGCATGAAATCATCAGGAATTGTGGCAAACATCAACGCATCTTCCAGATTGACGACCCCCTTGGTGTACTGATCCAGCAATGCCTGATCAAACGTTTGCATGCCGACATCACGTCCTTTGGCAATTAAATCGCGGATGGAATTGGTTCGATCCGGCTGAATAATACATTCGCGGATCAAACTGCTGGTACGCAGAATTTCGACGGCGGGAACACGACCATGTCCATCATTGGTTCGCACCAAACGAACCGAGATGATCGCCTTGATCACGCTGGCCAGCATCATCCGAATGCCTTGTTGTTGCGGCGAGGGAAACATCGCAACAATGCGCTGAATCGTTTCGGTGGAATCGAGAGTATGCAAGGAGGAAAGCACCAGCGTTCCGGCGGCGGCGGCCATCAGCGCGGTTTCGACCGTTTCGACATCCCGCATTTCGCCGACCATGATGACGTCCGGGTTTTGCCGCAAGGCTCCGCGCAAGGCGGACTTGAAGCTCAACGTATCGGAATCCACTTCACGCTGAATCACAAAAGACTTTTTATCCTTATAAGCAAATTCAATCGGGTCTTCAATCGTGATGATATGAGCCGTTCGCGTAGTATTGATCTGCTCAATCATCGAAGCCAGGGTGGTGGATTTACCTGCTCCTGTACTGCCTGTCACCAGAATCATGCCGCGGCGTTCGGTGGCGATTTCCTTGATGACAGCAGGCAGATTTAACTCTTCGACCGTTTTGATGTTGGAGGTGATGATGCGAAACACCATGCCGACTGTGCCGCGCTGCCGATGGATGTTGCAACGAAAGCGTCCCACCCCAGAGATGTGATACGACAAATCCACTTCTGCCTCGTGCTTGAAACGCTCTTTATGACGCTCATTCATGATCGCTGCCGCAATCTTCGCCGTGTCATCAGGCGTCAGGCGCGGCCATCCACGCGCGGATTGCATATCACCGTGGACGCGCAACACCGGATACCCTCCAGCTTTGAGGTAAACATCAGAAGCAGATTCACGAACTGCTGTCGTTAATAACTCATCTATGGTTGGCATAAAGAACTTCTTCCGAAAATGGGGACAGCCTATTGGAACCGTGTGCGGTGAAAAAAGATGCGGAGTAGGTTGTCAAAGTCGCTCTGGTCATCGCCCCATCGGCACCAACGTTGTAACAATAGGGCAGCATCCCCTTTATGCACCCGCAGGTCGTGCGGTGTCTTCATGCGAGGAAGTCACAAAGCCTTTCAATTGCAGTTTGAGGTCTTCGGAATTCGTTGCTCCCAAGACTGCTTCTTCGTATGAAATCAGCCCATGCGTAAATAACTCAAATAAGGATTGGTCAAAGGTTTGCATCCCGTATTGCGTACGCCCTTTGGCAATTGCATCGCGAATCAACCGTGTTTTTTCGGGATAAGTAATACATTCACGAATGGTTTCAGTCGAACGCATAACCTCAACGGCGGGCACACGCGTGCGTCCATCCACCGAACGGATCAGGCGCATGGAAACCACCGCCCGTAAAACCCCAGCCAATTGCAACCGAATTCCCTGTTGCTGATGCGGAGGGAACACAGTGACGATGCGCTGAATGGTTTCTGTCGCGTCCAGCGTATGCAATGTCGAAAGCACCAGATGCCCGGTTTCAGCGGCCATCAATGCAGTTTCAATCGTTTCGTAATCACGCATTTCGCCGACCAGGATGACATCCGGGTCTTGCCGCAAAGCACCACGTAAGGCGGATTTGAAGCTTACGGCATCCACATCAATTTCACGCTGGATGACGAAGGATTTTTTGTCTTTATGCAGAAATTCAATCGGGTCTTCGATGGTGATGATCGAACAACTTCGAGTGCTGTTGATTTGATCAATGATCGCGGCCAGCGTGGTGGATTTACCGGAACCGGTCGTCCCCGTCACTAAAATTAATCCGCGCCGCTCTTCAGCAATCTGGTCTATCACAGACGGCAGTTTCAAATCCTCTGCCGTTTTTACCCCAGTGGCAATAATACGAAAAACCAATCCCACGGTGCCGCGTTGTTGATGGATGTTGCAACGAAAGCGTCCCAGCCCCTGTACGCTATAAGCCACATCAATTTCGGCCTGTTCCTTGAATTTTTCCTTTTGCTTGTTGTTCATCACGGCAAAAGAAATCGTGAGCGTATGTTCCTGTGTCAGTCGCGGCCAATTACGCACGGGACGGATTTCACCATTGACACGAATCGCAGGCAAACATCCTGCTTTCAAATGCAAATCAGAAGCACCTTCACGAACTGCTATCCCCAACAAATCATCTATACTCGGCATGCGTAGTCTCGACTTGAAACAGAACCTATAAACGCGTCGGTCTATTGGTTTGAAATTGATTGTTTGGGAGCCTTGTACTTGGATTTCAGAAATAAGTTGGGTGTTGGAGTCCGGGAAAACGTGGGCACTCTAGCACGCACGTAAAAGCAGTGTCAATAAATCGTTTTTTTGTTCCTGTGCAAATAGGGTAAGATAAATGTTGTTTTCGTTGCCGTTGCCCCCACCCGCTGGCAACTTTTTTGATGCTGCGGTGCTCCAAATGCCGCGAAGAAGTTTGCACGAGATTTTGTTAGATGAGGAGTTACGTTTGCATGGGCTTAGGCAATCAGATTCGATTCAATCCCCCCTTCTGGTTGGTTCTTTTCTTTCTTCTGACAGCTGGATTTTCAATCAAGGCACAATCACAAATTGCATTCGACAATGAAGTTTTTCGGGCTGGATTGGGCACAAGTGTATCGGCGACAGAGGTCATGGAAACCTCGTCTACTGTCACAGTCGGACAGGAACGCGTTTGGAAAATGAGTGGCCCGTTTGGTGGCGACGTTGCGGCTATGGCGATTGATCCGCGCAACAGCCATCGCCTTTTTGTTGGCACCAATGATGGGCAACTATTTCGCTCCGTGGATGATGGAATTACCTGGCAGCGTGTCAAACCAGGCGTCAAAACACCGGGGTACTCGCTAGGGATCATTCATTTCGACAGAGAACACCCCAACGTTATTTATATTGGGGCAACGCAAATCAAAGACGCGGTCAGCGATGCAACTGGCGGCGCGATGTTCGTCAGTGAAGATGGGGGAGAGGTTTGGCGCGAGATTGAGGTAATGCGTGGACGCTCCATTCGGGGATTAGTGCAATCCGCGAAAGATACAAATATGCTGCTGGTCGCCGCACGTGATGGCATTTATCGCTCGAAAGATCGCGGCACCACTTGGGAACGGATCACCCCAGATAACGATCCCGAATTACGTAACTTTCACTCTGTTGCTACAGATCCGCGTGATGCCAATGTGATTTTCGTTGGCACAACGCATTTGCCGTGGAAAACTGCGGATGGCGGTTTGACCTGGACGCGCGCGGGGACCAAGGAAACCGGAATGATTGATGATTCCGACATTTTTTGCATCAGCATTGATGGAACCAATCCCGACACCATGTTTATGAGCGCGTGCAGTGGCATTTATAAATCCACAAATGCCTCAGAAAAATGGACGAAAATTCAAGGCATTCCCTTCACCAGTCGCCGCACCCACGTCATCTTTCAGCATCCGTCGCGCCCTGAAGTAGTCTTTGCTGGCACGACCGAAGGGCTATGGTATACAAAAGATGGTGGGCAAACCTGGAGCATGGGTGGAATGTCACCACGGCGTCAGGTAATCAATGCAGTCGCCATTCATCCCGAACAGCCTGACCGCGTTTACATCGGCACCGAGGACAACGGAATTCTGATCAGCACGGACGGCGGCGAGACATTTGAGCCAAGCAACCTGGGCTTTATCAATCGTCAGATTCGTGTTGTGGCGCACGACCGCACGGAACGTGGACGCGTTTATGCGGGAATCAGTTTTGATGGTGCGAATGGGGGATTGTATGTCAGTGAGGATAGCGGCTTAACCTGGCAACAATCGGGTCGTGGTATGGGCATCAGCGACGTTTATGCGATTCATCAATCCCTGGAACGTCCCGAAACCATTTACGCAGGCACCAATCATGGACTTTATCGTTCAGAGGATCGCGGGTTGAGTTGGGCCAAAGTGGTAAAAGAAAAAGAAGCTCCGGTTGAACCGCCGAAGGATCAGCCGAAAGTAAAAAATGTCGTACAAACACGTCCGCAAAAAGCAACCGCCAAAGGTAAGGCCACACCGCAAAGCAAAACCATCAATAAACCGCGCAATCCGGTCATAAAAAAACCGGTTCCGGCTGAACCAGCGCCTGAGGCTGTCCCCGTAGATGATTCATTTGATCTACAAAAACAGATTTTCTCTATCGCTCCTATTTATCCACGATCTTCCAGCGATTCCGGGGGATTGATTGCAGCAACCTGGGATGGGCTTTTTATTACACGCGATGAAAAGAAGGGCTGGAAACAGATCAAATTTGATAACCCCATGCACCCATACTTCAACGTCGTCACCACAAACCCGATGGTTCCAGGGGTCGTTTTAGTTGGTGCGGACGACAAGTTGTTTGTCTCTTACGATAACGGCGAAACCTTTTCTCCAATGACCATTGCGCCCAAAACGTTACGCATTCTAAACGTCCTCTTTGATCCCCGCGAACCTGCGACAATCTATGTCGGCACAAATGATGGTTTCTTTCTCACTTACGACGGAGGAAAAACATGGGAACAACGCGGCAATGGCATGCGCACGTCAATCGCAACCAGTGCCATTGTCATCAATCCCAACAATCCTGATGAATTGTATGTGGGTGATCAACGACAAGGTGGCCTATACCATTCGACGGATAAAGGCCGTTCCTGGGAGCCTATTGAAACCCTTCGCTTACCAAGCCAGCGTCTATACACCATGAGCGCAGACCCATTCGACCCAACAGGCGTTTGTATTGGATCTTTTTCCGGCGGTGTCTACCTGATGAATAAGCAGGTCGCTGGTCGCAAAAGGCAAATCGGACAATAAAACAGTTCGTATTTAAGAAATGCCAGAGAAGCTGGGAAGGTAATTAGGTTGCGGAAGGAGCCGCCAGAGTCTTTCCAAAATTCTCTGGCATTTTTGCAGCTAAAAAACAAACAAGCGAAAAACAATGATCCGTCGCCCCGTTGACCTCACATTGCTTTTCGCTTGACCAATAACTACTACCGAAAAAGCACGCGCAGTGTAATCAATTCGACCTCTTAAAGCAAGTTAAATTCTTCAAAGTGATTAAATTTTAGCTCTTTGTGTTTAATCTATTACAAATCAATCACTTACTATTTCCACCCAGTGCAACTCATTGTTCAAATCGGTCAAATTTTGTCACTTTGACTTAAATTCTCGTCGCCCCTTTTCATCTGGCACAAGTCATGGAATAAGTAAGGGTAGAACGCTTCACTATGAATATTCAGAATAGAAAGATCTATGACGTTTGTATCATTGGCTCAGGGGCGGCAGGCGGGTTTATGGCCAAAGAACTCACCGCCGCAGGAGCAGAAACTATTCTGCTCGAAGGTGGGCGCAAGATCGAAGTAGCCGAAATGAACAATCACGCCTGGCCGTATGAACTACCAAAACGCGGATTTGGTTTTCGTCATCAGGCAGAAATGTATCCCGATGACATCGAAAAGCACATCGAATTCCACGGTGACAAAATCGGAGTTTCACGCGTTCGGAACCTGGGCGGGCGGACGTTTCATTGGAATGCGGCGACGTATCGGTTTGCCCCGGACGACTTCCGTGAATGGTCGCTCAATGGCATCGAAGAAGATTGGCCATTGACATATGAGGAGCTTGCACCGTTTTACGATTACGTCGAACAGGAAATGCATGTGTTCGGCACGCGTGAAAATCTCAAGCATTTGCCTGATGGAAATTTCGTCGCAGAAGCGCCGCCTCTGCGCTGTGCAGAAATATTTGCCAAACCACAATTAAAAAAACTCGGCATCAATCTGATCGCCTCGCGCAAAGCGGTTTTGCTAAAAAGTCGGAAAAATCGTGGCGCTTGTCACTACTGCGGACATTGTATGGACGTCTGTGATGTGCGTGCGATTTGGTCAAGCGACATCACGGTCATCCCGGAGGCACTGGCAACCGGCAAACTTACTTTACGCACGAATGCGTTGGCGCGTGAGGTTTTGATCAATCAAGACGGGCGTGTCAGTGGCGTTTCTTTTGTAGACCGCATCACAGGCAAGGTCGAAGAAGTGTATGCAAAGGTAGTGGTCGTCAGTTGCGCTTCCATCGAATCTGCACGTTTGCTATTGAATTCCAAAAGCTCCAGATTTCCCAATGGTCTGGCCAATAATAATGACATCGTAGGCCGTTATCTGGGCGGGCATTCGCAAACAACATTTACCGGATACTTGAAAGATTTAGTAAAGACTGACACGTGGCAAGGGGATGGAGTAACTGATCACGCATACATTCCCCGCTTCGTGGACAAGCACAAGGATTTTGTAGGCGGGTACGGCTATCAGATGAATTACGTGTCCCGACGGTATCCGCTCCATGCCAAATCAGTTCCAGGATTTGGGTTGAGCTATAAAACTCGTGTACGTGATTTGCAGCCAGCGTTGTTTCAGATGGGCGGTTACGGAAAGGTTGAGCACCGTCCGACCAATCGAGTCACGACTGATCCACGGAAAGTGGACAAATTCGGCATCCCGATTCCGATTATTCATTTTGAGTTCAGTCCCGCCGACCGCGCGCTTTTCAAAGCCATCGTTGACACCGCGCGGCAAATGTACGAGACATTGGGGGCCGAGTTGACACCGGGTGATTTCAACAATCAAATCGGCGGCTTTGCTTCACACGAAGTCGGCACGGTGCGGATGGGCAAGAGTCCCAAAACATCGGTTTTAAATTCATATTGCCAGTCACACGACATCAAGAACCTGTTCGTTGTGGACGCAAGCTGTTTTACGACTTTCCCGGAAAAGAATCCGACGTTAACTATCGCGGCTATTGCCGTACGCAGTGCCCGTTATCTGGCAGAACAAAGACGAAAAGGAAATCTCTGAGCCAGAGATTCACAGTTCAATCCTACGGTATTTTTGCGTAGGAATTACGTACCGATACGGATAGGCCAAATACTTTTCATTTGGTACGATCCTGACTTATTGATCAATTATTACTACCGAAATAGCAGGAGGAAACCCCGGTGATCGAACAAATACTCACGATTCTTTTGTATGCCCCTTTACCCGTCGCAATTTTATGGCTTCTTATCGGAGCCGCTTTTTCTAAAACGAATCCCCCGCCGATTGATCCCGCTTCGTCCAGCCAAAAGCAGCCTGAACAGCCAAGGTCATAGCAAAGTCTTGAGCTAGCTTACAATTTCGTGTCTTTCGCCAAAAGACGAATGGCTTAGAACGCTTTTCCGTAAAAGTGCGGGTGTAAAATTCGACCTTTTGCGGAGGAGTCAGGAGGAGATTCAGGATGGTATTTATAGACTTACTAATTAATGAAACTACCGAACGGTTTGATTTGGGGAATAAAGGCATTGCCGTAATTTCGGCCCTAATGGCTACGCTAAACAGGCAGGATGCGGGCGGAGTGGAAGGCTTTCTCACTAACTTTCGCCGCGCGGGCATGGAGGAGTACGTCGAAGCCTGGCTCGCCGCTGATCCAAATAAAACAATCACTCCAGCACAACTCACCGCGGCGCTCCCGACCATCACCTTGCAACACATTGCCGACAAAGCAAAGCTTTCCCTGCTGCAAACCACCGAGGTGCTAGCCTTTCTGATTCCGATTCTGGTTGGACAACTCGCCCTGTACCGAGCAGCTGATTTTACACATCCAAACGATATTCGCCGTGCCTTGTGGAGTAACCAACTGCGCTCGGCAACAACAGCCGTTGCCAAAGCATCCTAAAGTAAAGTTCCGATAACGCTGGCAGTCGCCGGGGCAAAGAAGGAAAGACACGCCGTCACGCTATCGGTTGGTACAAATGCCAAAACTTGCGTGATGAACGAGTCCAAAGCGTTCACGTCCTTGCTGTGGGAAGGCGTTTACAACTATGCTTACGCTGCACGCGCGACGACTCCTGGAAAATTTGTTATGCCTCCGGCCAAAGCCGAAGAAATACATCAACCGGAAACCTTCGGGCGCAGTGCCAGCAACAAAGTCATCATTGAATGAAACAGAGTTTGCCCCCTGAAGAAAGCTCAGACAGAATTCACAAGATTGCTTCAAGAAATGACAAGAAATCTACCTGAATCCTGGAAAAATCTTGCCCCTCCTGTCTAAAAAATTCTTCAGGCGGTCTGCGTTCTCTGTGGGTCACCCCCAAGAATCAATATGCGCCAACTTACTCGCAGAAATTTCGCCAAAACGGCTGCGGCGGCCAGCGTCACCACGGCCATCAGCTACAACAAAATTCTCGGTGCCAATGATCGCATACGGGTCGGATTCATCGCGCTCGGCAATCGCGGCGATCAGGTACTGGATGCGTTTCTGAAACAACAGGATTGCGAGATTCCTGCCGTGTGCGACATCTATCAACCGTACATGGATTTTGCTTCTAAAAAGATCGGCACGAACCCCAAACACTTCAAAGATTACCGCAAACTGATTGAGCTGAAAGACCTCGATGCCGTTGCGGTTTGCACGCCTGATCACTGGCACGCGCTGCAAATGATTCAGGCCTGTGAAGCAGGCAAGGATGTGTACGTCGAAAAGCCGTTGGCCCTGACCGTGAATGAAGGCCGCGCAATGGTGAATGCGGCGCGCAAGCACAATCGCGTCACACAAGTTGGGATTCATCGTCGTTCCGCGTCATTTGTGCGCGAAGCCTGTGAAATCGTGCGTTCCGGGTATCTCGGCAAAGTGATAGCGGTGCGCGCGTTTCATATTCAAAACGAATGGCCCAAAGGCATCGGAAATCCCCCCAACGAAAAGCCTCCGGCAGATGTGGACTGGGACGCGTGGCTGGGGCCTGCGCCGCTGAAAGCCTACAATAAAAACCGCACGTTCTATCGCTTCCGTTGGTTTTGGGATTATTCAGGCGGACAGGTTACGAACTTCGGTGTGCATTACCTTGACGCAATTCACTGGGGATTGGGACAGGAAGCACCCACAGCAGTCACGGCGATGGGTGGCAAGTTTGCGATTGAAGATAACCGCGAGATTCCCGACACGATTGAAGTTTCGTGGCTCTATCCAGGCAACACGCTGGTGACGTTCACGCAGATCAATGCCAATTCGCACGCTGCCGGGCTGAATCGCGGCGAGATCGAATTTCGCGGCACAAAAGGCACGTTGTATTTGCAAAGCAACGGATATGAAGTCGTGCCGGACAACATCAATCCGTTCGAGTTTTTCGCGCGCACGCCATTGGATCGCTCGCTGGACAGTGGTTGGCGCAAAGGCGCGAAGCCGATGATCGAAGCCCGCAAAGGTACTGGCGATGCCGACACCAGACATCACGCCCGCAACTTTCTGGACGCAGTGAAATCAAGGCAAAAAGCGAATTGCGACATTGAAACCGGGCATCGCAGCACGACAGCCTGTTTACTCGGCAATATCGCGTACAAACAAAAGGCATATCTGGAATGGGATGCAAAAACGGAGCGATTCACCAACAATGATGCGGCGAATCGGTTGTTAAGCTACAAATACCGCGCACCATTCAAATTTCCAACGATGGCCTAACCGCAAAGACATTTATGAATTCACGACGAGACTTCATCAAAACAGCAACCGCCACCGCGACCCTGGCGGCTTTGCCCAAACTCGCGTTTGCCAATGGATTCAATGGCACATTCTGTTTGTTCTCAAAGCACCTGCCTAACCTGAATTGGCAAAAGCTCGGAGCAACCGTCAAAAAACTTGGCTTCGGTGGCATAGACCTGACCGTACGTCCCAAAGGACACGTGTTGCCCGAACGCGCAGTTGAAGACCTGCCGCAAGCCGTGGCTGCCATTCGTGCCGCAGGGTTAAGCGTGCCGATGATTACAACGGATCTGCATTCGGCTAGTGAGCCAACCGCCAAACCGATTTTGCAAACCGCAGGCAAACTGCGGATTCCATATCTGAAACCGGGCTATTACAAATACGACTTTGTGGACGTGCGCAAGGAATTGGACAAGGCAATGACAGACTTCACGAGTCTGGCTGAACTCTGTCAGGAAAGCGGCGTGCAGATCGGATTTCATAATCACGAAGCCAACATCGGCGCGCCCATCTGGGACGTCGCCAACGTGATTGACAGCCTGCCGCCGAAATGGGTTGGATATTACTTCGACATTCGCCACGCAGTTGCGGAAGGCGGCGTAGCGGCCTGGAAAATGGCGCTAAATCTGGCGGCCCCGCGCATCAAAATGATTGCCGTCAAAGATTCCTATCCCGAAAAAACCAGCAAAGGCTGGCGGCAGAAAAATTGCCCGCTCGGCGAGGGCGCAGTGGATTGGAAAGCCTATTTTCAAGTTCTTAAAAAGGTGAACTTTCAAGGCCCGATTTCCTTGCACATCGAATACGAAATTGCAGGCAAAACTCCGGCTGAAATCGAAGACAATACGCTGGTCGCAATACAACGTGACTTTGAATTTCTCAAAGCGCGTGTCAGCGAGGCTTATGGCGTGTGATATATTTTGTTTATGGATTATCGTGACATCATTACCATTGAACCAGACAAACGTAGTGGTAAGCCGTGCATTCGCGGATTGAGAATGACGGTGACAGATGTGTTGGAGTATCTGGCAGGAGGCATGACGCCCGAAGAAATCGTGGACGAGTTTCCTGATTTGACATTGGATGACATAAGAGCTTGTCTAGCATTTGCGGCAGATCGAGAACGAAAACTTGCGATTGTTTCTTGATGAAATTGTTATTCGATGAAAACCTCTCCCCGCGTTTGCCTACGTTGCTGGCTGACATTTTTCCTGACAGTGCGCACGTCCGTGAATTCAATTTGCAAGCAACAACAGATTCCATAATTTGGGAGTTGGCCAGAAAAGACCATTTCACGATTGTTTCCAAAGACTCCGATTTTCAAGCTCGCAGTTTGTTATATGGTTTTCCACCCAAATTCATCTGGTTGCGCGTGGGAAATTGTCCCGTCAAAACCGTTGAAGAAATGCTTCGCAAAAATTCCATTCGTATTCACACGTTCGGTTTGGATGCGGAACAATCCTATCTCATTCTTTCATAGACAACGATGAATCAAACATTTACCCAAATCGAACAAGGACGTGTCGTTGCCATCCTGCGTGGAGACTTTGGCGGACGCGAGCAGGAGATGGTTGCGGCAATGATCGAAGGCGGCCTAACAGCGGTCGAGGTCACGCTGAATTCGCCGGATGCGCTGAATAAAATCAAGCAACTCGCCGCACGATTTAGCGCTCGCTGTGCAATTGGCGCAGGAACCGTGTTGACGCCGCAGGAAGTGCAGCAGGTCGCAGAAGCAGGCGGGCAATTCATTGTTTCGCCGAATTGCGATGTGTCTGTCATTCAGGAAAGTAAGGCGCGTGGACTGGTTTCATTGCCGGGCGCATTCACGCCGACGGAAATCGTCGCGGCGGTCAATGCAGGGGCAGATGCGGTCAAGCTGTTTCCTGCGACTTCGCTGGGGCCAGGCTATGTCAAAGCCGTGCGTGCGCCATTGAATAACGTGCGCCTGGTCCCAACAGGCGGAGTGACGCCCGAAGTAGCCCGCGAATATTTGGCGGCAGGCGCGTGGGCCGTTGGCGTCGGCTCAGAATTGCTCGGCAAAGACATCCTCGCCGATACCACTTTTACCACCTTGCAAGCACGCGCCGCAGCGTTTGTCGCAGCAATGAAGAAATAATGAACAATGCAATTTTTGTAGATGCAGGCACAACCAACACGCGCGTTTGGCTGGTGCGTGACAATGAGATTCTGGCCCACGCCAGCGCAATGGTCGGCGTGCGGGATTCGGCGCGGGATGGTTCCACCGCAAGGATTCGTGCTGCATTGCGCGAGTTGATTTCGGAGGTTCAGGCAAATGCTCAAGCCTCCTTTGTAATCGCGGCTGGGATGATCACTTCGGCGCTTGGACTCGCAGATGTTCCGCACATTGCAGCCCCAGCCGGAATCATGGAACTGGCGGCAGCGACCCAAACATATCAATTCCCGGATGTCACAGATTTACCGATTTTCCTTGTCCCTGGCATTCGCAGCGGTGCGGCAAGTTGTGATTTCAATACTGTTTCCGACGTGGATGTAATGCGGGGCGAAGAAACATTGTGTGTGGGACTGGTCGAACTTGGATGGGCGCAACTTCCCTGCACTATTTTGAATCTGGGATCACATTGGAAGGCAATTCGGCTTGATGCAGAGGGTCGTGTCAGTTCCAGCATCACGTCTCTGACTGGCGAGATGATTCACACCACACAAACCCATACGATTCTGGCAAGTGCGGTGCCCCACCAACGCCCTGTCAATATTGCCCCTGAATGGGCCGAGGCAGGAATGCGCGCGCAGCGACAGGCCGGATTGGCGCGCGCTTTATTCTGCGTGCGACTGCTGGAACAAAAAGGCCATTGCACACCCGAAGAGCGATTGGCATTTCTGATTGGTGCATACATCGCATCCGATTTTGACGGTCTGCAAAATCAGGGGGTTTTACACGCGGGGCAATCGGTTTTGCTGACAGGTGGAGGAGTGATTGCTGAAACCTGGGCGCAGATTTTGTCTCAGGCTTCCATTCAGGCACGCATCATCAACCAGGAAGAAAGCGAAAAGGCTTTATTAACGGGGCTGCGGAAAATTTTATCGCAGCAACTGCGCAATGCTTGAACCGACTTAGGCTAGGCTGTCGCGGTTGCGTTGTTGGTACGCATCAGCAATGCCTGCACCTCCTGAACGAGCGCTTCTAAAGTAAATGGTTTTTGTAGAAAAGCCAGATTCAGGTTTTGTGCAATGCTGGTCACACGCGCGTCATCCGTATAGGCAGACATAAAAAGCACTCTCATCTGCGGGCGAAAAATCTTGAGCCGCTCAATCATATCGAAGCCGCTCATGCCGGGCATCCGCACATCCGTAACAGTCAGATCAATCGGTCCGGCATATTTCATGGCGAAATCAAGTGCCTCTTGTCCCTGTTCTGCTTGCAGCACGCTATAGCCCGCGCTTTCCAGCACCTCGCACACCAATGTCCGAACGGAGGGGTCGTCTTCGACGAGCAAAATGGTTTCACTCTTTGCCGAAACAGGGGGAACCGCAATTTCTTTGGTACTGCTGATGTTCGTCCCTGCAACAACAGGAAGGTAGATCAAGAAGCTAGTCCCCTCTCCGATGGCAGACTTCACTTCGACATAGCCACCGCTCTGCTTGATAATTCCGTAAGCCGTAAATAACCCAAGCCCAGTTCCTTTGCCGCGTTCTTTCGTCGTAAAAAACGGCTCGAACAAATGAGACAAAGTATCCTGACTCATGCCGCAACCAGTATCTTTCACAAGCAGGCGGACATAATTACCGGGCGGAATCGCGGGATTATATTTTGATTGCAGGTCGCTGATTTCAATGTCAGTGGTGGCAATTGTGAACTCTCCGCCATTCGGCATGGCATCACAGGCATTGATCGCCAGATTCATAATCACGTGTTCCAATTGACTGGGATCGGCTTTGATCAGCCCAATCTCTGAACCCAAAATAATTTGAATCTCAATATTCTCGCCCAACAACACCCGTACTAAATTCCCCCAATCGGAAACCGCTTCGTTCAGATTCAATAGCTCTGGCTGTAATATCTGTTTGCGACTAAACGTTAAGAGTTGACGAGTAAGTTCTGTCGCCCGTTCGCTGGCGATTTTAATTTGCTCCAAATAGTAATGGTGCTGATCTTGCTTGTCAGTCCGTTTCAGCAACAAATCTGTAAATCCCATGATCGCGGTCAAGCGATTATTAAAATCATGCGCCACCCCGCCAGCCAATCGGCCAACCGCGTTCATTTTTTCCACCTGCCGAATCTGATCTTCCATCCGTTTGCGTTCGGTCATATCGCGGGCAATGCCCTGCACGCCAACGGGTTTCCCTTCCTGATAAATCAACGTAGAACTGATTTCCGCCGTCAAATATTGACCGTCTTTGGTTCTGACCTTTGTTTCATAAACGGTATTGTTTGAACCACCGACCATTTTCATGGAGATCATTTGCTGCGCGCGTCCCAGGTCTTCCGACGGCAGCAACTCCGCAATGTTCATCCCCAACAATTCTTTATGAGCATATCCCAGAAAGCGCTCGCCCGCTTCATTCATGGAAGTGAAATTCCCCTGCAAGTCATGGGTATAAATCGCGTCGTTCGCCTTTTCATACAACTCGCGATAATGCCGTTCGCTTTCACGCAATTTGGCGTCGGACTGCAATCGCTCGCTAATATCCTGTACGATCACCAGACGAACCAGCCCGGTTTCCAACTCCACCGTATAGGCGTTAATTTCCACATCAAAGAGTTCGCCATTGCGGCGACAATGTTTCCAGAGTTCTTTTTGTCGTGATTGTTGTGGATTTGCGTGAACCATCTCTTTCACCCGCACCACATCGCGGGGGTCAAGCAAACGATCTAACGTCAGCTGAGAAAATTCCTGGCGAGAATAACCATACGCTTCCACGGCGGCTTCGTTAACATTCAGAATGGAAAAATCACTCAGGTCATAAACCAGCGCAGGCAAGGGAGTGACGTCAAACAATAAGCGATAATACTTTTCTGCCTCTGTTAGCTTATTCATACGCCTTTATTCGGCGGGGCTAGTTCTTGTCGGAAGATGCGCGGGAGTATAGCAATTCACCAAGGGCAAAGGAATAAGAAATTCCTAGTAGATCAGGGCAGGAGCATCAAGTGAGAACTGGCGTGGATTTTGAGCGATGGCACCATACGCTAAGAAGCGTAGGACAAAATCATACGACGTATCGCTGAGCGCACCTTTTTCTCGCAGGAACCAAACATTGCGATCTGTCTGAGGATTGCGCACCAGCTTATTCAGCACCGGCAGGAGAGGATGTGATTTTTTACTGCCACCGGGAATTTTGTATGCCGCCACAACCAACAAAGTCTGATCGGCAAAATTGCTGCCGAAGTGGGCGCGCAAAAATTGGACACTCGGCACCGCTTGCCGTGCAATGGCTAAGACATCCCCGGATTGCCCGCCATTGGTTTCCGCCAGAGCCAGATAAAAAAGTAAGGCAGGCTTTAATCCTTCTCCTCGGATTTGATCAGCCACTTCTTTGCCACGACTTGAAATCGTGCGCAAGGTATTCGCCAACGTGGGAGTCGCGAATTGTGCGGTTTTGCGTTTGATGTCTTCCAGCACCGCCGGAGTGAAGGGATAGCTTGAATCATTGCTGATTGAGCGAATGGCTTGTTTGAGGCTTGTCTCAAGCTGATCGCCTGCGCCAGTTGTAGAGGTGGTCGTTGTCGGAGTTGAAGTCCCGCTTTCTGTGGGCGCTGGAGTCGCGGGATTCTGGGTAAAGACAATTTCCCCAGAGTTAACCGACGGCTTCGGCTTTCGCACAACCACTACGACAATCAAAACACCAGCAATCAATAAAATTGCGCCCGTTGCCGCAATTGCCATCAACATGGGAGAGAATTGGAGTGAATTGTTATTCGTCGTTGGCGCTGGCGTCGAAGGAGAGGCGGGTTCTGGCTTAGGCGCAACCGTTGGTTTTACTGGCGCGGGCGCAGGCGCAGCAGCGTGCTTGATTTCCGTCAGTTGCACACGCAGGCGACAATTTTGACCAAGCGTAATCACATCACCATTTTTTAATTCAGCATTCCCGCTGACCTGTCGTCCATTCAGGAACGTTCCGTTTTGCGAGCCGCAATCGGTAATGGTCGCGACATCCCTGAAAAAGGTGATGAGCGCGTGACGACGCGAGAGGCTGCTATCCGGGACAACTAATTCATTGCCTTCCTGCCGACCTATCGTGAAAGGATTCGTCTTCACAGGAATTGCTTGCTCAAGTCCAGTTTCGTCGCTAAAAAACAAGGTGAGTTCGGAGGCCATATTTGATTATTCGTCGCTGCTCGTATCCGGCTCCGTGTAGGTAGAAAGCTGGCGCATTTTCAAGCCAAATGCCGAGGGGTTTTCGCCAATGATTGCCGCCGCAAAAAAGCGTGGGACGTAATTAATATTTTCGCGCTGAAACCACGCATCCAGTTTGGCTTTGTTTTTGACCAGAATCCAGAAGTCGCGGTCTTTATTTTGGCTGTTGATGACATCGTGCAAATCGCGGCGCACCGAATCGGGACTGCGATTATACCCCGCGATAGATAAGCCGACGCCCACCGCATCTGCGCCAAATTCTGCCAGACGATCATTGATGTAGCGCGCTGCTGCCGGAGCCATTTTTTCAATATTTGTGCGCTCTGATGGATCAACGCCATAGCCGCGAGCGGTCGGCCCGATAAACTGAAACAACCCGGCGGCCCCCGCAAAGTTTTCAGTCGTAATATTGCGATATTCGGTTTCGATTACCGGAAGATAAACGCCAACGACAGGCGGTGCGCCATTCGCCTTGAAGGCACGGATAATCGTGGGCGTAAATTGCGTGCGCGCGCGCTTGAACATAAAGCGCAAATCTTCTGCCCACAGCTTAGTATTTCCGGTGCCGATGCGGCGCACGTAAGCATCCAGCCAATATTTAATAATTGAAATCGCTTCGTCGGGAAACACCTGTGGGCGATTGCCAACCATCAAAGCGATTTGCTGCGCCTTTTTGTTGATGAAATACACCTGCTCCTGTTCGCTCATTTGCCGATAAAGCTTGGCTGAGCTTTGCATCGTGCCAATTTCTGAAGCCTTGACGTTTGTGATGACCAAATCGGAAATGCCCGAATCCGCCGTTTCTTCAATCACAGTTTGATCCGCAGCATCAGCCGGTGCAGTGCCCGATGTGGCCGGAGTTGCGGTGGGCGGCAGTGAGGGCAACGGTGTTATTTGCTGGACGACTTCGATGCCTTTGCCCGACTTATCTTTGCGAAGATACCAGATACCTGCCGCCACCGAAGCCAGGATGGCAATCACGACCACAGAGGCAATCGTGATGGGGACAACAGGCAAACCTGTCGCTTCTGCCCCGGAAGATGGTAAGGACGAGGACGATGTAGCTTTGTTGTGGTTGGTCGTTGCGGTCGAAGCCGATTTTTGCCTGTCCAGTTTCAGCGTGATTTTCGTCGTATCGCCAAGACTGATTTGATCGCCATCTTTCAGCGGCATTCCGCTGGCCGTCACGCGTTGCCCATTCACAAACGTGCCATTCGTCGAGCCTTCATCCAGAACCCAGACGCGCTTGCTATCGCGATTGATGCTGGCGTGAACCCTCGACAGCCCCAAATCGCTCAGGCATAAATCCGCCTGCTCGCCGCGTCCAATCGTCAACCGTGTGCCCGACAACGGAAGATGTTGCGATTGCCCTTCTGACCAGATTGTGAGTGTTGCTTCGTTCATTCGGCGTCGTAGCGATTACGGCTTCACGCTTCGGTTTGGTTATTGTGCCACGTTAGATTCACAGGCAGTTGAAGAAACTTCCTATACTGCTCAGCCGCCCTTTTGACCGCTACTTGCTCGTTTTTGCTCAACGGTCTGAGCGGTGAGAGTTCCAATTCGACCGCATTCTTTTTCAA
Source organism: Acidobacteriota bacterium (assembly GCA_018268995.1). Lineage (GTDB taxonomy): Bacteria > Acidobacteriota > Blastocatellia > RBC074 > RBC074 > JAFDVL01. The sequence goes on along the minus strand of JAFDVL010000014.1, from coordinate 90,994 downwards.
CGTTCGCTTCCATCCACCCACCAACTGCCCATCCAGCACAATAATATGTGCGGAGAGTCCCGTGAGCAACACATCTTTCTGCAACGACTGCAACGAGAGGGTCAGGGCGCTCCGATCCTTAAAGCCGATGAAATACTCGTCATAATTCGGCAACAGATGTGCGGTCGTGGGATTCTTTTTTGCGGGTAATCCAGCAGCGGAATCGGATAACCAATAGGTCTGGCCATCAATAACCTGCGACACAAATTTGGTTTTGACCACTTCAATGCCACGCTTCGCATCGGTCATCGAAAGTCCCGACCACCAGACAAAATCCTGCAACGTCGCAGGCCCCCGGCTGGAAAAATACCGTGTGGCCAGCTCAATCAAAGCTTCATCGCGGGTGTAGGATTTCGCAGGCGCGACGCGTTCTTCCAACAAGGCGTATGTGAATTGCTTACCGCGCCGTGCGCCGCTACAAACAATGCCGTCCAGTTCAGCGCGCATCATTAGATGCGTCATGCGCAGATCACTTGTATCAATACCTGCTTGCTGAAATTCAATGCGCAATTCATCGCGTGTCAGATGCTTGCCGCCTTGCAGAGCACGTTCGAGCACGTTGAAGCTGCGCGTAAATGTCGCCTCGTCAAGCTCACAGTTGCGATACTGATACGCATTCAGCGCATTGACGCGCGGGGCCGTCAGCATCAGCATCCAGCGAATGTCGGCAGGTGCTACAAAATGCCACGTTGGCCGCAGCACGTGCGTGCGCAGGATGGTGCCATTGGTAAATGCCTCTTCGATAATTTCATCCGTAGCACTTTTCAACCGCAGTCCAAGCCCCCATTTTGCGCCCGCGTAATCCTGCGATTGGACTGCGCCCTGCCATTGCACTACGGCTTCTGGCATGTCGAATGAATTCCCAGCCAGAAGTTGTTGCTGTAATCGTTGGCCTGTAATTTCAAAAGGTGTCATTTGAGATTGAAAAAGAGAACGGCTAACAGCGCTCCAAGGAGGAAAACCATCACGAAGTAATAAAAAATGAGCGAGCCTCGATTGATCGCACTCCCTCCACCTGCCTGATCGCTGAGCCATAGATTTGTTGTAAATTTCGTCAAGGCAAATAGCAAAACGATGCAACCCAGTCCAAGCATCTGAAACCGCCCCATAGAATTGCTTGGAGTCCCTGATAAATCCACCTGAACCACAAGCTTTTCTGGCAACTGATCCCAGAACCACCAAAAAGGGGACAGAAAAAGAGGAAATGAAACCCAGGGAAGAAGAATCAGGATGATAGATGGCGTGCGTTTTTTCGCGGGTTCCGGGGCCGGATCATTTCGGATCATAAATCTGAAAATGCCGTGGCGGTCGAAAGGCCAAAGCTGGCAGGATATTCGCCGACGATTCCGGCGGCAAAAAAGCGGATGACTTTTTCGGCTCCGTCGCGCGGCACGACACCGGTTTTGACTTGCTTCCAGAAATCACGACGGTCATTGGGGTCTATGGTCTGGAGCTTTTGATTCAAAGTTCCAGCCACACTGCGCGGTTGCCCGAAACAGGCCAGCGCATACATAAAATCCTGTGGCTCAAAGAGGGCCATTGTTTCCTGCAAATGTGCGGCGGCAACTTCGGCAGAACGCTTGGGTATATTTAACGAGGCCAGCGTCTCGCCCGGCTGTGCATATTCCTGCGCGATAGCGGGCGGAACCTGCCACACACCGACGCCACTGCCGGAACTTTGTCCATAACGGCTTTGACTCATCGCCAGAATATGGCCAAGCAACGGCTTGAGCGCTTTGGCGTTGCTGAAGGCGCGATCAATTTCCAGCCTGTATTCGCGGGCCTGCGCGGTCACGTCAACGCGATAATTCGGCGTCTGAGCGGCGATAGCGGTGATCATTTCGGGATCAAAAACATAGTTCCCTTTGCCAGAAAGTTGTCCGGCCAATTTGCTTACCAGAGCTTCTACTCCGGTTGCGGTTCCGGCAGACAGCGTTACAGTTTTGACAGGCTCCGGCGTGGATGTGGGCTTACCGCTTTCGGGTGTAGGCGTCGCACGATTGGTCGTGGGTGTTGGCGTATAACCCCCTCCCGATTGATTTTTAGCGAGGTCGTCTTTGCCTCTATTCTTGAGCACCAACAAGGCAACGCCAACAATTGCGATCAGGACAAAAACCGTAAAGCCCGCCACAGCAACATGCGCCATCGGCACACCGGATTCGCCGGAAGTCGCAGTGGAACCAGCAGACGCGCCAGCAATAGGTTCCGGGCCAGCGGTTGTGGCAGTAGCAGCAGCTTGTGCAGATTGTCCGTTCAGAGTAGCAACCCGAATCGCAGTGCCTGCGCCAAGAGAAATTGTGTCGCCATTTTTTAGTTGCTGTTCAGAGGTCAGTTTTGTTCCGTTCAATAACGTCCCATTTGTGCTGCCAAGATCATTGATCCAAAACCCATTCGGACGCTTCTCGATCATCGCGTGATACCGCGCCACACCGGGATCGTCCACGGCAATCGTGTTATCGGCGGAGCGCCCAATGGAGGCGCTGGAAGCCAGCGGCAGCTCGCGTGAGGGTTGATTGGAACTGGTGATAATTAGTTTCATCTCTGACATGGCCTTATAGCATACCGCAAAAGAAAAAATGTAGGGCAAACATCTTGTTTGCGTTTTCACTTCCAATTCATACAGGACGCTATCGGCTGAGTATCGAGGCTGCAAACAGGATGGTTGCAGTACATTTTCGCCTGCGCTTTCAGCAACTCATTATTCCTTAGAAGCGGGCTTGAGTTCGATCACCAGCGGAAGGTTGGCTGAAGAAATATCAACATCAAGACTGAAGGCATCATAGCCAACGACACGGGCGCGCAAATTATATCGCCCCGGCGCAATCGGCTTTTCCATCACAAATTTGCCTTCGGCGTTCGATCCTCCCCAGGTAACAATATTCGACGCAGCCACTTCCTTACCAACAACCAGCAACCCCACGCGGACGCCCGCCAACGGTTGGCCTGAAGTAGCTTTGACGATGCCGTGGACTGAAATGAGTCCCGGCGCTTTCGTTTCGGCGGGAGCAAGTGTGTTCGGCGTAGCAGCAACCGTGGGAGCAGGCTTTTGCGTGGCGGCATTCATTTCTGCTTCCTGATACTTTGAAATCAACGCCGCAACCAAATGCGCAGGACGCAAATAACCGACCGAGCCATAGGTCTTTTCAGAATCACTGTCCACCACGACGCGCGTCGGAATCCCAATCAGCTTCCCTGCACTGTTGACTGCCGCGCCGCCGCTGTTGCCGTGTAATAAACGCCCATTGGTTTTGATCCAATCATCCAGCGCATCTTTGCCTTCGACAACGCCAGGATTCACTGTCACAGTCGTGCCGCCTTTTTCTGGAAATCCAATGATGAAAAGGTCGTCCAATAATTCCACACTTTGCGTATCGCCGATTTCGATAAACGGCAACGCCAACGGCGGATCCTCCGGCTTTGCAGGCAAGACACGCAACAAGGCCAAATCACGATCCTGATTGGTCAGGACAGGTTTGAGGCGGAACTGTCGCGGCGCAGTCGCCGCATCAGCACCCGGTTCCGCTGGCAAACTCAGAAAGATGTCGTCGAAAACTTTGACAGAGCGATCCCGCGCAATGACGTGAAAGTTCGTGACGACCAAGCCATCTTTTCTGACAATGACTGCCGACCCGCGTGGTCGTAGCTTTTGGTCAGGATCGCTCACGCTTCTCACCAGCACCAGGCCAATTGCTGGAATAACTTTCTTAATTTGTTCGCGTACCTGAGAGGTGAAGGCTACGGCACGATTCGGAAGTTCATTATGCTGGGCAGAACTGCTGGAGTTGCAGGCCAACATAGTTATCAACACCACCGCCAATTGGGACTGCGCAAGAAACACGCGAGAACGGCATAAATCTGTCGGCATAATCGGCCTCCAAATGAGGATTGGAGCTGTGGGGCAGGAGAAAAGTTTAGAGAGTCCTGAGTCCAGGAAGTCTGGAGAGTCCTGGAGGTCGGAAATCAGACTCTCAGGACTCTATAGACTCTCCAGACTCCCTGGACTCTATAGACTTACAAATGTTTCAGGCGTAACTCAAACACAGCCACTTCGCCGGTTTGTAATTTTGTGCCTTGCTTGTCGGAAATCGCCACGACGGAACCTTCGTTTTTGGATTGATTGCCCGAAGCCAGCACCAGACTGCGGCAACGTGCTTCCTGCCCGGAAGCCAAAACCAATCCGCGCTCACGTCCACAGGCATTGCTGGGGGTCACAATCCCAACCGCTTCGCCAGGAGGTTTGCCACTGCCTTTTTTGCCACCTTTTTTGGGGTTATCGGCCAATTCATCCGCTACGTTCGTAGCCGATTTGCCCATTTCACCATCAGAACTTTTCAGCGCATCCTCGTAGGGTTTGATGCGTTCATAGGACAGCACAACCTTTAGAATTTCGGTGCCGGGTTCTTTATCGAATTCAATCGCATACGGCTTGCTGGGCAAATCGTAGGATTGATCGGCTTCAATTTCGCGGCTGTAAATCACTTTCGTGACCCCACCGGGTGTGACATTAATGAAGTAGACGAAGCCCTTGAAATTACTTTCAAAGCCAACCCGAATTCTGTCTCCGGCTTTAAAGGTTTTGCCAGGATCAATTAATTCGCCGCGTTCGTTGGTTAATTTGACTTCGAGTCCATCGGCTTTTTTGCTGACAAACATGGCGCGGGCACGGATTGCGGGTTCCTGCTTCGCTTTTCCTTTGCCCTGCGCTGATGAGGCGGAAAAGCTGGTGGTCAGCAATGCGGCAACAACAAGACAACTTATCGCTTTGATTTTCATAGCATTCCTCATTGGTCTTTACTGATGTTTGATTTTTGTTTCGATAATCAGTTCTTCGTTATCGTTTTTGTTCAGGTTCGTGAATTGCACCGTCACCGCATCAGGATTGGTTTTACTGAATTGCTGGCTGGTGCCGCTTTTGACAGTCGTCAGAACTTCTTTTTTGATCGTCACCGTTCCACTTTCATCGGCAGAATTCGGCAAGTCATCAATACGGTCGCGGCTGAAAATTAAGGTCAGGTCATCATCTTTTGCCTCGACCTTAAACCAGCAATTGCCGTTTGCATCCTGATACGCCTTGTCGCAATTGGAAGGGATCACGATCTTTTGCCCCTTCTTCACAAAGTTCTTCCCACCGTTGATGCGCGCATCAGGAAAAATCATCGTCAAATCGCTTTCCTGAATCATGTACAAATAGCCATCCTGATTTACCTCCATCACCAATTGCAGATGGTCATTCACCTTGAAAGCCGTTTCAGGATTTGTGGCGACGCCCTTTTTGGAAGGATCAGGCGCATTTGCCCAACTGCCTTTTAGCGCGCTCCAGCGCAACGATAGCAGCGGCGTCATTTGCACCACAGGTTTATGCGGCTTGGGCTTCTGACGCGGTTTCGGTGGCGTGCGATTCGGCTTTTCGACGCGTTTGACCGGCACCTTGTTTTCCCACAATGCAGAAGGCCCTTGCGCCCTTGCTTGGCTCGGCCAACAACTCAATCCACCAACGACAATAGCGCAAATAATTCTTCGGATCCGGAGCGTAGTGAGTTTGTTCATTTCTGTTTTATGACCTCTTTCACTTTCGGGCTGTCGGCACGCACTGCGCAGCGGAAACCAAGGAGCCACGCGCCCTCTTGCAGTTCCGCATCCGAGTATGTCGGCGTACGGTGGCCACGAGTCGTCGTGCGCGTGTCTTTCGTCTCACTCTGAATATGACCGCCGCGCCAGACGCGATGCGTCGAGCCATAATCGTTGTCGGCGACTTGGTTGCCGGGGTAGGGCTGATAGTTGTCTGCCACCCATTCAGCAACATTGCCCGCCATATCCATCACGCCATAAGCAGAAGTGTTAGCCGACTTTTGTCCAACGTTGGTGGTATGTGTCGTCTTACCGCCACTGGCAGCATTACCCCAAGGCCAACGACGTTTCCATTTCGGATCGGCGTCGGTTGCTTTCGGGTCCCACGACGCAGCCTTTTCCCATTCCTGTTCCGTAGGCAATGACTTGCCTGCCCAGTTCGCATACGCCTGCGCGTCTTCCCAGGTCACGCCCACCACTGGTTGATCAGGATTTTTTTCCGCATAACTCGTATCCCAAAACGGATTCACCGGCATCTTACGATTCGTCGCCTGGCAGAATTCAGCAAACTGGCGATTCGTCACTTCATACTTGTCAATGTAGTAATCGTAATTTAGCTCCACTTTGTGTACTGGCTTTTCACTGGGCAAACCATCTTCGGCTCCCATCAGAAATGGCCCGGCTTTTACAAGTCGCAGCGGGCCTTTGATATTAATCTCGTCGGGCAGGTTGGGCGTCGCAGCCACCGTGCCGCCGCATTTCGCTTGCAACACGATTTCCTGCCCATCCTCTCCCGTCACCTTGTTATTTCCGACAGGTTGGTTATCGCGGAACAATTCTCCACAGCCCAAACGTAAGGCGTACAGTTCGCCCGCCTTCAATCCGGTGACGCGCAATTCGCCTTCTGCCTGCCCAGCCTGTGTAGCACCAATGGTTGGGATGCCACGCCGAATGTCGTTCACATACAAATCGCTATTCGGCGCAATGCCTTTGACAAGGACGGTGAAGCCGGGGGTGCGGTTCATTGCCCACAAGCCCAGCGCCAGCAGGAAAAACAACCCGACGCCAGCGACGGGCAAAGCCCAAACCGGAACGCGGCTGGCGCGAGCGACGGGTGCCGATGGCGGTTGTTGCACAGGCGGCGCAGGCGGCGTGCCCCCGATGCGCGAGACCTGCGTGTTGCGAATTTGCGACAGCGGCACTGTTGCATCGTCTGCCGCCGGACGTTGTTGTTCATTCATTGCCACATTTCCTTGTTTCAAGGTGCTGATGGCAGCCAAATCGCGTCGGATTTCGCTGGCCTTGCGATAGCGTGCATTGACATCCTTCGCCATCATTCGTTCGACGATGGATGCCAGCGCAGACGGAAGACTCGGTTCCACCCGTTGCAAATTCGGCGCAGGCCGCGCCAAATCGGTATGCCACTGAATCCAGTTGCGTGCGATTTGACTGGCCTCACCTGTACTGTAAATTTCGGGCAAAGCATGTCGGAACTTTGTTTCGCCCAATAACATTTCGTAAGCCAAAATTCCGGCAGCGTAAATGTCTGCCTGCTGCGGCTCGGCATTTCGACCAAGCGATTCTTCGATCATTTCCGGTGCAACGCATTTCGCCGTCGCCATCACATCTCCGGCCTGTGATTGCTTGACCGATTCAGCAATCCCAAAATCTGAAATGTACGCCGTGCCGTCATTGCCCAGCAAAATATTGCTGGCTTTCAAATCCCGGTGAATGATGCCGCGCGCGTGAATCGCTTCGAGGCCGGAAAGAATCTGATCCAGGATGGCAATGGCGCGTTCCGGCTTGACGCCGCCCTGTCGCGCAAGATCAGCCAATGTGCCGCCTTCGATGTAATCCATGACCAGATACAGCTTGCCCTGCCAGACCAGCGCATCGCGCACCATCACGATATTTGGATGTGCGGGCAGTTGCGCTAACAGTTCGGCTTCGCGCTCGAAGCGTTGTTGAATTTCGGGATGTTGAGCCAGATCGGCAAGGATTTCTTTGATCGCGACGTATTTTTTGAATTGCGGATGCAGTGCCTTGTAAACGGCTCCCATCGCGCCACGTCCGATGACCTCGAGGACTTCGTATTTATCTATTCTTTGCATGGGCCTACTGCCTGTCTCCTGCTGTTTCGGGCAATGACGGCTTTATACTTCACGTGAGGGGAGCAGATTCTCGTAGCACTCAAAATCAAGCCGCTTTAGGGGCTGTATTGACAGGCGGAAACTAACGTACGGCTAAGGGTTTGTCAAGATTTATATCACCCCGGTTGGAGAAGGAATAAGGCTCAGATTTTCCCTTGGATTGAGAGCGCCGCACGCCCTTGCGACAAGAGCTGATCGTAGAGATTTTCCAGCGGCGCATTACACCCGCGCAGCCCCGCCACCACATTTTCCGTCCAATCCAGATAGGCCACGCGACGTTCCAGTGGCCAATCCGCAGGTGGGGTTTCGGTGACGGCTCGCACGTTTGAAATCTTGTCCGCCAGTTTCACCAATTGGGCACGCGTTGAGAGGTGCGGCGCATGGTCAATCTGAAGCTGTTTGCGCGTCGCTTTCGGCAGGCTTTTGTCATCGGTTACTTCTTCGACAACGCGGCGAACCTCAAGGCCAAAATGTTCCTCAATTTCTTCGGGTGTCGTGAGCGTATCCTCAACCGTGTCGTGCAAAATCGCACTTTGCAACACGACCAAATCCGTCACCTGCCCAACACGAGCAATGGTTTCGGCTACTTCGATGGGATGGTTAATGTACGGCGAAGCTTCGACATCTTTCCGGCGTTGATCCCGATGCTTGAGAGCAGCGAAATGAATCGCCTTGAGAAGTTTAGTAAAGTCACTAACAGATGCCATCGTTCCTCCTCAGAAAATGTACGGCAGGCGGCTCGCCTGTCAGGGGTTATTGCAGAGCGGCGACAGGCGAGCCGCCTGTCGTACATCATGACTTCCTTGAGCTACCAACTTAAACAGAAACGCACGGGTAAGCAAGCGGTTAGTTACCCTCTTGCTCCCCGTGCGATTTTGAATGATTTCAGCCTGGGCTAAATTAGAAAATCAGCTTCAGCCCAAATTGCAATTGCCGCATCGCACCACGCATGCCGGTGATTTTGCCGAAGTTGGCATTCGCAGCAATCGTGGTCGTCGTGCCGTCCGCGTTGCGCCGAATTTCTTTGGGTTGTCCCGTGCCGGGATTGCCCCAGTTTGGATGATTCGCCGCATTGAAGGCCTCAAAGCGGAATTGCAGGCTCTTGCCTTCAGCAAAGCGGAAACTCTTCAGCATCGAAGCGTCCCACTGAATGATGCCGGGGCTGATGATCGTGTTGCGCCCGACATTGCCGAAGGTGCCGAACGGCTGAATCTCGAAGGCATCGGTATTGAACCAGCGATTGAGCGTCCGTTGGCCTCTGTCCAATGTGGCGACTTGCCCCGCCACGTTGTTCGGGCGATCAAAGCCCGCGCCGATGTTCGATTGATCGCGCCCGGTCGTCACGGTCAACGGGAAGCCCGATTGAATGTTGAAGAGCGTGCCAAATTCCCAGCCGCCCAACAATACGTTGGCCACGCCGCCCGTGTCCATGAACCGCTTCCCTTTGCCAAACGGCAATTGGTAGAGCACGGAATTCACGGCGCGATGCGAGGTGTGGAAGCTCGACAACGCCCGTTCCGCCGCCAGGTTGTAGCTGTTTTGTGGGAACAGCGTGTCACCGTTGTGACTGCGGATGGCGCTGGCATTGTCAATGGACTTCGACCAGGTGTAGCCCGACACGAAGCTCAAGCCGCCAGACAACCGTTTTTCCAGCTTGACGCTGAAGCCGTTGTAGCTGGATTTGCCGCTGCCATCTACTTCCTGAATGCGCCCGAATTCGGGATACGGCGCACGCGACAGCACCGAACCGGTCGTGCCCGGAATGCTTTCGTTGAAGGCACGCAACGATTCCAGCTTACGCCCGACCGAACCCAGATAGTTCACTTCGAGCAGCAGGTTATTACGCAGTTCGCGCTGCACGCTTAGCATGTACTGAATGATGTACGGCGTGCGGCGTTGGAAGATATTGCCCAGCGTGTACGGATTGTTGACCTGCACCGTGCCGCCGAGATTGCGGAACGGCGAGTTCCAGGTCAAGTCCAGCAGCGTCGGCGTGGATTCATCACGACGACGACCGGCGAGGTTGCGCGCCATATCAAAGCGCGGATTGCCGGTGTCTTGCGAATAGAAACCGCCGCCACCCATCCGCACCGTCCATTTGCTGGTCGGGCTCCAGGCCATCCCAAAACGCGGCGCAAAGTCGTTGTTGTCAGACGCGATCAGCCGTTCGCCCAGCCGCCCATCGCGCGCCACCTTGATGGCCGGATTAAAGCGCAACGTGAGGCCTTCGTAAAAGTCGCCGCTGCCCATGCGAACAAACGTCGGATGGCGGCTCAGGTCCGCGACATTCGGCGTCTGATCGGCGAATGGCACGTGAACGTTGACGAGCCGTCCGGTTTTGTCGAGCCAGGGCGGCGTATTTTCATAGCGCAAGCCGAAGTTGAGAGTCAGATTCGGCCTGACTTTCCACGAATCGTCAATGTAATAGTATTGACTGAAGGCGCGGAATTGGATGGTTGCCAACGAAACGGAAACCTCGCAGCGTTTGCAATAGCCCAGCAGGAAATCTGCAAACGAGTTGCCGGTTCCCGAGGCCCCTTTATTCGTGGTCGCCGTTGGCTCAAACAAAAAGGCCCCGCGCGCAAATTGGTTGCCGACCTGATTGTATTGATCCCAACGCACTTCACCGCCAAAGCGGAAGCTGTGGCTGCCTTTGGTCCAACTGAGGTTGTCTATGACTTGGAACGTTTTGTTGGTATTGACATACGGCCCTTCGGAATCATCGCCAAAGCCAGCGAATCCTTGCACCGAAATGCTCGGAATCCCCCAGGCGATGGAAGGCCCGGAAGTCACGCCGGGAATGGCCAACTCCTTGACCACGTCGCGTGTGCCCGCGAGTTCACGGCCCAAACTATTGAAGAAGGAGTTGTAGCCAAAACGCGCCTCGTTCACGATGCTGGTCGTCAGCGTGCGCGTATTGGACGCCATCACCTGCCGCGCGGTGGTTAGCAGCTTCGTGCCGTTCAGCTTCAAGCCGGGCGTGAGTTGGATTTCGTCCGTCCAACTGTAGCGTCCGGCCCAACTGGAACGCTCACTCTCGATAAAATCGCCGCGTCCGTTGAATTGGTTGCGATCAATCAGCCCACCATTTGGTTGTTGATGGTTTTGCCCCAGCGCTGCCGGGTTTAGATTGGGGGCTGGATAGAATTCCAAGAGCTTGATCGAAGTCGGGTGAATGCGGTTGGTCGGAATTTTGTTGCCCGCGAATTGCTGCCCAGTCGTCGGATCGAAGATCGGATTCGACAAGGCCGAAAAATCGCCTGTACGCCACGCAGTCGGCGGCAAATTGTAACGCCCGTTAAGCGTTTGGCGTTGCCGGAACGATTCAAAGTTCGTCATGAAGAAAATTCGTTCGCGGTTTTCATACCCAAAGGGACCAAATAGCTTCTTCGGCAACCAGACCGGGCCACCTAACACAAAACCATACTGATTCCATTTAAATGGATTTTTCTTAGTGTTGGCCGAATTTGTACCAAGAATATCGTACTCGCGCGCGTCGAAATAATCGTTGCGCAAAAACTCAAACAGCGCGCCGTGATAATCGCGTGCGCCGGATTTCATCGAAACATTGATCTGCGTCGTGGCGCGTCCGAATTCTGCGGGGAAAATGCCCGTCTGCACTTTGAATTCCTGCAAGGCATCAATCGAAGGCAACATAATCGGCGTGTTGAAGTTCACGTCCGTATTTTCGACGCCATCAATCGTGAAGCGGTTAAAGTAGCTGCGTTGTCCGGCGACGGAGATTTGTTGATCCGAGCGGATGCCGCCTTGCCGCGACCCCGATTGCCCGGCTTGCGCGAAGCCAAAGCTGACATTCGGTGCAGTGGCGACAAGTTGCAGGAAGTTGCGCCCGTTGAGCGGCAAATCCACAATGCGCTTGTTTTCAATCACGGTGCCAACCGCGTTGCTTTCGGTCGCCAGCAACGGCACGCCACCTGTCACGGTTACAGTTTCGCCGACCGAACCGACTTCCAGGGTGAAGTCAATGCGGGCTGTCTGTTGCACCTGCAATTGAATATTACCGCGCAAGGCTGTCTTGAATCCCTGTTGCTCGACTTTCAATTCATAATCGCCAGGCAGCAACGACGGGAACGAATAGAGGCCTTCGTTGTTGGTTGTGACTCGGCGCACTGCGCCAGTCGCCTGGCTTGTTACGCTGACTGTTGCGCCGGAAACGGCGGCCCCGGATGAATCCGTAACCAGGCCGGTGATTTCTCCGCTGGTTTGTGCAGATACCTTCGCAGCTGTGAGCAAGAGCAGCGCAAAGGCAAACGAAAGGACAATGTGCAAACTTCTTTTCATTCTGACCTCCTCAAAAAACTGGGTTGTAGGGTAAGTGTGTTGATAGAGCGATTCTCGTTTACGCATGAATATAGGGATAGCGTTATAGTTTAGGTATCTCTTTCGCTCTCCATCTCTTTTCACCTCTGCACAATCAGTCCTTATTTTGCGATGACCTCCAATCTTGTCTTTTGCACTTTGACTGAACTTGTTCCGACCAAAATCTCGAACACGCCCGGCTCAACAATGCGATTCATGTTGATGTCTAAAAACGAAAGCTTGTCCGGTGTCAGAGAGAATGTCACCGTTTTACTTTCGCCAGATGCCAGCGAAATTCGCCTGAAGTCTTTCAATTCCATCACCGGACGCGTCACAGAACTGACAACATCGCGGATGTAGAGTTGGATAATTTCATCCCCGGCGCGCGCGCCCGTATTTTTTACCGTCACACTAACCTCCGCTGTGCCGTTTGGCCCGATCTGTGGGGACGTGACTTTCAAATCTGAATATTCAAAGGTCGTGTAACTTAGCCCAAATCCAAAGGGATAGAGCGGCTCTTTGTTAGCGTATAAATATCCACGTTTTGCGGTGGGCTTATGATTGTAATAAATTGGCAATTGCCCGACGGTGCGCGCAAAGCTTACGGCCAGTTTGCCGCCAGGGTTATGATCGCCAAACAACACATCTGCAACTGCTACGCCTGTTTCCTGCCCCAGATAAAATCCTTCCAGAATTGCCGGGACTTTTTCAGCAATGTAATTGATCGAAAGCGGCGCGCTGTTGATCAGCAGCACCGCAACAGGTTTGCCTGTTTCCACAATCGCTTTGACCAAATCGTTTTGTCGTCCAACTAAATCCAACGTGTCGCGGTCGCCAAGGTGATTGTCGGCCCAGGCTTCTTTGCTCGTATCTTCATTGCCACCGACAACTAACAAGACAACATCTGATGCTTTCGCAACCTCAACGGCTTCGGCAATGAGTTTGGCATCTACTGCCGGGTCAGCAGGTTGCGATTTATCATTCCACCAATTGCCGCCTTCCTGGGTGATCTTGCAGCCTTCGGCATAATTGACCTTAACCCCATTGCCCAGTTTGTCGCGCACGCCTTGCAACACGCTGATGCCACGTTGCGGATCGTCACTGTATCCACCCAAATGAACACCGGCTGCGTTCGGGCCGATGACCGCAATCGAGCTTAATTTGCTGCGATCCAGTGGCAGTAAGCTTCCTTCATTCTTCAATAACACCAGAGAACGGCGTGCGGCTTCAGCTGCCAGAGTACGATGCGCCTGACTGTTGGTCAACCTCACAGCGCGTTCGACGTCTACATATGGATTTTCAAACAAACCGAGCTGGAATTTGGCGCGCAAGACGCGAGCAACAGATTGATCTATCGCCGCCATTGAGACCTTGCCTTCACTGACCAGTTGCGGCAAGAGCGGATACGCCGCAGGATCAGGCAATTCAATGTCAACGCCTGCTTTGAGTGCCTGTTGCGCGGCTTCGGCGCGATCCACAGCAACCTTATGACGCGAAACTAACTCAGTAATGCCGTTGTAATCCGCTGCGACAAGGCCACGAAAACCCCATTCCTGCCGCAAAAGTTTTTCCAGCAACCAGATATTTTTGTGGGATGGTACGCCGTCAATTTCGTTGTACGACGGCATCACGCTCAGCACGCCCGCTTCTTTCACTGCGGCCTCAAAGGGAGGCAGAAAGACTTCGCGCAGCACGCGCTCAGAAAAGTTGCCCGGCGCAGTATTCGTGCCGCCTTCGGGTTGTCCGTGCGCGGCAAAATGCTTGGCCGTCGCGATGACGTGTTCGCCGTCTACATTTGGTCCCGGCCCCTGAATCGCTTTGATTGCGGCGACGCCCATCCGCGAAACCAGGTACGGGTCTTCGCCGTACGTTTCCTCCGTGCGTCCCCAACGTGGATCGCGGGCTAAATCAAGGTTCGGGCCGAGCACGTGATGACTGCCGCGAATGCGTGTTTCAAGCGCGGCAGCGGTAAAGATTTTCGTGATGAGTTCTGTGTCCCAGCTCGAAGCCAGTGAAATCGGCGTTGGGAAATGTGTGCCGCCCACCGCCATCAACCCGTGTAAAATTTCATCGTGCAATATGGCGGGAATGCCAAGGCGAGTATTTTCCTTGAGCCATTTTTGCACCGCATTGGCATACATTGCGCCGCGCCGCGCATCGGTGCGTTCACGTTGTCGGGCAATTTCGCCAATCCCATACTTCATTACCACCGCAGCCTCTGCCGCCGAGAAATCACCGCGATCTCCCATATTGCCATTCGGGCGCTTCTCCTGTGGTTTGCGCACCCAGAGCGTTTGCATTTGCGCGACTTTCTCTTCAATCGTCATGCGGCTGAGCAAATCCTGCACGCGACGTTCAATCGGCAAATTCGGATTGCGATAATCGGGTTCCTGGGCGCGAATGTGTTGCAATTGAGTCGTCAAAGCAAGACAAACAACGACCGTAATGATTCCAGTAATAATCAAACTGCGGCGAAGTGTATTGTTCATACGTTTGTTTCGTTGATGGATGTTCTTTACTTGGTTCTCTTATCCGGCTTGCCCAGCAGCGGACGCATAATTTTCACGCGCACCAGATAGCCGTCGTGATTCGGGTGAATGCGATCTGCAACCCACAATTCTTCGCGCGGCTGCCCGTCTTTCGTCAGCATCGCATCCCACAGATCAATGAAATGCAGAGTCTTCTGTGTAGCGATGTATTCTTTCAGAAGCTTATTCGTTTGCTTGCGCTTCTCGGCCTCGTCCCAGCGTCCCGGCCCCGGCGTCAGGCTGGAAAATGCGATAGGGATTTTGGGTTGCACGGCACGAACTTTCGCCACAAAGGTTTTGAAATCTTCCAGCACGCGCTCCGCCGATTTGCCGTTGTGAACATCGTTGCCGCCGACGTGCAGCACGATCATGCGCGGCTTGTACGGCGTCACCAAACGATCATAGAAATGCAGGATGTCAGAAAACTGAAACGAGTCAATACCGCGATTGATGATGGTGAAATCAGGCAAGTCTTCAGCAAGCGTTTTCCAGCGAAAGAACTGCGAATCGCCGACAAGCAGGATCGCGTTTTTCGGCGGTGGCGCTGCTTTGTCAGCAGCTTCGTAGGCTTGCACCTGTTTCTCGAAACGGTTTTGCGTCGTTTGTGCGTGGATCGTTGCTGCCAGCAACAATGTGAGCAACAAGCCAATACTGCATATATTACATTTGGCAAAGATGGATTGGAAATAAACGGATCTCATTGATTTTCTTTTGTCGTTCAGTTTTCTTCGCCGCACTAGCGGCGGCTGATTTTAGCCGTGTGGTTTCAACCCACGGGGTGGATTAGTAATGTAAATTTGCGTCGCGTAGCGACGATTGAATGCGAATCAAAACGCTTATCATTCAATCGTCGCTGACGCGACGTGGGTATCTTCGCGCGCTTACCGTGGGTTGAAACCACACGGCTAAAATCAAACTGTCGCTACGCGACAAAAGACAGTTCGATTGTCAACCTAGCAATCTACACGTGCCGAGCTAATCGCGCTTCCAGGTGTTTCCGCACGTCAGGCCATTCCGACGCGAAAATGCTGTACATCACACTGTCGCGCACAGAGCGCAGGTGATGACGCAGCACGCCATCTTTCTTCGCGCCTAACGCTTCGATGGCACGCTGCGAAGTGAAATTGAAATTGTCGGTGCGCAAGCCCACCAACTTGCAGTCCAGCGTGTCGAAGGCGTGGTGCAGCAGCAGGAGCTTGCAGCCTGTGTTGACGTGGCTCCGCTGCCAGCTTTTGCCATACCAGGTATAACCAATCTCCACACGATCAATCGCGGCGACGATGTCGTGATAGCGCGTGCTGCCGATGATCGTGTTGCTCGTCAATTCGCGCACGGCCCACGGCAGCATGTGTCCGGCTTCCTGTCCGGCAAGTGCAGCGGCAATGTAATCGCGCGTTTGCGATGGCTCTGGAACCGAGGTGAACCAAAGTTCCCAGAGTTTGCCATCTGCTGCGGCAAGCGCGAGCGTGTCTGCGTGTCCCTCCGTCAGCGGCTCTAACCGCACGCCGTAGCCTTCCAATGTGACGGGTTGAGGATGAATCATTTTCTTTTTTTGTCCCCTTCAATTGCGCGCCAGCCAAACCGTCTGGCCGACATTCAGAATTCCAGTTCGCACGACGGTTCCGTACACGCCCGCATTGCCTTTATTCATGCGCCCGACAGCTTTCAGGATCAGCGAATCATTTTGGGCCGTGTCAGGATCGAAGTTAATCATCACACAGCGCAGATCGCGCAACGTAATGCTGACAGCTGCGCCGTATTCTTCATCGCCAAAGAGGAGCGTGCCGCCCACCCAATCGTCTTCGCAGAACGTTTCCTGGCGGTTTGTTTCCAGCACGATATTCGGACGAAACCGCCGCTGATCTATTTCATAACCAAGTTCGTGGGCAATCCCACCGATGGTGCTGGCGCTGATGATTGACACTGCCGCTTCATCAAAGATGCCCTTATCCAGCCGCATCAATTCCAGATCGCTGCCGAATTGCTGCGCCAATTCCTGCCGTAGTTCTTCGCTGCGCAGCTCAAAGCTTGCCCCCGATGGCGTGCGCACGTGCGTCGGCAGCGGTTCGTCAACGTTGTTGTCGTGCCCAAACGGTTGATAGCGCAACAACGCAGACAGGCGACTCGCCGTCAACCAGGGGAAACCGCCTTGTTCCGTCACGCGCCGAAACGCAAAGCGCCGATCACCGCCCAAGCCGTGCCAGCCCAAATACGACGAGTCAATTGCTACGCCCGCCATAGATTTGACGGGGTAGCGAAAGAGTTCGGCAATGCGGCCAATTTCAATGCGGTTGCTCATTCTGCGTTCCCTTCCTGATATCGTTCGGGCGCATATCGCCTGGCGAGCAAGCCTGTTGCCGCTTCCACATTTATTTCCTGCACTAACAAGCCCTCCTGTCCGTAAGGCAAATACGCCTGACATTCGCCGGATGGATCAATCAGACAGGTTGCTGATTCCTGATACCGAAACGCGTAATTCATACTCGCAAAATAAATCGTATTTTCGCGGCTGCGCATCATCATCGCTTTTTCATAATAGGGATTACTTGCCGCGCCCCATTCCGTCAATTTTGTGCCTGTGATGTCGCTGCCCGTGCAATGCGGATGAAAGACAATTTTGGCATCGCGCACGGCGGCCCAGCGCACGGTTTCAGGATAGCGAAAGCCTTCGTGACAAATCGCTACACCAAATTTTACGCCGTTGACTTCAAATATCTGGCGCGTGTTGCCGGGGATGTAATTGGGCTGTTCCGTTGGATCAAGTTGGTTTTTCGTTTGAATGCCTTGCCATTCGCCGTTTGCATCAAACACGTAGGCTGCAATCTGTCGGCCTTTTTCGGTGATGCGTTCGGTTCCCATAATCGTTGCGATTTTGTATTCCTTGGCCCAATGCGAAATCGTTTTGACGAGTAGCGCATGTTGTTCCCGCTCGAACGGCAAAACGGTAAAATCCAGGCCGCGCAAGCCGGGCAACCACGCTTCAGGAAAGCAGACGATTTCTGCCTGTTGCGCAGCAGCTTCAGCCAGAAATTGCTTCGCTGCTGCCAAGCCTTCGTCAATGGAAGTCGCCACGCGCGGCGTTGCTAATGCGAGGATCATAGCTTTCTCAAAAATGGCCTACCACACGCTGGATCACCTGTTGCAGCGTGATTTCCGCCAACGATTACACGCCTATCAACCAGGCTATAAGGCAGGTTGAACTGTAGCAAGAGATGTTGAGCAGTCGCTGCTACGCGGGCGGGAAAAAGGCGAGTGGGTGTAACCAGGCGCACCCACTCGCGATCACAGGGTTAGAAGTAATACTTCAAACCGAACTGCATATTGCGCGGGCCAACGCCATTACGCAGACCGGTGATCTGCCCGAAGTTGGTTGCGCCGAAGGCCAGTCCGCCGGGGTCGCCGAACATGGGCGTGTTTGTAGCATTCTGGGCTTCCAAACGGATTTCGAGCCGTTGGCCTTCCCAGGTGGAGATGCTCTTGAGCAAGGCCGCATCCAGCGTTTTGATGCCGGGGCCGCGATAGCCCAAGTTGCGCGGGGAGCTGCCCGGCGTATCAATCGCAGGCTGCGAGAAAGCTGCACGATTGAACCAGGCAGTGAGACGATCCTGTACACGCCCACTCGTGCTGGGATCGCCAATCAGGTTCGGACGCTGTGTGCCATCCCAGATGTTGCCGCCGGATTGCGTGACCTGCAACGGCATGCCGCTCTGCATCAGCAGGATACCGCTGAGATTCCAGCCGCCCGCCAGCCAGTCCATCGCGCGGTTCATTTTCGATCCGAAATGCCGTCCCTGACCGAAGGGCAATTCGTACGTGCCGGTGATTACGACGCGGTGGGCAATATCGTGGGATGAGAGCGCACGTTCGCCTCGCAAGTCCCAAATGTTTTGGATCGAGGTCGAACCACCCAGCCAGGAGACGTTCCCTGAACTGTGTGACACGTTATCAATCATTTTTGACCACGTGTAATGCGTCAGCGCGGTGAACCCTTTGGTAAACCGCTTCTCCCATTTGACCTGCAACGCGTGATAGTTGGAATCGCCTCGCGCAGGTTCCGCCGTGCCTACGCTGGTGCCATCAAACTGCGGCATTGCGCGCAGCAAGCGGAAGGCTTGCACCGTGCGACCGCTGAGTTGCGAGCGCGGATCAGTGATCTGTCCATAGAAAGGATTCGTCACCTGCGCTTGCAATGCCGTACGTCCCTGGCTCCAGTACTTCTGCGGAAGCGGCGAGAGCGTCGTGATCGGCATAAACAGGTGTGTGCCGCGGCTGCCCGTGTAGTTCAATTCAAGCACGGATTGCATCGGCAATTCGCGTTGAATGGACAGGTTCCACGAATGGTATTCGGGATTGCGGTTATTCGACGGCAAAATCGTGCCGACGCCGAAGCCCAGCAGCGTTGCGTCCCCTTGCGACCGACCGGGCGGAAGCAGGATGCCATCCGGGAACGGATTGCTGAGGCGACGATTCAGCGTTGCATTGGAATCCGTCGTCCAGACAACCGGCGAGTTGATCGTAAATCCTGTTCCCGGTCGGCCAAACACCGTGGCACGCGAGAGTTGGAAAAACAAACCGTAGCCGCCGCGAATAGCCGTCTTTGGATTGACCGCAAAGGCGAACCCAATGCGCGGCTGCCAGTTGTTCATGTCCGCATTAAAGGGTGAGCGGTTTTTGTCATCATTGAACTTGATGACTCCGCGCGTATCGTAGCCAGCTGCTTTAACAGGGGATTGCGCTTCGAGATCCCAATAGCTATAGCGGTTTTCACGTTCCCAGCGGGGAACGTCGAAATCGTAACGCATGCCAAGATTGAGCGTCAGCTTATTGGTGATCTTCCAGTCATCCTGCACGAAAAACCCCCAGTAAGCGGAACGGGAAAAGGTCTTTGGCTCAATTTGGTATTCGCTGCCTGTAGCCCAGCCAACCAACATCGCAGCCAGCCCGTTTCCTTCGGCCCCTCCGCAGGAGTTGAGCGTGCGGCAAGTAACGCTACGACCGAAGTTGAAGCGTCCCGAAGGATTTCCCGGTTGATTGTAATCCAGCAGGTTGTAGCGACGCTCGCCGCCTGCCTTCAGGTTGTGTGCGCCCCAAATTTTCGACAGCGAGCCAGACATATGATGAACGCCTTCCTGCCGATCCATCACCCAGTATGGTTCGGTGCCGAATTCCTGGAACCCTTCAGGTGCCCAGCGTGGGAAGACACGATGCGTCGCGGTATTCTTCATGTTCGCAGGCAGTCCCAGCGAGGTGACGTCGAATCCGTAGCCCACCAGCGGATCGCGGTGAAAATCAGAATACGTGTAACCATAGCGGAAGGACGCCAGCATCGTTGCACTGAATGTGTGGTTGATTTCGCTCACCATCGCGTGGGTTCGCGTAGCGCTGGGGCCGCCCGTCCAGTACGCCGGGTTGTTATCACCGAACAGGTTCGGATTGGTTCCGTTGCTGCGCGCCTGACTGTAGCGTCCACTCACTCTCGTCTGTTCGCTGAAACTGTGATCAGCCTTGATATTGATCTGATGTGCTGAACTGGTGTTGATTCCGTTGCTGAACCAGTTATTGGTATTGGTGAAATTCGTCCCTGTCTGGTTGGGCAACGGCAAATAACTGAGCGCCTTCAGCGCCACTGGGTCCATCATGTTTTGTGGGATTTTGTTCCCGGCGAAGGGGCGGCGTTCGATGGCTCCTGAAGCGTTGGTGAACGTGTCGAAGGGATTATAGATCGTCATCAATTGCCCGCTGGCATTGAAGGTTTGCGAGAAATCGCCCGCGCGTTGCAACGCGGTAGGAACCGAAATCGTCGCGCTGGTCGGGCTTTCCTGCTTCGTATATTCATAACCACCGAAGAAGAACGTCTTGTCGCGAATAATCGGGCCGCCGATAACACCACCATATTGATCGCGGCGAAACGCAGGCAGGGGGCGTCCGGCCCGGTTGGAAAACCAGTCATTCGCGTTCAAAGCGTCATCGCGGAGAAAGTAATACCCCGTCCCGTGATAGTTGTTCCCGCCGGAACGAGTGACCATGTTCACGACCGCGCCGCCCGTCTGACCATATTCAGCCGAGAAGAAATTCGTTTGCATCTTGAATTCCTGTACGGTGTCCACGGAAGGGGAGAATTTCAGGTCGGTAATGCCGGAGTTCTGTTCGACAGTCACGACCGTCACGCCATCCACCAGCACATCGGACGTTGAATTGCGCGAACCGTTGGCGGAGAAATTCGTACTCGAATCACCGCGTCGTCCGCCAGAACCGACGACACCCGGCGTGAGATACACCAGACTCATCGAGTTTCGGGCAATATTAGGCAATGACAGAATGTATTTGTTCTCGATCACCTGACCGAGATTGGCAATCGTCGTATTCACGAGCGGCGTTGTCCCCTCAACCTCAACGGTTAATGACACTGCGCCCAGTTCCAACTGAACGTCGAGCGTTGCCTGTTGCTGAACCGACAGCGGAAATTCACTTTGCACATGTCTTTTGAAGCCGCTGGCTTCCACTGTCATGGTGTAAAGGCCAGGTGGTAAAGCGCTCAGCTGATACCGCCCCTGATCATCCGTAACTGCCGTGTGTTGCACGTTGCGCGCAACCTCCGTGATAACGACTCTCGCGTTAGGCACGGCGGCGTTGGTTTGGTCGGTAATGACCCCGCGAAGGGCTGCGGTAAAAGATTGGCCCCACACAAGACCAGTCAATACCAGCAATAACCAACTAAATCTCATTATTGACGCATAGAACCTCATAGAACCTCCATTGGTTTGGTGAATTGAAAATCCGAACAGCTTTGACAGGCAATGTCCAAAACTGATCTGGTCTGGAGAGCAAATAAAACAACAGATTTTTAAGCTACAGATTTTTCCAGGATGATTGACAATGACGCGCAATATCTATCACTGGTTACGATTGATATAAAGGAAACCACGGAAACATTGCGCCGTCTCTTACGTCTAAACCGTGGCGTTGCGTCAGGCGTTTGAAGCATATCCAACTGTCGCAGAAAGCTGACGCTCTATCGCCTTTCGTCGTTTGCGGGAAGCGACGTACAAAATGCGCGTTCCTGATATTCAAAGAAATCAAAATCCGCCGGATACGCCGTGCCTGCCAAATCCTGACAAGCCATTCCGACAAAGGTGCCGGTAAAATTCGGATTGGTTGGCGGCCCTGCTTCGTCAGACAAAATGCTCGCGTCGAATTGTTCGGGCAACCATTGCCATTCATCCGTGTTCACACGATAGGCAAAGCGTAATCGTTCGTAATCCACCTCTACGCGCAAATGCACGGGAGCGTTGGCCGCAATCGGAATTGGCGCGGTGAACATATCGGGCAATTCAGGATGCGAGGTCATCACGCGAATATGTTTGCCGTTGGTGTCATCCGTAGAAATGTAGAGGTAGTGAAACTTCAAACCGTTGTAATAACAAATCAAGCCGGCCTGTTGTTGATAATGTTCTGGCTCAAATTCGACGAGCGTTGATGCGCTGTAACAATGCGCTTGCTGACGTCGTGCGACCAATGCCTGACGAAACATACTGCCCGGCGTTTCGCGTCCGAACAAACGCAAATAGCCGGGACGCGCGGTCAGGCTGAACAATTCATCAGGATAGGGCGAGCGCAGCCATTGAAAATCAATCGGCAAATTCGGGCTGTCGAACTCAGCGCGTGTTGGCGTTGCTGCAAACGGATACGCGGGCAAATTCGGCGCGGTCGTTTCTGTTTGCGGCATCGCATCGTGAGCTTTGGTGTACAGCCAATCGTCTTCGCCCCAGACCATTTTTTGAATCGCCGTTTCGCGCCCCAACGTGCAGCGCCCGCGATTGGCGAGCGGGCGTC
Organism: Acidobacteriota bacterium; assembly: GCA_018268995.1. Classification (GTDB taxonomy): domain Bacteria; phylum Acidobacteriota; class Blastocatellia; order RBC074; family RBC074; genus JAFDVL01. The sequence goes on along the minus strand of JAFDVL010000014.1, from coordinate 68,556 downwards.
CGCACAGATAAACCAGATACGTGTCGCCGTTCTGCGCTTCGACCAAATCGGCGTGCCCGGCACGTTGCAAATGCGCGTCAGGGCGATTGCGCGCCGTCAGCACATATTTGTCAGGATGCAATTCATACGGCCCCAATAATTCACGCGAACGTGCCATCGTGACCGCGTGTCCCCAGCCGGTGCCGCCTTCCGCCGTAATCAAATAGTAATAGCCGTTGCGCTTGTACAAATGCGGCGCTTCGGTAAACCAGATCGAAGTGCCTTTGAAGATATTGTGCCGTTCGCCAACCAGTTTCTTTTCCGTGGGCGAGTATTCCTGCAATACGATGCCCGCAAACCGATTTTGACCGGGGCGATGATCCCACAATTGATTGACCAGATATTTGCGCCCGTCTTCATCGTGAAAGAGCGATGGATCAAAGCCGCTGCTGTTCAGAAAAATCGGATCAGACCATTCGCCGTCAATCGTCTCGCTCGTCACCAGATAGTTGTGCGTATCGCGCAAGCCCGCGCCGACGCTGCCCGGTTGCGACGTGCGCCCGTAGCGTTTCACATCGGTATAAATCAAATAAAAAAGCCCGTTGTCATACGACAAACATGGAGCCCACACACCACACGAATCGGGATTGCCGAGCATATTCAACTGGCTTGCACGATTCAGCGGGCGCGTCAGCAAGCGCCAGTTCACCAGATCGCGCGAATGGTGAATTTGCACGCCGGGAAACCATTCAAACGTGGACGTAGCAATGTAATAATCATCGCCAACGCGCACGATGGACGGGTCAGGATTGAAGCCGTGCAGAATGGGGTTTTGAATTTTGGTGGAGAAATCAGTCATTGGTTGTAATTGAAATATGGTGTAATTCTTATTACTTGGAATCATTTCTTCGCCGCATCGCGGCGTCTGATTTTAGCCGTGGGTTTCACCCACGGATCGTTGAAAAATCATGCACGTCGCGTTAGCGACGGCTGAATTATCCCCATAAATAACGTTCGTCGTAATCCACCCCAGCCCTCTTCAGGAAACCAACATACTCGTTTTCAAAAGGCTCTGTTTGGTGATGGATTCTTTGATTTTGAATGTATCTCATTACATCCGGCACGTTCGTTTTGCTTACCGTAAACGCGCCATAGCCATCCTGCCAGGCAAAATTTGCTAATTCAGAAAATTGCTCGTGTATCCATTTTGAAGATTCAACTTTGAGCGCTTTGGCGATTTCAAATGGAGCAATTGTAGGAGGAGCCATAATCAAACCGTGCAAATGATTTTCTATGCCGCCAATCTGAATCGCAGTTAGTTTATGAGCACGCGCAATACCGCCAACGTATGCCCATATACGTTCCTCGATTTCAGGATGAATGAGGTTCGCGCGATTTTTCGTGCTAAAAACCAAGTGATAGAACAAGGCAGAATAGGTGTTTGCCATAATGCACCGATGATTCAATCGTCGCTGACGCGACGCGGAAATCTACACCGTGCGTTCCGTGGGTTTCACCCACGGCTAAAGTCATGCCGTCGCTACGAGACAACCAACTTTCGTAGTTTCTAAGATTCAAGACTTACGCTCTGGCTGCTACCTCATCTTCGCGCACGACTGTCCACAAAATGATTGCGCCAACGATGTCGAGCAATCCTAAACACACAAAAAACGGCGCATAGCCAATCGTTGCCACCAGGGTGCCGATCAATAAATTGAAAATCAGCAAGCCTGCATTGCCGAACGTGCCTGCCATTCCGGCGACGGTAGCGACTTCGTTTTTCTTGAATAAATCCGAAGACATCGTGATGACGGTGACGGACAAGGTTTGATGCGCAAAGCCTGCGACACACAACAACGCCAGCGCGAGATAAGGGCTGGCCGCGATGCCCGTGAAGCCTACAACCAACATCGTGATCGCGCCGAACGTGAAGGCATAGCGCCGTGCATTGATGAGGCGAATATTCCATTTCTTTTGCAGCCACATGCTGAACGCTCCGCCGTAAATGCAACCAATGTCCGCCGCCAACATCGGCAGCCAGGTAAAGAGCATGATCTGTTTCAAGTCCCAGCCGCGCGCCGTGGCGAAATAAAATGGCAGCCAATAGGTCAGCGTGCCCCACGTCGGGTCAGCCAAAAAGCGCGGCAAGGCGATGCCCCAGAAATTTCTGCGTCCCAGCAACGACAGCACCGAAGGCCGCGTGCCATCGCTCGCCAAATGTTTTTCCTGACCCGCTGAAATGTATTCGGCTTCTTCGGCGGAAAGCGATTTGTGCTTTTCGGGCGATTCATAAAAGAACCACCACAATACGACCCAAAACAGTCCGAGCGCGCCCGTAATCACAAATGCTGCTTGCCAGTTGTACGTCAGAATCGCCCAGCCCACGAGCGGCGGCGCGAGCATCGAACCGAACGACGCGCCGATGTTGTAAACGCCTCCCGCCAAGCCACGTTCTTTGGCCGGAAACCATTCTGACGTTGCTTTCATGCCTGCGGGATTCGCCGAGCCTTCAGCTAATCCGAGCAGCCCGCGTAAGCCCGCCAGCACTTGCCAATTGCCTGCGAAAGCATGCAGCATACTGATGATTGACCACGCGACGGCAAACAGCGCGTAGCCCGCTTTCAATCCGATTACGTCCAGCACGTAGCCGCACAACGGCTGCAACATAATCGCGCCCTGAAATGTGCTGACGATCCACGAGTAATGTTGTTCATCAATGCCAAGCTGTGTTTTCAGCGTTGGCGCAGCGACAGAAAGGGAACTGCGTGTGAGGTAGTTGATGATCGAACCGAGCATGATAAGCCCGATCATCCACCAGCGTAAGCCTTTGATTTTGGGCATTGAGAATGATGTCCTTTATTGGTGTGCAGAGCAGTTATTCAAACTGCTCTGCGGCTTGCGTGAAATTATTTGGCACGTTTGAGTGTGAAATCTGTGGGCGGCGGTGTTTGACCACCGAAATCGCCTTCAATCGTCCGGGTGAGCTTGAGTTCGTCACCTGCCAATTTGCCTTTGTAAACCACTGTAAATTTCATGCCGTTGAATTCGCGGTCAACTTTGAACGCGACATCATCGCCTTTGATTGAGCCGTCTTTAATAGCGGTCTCACCCATCTGATTGGTCATCGTGCCAGTGAGTTTTTCGCCTTCGGCTTTCAACACAACCGTGAGGTCCATTGCGCCTTGCGGGCCTTGAACTTGCCCTGTCCATTTGCCGTCAATACTTGCAGCAAAAACTACTGTTGCGCAAAAAGTTAACAAACATGCAGCTATCAAGCTTACTTTTTTCAGATACATTTTGAATCTCCTATTTTTTTCATGGTTGAATGGTTATTTGAAATAGCGGCTGGCGAACGTCAAAAACGTAGGCCATTGCGGTTACTCATCCCAATCTGGCAAAGCCTCTCGTAATTTCGCCACACTTGAATTCATCGTCAGCCTTTCAATCACTGCGGGCAAAGGATCAGGAAAAATTTCGTCATAGGTTTTTTCACCAGGCAATGTGGCGGCGAAGGCAAGCGAAACCTTTGGTGGATCGAACACCGTCACAATCTGGTCGCGGTTGCCGCGCGGGTCAACCGCGTACCAGCCAAATGTTTCTAAGTAGACGTAATTGAATCCGTGCAGGCAAAACTGAGTAGCGTTTTCATCCAATGCTAACCGCTGATAACCAAAGCCTGCGGGAATAGCATTCGCGCGCAGCAACGCCGCCAACAAATGAGTTTTTGCGTAACAAATTCCTGTGCGCTCCCGCAAAACTGCGGTAGCCGAACAGGTAACTTTCTCAGCGTTTGCGTCAAAGCTATGCGAAATATTGTCACGTACCCACTCAAAACAAGATTTCGCTGTTCCCACTGAATCGCCGCGCATAGCAAGCGACGAGGCCAACGCAATAATTTCGTCGGACTCTGACTCAATGGTATTCGTGCTACGCAAAAACTCTTTCATTTTTTGGCTCTTATTTTGCTTTGGCAGTTTGCTGCGAAAGCGCAGGCGTTTTGATGTATCGGCGCGCACATTGCAAAAAGGTATGCCAGTAGGCTCATCATATTTTATACTTCAATATGTACGTATTTGTGAGTTGCGACTTGTCAACTGCATTGTTTTCAATTCGGGCGCGTTTCCCAAATTGCGAGTTGGCTAATACATAAATAACATCACCTATTATTGACAACGACGTTGGCGACTCAAAAGTATAGCTGTTTTTAACCAGTACCGTAGCTTGAACGATTGTTTCTTCGTTTTCGCTGAGATGAAATGCAACTAATTGTCCTTTTTGCAATCCGTACAATTTCCCTCGTTGGTATTTGAGGCCGTCAATACCAGCAGTTGAGGCGTCAGTGAAAGGCAAGATGCGTCGCTGACGCAGGTCGTAAATACGAATTCCATTATCTGTCGCGATGAATAACTTATCGTTGGCGGCTGAAATTGCAATCCCATTAGGGCCAGTAAGATCATCAGACTTAGCTAAAACTGAAAACTTGCTTTTGGCACTCAAAGTATCTATTGCATAAATCGTATTTTCGCTGGTGTTAGTAACATAAGCTGTTCCATTTTTAGCCAAGGTTATGTCATTAAAAAGCGAACGCGCATTGGAGTCTTTTTCATAGCTGCGCATCAGCTTGCCTGTCTTGCTATCTATAACCTGCAACACTGAGGTATGCCGAGCATTCGGAGTTGAACCATAGTTATCGTTACCCAACGCATATAATCTGTTAGCTTCCAAAAGTAACCCTGTTCCCCGCATTTTACCGCGATAAGGAGTTTGGATATCTACAACTTGCTCTCCCTTAAAATCAGCCGAAACGATTTTATTTTGGTTAGTGCTATTCAGGAATATTTTGCCTTCCGTTACATCAACGGCTAATCCTTCGGGATAGAGTTCTTTTTCAGTGGCTAACTCTAAGACATCCAGCCGTTGATTAGGCAAGAAAGACCTGCGGGTAAGTTGCAATTGCTTACGGTCGCCAAAATCATAATAAGCCTCATATAAATTATGATTTACTTTGTGCAAGGTAAGGCCCGTGAAATAAAAATAATCGCCATCTCGATTGAGTAAAACGAAATCTCTTTCACCACGCAGCGCCAGATTAGCGCCGAAATTCTTGTGCGCCATTTTTACAACATCACCATCCTGCCAAATTACGATGTGATTCATATAGGCTACCTGATTATTGGCGATAGCTCTATTTACTCCAGTAATCTGCTTACCTTCCAAAGGCAAATAGGTATCCTCTCTGAACACCATGGCATTTGTTTCAGTTTTCCAGTTACCTACGAGCCATTCGAGGTCATTGATATTTGCCTTAAAGTTATTAGGGGCGTCTTTCGTTTCAAGGTGAAACATTTTCGGGTCAGTCGGAGACAACGCTTGGCTGATCGCAGGCCCTTTGATGTAACGGCTCGCCCATGTCAAAAATGTAGGCCAGTTTGGCACGACCGTATGCCCGCCCGCGTGTTGCCGCCACGCTAAATCGCCATCCACTAAAGCTGTCTCAACCGCTGGAAATTCTGTCGTGCCTAAATCTTTTTTACCAAGCAAGCGAAAGACTGGCCCAGCCACAACCGCAGCCATAAAGCTGCCGCGTTGATCTACCCATTTGCCTTCTGCGCCTTGCCCTTCGGCTGCGCCGTAACTAACAAAGGTCGGGCGCGGCGCACACAGCGCAATCATTTCGTGGGCGTCTACGGGCAAATCATTTGCGGTCAGCGGCCCGCCGTATTTGAGGAAATTGCCTGCCATCCAATGATAGCCACCAGAACCAGTTAAATTTTCTACAAGCTCACCATACGTGCGGCGATGCAATTTCGCGCCACCTTCGCCGGATGAACCGATGAAGCCAATGGCAAAGCGTTGATCGTAAGCCATTGTCACCAGCGCAGCTTTGCCGTAACGCGAAAGCCCTTCGATGCCGACCTGTTTGGCGTTGACGGATTTGTCGGTCTCGAAATAATCCAGCGCACGACTCGCGCCCCACGCCCACGCGCGCAATGCGCCCCAATCTTCGGGTTTGCGATTTTGACCTTTGTTGACAAGGCCGATGATGCCTTTGGTTAAGCCTGCGCCGTTGTCGGGTTGATAGCTGGTCGGCACGATGGTCGCAAAGCCCCAGCCTTTCTCAAACAGCAATTTTTGCCACGTCGGTTCAGGAAATGCAGGCCGATTTGCGTTCGCAGCATTAGCAGGCGGGCGCGGAAAATTGAAACCAAACTCCAGCATCACCGGCACCGGGCCGCGCGCGTTCGCAGGCGTGGTCAGCGTCAACTGAATGTCTACGGTGATTTCGGGATAGGCGGAATTGTCTACGTGACCAACGAGTTGCTTGACGATGACAGGCACATCGAACTTTGTTTCGTTCGTTGTGCTGACGACTTCCCATTTCACTTTCGGCACATTTTTCGGCACGCGCCCGTACACTTCGCGGTCAAAATCTTCAATGATTTCGGCGCGACGTTGATTCCACCACACTTTCGCCGAGGTCACTTTCTTGCCGTTTTTCAGCACGAGCGGATCAGGCAAATTCGGCCACGGATTCGCTTTGGCTTCGTCGTAATTGACGGCGTTGGGCGCTTTCGGGTCATTCGGATTCGCGCCCGGTCGGAGCGTAGTGATTTTCAACTGCTCCATCATTTGCCGATGATCTTTGCGCGTGGCTTCTTGTTGCGCTTGGAATGCGGCTTGTTGTTCCGGCGTCATTTGCCGTTGCGGTTGTGCGAAGCCTGTAAGTGCAAGCGCGAAAAATAGAGCGAAGGTGATGGCGAATAGTCGTTTCATAAATTCAAAGGGTCAGCGGCGATTCCGCTGATTCTCAAGATACGGTTGCTGCAAAAAATCGGGCGGCTGCGGCGGGCTTAACTTTTTCCCGCTGCTGAACGCCCAATGTCCCAATCGGTCAGAGGTCCCCAGATATTTTTCCGGCATTTGATAGACTGGGTCTTGCAAGGCTTCTTCGACGGAAATGAATTTGTAGCCTTTGCTTTTCAGCAGTACCGCCATCGCGTCCAAATTCTCAGCCGTGAGTTCATTCGCGTGCATCAACACAATATGTTTGATCGGACGACCGAATAATTCCTGCGCGACTTGCTCGCTGTAATCGAACCTTTGCGCGGCGAATTTGACATACTCCTCGCCAACTTGTTTGACCATCGCTTCATCGTTGCTTGCACGTGCTTTGGCGTGGGCGGCGTTAATCATCCAATCCAGCACATCAACCGTGACGGGAGCCATTTTGTATCCGCGTGCAGCCGCAAAATCCTCAAAGGCTTTTTCGTCGGCAGCAGTTTTCCCCATTTGCAAAAACGGATGCCGAAAATAACGCGGCTTGTTCGGGCGCATCAGCAAACGCGTGACCGCATCACCACGCACAAAATCGTCTTCAAAATCCGCGAGCGCCGCGTTGGCAAATCCCAAATGCGAAAAATTGTGATTGCCGAGTTCGACGCCACCATCCAGCCACGATTTCAAAATGGCGATGCGCGCATCGGCTTCATTGTTGTGATACAGCAATCGTTCATTGACGAAGCCTACGGCAGGAATCTGATGTTTCTTGATAGCTGCCAAAAAATTGTCCGTCATCTTGCGCAAGCGCACAGGCTCGAATTGCGCGCCGTTCAGCGGCAAGTCATCAATCGTGATGGCGACTTCTTTGGTTTGCGCACAGACGCAAACGCTCAGCACTAAAAGCAGAAAAAAGGACTGTAATCTCATGATCGTCGGCCTGATTTTGATTTTAAGATTCCGGCAAGCGCGACGAATGATGATCCACGATCATCCATTTGCCGCCGCGTTTGCGAAACACAAAGGTAAATCGCGCCAGTCGCGTCTCCGTCTTACCATTGATGGTTTCTGAAAACGAATAGTCACCCGAATTGATAGCAATATCGCCGTAAACACGAATGTGTTGTTCGCCTAATGTGCAGCGCACCGTCGGGCGTTGCGGCGCGGTTTTGAAATACTCCGCGACAGCAGCAGGAGTCACGCGAATCGTCTTTGAAGTCGTACCCCAGAACACGGCTTCGGTGTCATACAACGCCGTGATGCGCGCAGGTTCACGACTATTCAGCGCGACGACCCAAGCCGCCGTAGCTGCCGCGACGTCTTCTTTTGCGGACGGTTTGCGACGTGCAGTTGCAACTGTTGCCAGCAACAATACCGCCACCACCACTACACTAATCTGTCGTAAAAGCCACACTCTTGATCTCCTGCTGCTACTTCATATCCGTATTGCTAACAAACGCGATCTTCTTGCTGTCGGGCGACCACGAAGGAACGTTGATCGTGCCTTGCCCGCCGTACAGGTAGGCAACGACTTTCGGCGCGCCACCGCCAATGGGCATCAGGCGCAAATAGACGCGCCGGTAAAACGGATGATCGCCCGGCGCAATGTCTTTCGGGAACGAAATGAACACGATCCATTTGCCATCGGGCGAAATATGCGGAAACCAGTTGTTGAATTCGTCGTTCGTGATTTGCGTTTGTTCGCTGCCATCGGGCTTCATGCGCCAAATTTGCATCAGGCCGGTGCGAAACGAATTGAAGTAAATATATTTGCCATCGGGCGTATATTCGGGGCCATCATCTACGCCCTTGGTCGTCGTTAATTGGACTTCATCGCCGCCTTGGGCAGGGATTTTGTAAATATCAAATTCGTCATTGCGCCGACCTGCAAAGACCAAAAACTTTTTGTCGGGCGACCAGTCATGCAAATACGACGGGCCTTTGCGCGTGATTTTCGTGGGCTTGCCGCCTTTTGCAGGCAACGTGTAAATCATCGAAACGTTGCCGTCCTCCGCGCTTGAACTGCTGATGCCAAGCATTTTTCCATCGTGCGAATACACGTGATCGTTGTTGTTGCGTTTCACGTCCCCTGTATCAAACAGTGTGGGCGTGTTGGTTTTCAGATCGAAGCGGTAGAGCAGACCGTTATGGTTGTAGAGCAGATATTTTCCATCGGTCGTCCAGTTGGGCGCTTGCAGCGAATCTTTGACGCGATACAAAACGCGGCGCGTGTTGGTTGCCAAATCCATGACTTCGAGATTGCTGCCGATGTATTCACGATACGGCACGAAGTTTTCGCGCGCCGGAATCACGATTTCGACATCCCGAAACACAGCGGTTTCGCTGACAGTGTTGTTGTGCGAGCAGACGTACAGACCAACATAGACGTCATCGCCGAGCGGAATGTCAGTAACTTCTTTGGTGATGAACGTCTCGCCGAATTTGGCGACAGACATGATGTACTTGTTGCCTGCGCGTTCAAGTTGCACGACATCGAAATTCTTTTCGGTGAAAGCATTCTGTTCTGTGATCGCGCCTTTCGTCCGTCGCCATTGCAACGAAGTCAATCCATCGCCGTGCAGGCTAGCGTTGACATGCGGCCCGCTCGTATCCAGATCAGGGCGCACGATCCAGCCAATCTTGCGATGCGGGTCTACGCCTTTGCCGATGAATTCGGTGCGGGCGCGCAAGATGAAATTGCCCTTCATCCGCTTCCAGGCGTAATGAAATTCATCTTTCGTCGCCCACATATTCGTACCCGATGCTTTGATCGTGTACGTCAGCTTGTTCGCGTCGTAAACGACCGACCCTGGCGTAGCGACTGCGCCCACGTCTTGATGATGCTCAAAGACTCCAACCGGAGTTTGTTGAGCGGAAGCAAACGTAGCCAATAGCGCAATCATGAAAACAGAACGTACCCAAAATGTAAGCGTCATCAGGAACCTCTGGATAAGGGAAAAGGGATCAGTAATCAGGCATGGAGTACAAGCTTTAGCCTGGTTTTTATGCAGTGTCAGCGTACTACCAAGCTAAAGCTTGTACTCCATGCCTATCTCTCCTAATAATCTATCTCAGGCTGCCGAGCATCGTTCGGATCAGCCCAGCGGTTGTTTGGAACCGTCGGCGTCCAGCCCGGTCGGAGCGGGTCTTGATCGTACGGATAGCCGCCCAATCGTTTGTATAATTCGCTGTACTCACCCAGCTTGTCGTGGTCGAGTTTCACGCCTAAACCGGGCGCAGTCGGTACGGCGATGGAGCCGTTTTCGTATTTCAGTTTGCCGCCCACAATGATGTCGTCAATAACGTGGTGATAATGCGCGTCGGCGGCAAATGACAGGTTCGGAATTACGGCACCGAAATGCAGCATCGAAGCCAATTGAATTCCAAGCTCGCCGGATGAATGCACCGCGACACCCAGTTGAAATGTCTCGCAGATGCCTGCGGCTTTGACGCAGGGACGAATGCCTCCCCAGAATGTTGTATCCAGCAAGATCACGTCTACCGCTGTGTTCAGAATGTTTGCCGCAAGTTGCTCGAAATTGACAACGACCGTGTTGGTTGCCAGCGGCATCCGTACCTTCTCACGCACGCGCCGCATTCCGTGTAAGCCAAAGACGGGGTCTTCAAGATAATCGTTGCGAATATCTTCGATTTGTTGGCCGAACCAGATTGCAGTTTCCGTCGAGAAAGCACCGTTCGGATCAAAGCGAAAACGGTCGCCTTTCAACTCTTCCGCGATGGCGCGGTAGCATTCCAATTCGTATTCCGGCGCAAATACGCCACCTTTCAGCTTGTGCGAAGTGAAGCCGTATTTGGCTTTCAAATCTTTGGCAAGTGTAACGAGTTGTTCTGCTGTGCGCGATTCGCCGCTGCCGTCTTTGGGATGGGGGTAACGGAAAAATAGATATGACGCAAATGGCACACGATCATTTAATCGTCCGCCCAAAATGTCACACACTGGCACGCCCCATTTTTGTCCGAGAATGTCGAAGCAGGCGAATTCCAGCGCGGCCAGCACCTGCGTGCGGTTGTTGTAAAGGGACGCTGTCGGATTCGCGATCAGAAAGCGCATCTCTTCCAGCCGCGCCGGATCGTGTCCAACTAAATACGATTTCATCGCGCGAAACACTGCTTCTGCTGATTCGCCGCCGCCACCCATTTCACCGAGGCCAACAATGCCTTCGTCGGTTTCGACCTCGACGATGGTGCGCACGAAACGTCCCCAATGACAGCCGTTGGCGTGGCGCAATGGTGCTTCGAGGGGAACGGTTACAGTGGTTGCTTTGATGTCTGTGATTTTCATTTTACTCAATGACGTAGGGCCAGCGTTGTGCGCGTGAAATCATGCGATTCGCTTCGTCGTCATTTTTGCATCGCTCTTTTCGCGGGTCCCAAAACACTTTGCGTTTCAGCTTCATCGCAATTTGATGCAGCAAGCAGGTCGTACACGAACGATGCCCAATTTCTATCGGCGCAATCGGTGGTTTGCGCGACTTGACGCATTCCAGCCAATTGCCGTGATGGTCTTTGCTTTCGTACAAATGAATTTCGTTCGGGCCAATCACAGACGTGATGATTTTCGGATCGCTCGCGGCTAAGGCGCTGGCGTCTTTGAGCTTGGCAACCGGATCGCTGGCCGTGACGGTTTCGTTGCCGCGCGAAACAAAAATCCAACCTTCTGTGCCGATGAACTTGATGCCGTTCGGCAGCTCGTTGCTAACGGTCATCTTAACGCCGTTGGCATACAAGCCTTCCGTGCGGAATTTGCCATGCACGTCCCACAAACCTTTCGTCGGAAATTCCGCCCAGCCCGACACTTCAATCGGCCCCGTGTATTCTGTGTCCATCGCCCAATGCGCGCAATCAATGTGATGCGATCCCCAGCCCGTAATCATTCCTGCGCCGAATTGTTCGCAGCGCAACCAGCCCGGACGATCATAGCCCGTCTGCGGATGCACACGCTTTTCGGTGTAGTACCCATACGGCGTCGAGCCGAGCCACATCTCGTAATTCAGATTTTTCGGCACAGGCATTTCCGGTTCATCGTCGCCTGCCGGATCGCCCGGCAATCCGACTTCGACGGTTTTCAACTGGCCGATGCGACCATTGCGCACGAGTTCTGCGGCATAGCGAAATTGCGTTGCCGAGCGTTGTTGGCTGCCGATTTGATAAATGCGTCCGGTGCGATGCACCGCGTTGCTGAGCGCGCGACCTTCGGCAATCGTCAGCGACGCGGGCTTTTGCATGTACACATCTTTGCCTGCTTCGACCGCCGCAATGCCAATCAGCGCGTGCCAATGATCGGGCGTGCTGATAATGACCGCATCAATGTCTTTATTGGTGAGCAACTCGCGGTAATCGGTGTACACCGCGACGCCGTCGTACGGCTTGCCTGTTTTACGGCTGTAATATCCATTCACCAACGTCCTGGCTTCGGCGGCGCGTTTGCTGTCCAGGTCGCACACCGCCATGATGCGCGCCGTGTCGTACTTCCAAACGCCCGGCATATCGTGACCGCGCGAAATGCGTCCTGTGCCGATTGCGCCAATATTGATGCGGTTGCTCGGCGCGTTCTCGCCCAACACAGACGAAGGCACAATCGCAGGAAAGACGTTCACGGCAAGCGCAGCCGAAGCCGTTTGTTTCAGAAAATCGCGTCGCGTGTTTTGCTTGGCTCTCATAAACGTTTCCTCCTGATTGGCATTTACCAATTCAACAGACTTTTGGCTTTGTACTCGTCCAATGTTTTCGCTGGCTTCTCGACGCCCGCAGGCAAAGGACGTTTCGAGAAAGTTTGGAAGTACAGCAAACATGAATCGCGCCAAACAATCGCATCGCGTTCCTGTAACTCGAATTTCTTCGCCACCGCCGCGTGACGTTCCGCATCAATTACGCCCGACAGCGCTGCCCAATCCTTGCGTGCGGAGCGTACCCAATCCACGCCGCGTTGATAATGCAGCGCGAGCTCGTCCCAAAAGATGCGCCCCGATTTTAGTTGGTAATCCCAGGGCACATGATGAAACCAGACAATCAGGTTTTCCGGGCAGGTCTGCAAATTCGCAAAGACCTCACGCACAGGTCCGTGATACTGCGCCACGGAATTGCTGCCGCTTTTTGTGCGATCAAAGCCTAAGCCTTTTTCATCCGCGCGATGAAAGTATGGCGGATTCCAATCGGCGCGGCCTTCGCGGTTCCACCACGGCGCGGGGCCGTAATGATGCCCGCCCCACATAATGTGATTCAATCCCAGCGGCGTCATGTAATCCACCACGGCTTCGTGCGATTCCGTCAGAATGCGCGTCAATGTGGCAACCGCTTTGGCATCAGTCGTGAATGTCATCCGAATCCATTCGTCGGCAATTTGTTTGGAACTCACATCAGGGTTCCACGCCAGCCGTCCGAAGGCGTACCAATTCGATTGCGTTAGGTCTTGTCCCGTCCAATTGCGGTCGGAGCCAGTGTTTGCCACGCCCGCAATGCCAGTGATTTTTTGTTTGTACAAGCTGCCGTCTACCACTTTGGTGACGGTCGAGCCTTTGCCTTTGGCGTAGGTGTCGGCGTCGAACACTTCACGCCACATCGGAGCGAGAAACGCGAGGTTGTTCGATTGTCCGAGATATTCCTGCGTGATTTGGAATTCGGGAATCACCTGCGTTTTCGGCATCGCGCCGAAGAGCGGATGAAACGGCTCACGCGGCTGAAAATCTATCGGGCCATTTTTGACTTGCAGCAACACGTTCGCCGCGAACTTGCCGTCGAACGGTTGCAGATTGTCGTACGCCGCCGCCGCCCGGTCGTAGCCTTCTTTCATGTCGTACACAAACGCGCGCCAAATGACGATGCCGTTGTGGGGCGCAACCGCTGCGGCCAGCATATTCGCGCCATCCACGTGATTGCGATTGTACGTGCGCGGCCCCGGCTGGCCTTCGCTGTTGGCTTTGACGAGGAAACCGCCGAAGTCGGGGATAAGTTGATAAATCTCATCCGCTTTTTTCTTCCACCATTCGGCTACGGCAGGATCGAAGGGGTCAGCAGTTTTCAGGCCGCCAAGTTCAATCGGAGCAGAAAATCGTGCGGACAAAAACACTCGTACGCCATAAGGCCGAAAAACGTTCGCTATCGCAGCGGCTTTTTTCAGGTATTCGGCGCTTAGGCTACGTGAGTTTGCATTGACGTTATTGAGTGCCGTTGCGTTGACGCCAATCGAAGCGTTGATGCGCGCATAATCTCGTAGGCGGTCATCCACCTTGTCGGGCAATTCTTCCCACTTCCACAACGAGCGTCCCGCGTAGCCGCGTTCGATGCTGCCATTCAAATTGTCCCAATGGTTGAGCATCCGCAGTTGGAGCCGAGGCTTCTGGCTCACGTCCAGTTTGTTGATTGGTTGTCCGGTTTGGAGCAGCCGTAAAAAGTGGAAGACCCCATAAAATGCGCCAACCTCACTATTGGCGGCAATTACCGTTACGGCTCGCCCATTCATTGTGGCCGAGCGCAGCCGAAATCCTTCTGTCCCTAATTCAGTCAGCGACCAATTCAGTCGGGCAATCAGGGGAGAACTTTTTGCTGTACCAACCACCACAGCGCCAGCCAGATTGACAGTATCTGTGGCAGGAATCTGAGTTCCCAGCAAACCCGAACACCCCGTAACGAATTCATCCCGCAAAGCGTTCAGGGTGGGGGATGTGCCCTGCACAACAATGGCAGAAACGCGTGAACGATATTGTTGCCGGATAGATTCAGGTAAAGGCTCATACCGCAACCAAAGCCGATAACCATCTTCAGCGCGACTAATGTTTCCCAAAGAGAATCCAACAAACACGAAAAAAAGCGTAAAAATCACGACCGAGCGTCGTTTGTCTTGCAGGTTCATCTCGTTACCCTTTGGCAAGTTTCAGTAATTAGTTCGAGAGAGCAACAAAAGTAGCAGCAAAAGCGGCTTCTAAGTATTTCGTCGTGATGAGGTGCGTTTGCGAAAACCCAACTGTCTTATCGTAAATAATGGCGTGCTATTGCTAACAAAATCAATCCAAATCGCCTTCCAGAAGCAATTAAAAAGGACGCCTGGCAAACTGCTTTGCCAAGCGTCAACCAAAGTATTCGCTTCTAGGAATGAGATTTAATTCGAGAGCCGAACTATATCACCAGCCAGTTCATCTGCCAATAGGAATTGGGAATTTCGTCAGAAAAAACTTCTTCTCTATTCGCGGCAGGATTTTACCTGGCTAAAACGACTTGCAGGAAATCGCTGATTTCACTGCTCAGCAACAGGTCGGTGAGTTTCTCTCCGCGCATTACTCTCTCATTCAGCGCATACACTTTTTCTAACGAGAGGCCGTCCGAAGGCGAAAGGAACGCATAATCTTTCGAGAGATTTTCGAGTTCACCGCTGAGAATCCCAACGCCATTGCTGCGCATCCGATCTAACACTTGCTGGATGTTGGGATGAGCGATTTGGATCGCAGATTTCGCCGTATAAAAAGCAGATTCATCCAACTCCTTAATTTGCGTGCGCAGTTTTTCAATAAACTGGCGTGCTTTCTCGCCCGCCGGGCCAAACGTGCAATCCTGCGCAAAGAATGAGGCGTCCAAACTCAATAAATTTTCTTGTGTCTTCGCGCCATAAATTAAGGCGGACTCGGCCCCATCCCGAAGTAAAAACTCGAAATCGGCAAAGACAAAACATTTAATTCCCAGGTGCAAAATCAAGTTGACGAGTTGCCTCAGATAATTTTTGCTACCGACGGAAATGATCGAAATATTTTGCTCTTCCAACTTGCCAGGGAATAACTCATCAGCAACGGCTTTGAGGATAAAATCGTGATAGCCCTCGCAGACAATCACTTTGTCGGCAAAAAACAATTCGTTCTGTTTTTCCCACAACAGCAGGTGCCTGAAATCCTTAAGGCTAACGGTATTCGCACGCGTTCCGCCTTTTTCCTTGCGAATTTTGACGATGTGTAAATCTTCAGTGGAAGCACGGATGAACTCTTCGCTGTGCGTTGAGAGAATAACCTGATGCTTGTTGTTATCCAGAAAGCTATCGAGCCGATTGCTGATCACTTTGCGCGCGTGCGGATGCAGGAAAAGTTCAGGCTCTTCAATGCACAACAAAGCCGACGTAATCGTATTAACGTAGCGTGTGTAATATTGAAACAGCCCAATCACGACTGCGCTTTGAATCCCGGAGCCTTTATCAACAAGCTGCGATTTGTAACCATCATCCACATACAATGCCGCGCTTTTATAGAGATCAGCCCGCGTCTCGGTATTAAACTGGAAATGCAGCTCCGTATCTGGAAAAGCGAGATCAAGCGTGTTAGCTGTTGTATGCTCCTTCGCTTCGGCAAAGATTTTATCAGCGACGTTTTTGACGTGCTCCATTGCGTTTAGCAATTCGGTCGAGCCTTCCTGCCCGGCGGTTAAATGCCGCATCAGTCGCCCGTACCACGTCCAATTATTCAGTCGCAGTTGCGAACCCGGATCACGAAAAGCCGGGATAATTGCGCTTTGCAAAAGCTCATTGCGAATCGGCGCACGAAAAGCTAAAACCCAGTCGCTTAAGCCATCTTCACGATACAGAAAGCGGATGTCTTTGTTGATGTGGCCGAATTCGTCTTTGGTCGCCCGAAAGGCAAACGCGTAAAGATATTTATCGTCGAACTGTTTTTCGAGCGGCTGCAATTCCCGTTTGCGGGTCACGATCCAATCACGGTCGGCATTGTCTTCGTTGAGATCAAAAATCGGTTCGTAGCTCAGCGGCAGCGAATGCTGCGAAATGCGCGCGGCTTGTTTGATCGGCTTATTGTCCACCGTCCACCCTTCCAGCCGCGTATAAATCGCGAGGGAATTCGCCTTGTACATCTCGTCGTAATTCAACGTTTCATGAAAATCACGCCGCAATTCGCACCAGATAAAAATCTCATTGGCAGAGTGAACAACCTCATGCCCCAGATCGTCTTCACGCCAGGTGTAGAAATCACTTTCGGTAATGTTTTCGGACTTTGTATACGTCGGGCTGTATTCGCCCAGCACCAGATCAATGGCCTTGATGACATTACTCTTGCCGGCATTGTTCCTGCCAACCAGCACGTTTTTGCCTTTGGCAAAAGTCAGGTCAAGCTCTTTGATTGAACGATAATTTTTGATAAATAGACGCGAGAGATACATCGAATTACCCAAGCACTTTTGCCATCTTTGTTCGTCGCGCCAACACGCCTTCGGTCACGAATAACAATAAGGCTGCAATCAGCAATGGCCACCAGACACGTTGTTTGGCTTCTCGCTCTTCCTTCGTGAGCTTGCCTTGCGCGGCAGCAACCGTGTCGGATTTAGGGTCTGCGCCTGTGACTGCGCCAACAAAGTCATCCAAATTGAGTTTGGTCAAATCTGCTTCTTTGCCATCCAAATCGACAGCAGCAAAATCCGTGGCCGTGGCATATCGCAACCGATAGAAACCATTCTCGCGGGCGTTGACGATCAAATCGCCGGAAGCCGTTTGATTGCGTTCTGTGATCCGATTGTTGCTGGGCGAATCCACTGCCGGAACTGCACCATCCTTGGCCTGCGATGCGGTGAATGTTTGCCCAACCAGATGCCAGGACTGGCGGTCGCGTTCGCCTAAATAACGTGTCATCTGACGCACCAGCGGCAAATACAGCGGCGTCAGCGGCAAGTCGTTCCAGCTGGAATCCAGTGTCGAAGTGAAAAGCAGGACTTTGCCTTGCCCAAATGATGTTTCCAACAAAGCAGGCGTTCCATCTTCAAAGCGAGCCAGCACCGATGCCTTTTCATTCGGCGTGGCGCGGCGGTATCCAAAAACGCGTGCAGCGGCAAAGCGTCCGCTCTGCCGAAAAACCTCAAACACCGGATGATCCGTTTTGATGTCACTGAGCGTGACGTAATCGCCCTTCGGCTGCACAGGTTCGCCAATCGTGGCAGGCGTGATTTGCTTGAATGATTCATTAAATCCGGCAGCATCTACGTGACGACCAGCGGCAATAATCAATCCGCCACCTTTTTCGACAAAGGATTTGAGCTGGTCGGCCAAAGATGGATTCAGGCTGTCTACATCGTTAAGGATGATGACCTTGTAGCCGGGCAAATCACCGGGGTTCACAGATGCTGGAGTTTTGACGGTCAGCGCAAAAGGCAGATTTTCACCCGTCGTCAGCGCGTTGCGTAAAAACAGGCTTTCGCTCCGTCCACGATTGGCTGATTCAACGATCAACGCCTGACTTTGCGCTTCGCGATGGAGCGTGAAGTAAAAGCGATTATCTACTGGAAAGGTGGTATCAGAGATTTCAATCTGGCCGCGATTTACGCCTTCGTTCAGATTAAAGTCAGTGAACTCCACCACAGCGGTTTCGCGTGCCGCGATCTTGACCTGGCGTTTCTCAACCGTGTGATCGTTGAGCTGAAATTCAACCTGGACATTGTCCTGCGCCTCATCGCTAAAATTCGCAATTCGAGCGGCCAGCTTGTCGGCATATTTTTGCTGATAAATTACAGGTTGTGCGTTGACTTCAGTAATTGCAAGATTTCGAGCGTCAGATTCGCCCACATCATTGGTGACAAATTTTATATCGTTGCTGAGGCGATACGAGGTGTCCGCCTGATTCCAGCCCGCCGCCTGATAATCTGAAATCAGGACAATGCGGCGATCTTTGGTGGTTGCCTCTTTCATCAATTCTTCGGCCCCACGCAAGGCTTGCGTGTACGCCGTTGCGACCAATCCGGGCTGCAAGCTGTCAATCAGTGAATTCAATTTGCCTTTGTCATTCGTAAAACGGCTGAGCACTTCATATCCCTGCCCAAAGCTGGCAAGCGCAAGTTGATCGTTGTTCCCTGCTTCGTTAACGATTGCGCGCGCCTTTGACTTTGCCTGCTCGAAGCGCGTGCCATAACGCATGCTGAACGAATTATCCAGCATGATAATCGTCGCACTGGCTCGCCCCGTGGCTTCCGCCGCGCTGCTACCGCTAAAGAACGGACGCGCAAATGCCAGCACCAGGCAAAGCAACGCTAAACAACGCAGGATCAGCAGAAGCAGATTGATCAGACGCTTGCGGCGGATTGTGCGTTGTGGCACTTGGCGCACAAACATCAACGAAGGAAATTCGATTTTTTTCGCGCGCGTTCGCCGCACCAAATGCACAATGATTGGAATGGCGACTGCTGCCAGACCAAGAAGAAAGAGTGGATTGAGAAATGACATCGTTACAATTCCCAGATTTTATGTGTTGCAGCAACGCTCCATTTGCCGTTCATCTTCGTCAGCAAGACCATTTTTTCAGCCCCGCATTTCTCACCGCATTTGCGATAAGTATTCACCAGTGCCTGCGTGCGATCTTCATTGAAGCCGATATTCGAGAGATTGATATAGCCAGAGGCCCCCACATATTTTTGATAAAAATTTGCCCACGCCTTCTTTGTATCAGCTTGCGAGAAAACCTGAGTTCGCTCCTGTTTGCTAATCAAAATATACTTCGTAGGGATCGTAAATTTTGCGTCTACGCTCCGACATAACCGTGCGTTACCTTTGAAATCAGTCACTGTTTTTTGACTTAGCTTTGGCATCTTGCTCGGCAAACCATTTAAGCTTTGCTGCCAGGCTTTTTCGCCTTCTGCATTGTTGCCAACAGGCACACAACCGGAAACATAGTTATCAATCACCAGGAGTTTCGCCCCATTCGTATACAAAGATTGGATCAGAGCGGAATAAACAGCGTACGCCTCCTCATCCAACCCAGCAGCAGGCAGTTTAGGCGGGGCAGCTTTTTTCTGAGGTGGAGCCGCAAGCGCAAACACTGATGTCCCAATTAAGAGACCAGCACACAATAAAACAAATGCTTTCTGCATTTTCATGTCCCTCTCACCTGCTCAAAATTCCTCACTACCTGCCAGCCAGAAAATTTGTTTTAGGAATGCCTTTCAAGACTGGCGCTTTTGCAGTTTTCAGCCGCTTCCACAAAATCGTCAAGGTACCGTCAGATTGTTGTCGAATGACGCGCAGGACGACCAATTGATCCGTGACACCAAAACGAACCGAGCGCAGAACGTATGACTGATTTGCCATCACGGGCTGTGACGATTTGTAGATAAATCCAGCCAGCGTGAAGCCAGCAGCACTTTGGCGATACTGTTCATTGGCTTCGTCGTAATTTCCTGCGGGTACAAATGCGTCCAGATGCGAAACGCCGGGACTCGTCAAATTGAGCGCATCTAACGGAACATCGCCCAACATCGTCACAAAGCCCATTGTCAGATTGGAAAAACCCGCTTCGAGGACTCCTTCACGCAATCGAATTTCAGCCCAATCGTTCAGATCATGTTTCCGTTTGGTAAAAGAATAATATGTACCACCACCAAACAACGGCAAAGGAGTGTGTGCGACATCCTTGACGCTCACTGTCCCGCTATTTTCGGCGCTGAGCAATTTAAAAAGTCCAGTGTCGGGTTGGCGTAAAAAAGCTGCATACATTTGGCGATCTTCAGCGGCAGGTTCGAGACGTTTCCTTTCACTAGACGACAGGAGGTCTTCGCTCTGCACTTGAGTGGTTGCATCGGTTTGCCTGCTACGAGGCGGAATTTTTAGATTCTGTGTACGCATCATCGTTTCTGACCGTTGCCGTTCACGTGCGGCTTCTTCTGCAATCTGCTCAGCGGTCTGCGCTTGTACCGGATGCAGCCATACAGACAGACAGAATAAACTGCTCCCTAAAATCGCAAGGCGATGTGAGCAACGAGATAGGGCATTCATCACAAAACCTCCTTTGCAATTAACCACTACGTTTCGATAAGAACGAAAAGAGGGCGTAATCCAATGGATTATTCGTCGTGAGCAATTCGTACTCGACGCGGTTGTTAATCGCGCCTTCACGCACGCGCGTCAGATGCTGCTGGAAGGTTTCGCGATAACCATCAGCCAGAACATCCGGCATGACGTGTAACTGCTCTTCAGTCTCGCAATCTTCCAGCAGAATGGGTTCGTCAAAATCAAAGGCAATTTCGTTTTTGTCCAGCACTTGAAAGGCGACGACGTTATTGCCTTTGAAGCTCAAATGCTGCAACGCTTCTTTGATCGCATCGGCATCATCGTAAAAATCGGAAATAATGATGACAAAACTGCGCTTGGTAATGCGATCAGCAGCTTCATGCAACATCGCAGAAAGGCGCGTTTCCCTGCCCGGTTGTAATTGCTCCAGATGCCCGAAGATGGAACGCAGATGTCCTGTTCGGTTTTGAGAAGGAACCTGAATCCGCACTGCTTCATCAAACGCCATCATCCCAACCGCATCGTTTTGCTTGTTGACCAGATACGCCAGCGAAGCCGCCAGCATTTTGGCATATTGCAGTTTGCTGACGCCGCCAGAGGCATATTTCATCGAACCGCTGGAATCCACCAGCAAATGAAACTGCGTGTTCGTGTCAGCGCGATACTTTTTGATGTAATACCGATCTGTCCGGCCCAGTAGCTTCCAATCCAAATAACGCAAATCATCGCCGGGCATGTACTGCCGATACTCCGCAAACTCCGTCGAAAAGCCTGTGAACGGCGAGCGATGCAAACCAGAAATGAAACCTTCGACAACCGTGCGCGCCAAAATCTCCAGCGACGAGACGCGCGCCAGCACTTCCGGGTCAAGAAATGAATTCGGATTGTGATAGGCCGAATGCGGCGTTTTCAGAAGCTCTGCATCTTGCGGATTAAGTGTGACGGTCGGCTCTTTTTTCTTTTTCCACCACATAAATTATAGTACCGCGACCAGTAGGGAGCGGATTTCGGGTTGTCATTACAGCGTTGGCCCCGCTTCATACGTGCGATGCCGCAATTTATTTCAGTCCTGATTTCGGTTCCGGCACAGATTCGACCAGCCGTCTGATGATCTGATCGGTATCCAGCTTTTCGGATTCGGCCTGAAAGTTCAGCAAAATGCGATGCCGCATGACAGGTGCAGCCATTGCCCGAATGTCTTCGCAACTGACGTTGTAGCGGCCCTGCATAATCGCGCGTGCCTTTCCCGCCAGAACCAGAAACTGCGAAGCACGCAACGATGCGCCCCAAGTGATGTATTTCTTCACGAAATCCGGCACGTTGTTGTTCACCGGGCGGCTGGTAGCCGCGAGATTTACGGCATAGCGGACGACGGATTCAGATGCCGGAATCTGCCGCACGAGCCGCTGAAACGCGATAATTTCCTGCGCCGACATTAAGCGTTGAAATGTCGTGTCCTGTGGCGTTGTGGTGGCCTGCACAACACGGACTTCATCATCTTCGGACAAGTAGCCGACGCGAATATTGAACATAAAACGATCTGTTTGCGCTTCGGGCAGCGGGTAGGTGCCTTCCATTTCGATGGGGTTCTGGGTGGCAAGGACATAAAACGGTTTGGGCAGTTGATACGTGTTGCCTTGCACAGTGACATTGCCTTCTTGCATCGCTTCCAGCAAGGCCGATTGCGTTTTCGGCGGCGTACGGTTGATTTCGTCCGCCAGTACCATATTGGCAAACACCGGGCCTTTGATGAATTGCAACGCGCGATGTCCGGTAGCGCGATCTTCTTCGATAATTTCAGTGCCCGTAATATCCGCAGGCATCAGGTCAGGCGTGAATTGGATGCGCTTGAACGAAAGATCAAGCACATTGGCAATCGTGCGAACAAGCAAGGTCTTTGCCAACCCCGGCACACCTGTCAGAATCGAATGGCCGCCGACGAGTAACGACATCAACACTTGCTCTACGGCTTCGTCCTGGCCGATCACGGCTTTGCGAATCTCATTAAGGAGTTGCGTACGCGCCTGTACTAAGCGATCAAGTAAGGCATCGGTTTGAATTGTATCTACTGTCATTCACGCTCCCGGATTATCAATGGTTGTTTGTATTTCGCGGATCAAACGACAAACGCGAAACACGCGAAAATTACGACCTCCCAACGGCATAAGGTTGCTCAAGTGGTGACGCAAAGCAATGTTTGCGGGTTTCGTAATTCGCGTCTTTCGCGTGATTTTTGATTGCGTCCGTCTAATAAACTAACTGACGCAGCTACTATAACTTATTTTTCAGCGAATTGTGGAATCAGGTTCTTTAATTTTTCTCTAAACAAATATTCCATTGCCACGAACAAAATGATGATTGCCTGCAACACCTGCACCAAATCCTTGGAAACGTTTTCGGTAAAGATGTCAACAAACAGCCCGCCGCGTGTCAACGCACCAAACAAAATCGCGGCCAGCAACACGCCAAATGGATGATTGCGACCAAGCAACGCAACGGCAATTCCGGTGAATCCATAACTTGCCCCGAAGTCGTGATAATACCGATAGCGATAGCCCAGCACTTCATTCACGCCGACCAATCCAGCAATTGCGCCGGACAACGCCATCGCCAGCACAATCTGTTTTTTCACGCTGATTCCAGCGTATTCCGCCGCATCCGGGTTCGCGCCTGCTGCACGAATTTCATACCCCCATTTCGTCTTCCACAAAAACACCCATACCAAAAAGCAAATCAGAATCGCGAGAAGAAAAGAAGCGTTCAGCGGAATGCGATATGGGAAGTGAATGCCAAGTGGCGCGAGCAACGTGTAGAAGCGGGCGAAACGTGCGGCAGGCGCAATTTCGTGCGTTTCCATGATCGCATCGCTTGGCTCTTTGAAATGGTATTGCACCAGATAACTCAACAATCCGAGGGCGATGAAGTTCATCATGATTGTGTTGATGACTTCGTGTGAACCAAAGCGCGCTTTCAAAATCCCCGGCACCGCGCCCCACGTTCCACCCGCAATCATCGCCGCCAGAATCGAGAGCGGCACCAGCAAAATCGCAGGCAATCCGGTAAACGTCAGCCCCACCCACGCCGCCGCAAAAGCGCCAACATAAAGCTGCCCTTCCGCACCGATATTTAACAAACCGCACCGCATCGCCAGCGCTACAGACAAGCCCGTAAAAATCAACGGCGTCGCATAAAACAACGTGTAGCCCCAGTTATCAAAGGTGAAATTGCCGCGCGCATCGAACAACCCAAACGCACTGTTGAGCAGGATGCCGTACACTTCCAGCGGATTGTCCCGAATCGCCAGAATTACGACGCCGCCCAGCAGAAAAGCAGCTACGACGGCAATCAGTGGAAAAGTCAGTTCGCGGAGCAGAGTTTTGATCATCGGTACTTTTTCCAGAATTCACTACGCAATATTTTACGACCTTGATTTTGCTCAGGAATGACAGAGCATTGGCCATACAAACTAAAGGGAAAATGAGACAGAAGCAATAGTAACTGCGTGGTGTTTTTTGCTGAGAAAGCAAGGCACGCAAGAAAGCGCGCCGCGTGTCTGGCGAATTCACTTCACAGTCACAGATCACGAACCAACTTATTGCCCACAAACAGGCGGGATGATCGGAATCGTAATGCTCGCGTCGGTGTAGGACAGAGCGTGTAAGTTGCGCCCGTGACTGAAGCCATTCGGATTCAGGTTGATCACTGCACCGAACATCGCGGAATCTGCGACGTGTTGGAATCGCATCCAGCCGCTATGGCCTGTCGGAATCACTTTGGTCAGAGGGGGCGAGGTGCGGGGCGCGCCATCCATAATTCGGCGCACATACTGGCAACCGCTTGGATCAAAACTAAAACTATAGCCGCGTTCGTTTTCGTCATAGACCAATCCCAGCAAATCCCCCAGCCGGGTTGCGGTGCCCGTGCTAAAGTTGCCGCCAATGCGATTCAAAATCAGCAGCGTGTCATTGCCATCTAATGGACTTTGAATGTTATTCACGGCCAGGGCACGCGGGACAAGGTTGTAATCGGTTCCGTCAAAATCAAGGCGCGCCGTCGTGTCGGTCGGATCGCAGGCCATCGGGCCGCCCGTCACCGCAGCGATGGCGATGGCGTTTAGGCTGGTGGCATGACCGCTGTTTAGCTTGATGAATTCGCTGCCAAGCAGATGATTGAAATTGATGGGGCAACCGCTTTGCCCATCCACGGCGACTGCCACCAAAAAGCCTTTCATCCCCGGATCGTACTCTGAAGCCAGAATCGAAGTTGTTTGATTGGCGGTCAGGCAAATGAAGGTATCCGCCACGCGACAATCGTCCGAGGACACAAAAAACAGATGCAAGGCAACACCGCGCGCACCATCGGTATTCGTAAAATTAATCCGTGTGTTTTCAAGCTGTGGGCGAGCGATGTCTGATGCGTAATAATTGAAAAACAAGACTGATCCCGGTTTCGCGTCGCCTGCCGCTACACCAATCGGGGCTTCGCCTCCAGTTGGAATAATCGGGCAATTGACTTTCGTGCAGGCCTGCACAGTGGCAATGGGGCCAGCATTGAATTCAAAAGTCGAAGTGATGCAAAGCTCTGTGCCAGTTACAACGCCAGGTTTTACCTGCGCTTGATATTCAATGACGACTTTTTCTGCGGGTTGCAAGGTGCCTCCCCAACGCACGCGATCTTCGCCTGTAAAGCTGCAATTGCCTGTCCCGGTAATGACGCAGGAGCTGTTGCGTGTCACCAATCCCGGTCGTAACTGCGCCCGAAAAACGCCATCAACGGGAATGTTGCTGGTGTTGATGATCTCCGCTCGCACGTTCAGTGTGGTGCCATCGCCAATGCAACCAAACGGATCAAGGAGTTTCGCGTCTGCTATCAGCACCGACAACAGAGCGGGATTTGAGGTCGCCATCCCAAGAACATTTGAAAATTGCGCGCGAAACCGTTTGTTATGATCAGCCAAGGTCACGACGGACAAGGTCAAAGTGGTGTTCGTCGCACCTGCAAGATTGTTCCAGGTCATTCCGCCATCCGTGCTCACCTGCCATTGCACAGCAAGCGGTGCTGTCCCGGAAGCAGCCGATGTGAAAGAAACGGTGGCTTCCGGCGCAACAATTTGATCGGCAGGATGTGCGGTTACGGTGGGTGCCGTAAAGCAGGAAAATGTAGGAGAAGCACTGTTGCGCGGGTTGGGCGCGCCAGTCGCAAAATCGGTCGAATTGTTATCTGTTTCAGTACAGCCGTTTCCCTGACGCAAGAGGGCATTCGTATTGCTGGGCGCGGCGGTTGGTGCCATCTCAAAGCAATTCGCCGATGAACCATAACCTACAAAATCAATGATGTTTACGCCTGTCGGACAAACGCCACTTAAGGCTGTCGTATTGTTGACGAGTGCAATTTTTCCGGCGGTGGCGCTGGGGTTTGGGCTACTTGCCGAAAAATCTGGCGTCGGTAAGTTTGTGGTGCCGCCCCCGCCAGCAGCTAATTGAATCAGGTAATACTGCCCCGGCTGCAAAGTGAAATTGAGTGGCCCGACAACCGACCAACTGGTGCCGGAAGAAGTCGCATATTGCACCGACCAGTTCGTCATGGTGACCGGCGCAAGGCCGCGATTAAAAAGTTCGACGAAATCATTTTTGTACACAGTTCCACTATTCCCACCACCGCCATAGACCTGACTGATGACAATCTCAGTAGAAAGACCGTGAACGGGCGGAGGAAACAGTAGGGAGGTTGTAATCCAGCCAAGACCAGTAAAAACAATTGCGGCGAACAAAACCAGGCGGATTTGTGAGATGGAAAGCAAACGAGAGCAATAAGCAAAACGCTTTGAAACAACGGGGCGCATGAGGTCACCTTTTCCAATCCAAGGCCAGCGTGCTTTTTCGGTGCGAGCCTTTATGAGAATTTAGATTGTGCTACGAATTTTGCGAAAGACTTGGCAGAGTGTTTGTCTTTCGGCAAGCTTTATTTTTGCCAGCTTGAGGTTCGCTTGCGAGTGTGAGTGTAGGGGCGATTCAGAAAAAAGTCCAGCCTTAGCGTTTTAGCCCGATGCCCAACACCTCTTTGCAATATTTCAGACTCTTTTCCAGTTCGCTTTTTTGGTATGCCTGCAATTCGGGTTTGCCCGCTTCGCCTTTTGGCATGACATAGGCTGGGCGCTCTTTGCCCTGTCGCGCCATCTGCACATATTTGGCAAATTCGCGCGGACGAATTTTGGCATACGGCGGCCAGAACTCATCACGGTAATACGGCAGTGGCTTTTGAAATTCAGAGATAATTTCCAACACAAACGCGCAATTCGGTGCCAGCGTTTTGAATTCCTTGACGTATGCGTTCCAATTCACAACGCCTTCGCCCATCGCCGTCCAGCGGGCAATCGCCCCATCCGCGTTTTCCCATACGGCAGAATCACGCATCCCTGTAGTCACCGCATATTTGCCCAGGATTTTCAGGTTTTCCATCGGGTCTTCCAGCGTCCAGGTGGCGTTGCCGGAATCAAGCGTAGCGCCGACGAAATCCTTTCCAGCGTCTTCAATCAGCGTTGCCAATTCCCACGCTTGCATGTCGCCCGCGTGATTTTCGATGGCAATTTTTACGCCTGCATCTACAGCCTGGCTCCGCACGTTTTTGCAGACTTTGACCATTTCGGCGATGCGTCCTTCGATCCCGCCGGGGCCTTTGCGATCATCAGCGTTGCCCTGATAGCAACGCGCAACCGGCGAACCAAGAAGCTTTGCGACTTTGATGGTTTGCAAAATATGCTCTTCCCCGCTCTGCCAGCGTTTCTTGTCGAACGTGCGCGAGCCGGGGTTGATGCTGCCCGTGCCAACGTGTAATTCCAATCCGCCTGCATCCGCTTTGGCTTTGAGCGATTTCAGATACTTTTCATCAAAGCTCTCATACACATCCAAATCGGACATCAATAACACATCCACTTTTTGTGCAATCGCGTAGTCAATCAGTTGCGATGCTTTCCAGCCAAAGGCGCGAATCGAAAAATTATCGAAGCCCAGTTTGATGCCCGTCCGCGCGGTATTCTGGGCTAGCGAAGAGGCGCTGAGCGTAGCACTCGCAACAGTGATTCCAGTCTTTTTCATAAATTCTCGTCGCGTTTGTTTTTCGGCGGTCACGTGGACGTTCTCCATTCTGGGATAGATCAAAAAAAGGGCAAGAAACTAAGGCGTAATTCGGATACGACGTTAGTCTGCATGCCCTCTTGCTGCCAGGTACGACGGCATTTAGCGGCGACTTAAAAAGCCTCCAGCCAAACGAATCGCATCGTCCACCATCGAGCCGTCGCGATTCTGATCCAGCACGGCTGATAGCATGCCCATCAACGGCGATTGCTGTTCCTGCATTTGTTGCTGAGCGCCGCCCAGCATTCCGGCCAAAGACGCAACATCCAATCCCTGTTCCTGCTTTTGGCGTCCCAAATAACCCATCACGATAGGAGCCAACAGGGGCAGTAATTTGGCCACGGTTCCCAAGTCCAATCCGCTGGCTTGACTGACGCCTTGTTCGACCGCCGGTTGATTGCCGCCAAAGATGTGGCCGAGGATGCCTGCGCCGTTGCTTTGCTGTGCGCCACCGCCCATCACAAAGCCGGCAATATCATCCAATACGCTGCCATCATGGTCTCGATCCAACGCGCCAGCCAAAGCGGAGGCACCGTCGTCGGATTGAGCATTGCGCGCCAAACCACCAATCAACATTGGTAACGCTGCCTGAATCGCGGTGCTGGTCGTGCTTTCGTCCGCGCCGATGGCCTGGCTGATTGCGCCAACGTTGCCGCCGCTCAAAACTTGTCCTAACAATCCTTCAATATTCATAATCTTCCTCCGGTAATAATCGCAGCAACCGTTGTTGCGTTACTGCTGGTTAATGAACTCAAGAATACACCGCTCACTGAGATTGATTTCGTTGTCAGATATTGTTATCGCGCTGTGCCACTAATCGGCCTCTGCTAAAAACGGCTACAGGATGTTCGATTCCGGCGAAATACGCAAGCTCACGCCAATCATCGCAATCGTGAACGACGAAATTCGCGCGCTTGCCAACTTCCAGCGAACCGATCTCGTGTCCGCGCCCCAGGCTGTAGGCCGCATTGATCGTCGCAGCAGTGAGGGCTTCAGCCGGAGTCATCTTCATTTGCGTCGAAGCCAGCGTCAGCGCCAACAACATCGAAGGCATCGGCGAAGTGCCGGGGTTGAAATCTGTTGCCAGAACCACCGCCAGCCCAGCATCAATCATCGCTCGCGCATTGGGATATTTTCGAGCACCAATCATCATTACTGAGGCAGGCAGTAAGACGGGCTGCACATTCGCTGCCTTAAGAGCGGCGATTCCTCCCGCATTCGTTTGTTCCAAATGATCCGCGGTGACGGCACCGAGCCTTGCCGCTAACTGAGCGCCGCCCGCCAACGAAAGCTGATCCGCATGCAGGCGTAATTTCAGGCCGTGCGACTGAGCGGCGGTCATAATGCGCATTGTCTGTGCCTCGTTGAAATACCCCTGCTCAAAAAAAGCATCGCAGTATTCCGCTAAATTTGCAGCGGCAACCTGCGGCAACATTTCCTGCACGATCAACTTCACGTACTCGTCGCGTCGCACCTGAAACTCGTCCGGGAAGGCGTGGGCACCTAAAAACGTGGGCACATATTCGAGGGACGTTTCTGCTTCCAGGCGACGCATCGCGCGCAGCATTTTCAATTCATCTTCGACCGTCAAACCGTAGCCCGATTTCGCCTCAATTGTTGTCGTGCCGGAGCGCAAAAACCAACGTGCATAACGCTTCCCCGTCTGCACTAATTCGTCCTCGCTGGCAGCGCGTGTCTGTCGAACAGTCGAGCGGATGCCACCACCCGCAGCAGCAATTTCCTGATAGGTTGCGCCTGCGGCTCGTAATGCAAATTCATCTGCTCGACTTCCACCAAAGACCGGATGCGTATGGGCATCCACAAATCCAGGTAAAACAATGCGACGCTGCGCATCAATGACTTCACAATTCGGTACAACCAGCGGCTCAACTTCTTCGCGCGTTCCGATGCGCTCAATTCGTCCTTCACGAATCAGCATTGCACCATTTTCGATAATGCCAGGATCACGCATTTCTGCGCCCACGCGAGGTCGCGCCGCGCCGGCAAGAGTGACAAGTTGTGAGCAATTGAGGACAGCAACATTTTTCGGCATGTTATTTTTTCAAACGATGGATAAGCCCCGCAGCGAACGACAGCAAACACGCCCCCGTCGCAAAGACGGTTGCGTCAGCAACATCCTGGGTCGGGTCAACTTCGACCAGATCAATCGCACGTACTTTGGGGTGAGTTCCGCATAAAAACGCCGCGCGCCGCAATTCCCAGGGAGTGAGTCCGCCGGGACGTGAACCAGGACAGGCAGGCGCAAACACGCGATCTAAAACGTCAATGTCAAAATCCACATAGATTATTTCGACTTGCTGCGACAGGTAATGTAACGCGTCACTGACAATGGCTTCAATACCTTGCGCACGCATCTGATTTATCGTAACAACGCTGATGCCTGCATCGCGTGCGACTTTGGCATAGGCTTGTGAATTGGCGAATCCCTGCAATCCGATCTGCACAATATTTTTGCCGGGCAAGCCATCTTCCAGCAAGGCACGAACCGGATTGCCGTTGGTCAGCCCGTCGCCCGTGTCGCGCAGATCAAAATGCGCATCGAAGGTCAGCAGGCCACAATTATCCAACAAACTGGAAACGCCGTGTACGCCAGGACGCGTCACCCCGTTATCGCCGCCCAATAAAATTGCCGCATCAAATTTTTCCAGCGCGCTGCGAACAATTTGCGAGATTGGAACCAGCGCGTCTTCCAGCTTGACGCCTGCCACGTTTAAATCGCCAAAATCGTGTGCTTCCAGTTCCTGTAAATTGGCATCCGATTCCAGGTCGTAGCAACTGAACCGATGGAGAATTTTACGAATGGCTTCGGGCGCTAGATCGCAGCGTCCCGGCGTGATGGAACCAAGGCGAACCGGGGCACCAATAACAGCAACTTTACCTAAAATAGTTTCGGCGTGTTCGCCTGCTAACCAGGCACTCGCGCGCGGCCAATTTGGATCATTCATGATTTTTCGTTATCCTCTTGGTGCAAATTACAACTGACAACTTTAAGCACGTTGACAACAGGGCCACAAGAAAGATTGTACATGTCTGATTCCATGCTTCACAACTCAACTCCCATGATTTTGGAACGCGGCGATTTTGCGCTGCTGTTGGATGCTTTACAAAAAACACATCAGGTCATCGGCCCAACCATTCGTGACGGCGCGATTGTCTACGACGAACTGTCGTCAGCCACAGATTTGCCGATAGGTTGGACGGACGAACAAGATGGCGGCACCTATCGTCTGAAGCGTCGCAATGATGAAGCTTTATTCGGGTACGTGGTCGGGCCGCAATCGTGGAAGCGATTTTTGCATGTGCCACGGCAGCGGCTCTGGCAGGCAACGCAGAATGAGAATGGAATCCAGATTACGCCCGAACCGCAGGCGACACATCGCATGGCATTTATCGGCATTCGTTCCTGTGAACTGCACGCGATTGCCATTCAGGACAACGTGTTTTTGCACGATCAGTTCACTGACACGTTTTATCAGGCACGGCGCGAAAACGTTTTTCTGGTGGCGGTGAATTGTGGACAGGCGGGCGGCACCTGCTTTTGCGTTTCAATGAACACAGGGCCAAAAGCAACTTCAGGTTTTGATCTGGCGCTGACCGAAGTGCTGGAAGACGGTCAGCATTACTTTGTGGTTGAGGCGGGCACCGCCAACGGGCAACTACTACTCAATGAATTGTCGCAGCGCGCGGCAAGCAATGAGGAACAACAAAAAGCGGAAGCAATCTCTGCACAAACCGCCACGCAAATGGGACGGACGATGGACACGGCAGGCATCAAGGAATTG
This sequence comes from Acidobacteriota bacterium, assembly GCA_018268995.1. Lineage (GTDB taxonomy): Bacteria > Acidobacteriota > Blastocatellia > RBC074 > RBC074 > JAFDVL01. The sequence continues at coordinate 37,090 of JAFDVL010000014.1, read as the reverse complement.
CTTGCACAAAACCTTGAGCATCCGCGTTGGGACGACGTCGCCAATCGCTGTCTGACCTGTGCGAATTGTACGATGGTGTGCCCGACCTGCTTCTGCACAACGGTCGAAGACGTGACCGATTTGACCGGCGAGCATGCTGAACGTTGGCGGCGTTGGGATTCGTGCTTCACGATGGATTTCACCTATCTGCACGGCGGCAGCGTGCGGGCTTCCAACAAATCGCGCTATCGTCAATGGATGACGCATAAACTCTCTTCGTGGATAGATCAGTTCGGCTCCTCCGGCTGCGTTGGCTGCGGTCGTTGCATCACCTGGTGCCCCGTCGGCATAGACATCACGGAAGAAGTACGTGCGATACGAGGAAAGGAGTAAGCCACGAATGAACACGAATTTTCACGAAGCAAAACCGTTTTGATGAGCCACAGATTTGCACAGATTCACGCAGATTTTACTGGCCATAAAATCATCTGTGTCAATCTGTGTGAATCTGTGGCGAAAAATCATTCGTAAAAATTCGTGTTCATTCGTGGCCAGAATCTCATGACAATACAAACACTTGAACCCATTCTCGCTGAACATCCCTTTTTCAAGGGGTTATCACAAGAAGATATTGCATTGCTCACGGGCTGTGCATCGAACGTTGTCTTCAAGGCGGGCGAAGTGATTCGTCGGGAAGGTGACGCAGCCAATGAGTTCTATGTCATTCGGCAAGGCAAAGTCGCGCTGGAAATTTATACCCCAGAGCGCGGACAACTTATGCTACAGACCGTAGGCGCGGGCGAAATTTTCGGCTGGTCGTGGTTGATTCCGCCATATCAATGGCGCTTTGATGCGCGTGCGGTGGAGTTAACGCGGGCGCTGGCGCTGGACGGCCAATGTTTACGCAACAAATTCGAGGCCAATCCGCGCCTTGGATATGAATTACTCAAACGTGTCGCCCATGTTTTTGCGGAAAGATTATTGGCAACGCGGCTGCAACTGTTAGATGTTTATGGTAATCGCTCCTGAAAAACAATTTATCAATTCGCCCACCGATCCCATGCTGCCACAACCGTATCGCATTGAACGAGTGCGCCGCGAAACGCACGATGTCTTCACGCTTGAACTCCGCCCGGCAAACGGCACACCTGTGATGCAATTCGCGCCGGGGCAGTTCAATATGCTCTATGTCTTTGGCACAGGTGAGTCGGCAATTTCGATCAGTGGCGATCCAAACGACACAAACAGGTTGATTCACACCGTGCGCGCCGTCGGCACTGTCACAAACGCGATGCAAAAGCTCAAACGCGGCGATTGCATTGGCGTGCGTGGCCCTTTCGGCACTCCCTGGCCAATCGTGGAGGCGGAGGGCAGCGATGTGGTGATTGTGACTGGCGGGATTGGCCTGGCCCCGTTGCGTCCGGTGATTTACCACGTGTTAGCGAACCGCGAAAAATACGGACGATTCGCGTTATTGTTTGGCGCTCGGTCGCCGCGCGATTTGTTGTTTGCCCGTGAACTGGAACAATGGCGAGGACATTTCGACTTCAATGTAGAAGTCACGCTCGACACCGCCAGCAGCGATTGGCGCGGCAACGTCGGCGTCGTGACAACCTTGATTCCACGGACGCAATTCGATGCCCGGCATACCGTAGCAATGATTTGCGGCCCGGAAGTCATGATGCGCTTTACCGTACAGGAACTCATGAAGCGCGGGCTGACAACAGATCAGATTTTTGTGACGATGGAGCGCAATATGAAATGCGCTGTGGGGTTCTGTGGCCATTGCCAATACGGCCCGCATTTTGTTTGCAAAGATGGGCCGGTGTTTCCCTTTGATCGCATCGCGGGGTTGTTTGGCAAGCGCGAAATTTAGCTACGGAATCGTGTGTTTCTCCGCCAGAAAATCAATATCAGGATTTTCGCCGATAAAGGTGGATTGAAATTTCAGAAACGGGAATTCGCCGCCCCATGCGGGTTTGGTAAACGTGCTGCGCGCATCGTAAATCGCTTTTTTCCACGCGCTGTGTGAATCGAACCAGACTTCTGCGACGCGATTCCATTTGCCTGCACCACGCACCGAGCGATATGTGCCGAAGCGTTTGACGCCGGGACGCGCCGCCAGTTCTTTGGCAAAGACTTCGTGAAACCATTTCTCGCTCGTTTCTTCGCTCACGCCGTCGGGATACGCATAAAAGAAAATCCAGCGAAAGTACGGATGGTCTTTGGCTGGCGTCGGTTGCTCGACAAAAACTTCGTCGGGTTGCTGCCGCATCGTCACCGTCTCGTTGCGAAAGCCGCCGAGCAACTCGCCCTTGGGCAGCGTGATTTTCTTACGCTCTTCGGCAATGTTCGCAAAGCCTTTATTGAAATCCGCCAGACTTGCAAACCCAATTTCCGTCAGGCGTCCCTGCCACGCATTCATTGCCTTAATTTCGTCCGGCGACAGCGCGTAGGTGCGATAGGTCGCGTATTTGGTTTGGCGGCGCTGGGTTCGTTGCAAGGTTTCCGGCGCGTGATAGGTGATGTACCAGCGGTCGAGCAGCAACAAGTCTACGCCGTTGAGCATTTCGATCATGATGTAATGCTTGATCGGGCCCGTCTTTTCAGGATCAATCGTCGGTTGTTGCGGCGGCGGCGTAAACGCGGCAACTGGTGTTTTGTGGTTGATAACGAACAGCAGGCCAAACAACACAAGCAAAATAACGACAGTCAGGGTTTTTCGCATAGCTGAATTTCCTTTCGATCCCCGCCCTTTACGGCAAGCTGAGCGCAATCAATTCGTGCGGCCATTCGCGGTAGCCACAGGCCACGACGATGAATTGTTTGCCGCCAACCTGATACGTCATCGGCACCCCCAGCACGTGCGCAGAAAGTTTGAATTCCCACACCACTTTGCCGGTGATTTTATCAAATGCGCGAAAGATCGGCTGCGCGCGTCCATCGTGCGGCCCTTCGCCCACGAAGAGCAACGTTTTCGTCAGCAATGGCCCCGCGCGTCCGACCGTACCCAACGGCCCGACATCAATGCTGGCCAGCCCCTGACTGCGCAAAATCTCATTGACCTTTTGGCGCATGCCGTCACCGTTTGGCGTCATCCAGGTGATCGCAGCCTTGTTCAAATCATACGCCGTGATGCGCCCGTAGGGCGGTTTGAAAAGCGGCAAGCCGTGCGGCCCGGCTAAGGCAACGTTGCCCGCGCCAATTTCATACGCGAAGTCGGATTGGCCTCGGCGTTTGTTCATCGTCAACGGCGCAGGCAGCGTAATCGAAGGCACGTACAGCCAGCCTGTTTCCGGGTCAACCGCCGCCCCGCCCCAATTCGCGCCGCCCAACACTCCGGGCATCACAATCGTAGGCTTTTCCGCAATCGGCGTGAACAGCGGGCCGGACTCGAATTTCCTGAACGTTTCGAGCGCCGCCGCGCGGATTTCGGGCGTGTAATCAATCACGTCGTTTTCCGTTGCGCCTTGTCGCTCGAACGGTGGCAGTTTGGGCTGGAAGGGTTGCGTCGCAGCGGTCTTTTCGGTCGGCAGCTTCGATTGCGGCACGGGTCGTTCTTCAATCGGCCAGACCGGTCTGCCCGTGACGCGATCAAAGACAAAGAGCGAACCGTGTTTGGTGACTTGCGCGACGGCCTTGATACGGCGGCCATTGATCTTGATGTCGAGCAAATTGGGCGCGGCGGGCAGGTCATAATCCCAAATGCCGTGATGCACCAGTTGATAATGCCAGATGCGTTTGCCCGTTTTGGCATCAAGGCAGACAAGGCTTTCGCCAAACAATCCGTCGCCCGGACGTTCGCCGCCGTAAAAATTATTCGTTGGCGTGCTGACCGGCAGATAGACATAGCCGAGTTCATCATCCGCGCTCATCGGTGCCCAAACGTTGGCGTTGCCGGTGTATTTCCACGAATCGTTGAGCCAGGTTTCGACACCGAATTCGCCCGCTTGCGGCACAGTGTGAAACGTCCAGAGCAGCTTGCCTGTGCGCACATCGAAGCCGCGCACATCGCCCGGCGGCATCTCGCGCGTTGTGCTGCGGTCTTTGATGTAGCTGCCGACGATGACGACATCGCGCACGACAATTGGCGGCGAGGTGCAGCTATACAAATCAGCGCCGCCCTTGACGACGCGATATAAGCCAACTGTGCGCAGATCAAGCGCGCCTTTGTCACCAAACTGCGCAATCGGTTTGCCTGTTTTGGCATCGAGCGCGAGCAGGCGGCTGTCACCCGTCGCAAAGAAAATCCGTTCGTCCTGCCCCGCGCGCCAATACGCGACGCCGCGCGTCTGAAAGCCTTTGATCGTCGGCCATTTCACGCGCCACGCTTCCGGGTCGTAAACCCACAACGTCTTGCCCGTCGCGGCATCAATCGCCGCGATCTGCGACATCGCCGTGCTGGTGTAGAGCACGCCGCCGACCATAATCGGCGTGACTTGAAACTCGCCGGGTTGCAAGCCGCTTTCACGTTTGAGCACCACGCCATCGGGCGATTCCCAGCGCCACGCGATGCGCAGTTGATTGACGTTCGCGGCGTTGATTTGCGCGAGCGGCGAATACTTCATCGCGCGATTGTCGCCGCCATACGCCGACCATTCTTCAGGTTTGGCTTTGGATTGCGCCGCGACTAACGCCGCATCTATCAGCAGCACGCCCAGCACAATACTCAAATACACAAGGTGCCCCAAATTCTTTTGCTCAGGCATGTATGGTTCCTCAAAACAATGTCCGACAGGCCGGGGATTCGGTGCAGTACAGGGAGCGGTAGCGACTTGGTACTTCCGATTGGTCCATACTCAAAGTCACCAGGTCGCTACCGCTCCCTGTACCGCACCAAACGCGGCGTTTATCCAGCTTTCGGCAATTCGCGCGGTTTGCCCGCGTCGCCTTCTTTCGCCAGTCCCAAATCGAAATAGATCGCATTGGCGAGGTCGAGCATCCGTTGATTGTGCGGCAGCGAACCTGGCATGCCGTTCAGCACATAGGCGGCGACCAGCCCGTGTTCGGGATCGCAGAAGCCGACCGACGATTGCGCGCCCGCGTGGCCGAACGCGCGCGGCGAGCAATGATTGCCATACAAAAACGCATCAATGATAAAGCCCAAGCCCCAATCAATCACGATGTTGAAGGTCTGATCGAGCATCGCCGTGCGCTGCCGGGCCGTGATGGCTTCGACGGTTTGCGGCGAGAGAATGCGTTTGCCGTTGAGTGTGCCGCGATTGAGCAGCATTTCGTAAAACCGCGCCAGTTCGCGCATTGGCCCTCGTCCGCCTGCGCCGGGACTGCAATCGGTATTGAAGGCTTCGCCGTTCGGCATTGGTGTCGGACGCGGTTCGACGCCGCGCGGCGTGGCGTGCATCCAGCCGATGCGATTGCCATAGGCGCGAAAGCGTTCGACAGGCATTCCGACCCAGCAATCGTTCATGCCGAGTGGCAGAAAAATCTCGTCGCGCACGTAGGCTGAAAACTTCTTGCCGCTGGTGCGCTGCACCAATTCGCCCAGAATGAACCAGCCCGAAGTCGGGTGATACCCGGCTTTCTGGCCCGGCACCCAACCCGCTTCGAGTTCGGCCTGATAAATCGTTTTCAGGTTGTCGGCCATCGAACGCGCCAACGATTGATTGCCGCCGTCGGCCAGCCGAAAGCCGCCGCGATGCGTCAACACGTGGCGAATCGTAATGGCTTCTTTGCCGCGATTGCCGAATTCGGGAATGTATTTGGCAACGGGATCGTCGAGGTCAAATTTGCCGCGCTCCCACTGCTGCGCGACGGCAACGGCGGTGATGGCTTTGGTCGAAGAAAACCAAATCATCATTGAATCCGTTGTCATCGGCACGTCGGCGCGCGACAGCCCCAGTGCAAAATCCGCAAGCGGTTTGCCGTGGCGCGAAAGGTACAACTGACTGCCGATTTGCACTTTGCCCTGCTGCAATTTTTCGAGCAGTGCAACCGTGCGCGGCAACGTTTGTTTGGGGTCAGTCAGCTTGGGATTCGCCGTGATGCTGGGGCTGGTCTGCGCGCGCAATGGCGAAGGCAATAGCTGCCAGCCTAACGTGCCGCCCGCCAGTCCGAGGATCGCGCGGCGAGAGGGCATCAACGGATGGTCATTGCCTGTGTCCTTCATTCGATCTCGCTCCTCTCAAATGCACAACTTCAATTTGACGCCGTCCAGCACCACGTCAAACGCTTCGCCGACAGGGCGGCAGGGCCAGAGCGGCTGTTTCATGCGTGCATTCCAGGTGACAAGTTCCTGCTTCAAGTCTTTGACGATGGCGGGATATTTGTCGGCGACGTTTTGTTTTTCGCCGAGGTCTTTCGAGAGGTCGTAGAGCCAGAATTGATCGCCGCCTTTGAAAAGCTTCCAGTTGCCTTTGCGCACGGCGGCGTTGTCGCCATTGCGCCAGCACAGCACTTCGTGCGGCGCGGTTTTCTTTTTGCCCGTCAGGTACGGTAGCAAATCCAACCCATCGTATTCGCGGTCAGTCGGCAATTTGCCGCCCGCCAACGCCACGGTGGTCGGGAAGAGATCAAGCGAACTGATCGGTTTGTCGTACACGCTTCCGGCTTTGAGCTTGCCGGGGAGCCGCATCGCAAACGGCACGCGCGACCCGCCTTCAAAATGCGTGAGCTTGCCCCAGCGCAGCGGATCGTTGGTGCAAGCGCCTGTGTACGTCGCGCAGCCGTTGTCGCTCAGAAACACAACGAGCGTGTCTTTTTCCAAACCGGTTTCGCGCAGCTTGGTCAGAATCGCGCCAACGGCATCATCCAGCGCGCTGACCATCGCCAGATAAATGCGGCGCTTTTCGTCTTTCACGTTCGGAAAGCGGTCAAGGTATTTCTGCGTCGCTTGCAGCGGCGTGTGCGGCGCATTGAACGACGCGTACAGGAAGAATGGCTCATTGCGATGCCGCTCGATGAAGGCGACAGACTCACGCGCGAAGACCTCGGTCAGATATTCTTTTTCTTCGACGACGGTTTGCCCGCGCACGATGGGGTTGCGCGCGGTGCGAATCCTGACGCCGACGTTTTCAGGATCAGCCGATTTGACGCCCGGCTGATCGGGGTCAATGTACATATTCGCGCCGAACAAAAAACCAAAGTATTCATCAAAGCCGCGCTTCAACGGATGAAACTTTTCGTGCATGCCCAGATGCCATTTGCCGACCATGCCGGTGGCATAGCCCGCCTGCTTGAGCACCTGCGGCAACGTGATTTCCGAAGTCGGCAAGCCCATTTCCGGGTCGGAAAGCGCGCGTTGCAACGGCCCGGCATTGAACTCAAAACCGTACCGCTGTTGATAGCGTCCGGTCATCAACGCCGCGCGCGAAGGGCTGCATACGGGCGCGGCGACGTAGCCATTCGTAAACTTCACGCCCGCCTTCGCCAGCGCCTCAATATTCGGCGTCTGAACGTCGCGGCGGCCATACAGGCTTACGTCGTGGTAACCGAGATCATCGGCGAGAATGAACACGATGTTAGGTAGGCGCGGCGCAGTTCGGTTGGTCTGTCGAGGCGTCGCGGGCGCGGCCAGCGCAAGTGTTAAGGCAGTCAGGAAACACAGTTTGAGCATTCGCATCAGATGACCTCACTTCACGCGCTGCACGGCAGGCGGTTGATAGCTGTTGTTCAGCAATTCCGGTTTCGGCAGATACGCGCGCAAACTCAGATTAAAATCGCCTTTGGGCGCAGGCAGCCAATTCGATTCTTTGCCCGGTGGCGCTTCGTTTTGCAGATAAATCGTCAAGCCGCCGTCGGCGTCGTATTGCAAGCCGCGCGTGCGATCACCGATGGCAAAGCGATTGAGCGGGTTTTCGACGAAGAAGAAATCCGCCGCGTACAACGTCAATGACCAGAATTCGTGCGCGGGCGGCAACTGCCCCTTGGGAAAGCGCAGCACGTATTTGTTCGCGCCATTCAGCGGCTGACCTTCGCCATCCACATCGGTCGTCATATACGAAGCCTCTTCCGGGATGAGTTGGCCGATGCCTTTTTCAGTGACATACGCGCGGAACAGGTATTCATCGCCAAAGGTGCCACCTTTGGTCACCATCAGCCAGCCATTCACCCGCTTCACCGCTTGATCCGCGCGTGAAGCCGTGATGATTTGGCGCGCGGCAGGAACGGCTCGTTGCAAACCCGCTTTCGTCGCTTCGTTGAGTTGCGACGGCACAAAGCCATCTTTCACGCTCAAGCCAATCAACGCGAATTGATTGAGCAGTGCCGCATCGGAAGCCGGGGGCGGATTGCGTTGCAACAGCGCGCCGAGTTGCTCAAAGAACGCGAGCGGGTTGCGGTTCGGCTGTGCAGGAGCGGCTGGTTTGGCAGCGGGTGTTTGCGTGGTCGGTGTCTTGCTTTGCCACTGGCTGAGCGATTGCAGCTTGATGCCATCCTGCAAGGCGATCACGCCCGGCCAGTCTTTGTCATCGGCAATCAATGTGCGCACCAGCAGCCACACCGAATTGGTTGGTGTCGCAATGCGCGTCAAGCCTTTCGGCACGGTGCCTTTCCAGTTCGGCCCGGTGATCAGGTAATCCGCCGCCACGTCGCGCGTGTTGCGTTTGCTGATGACGTGAAAGTTGTTCGTCCAGGCATCGTAAAACGCATAGCTGCAATAACGACCTTTGGCTTCGGGCGTGTGCAACACCAATGCTGTCTGTGACAAATCAAGCCAGGCGCTGGAATACACGGTGTCGTTGTTGGGCGAAACGACGACGCGGTCTTGATGCGTTTGCAAACGGCGGCGATGACGAAACTCATTTGGGCTGACATTCGATTGCGACAAGGATTGTTGCCGCACCTGCTCCATTCTGACGAGCGGGAAGCCGTAAATGTACGCCAGCACGCCAAGCGAATACGCCAACTGCTCGCGCGCTTTGTACTGCTCGCTGTTTGTGTCAGCGGGGGCGGTTTGTTGTGCCAGTCCAGCGAACGGCGTGCAGCACAACCACAAAAGACAAAGCAAAAGAAATCGTTTCATCGTGTCATCCTCGTATTGTTCGCGGCAAAGGCTTGAGCAATTTGTGCAGGGCGACTGTCCATTCCGCCACGTTCCTGACGGTGTCCAACCGTTCCACCATTTCGATAACTTGCTGGCGCGCGCGGTCGGTCATCCGTTCCTGCGTGAGCGCGGCAAATTTCGCCATCCGCATTTCGTGCATTACGGGTTCCGGCTTTTCGCCACGACTGTATTTGAAGGGTGCGCTCAGCGTGCGGCCATTGCGCAGCACCAGCTTGACGGCAAAGTTATCCGTTGGCCCGACCAGTTCGTAACCTGCTTTGGCCGCGAGTGCCAGCACGGCTTTGTCCTGCAAGGCGGCGGGCGTGAAGTCGTGTACTGACGCCGAGCCGCGTTGCAAAAACAGCGCAATCGAATAGTTCATATTCAACTGCGCGCCGACGATGGTTTGGGGCGGCTCGAAGTGCAGAATCTTTTTGACGAACGGCGAATCGAGCGCCCATTCGCGCACAATGATGAAGCGTTCGATGTCCGTCGGCTTGAGCTTTTCGCGTTGATACAGCGGTGCGAGCGCGTCCAGAAACGGCCCAATCGAGGACGAGGTCGAAGTGAATTTCGGGTAGATGTACAACGGCCCTTCCCACTGCCGCACGTCGCGTTTCATCGCGGCGTAATCAGGCTTGCGCCCCGTTTCGCGCAAGTAGCTCGGCAATAACCCGGCAGCGCCTTCGACAATGTTGCGCGGCCCTTCGTAACCTTTGGCCGCGAGTTGCGCCGATTCCACGCCCATCCGCACCGTGCGCGCGACGTGCAGCTTTTTCTCTTCCGTTTGATCGAAGTAATACTGAAACAATCCGCCACCGCCCGCGATGCCCAAGCCCAACGACCACAGTGTTTGTTCTGCATTTAGCTTCAGCAGTTTCGCCGTTGCGGCTGCTGTGCCACCGCCGCCCACAACGGACGAAGGCATAAAGCCCAGGCCCTGCAACCGATCCAACTGCGCGGCGAGGCGACCGTTGACGGTGTACGCAATCGCTGTCGCCAGCAACAAATCGCGGCCTGATGCCTGGACGAATTCGGCCACGCTCAACGGCGCAGGCAGCGACACGCAAGACGGGCGATAGTTGCTGCGAAAATCGCTGTCATCAATTTCGTTGCCGTGAATTAAAAACGCATTGCAGGCCGCCGCCGTTTCCAGCGGTAATTTGCGCCCGTAGCCCCACACCGTCGCTTCTGCCGGGCCGCCATTGCTGAATTGGCGATCCAGATAGTTGCGCAGTTCGGGCAGCGTAGAGGTGTGCGCAATGACGCCCAGGTTGTCGAGGATGCACAGCTTGGCGCGTTGCACGACTTCGGCAGAAAGGTCTTCGTAGCGTGCATTGACGATGGCATCCGCCCAAACGGAAGTCACGCTGGGAGCAGGCACGGACTGTGGCCATGCAGCTTTGGCAAAACCTGCGCCCAACACCGCAGCCCCCGCGTTTTTCAGCCAGGCGCGGCGCTCCTGTCGGCGAAGAGTGTTTGGTTGATTTCCGGCTTGTTGGCGCATCCAATTCCTCTCGGTTTAGCGTTCGGGCAATTGTTTTTTCAGCGGCTCCATGCGTTTGCGCGCGGCTTCGGCTTCGGGATCGGGCGGCGGCGGACTCAGCAGGCGCGCCAGAAATTCCAACCCTTCCATTGCGCGCGGACGAATCGTGCGCCCGACGTGATCTGCGCCGCGCACCAGATGGTATTCGTGCTTGATTTTCTGATCCCACAAAATGCGATGCAGAAACTCGGTCGCTTCGTGCAGGAAAAATAGGTCTTCGTCGCCCGCTTCGATGTAAATGCCCAGGTTGGCCGCGCGCAGCTTGTCGGCTTTGTTGACGGCAATGGTGGCGACGTTGTTGGCTTCCCAATACGCTTCGTCAAACGGCTTGCCGAAAATCGTTTCCATCAAATCTGGCCCGCGATAAAACTTGTACCGCGCGCTGAGGTCTTTCCATTTCAGCACCGGATCAATGCCTGGCTCCAGCGCGGCGAGTCCGGCGAACTTTTCGGGATACTTGAAGCCCAGCCGCAGCGCGCCCAGCCCGCCCATCGAAATGCCAAAGAGCAACGTGCCTTTGCGCTCTTTCGTGACTTTGAATTGGCCGCGCAAATGCTCCAGGAAGTCCGTGACGATGAACGTTTCCCATTTCTGCGAACCGTCCTTGTAATCCATATAAAACGACCGCGCCGCGCTGGGTGTGACGACAACCATCGGCGGCAACGTCCCGGCCTTCCACAGCTCGTCCAGAATGGGACGCATCCGGTTCAGAAACGTTTTGTCGCCGCCGCCGCCGTGCAGGAACAGGAGCAACGGCAACGGCTCTTTGGCGGCATCATAGCCGTCAGGCAGCAGTGCGTTGTATTCGACCGGAGACGGCACGAGTTTGCTTTCCAATTTGCCTTCGACCAATTGGCTCGCCTGCACGTTTGGCGCGAACAGACCAAGCGACAGTAGGCCGAAAAGAAACAGATGCGATAAGCGTAGTGACATGAGGGACTCCTCTGCGTTGTGTTCAATGCACAGCTTCTGCGACGGGTTGTGGGGCAGTCTGTGTCGCAAGCACTTCTGCGATGATGCGGTTGATTTGTTCCGGTTGCTCACGCATCGGCAAATGCCCGCACCCGGTCAGCCATTCCGCGCGTTCCGGCTGCAACCGCGCACAGAGCTTTTCCCCTGCCGTCACCGGCAACACCGAGTTTTCCTGGCCCCAGATCAGACAAACCGACGGAAAGCCTTCAGGCCGCACAAACTCATCAATCGGGCGGAAGCTGTCAAAGACCGAGAGCGTGTTGTACAGCGAGCGCGTCTGGCCTTTGCGGTTGTAAAGCTGATGCGAGTAGGCCGCAAATTCCGCGTCAGCAGGCGGCTGCTTGCCGTATTGCGAACGCAAGGATTGCGCCGTTTCTTTGTGCGACAAGCCCAGATGATCCACCTTGAAAGAAAGCAGATTGCGCAGCCAGCGATGTTGCGAGAACGTTTGATAAACCTTGGCCAGCGGCCCGGCCAGCAGGATTTGTTCAGACGCGACGTTGAAAAGAATCAACTGCCGCACCCGATCAGGATGTTGTTGCGCGTAATGCAACGCCATCGCGCTGCCGATGCAATTGCCGATCAAGGTTACGGGGGCGAGTCGCAGTTGCTCTACCAACGCCGCGACCATCGCGCTGTACAGTGGCAGCGTGTAATCAATGCGCGGTTTGTCGGATTCGCCAAAGCCCAGATGATCCGTCGCAATCACGCGGTGAGTCTTGGCAAAATGCGCGAGCTGATGATCCCAGATGCGATGATCGTTGCCGCCATTGTGTAGAAACACGAGCGGCTCGCCCTGACCCGCTTCGACGTAATGCACTTTGTAGTTCTGAAACAAAAATTCAGGCATACAGCTTTCCTCAAGCTTCGCGACGATTGAGCCAGCCCAGCACGTACGGCACAACGAAGTAATGCAGCTTGCCCGCCGCGACTTCGTACAAATGCGAATACAGCATCAGCCCGACCTGCGGCAGAAATGAAGCGGCGGCGAATTGCCCGTCAGCATTGCGCACGGCGACATAACGCGCGCCGAGCCAATGCAACGGCTCAAACGTCAACACGATGTAGACCAGCAGGCCCAGATAAAACCACCCCATCGCTCGCCATCCTGCGCGCCCCTTGAACGAAATCAACAACAACGAAAGCGCCAGCGTCACGGCGGACAGCAGCATTGCGAACGGCGCAAACATCGGACGCGGCGACGTAATCGGCAAGCCACGCGCCAGGACTCCCACGACGCACGCCAGCCCGACAATGACGCAACAAACGGCCAAAAAGGCCGGGCGTGTGTTGTCCGCTTTCTGTCTGGAAAAATGGAACAGGTCGGCAAACCAAAAGGCCATCAGGCTCAGAATGCCGCCTTCCACCAAGCCTTGCCAAAGAATCGCCAAGGCGGTCGGCAATGTTATGCCAAACACCGACAGGCTGTACCCTTTGCCGCGCAAGCCCAATGCGGCCAGACTCCATTCCAGCAAGCCTTGAAACACGACACCGCTGGCAAAGACCACCAGATACCGATGGTCTCGTTTGCGCAGCGAAAAATACGCCACGACGACCAATCCAATGAACAGCAGCAGCAAGCGTGTTTCGTAGTAGCCCGCGTGATCGAAGGAGCGGACAATAAAATAGTCCATCAGGAGGCTCCCCAGTTGTTTGAACTGGATCAGAAATACAGCTTCAAGGCGAGTTGCATCTGCCGAGCGTCTTCCGCCGCCAGCAAGCGACCGAAATTCGCTGCGCCTAAAATCGCGGCAGGCGTCGTGAAATTCGCGCGATTGAACAGATTGAAAGCTTCCGCACGAAATTGCAGCCGCGTCGCTTCCGTAATTCTGAAGTTGCGTTGCAGCGAAAGGTTTGTGCCGAAATACCCCGGCCCCCGCAAATTGCCAAACGTGCGCGGCGCGTTGCCGAACGTGTATTGCGCGGGCACCTGGAACGCGGCGGTATTGAACCATTGCAACGTCGTCTTGCGCTGCGTGGCATCGGCAATGACCGGATCGCCAATCAGGTTCGGACGCAGGATGCCCACAGCAGCGTTTCCGCCCACAAAGGCCAAGCCCTGTAAGCCGTTGCTGACCGCCGTGATGCTCAGCGGGAATCCGCCTTGCGCCTGCACAATGGCATTCACGCCCCAGCCGCCCAGCACTTGTCCGGTGACGCCGCTCTTCAGATAACGTCCGTCGTAGCCAAAGGGCAAGCGCCACGTCACGTTGCCGATGAAGCGATGCCGCACGTCGAAGGTCGAAAGCGCTTTGTTCGAGCGGCGATCATAGTAATTCTGGTAATTCGGCACCTGAATCGTCGCGCCTGCCGAAATGCCCGACACATCGTCAATCGTTTTGGCAAAAGTGTATCCGGCAGTGAACAGCAAGCCATCGCTGAAGCGGCGCTCGACGCGCAGTTGTAAGGAGTGATAGGTCGCGTGCGCTTCGTTCATGTTGTACGAAACCACGTTGCCGAATTGCGGGTAAGGCCGCAGCAACTGCGCCACCGTCACTGTCGCGCGGCCCAGGATTGAAGTCGAAGCCGGACGTTGATTCGTCGGCAAGGTCAAAAACGGATTGGCGACGGTCGTGTTGAGGATCGTTGCGCCCAGCGCCAGATTTTCCGGCGTGAGTTGATTCAGGTCGGTCGGCCCGGAAAGCAGCCCCATGCTCGCGCTGCCGGCGTACGCGGCTTGCACCTTCAAATGCCCCGGCAATTCGCGCTGCAAACTCAGGTTCCATTGTCCGATTTTTGGCTGCCGAATGTTGCGCACCTTGACGGGCAGAATCTGCTGACCGTAGCCGTAAATCGCACCGGGGAATGCCGTCGGAACTTGCACGATGCCATTTGGGAATGGATTGCTCAGACTGGTGCCCGGCGTTGGCGTCACGTTGTCGAGTGTGGCGATGAACGGCGTTTCCGCTGTGTCAGAGAGCGCGTACGTCTGCGTAGCAAAACCGCCGCCGGAATTCGAGGCATAGAAAATGCCACCACCCGCGCGCAGCACCGTCTTGTCATCCAACTTGAGCGCCAACCCGATGCGCGGCCCCCAGTTGTTCAAATCGCGGTCGTATTGCTCGCGGGTGCTGACTGTGCCGCGTCCAACTGGCGTCACCGCACCACGTAGATTGAGCGTGCGGGTGCCCAATCCTGTCGCGGTGGGAAAAGCGACGGACAAGCTACTGATCGGAAACTGTCCTTGCAGGTCGAAATTCGTGAGCCGATTGAAGCGTTCAGTGTTGCCCAGATCGGCTTCCCAACGCAGCCCCAAATTGAGCGTCAGCCGCTTATTCACTTGCCAGTCGTCTTGCGCGAAGAAGGCATAATACAAGCTTTGCACCGCTGGTTGCGGCACGATGGCCAGGCGGCCTGTGCTCGGATTGCCCAGCAACAGCGAGGCTACGGCATCGCCCGATTGCGCGTCGGCTGCCGTGCGCGCCGTGAACGCCCGCGTGAACGTGAAATTGCCTGCCGGATCATCCGGGCGATTGTTGTAAATGCGGTAAGAACGTTCGTTCGCGCCCAGCTTGAGCGAATGCGCGCCGAACAAAAAACTCACATCCTGATTGAAACTGAAAATGTCCTGAATGTTACGAGCATTACCAAAGTTCCGTGGCGGCCCCAGCGTCGTGTAGCCCGTCACCGTCGCGCTGGGGAACACGCGCGCGTCGCCTGACGCATTGGCCAAATAGGAGGGGAATCCCAGCGTTGTGGGATCGTAGCCATCGGAGTACGTGCGACTGTCGGCAACTGATTGCGTCATCCCGCCATTCGCGTGAAAGACGACGCGCGGCGAAATCGTCCACACGTAATCCACCACGGCTGTGCTGGGCCGCGAACGCAAAATCGGGCTGGCTTGTGTGCCCGCGATATTGCCGGGAAAGGGCCCCGCATTGAAGGACGACGAGAAGTCTTTGATGACGCGGCCATAGAGCAAATGTTTTTGCGACAGGCTGTAATCCAGACGAGCCACAACCTGATTTTCATTGCTTGCGGAGGGCGAGTTCACAACATAGTTATTCGTAAAGCCCGTCCGATTCGGCAACGGAAATGACCGGAGCAGATTCAGTCCTACCGCATTGAACCGCGCTGCCGGAATCACGTTGTTGGCGAACACGACACGCGAACCTGCGCCCGGTTGCCCTGCGGCGACGACCGCACCCGGCACGTAAATCATCCCCACGCGCGCCGGAATCAAGGTGCCATTTGTGTCGCGCACATTGACGTTGGCAATCGTCGCGCCCAGCAATTCCGAAAAATCACCGTCGCGTTGCTTGAGCGTCGGCACATTCGATTGTCGCAGCCTTGCTTGTCGCACGCGCAACCCTTCGTAGTTAAAAAAGAAAAACAGCTTGTCGAGTTTTTTGACTGCTGGCCCGCCTTCGCCAAACCGTGGCAAATACACTGGTCCGCCCAGATTGCCGCCGAATTGATTGAAGCGGAATTTCTCTTTTTGCGAACCCGTCTGATTCACGAAAAAGTTGGCCGCATCAAACGCATCGTTCCGCAGAAATTCAAACAGCGTCCCACGCACCTGCGTGCTGCCGGAACGCACCGAGAAATTCAGTGCGCCGCCGCCTGTGCGTCCATATTCAGCGGAGTATGTGTTGGTCACGATACGGAACTCCTGCACAGCTTCCGGTGAAGGGCGGAACGAAGGCAGATTGTCAGCCTTGTTCGTAATCGGCATGCCGTCCACGACGATTTCATTCGTCAGCGTGCGTCCGCCATTGATCGAGATTTCACCGACGCCGCCCGCGCTGAGATTTGGTGTGGCACTGCGCGAACCGGGCGAAGTGTTGACGCCAACTTCGAGTTGCGCCAATTGGAATACGTTGCGGCCATTGAGAGGCAGATTGTCAATTTGCGTCCGTTGCACCACGCCGCCGAGCGCCGCGCTGGCCGTATCAAGCTGCAACGATGTTTCCCCCGCAGAAACGTTGATTGTTTCAGCAATATCGCCCGGTTGCAGCATCACATTCAATTCCGCTGCTTGCGCTACGGCAAGTTCGATTTGCTCCTGCCGGAACGTCTTAAATCCTTTGACCTGGACTTCTAATATGTACCGACCGGGTTCGAGAAACGTAAAGGAGTATTGCCCCGTTTCTCCAACCGTAAAAGTGCGCTTCAGATTCGTCGAGGTTTGGGTGAGTGTTACCGCTGCCCCCGGCGTGATATTGCCGCTGCCATCTGTCACAGAGCCACGTAAGGTCGCCGTGGCAGTCTGTGCATGAATGGCGAGCGTGAGAACAGTAAGCAAGGAGAAAACTCTTAGCAGGAAAGTCAGATTGCGCATCATGATGGCCTCTCCTTTCGCGCCTTATGCCGGTTTATTTGCGGCGGCGTGATGTTGGTGTTGCAAGGGAGCGCTTGGTGTTTCTCCCTTTTGTTAGTTTGGGATTTGTTGGTTTGGGATTTGAAACACGCAGGAGCCCAGTCAACGCAGTTTGCACAAAACCAGCAATGACCGCATCACGGCTGAGCCGTCCGCCCGGCACATACCAACGTGCCAGCCATTGCAGTTGTCCGATGACACTGTGTGTGGCAATGGTGATGTCCAGGTCATGCAGCTTTCCTTCGGTCTGAAGTCGCTGCAAAATCGCGCGCAGAAATTTGTAGTAATTCATGCGCCGTTCTGTGATCCGGTGCATATCTTCCGTCGTCAATCCCGCACTTTCATCCAGCAAAATGGTCAGCTCAATGCCGCCATCAATGATCAATTCCGCGTGCCAGCCCAGTAACGCGCGGAGCTGTGCTTCGGCGTCTGCCATCTCTGCAACGGGGCGGCTGACTTTGGCTTCCAACCGATCCATCGCATAACTCATGATTTTGAAGAGCAGGCTTTTTTTGCCGTCAATGTAGTGGTATAGACCGCCCTTCGTAATGCCGACAGCGTCAGCAATTTCATTGAGCGAAGTGGCGTCATAGCCTTTTTCGTGAATCACCCGTGCTGCCGTTCGATAGATCAGCAACAAGCGATCATCTTCTTCGATCCCGGAGAATTTCCGGTAGGTAGAAGTTGCAGCTTTCGACATAATTTTTTATTCGAGCCCAGCCTAACTTAAATCATTCCGACCGGTCGGAATGATACAGAAGCGCGAACAGATGTCAACGGAAACCTTACCAAACGCACCGCCCTCTACAGCACCAACCGATAACCGGCGGTACTTGGGCGTAACGTTTTGTGCATCTTTGTCTAGCCCTTCGCGCATAGTTGAGGCAAGATAGAGACGCGATGAAAAAAATACGCAAACTAAAACTCGCCGTCTGGAAATTTGCTTCGTGCGATGGCTGTCAGTTGAGCCTGCTCGACTGCGAAGACGAATTGCTCGCCGTTGCGGGCGCGGTCGAAATCGCGTACTTTCCTGAAGCCTCCAGCAACTACGTCAAAGGCCCGTATGACCTTTCGCTCGTCGAAGGTTCTGTCACGACAGCGCACGATGCCGAGCGCATTCAGCAAGTGCGCAAACAATCGAAAGCCCTGATTACAATTGGCGCGTGCGCGACGGCGGGCGGCATTCAGGCGTTGCGCAATTTCGCTGATGTCGAAGAGTTCACACGCATCGTCTACGCGCATCCCGAATACATTCGCACGCTCAGTCAATCCACACCGATTGCCGAGCACGTCAAAGTAGATTTTGAGTTGCGCGGATGTCCCATCAATAAACAACAGCTCCTCGAAGTCGTCAGCGCATTTCTGCACGAGCGCAAACCGAATACGCCGCCGCATAGCACCTGTGTCGAATGCAAACTACGCGGCACAGTTTGCGTGATGGTCGCGCACGGAACGCCGTGCCTTGGCCCGGTGACACAAGCTGGCTGCGGCGCAATTTGTCCGAGTTACAATCGCGGTTGCTACGGTTGTTTCGGGCCGAAGGAAACGCCGAATACAGCTTCGCTCAGTCAACAATGGGTTCAGTTAGGCGTGAACAAAGAGGCCGTCAATCAAGCCTATCGCAGCTTTAATGCTTGGGCGGAACCGTTTCGCAAGGAGAGTTTGCCGGATGCCTAAATCTATCAAAGTGGATGTGCTCGCGCGGGTCGAAGGCGAAGGCGCGTTGTATCTGAATTTCAAGGACGGCAAAGTCGCCGACGTGCAACTCAGCATCTACGAGCCGCCGCGTTTCTTTGAAGCATTGTTGCGCGGTCGCAGGTTTGATGAAGCGCACGACATCACGTCACGCATCTGCGGCATTTGTCCGATTGCCTATCAAATGAGCGCCGTTCACGCGATGGAAGATGCATTCGGCGTGAAAGTCGAAGGGCAATTACGCGCGCTCCGGCGGTTGCTCTATTGCGGCGAATGGATCGAAAGCCATGCGCTGCATGTTTATATGCTGCACGCGCCGGACTTCCTCGGCTATCACGGCGCAATTGAAATGGCGAAAGATCATCCCGCGATTGTCGAGCGCGGGCTGCAACTGAAAAAAATCGGCAACGAAATCGTCGAATTGCTCGGCGGGCGGGCGGTGCATCCGGTCAATGTGTGTGTTGGTGGCTTTTACAAAGTCCCGCACAAACGCGATTTTCAGCATTTGGCTGAGCGATTGAAATGGGCACGCGATGCGGCGTTAGAAACGGTGCGATGGACGGCGAGTTTGGCGTTTCCTGAATTTGAGCAGGATTATGAATTCGTGGCACTGCGTCACGAAAACGAATATCCCTTCAACGAGGGACGTTTGATTTCAAACAAAGGTTTGGATATTGCGGTGCGTGAGTTTGATGATCACTTTGCGGAACAACACGTCGCGCATTCCAACGCGCTGCATTGCGTGATGAAAGAGCGCGGAGCGTATTTCACCGGGCCGCTGGCGCGCTACAATTTGAACTTCGATCAGCTTTCACCGCTTGCACAAGCAGCCGCACGGGAAGCGGGCTTGCCGCCGACCTGCCACAACATTTTCCAAAGCATCATCATTCGCAGTATCGAGACGTTGTACGACTGCGATGAAGCGTTGCGCATCATTGACGAATACGAAATGCCGGACGTTCCCGCGATTGAAATTCAGCCCCGCGCCGCAACAGGCTACGCCGCGACCGAAGCACCGCGCGGCACGCTGTATCACCGCTACAGCATTGATGAAGCAGGCTTGATTACAGATGCGAAGATCGTGCCGCCAACCTCGCAAAATCAAAAAACGATTGAGAATGACTTGTGGCACTTTGCGGCGCGATACATCAATTTGCCGGACGCAGAGCTTCAGCATCAATGCGAACAAGCCGTGCGCAGCTATGATCCGTGTATTTCGTGTGCGACACATTTTTTGCGGCTGAACGTGGAGCGAACGTGAAGACGTTGGTGATCGGCGTCGGCAATGACTTTCGCGGGGATGATGTAGCGGGCTTACTTGTAGCACGGCGCATTCGTGAACTGAATTTACCGCACGTACAGGTGATTGAAAGCGACGGCGAGTGTACGAAGCTCATGGAAAACTGGAAAGATGCAGAAAAGGTCATTCTTATTGATGCCGTCCATTCTGGTGCCACGCCCGGTACGATTCATCGCATTCCCGCACAAGACCTGCCCCCCAAGCTGCTGCAATGCTCAACACACGCATTCGGAGTGGCGGAAGCCATTGAGCTATCGAAAGCGTTCGGGCAACTCCCCGCGCGATTTTCCATCATTGGCATTGAAGGAAGCGCGTTTACAGTCGGCGCAGCATTGAGCGAACCCGTTGCCAACGCTGTCATAGAAGTCGTTGGTCTTGTCTTACAGGAAATCCGCACGGAGGAGAAAATTTATTGGCCCTCACGCGCAAGCGAATGATGGTCTTTGCAAATTGCGGCAAACGGAGTCTGATGTCTTTCGACCCAACGGGTCGTCTGAGCTTAGGCAGGTCGTTTACGGCCTGTGGGGGAATGCCACCGTCGGCGCGTCCCAGCGGGACGATTGAACGCACCACGTGGCGGCTCAATCGTCCCGCTGGGACGCACGATTCTGGGGCTTCAGTAACAGGCCGTAAACGACCTGCCTACAATCAGTCGCCTCGCTGGGGCAATACCGCATTTCATTTGCAAAGACCATCATTCGCTTGCGCGTGTGACTTGGGTTGCTTGCGACAGTGCTTGGCGGTACGCTGCTCGCTCCACCCCAGCAGTTTCGGTTTCCAACATCAGCAGGAGTTACTTGTCCCATGAACATTGCTCCCGGCCTCAAGCTTGGTTCGTACCAAATCCTGTCGCTGCTTGGCAAAGGCGGGATGGGCGAAGTCTGGCGCGCGCAGGACACGCGACTCGACCGCGCCGTAGCGATCAAAGTCCTGCCCGCCACGCTCGCCCACGATGCCGCCCGCTTGCACCGATTTGCGCTCGAAGCCAAAGCCACAGGCGCACTCAATCATCCGAATATCCTAACCGTCCACGACATCGGCACGCACGAAAACGCGCCGTATATCGTGGCGGAATTGCTGGAGGGCGAAGAACTCCGCGCGCAGTTGCAGAACGGCGGCTTGCCCGTGCGCAAGGCGATTGACTACGCCCAGCAAATCGCCGCTGGCCTGACTGCCGCACACGAAAAAAACATCGTGCATCGTGACCTCAAGCCAGAAAACCTGTTCGTCACGAAAGATGGGCGCGTGAAGATTTTGGATTTTGGGCTGGCCAAGCTTACGCAAATGCGGAATGCGGAACGCGGAACGCGGAATGAAGAGGCAGAAACGCTGTTGCAAGGCGAAGCCCCTATTCCACATTCCGAAATCCGCATTCCGCATTTGACTATTCCCGGCACGGTGATGGGCACTATCGCCTACATGTCGCCCGAACAAGTGCGCGGGCAAGACCTCGATCAGCGATCAGACATTTTCAGCTTTGGCTTGATCCTGTACGAAATGCTGGCCGGGCGACGCGCGTTTCAAAAGGAGTCGGCGGCGGAAACGATGGCGGCGATTGCCAATGAAGAACCGCCCGACCTCAGCGAGTTAAATCCGAAAGTCACACCACAGTTGGAAAAGATCGTGCAGCATTGTTTGGAGAAGAAGCCGGAGATGCGCTTTCAATCGGCGCGCGATTTGGGCTTTGCGTTGGAGACGTTGGCTATCCCTGGGAGCGCAGGCGTCTCGCCTGCTACGAGCGCGGGAACCGCCGCTCGTAGCTCTCACGAGCAGATCGCTTCATCTTCAGCGAATTCCCTCACACGGTGGTTTGCATCGCTTCGCTCGCAAACAGCAGGCGAGACGCCTGCGCACCCAGGCCGCTGGCGGGATCGCATTGGCTGGATTGCGGCAGGCGTGTTGGCGCTGGCATTGCTCGCGCTCGGCGTGGCGTATGTCCGGCGTCCGACGACGCAAACGACGACGATGCGATTGTCAATCAATCCGCCGGAAGGAGCGACCACATTCGAGCAGCCCACGATTTCGCCCGACGGACGAACATTGGCGTTTGTGGCGCGCACGACGGGGACGCGGCAAATCTGGGGGCGTCCGCTGAATTCACCTACTGCCAAACCATTAGCTGGGACGGAGTATGTTGACCTGCTGTTCTGGTCGCCGGACAGTCAGTTCATTGCTTTCCTCTCTGGCGGGAAGCTCAAGAAAACCGCGCTTTCCGGCGGAGCGCCTGTGCCTATCTGCGATAAGGGGAGCGCAACTCCGGGAACCTGGAACCGTGATGGTGTGATTCTCTTTGGCGAGGGAACTACCGGCATCAAACGTGTTAACGATAGCGGTGGAGCCGTCACAAACGTTACGACGGTTGATGTCGCACATGGGGAAACTGCCCACCATTCTCCATTCTTTCTGCCCGATGGCCGCCATTTCCTCTTTTTTGTCCAACATAACGAACCAGCGAAGCGTGGGATTTATGTCCAAACGATTGATGGCGGCGAAACGAAACAGGTGTTGACGACTGAGGTCAGGAATTTTTGGGCAGGCGTCAATCCTGCCGTTTCAAAGGAAGGCTGGCTGGTATTTATGCGGCAGGGCGCATTGCTCGCCGCCCCCTTCGATTTCAGCCGCCGCCAGGTGAACGGTGATCCTTTACAGCTTGCTGAGCAGGTGCAAACCGGCACCGAAGGTTTATTTGGGCGTTTTTCACTTTCAGAGAATGGGACGCTAGTCTTTTTGGAGGGCAGGGCCAATCAGCAACTAATTCTGGCTGACCGGGCTGGGCAAAAGTTGCGCTCCATCGGCCCGCTGGGGTCATACAGAGCCCCTATGTTTTCGCCTGATGAGCAGCGCGTTGCCGTTGGGCGGGTTGATCCGCAAAGCCAGTTCTCAGATATTCATCTACTTGATTTGGCAGGCGGAAGAGATACCCGTTTCACCTTCGACCCAGCGGAAGATAGCGATCCTCTCTGGTCGCCGGATGGCAGCCGCATCGCCTGGGTTTCGCGGCGTAGTGGTCAGCGTGATCTGTACGTGAGAGCCGCGAATAGCGCGGGTTCGGATGAACTGCTGTGGAAATCGGCCTACAACAAATATGCCCTGGATTGGTCAAGAGACTTCATTCTTTACGCGGAGTTGAAGCCACAAACGAGAACCGATTTATGGATTCTGCCGTTGACGGGCGAGCGCAAACCCTGGGTCTGGACGAAGACAGAGTTCAGTGAACAATTCGCCCGATTTTCGCCCGATGGCAAATGGATTGCGTATTCCACCAATGCGCCTGGACGCTATGAGATTTATGTGCGGGCGTTCAATCCAGACGCGTCTGACGCCGTTGGTCAATGGCAGATTTCCACGAACGGAGGCGCGCGACCACTCTGGCGACGTGATGGCCGCGAAATGTATTACATCTCGGCGGAAGAGAAACTGATGGCAGTTGATGTAACGCTCGGCGCGGAGATCAAAGCCGGAACGCCGCGCACGCTCTTTGACCTGCGTGACCTCCGCGCGGTGGTCAGTAACATCGGGTACGCGGCGACGGGTGATGGGCAGCGGTTTCTGTTTGTGACGAGCGCGGAAGATGCTTATCTGCCGCCGTTCACGGTCGTGCTGAACTGGATGGCGGAGGCGAAGAAGTAGTGCGACGCTGCTGGGTGTGGCGCGATTTGCGCGGCTCTTTTTGAGGAGGTTTTTATGATTCGCCGAAACCCGTGGTTTTCGTTGCTTGGCCTCATGGCGCTGGCACTAGCGCTTTACGTTCCCACCATTTTACTGGCAGAAATCGAAGCACGGGGTACGACCGTTGCCAGCGCTGTCAACAATCAACCAAGCAAAATCTGGAGCGTCAAACCAGACGCGAACTTTCGTATCAACAATGCCAGCATCCCGAATGTTGGCTGGGTCAAAAACGAAGTGTGGCTGACGGTCGGCACGTCGCAGGGGCTGCGGCTGTATCGTTCGGCGGAGGGCAACAATGCGACGAATGCCGAGCCGTTGAATTCGTTGGCGACGGCGCTGAATGGCAGCGGCTATGCGCCGACCGAAACCGTGCCACGTGAAGCGAGCGATGGCAGTGCCGAATTGTATGTGCTGGGGCTGGGGCCGCCGAACAGCAATCGGTCGGTGCTGTTTCGTCTGCGTGAACAAAGCGCGGGCGTGTTTGTGCGCAATCCATCTACGCCTGTGTTTGAAGGCGGCGCGGAAGATAATCAATTTATCGGTGTGCCGGACGTGTATAAGACGAATGACGGCAAGCTGCGATTGGTCTACGTCGGACGCGGGTCGTCACGCAACAATGCGCGGACGGCGGTTTCGAGCGATGGCGGACAGACGTTTGCATTTGAAGCAAACAATCCTTTTGGCGATCTGAATGCACCGACCGGGGCGAGCACGACGAACGTTGATCCGGCGGTGTTGAAGCTGGCGTCAGGCGGGTATCTGGCGGTGACAATGCGGCTCAAGAAGTTGTATTTATTTACCAGCGGCGATGGTGTGAATTTTACGCCGCTGACGTTGCCCGCACTGGACGCGGCGCAGCTTTTTCCGGGAACGACAGGCTTCTTCGATCCGACGCTCGTGCAATTGCCGAATGGCAAAATCTGGATGTATGCGACGGCAGAGCTTTCGGCCACGACCAGCGCCGTCGTGCGCGCTGAATTGATCCCGGCGGCGGCGCTGAAAAGCGTTTCGGCGGCGAGCTATGATCCAAGCCTTTCGCTCGCGCGCGAAAGCATCGTTTCCGGCTTTGGCGAGAACCTCGCGGCAATTACGCAAAGCGCGACGGACGTGCCTTTGCCGACAATGCTGGCCGGAAGGACGGTGACAGTGCGCGATAGTTTGGGAACGGAACGATTCGCGCCGTTGTTCTTCGTTTCGCCCACGCAAATCAACTATCAAATTCCACCGGATACCGCGAACGGTGCGGCGACAATTCTGCTGCGCAATGGTAGCGATGTGATCGCGGCGGAAGAGGTCACGATTGTGAACGTCGCGCCTGCGGTGTTTGCGGCAACGGCGGATGGCAAGGGCTACGCGGCGGCGAACACGCAACGCAACAAGCCGAATGGCGTTGTGATCTATGACGATGTAGCGCGCTTCGATCCGGTGCAGAATCGCATCGTGCCGGTGCCAATTGATTTGAGCATTGCAGGCGATGAAGTATTTCTCTTGCTGTATGGTACGGGCTTGCGCTTTCACAGCGGGCTGAGCACGATTGCGGCGCGCATCGGCGAGATGGATGCGCCCGTGATTTACGCTGACCGGCACAACAGCTATGTCGGCGTAGATCAAATCAACATTCGTTTGCCTGCGAGTTTGCAAGGGCGCGGAACGGTGAATGTCGAACTCACTTTGCCGGGACAAGCAGCCAATCCCTTGCAGATTTTGATCCGCTAAAACCTCACGCCTTCGTTTCCAACATCGGCACATTCAGGTTGTGCGTCTTCGCTTCTTCAATCGCATCTTCGTACCCCGCATCCACGTGGCGCACAATGCCGATGCCGGGATCAGTCGTCAACACACGTTCTAGCCGACGTGCGGTGTCGTCCGTGCCATCCGCCACAACCACCATTCCCGCGTGCAACGAATAACCAATGCCCACGCCGCCGCCATTGTGGATCGAAACCCACGATGCGCCGGCTGCGGTGTTGAGCATTGCATTCAGCAACGGCCAATCGCCAATCGCGTCCGAGCCGTCTTTCATCGCTTCGGTTTCGCGGAACGGCGAGGCGACGGAACCGGTGTCGAGGTGATCGCGGCCAATGACGATGGGCGCATCAAGCTCGCCGCGCTTGACCATTTCATTCATTGCCAACCCAAACTCCGCGCGTTCGCCATAACCGAGCCAGCAGACGCGCGCGGGCAAGCCTTGAAAGTGAACTTTTCTGCTCGCCAGTTCCAGCCAACGCTCCAAAACTTCGTCGTGCGGAAACATTTCGCGCGCGAGGTTGTCGGTTTTACGAACGTCTTCGGGATTGCCCGACAGCGCCACCCAACGATACGGCCCGCGCCCCTGACAAAACAGCGGACGAATGTATTCGGGCACAAAACCGGGAATGTCATAGGCATCTTTGACGCCTGCGTTGAAGGCTTGCGTGCGAATGTTGTTGCCGTAATCAAACGTGATTGCGCCCATTCGTTTGAGGTCGAGCATCGCTTGCACGTGCGCAGCCATCGCTGCCATCGAACGTTTCGTATAATCGTCGGGATTGTCGCGGCGCAGTTGCAACGCTTCATCGAGCGACATTCCGTTCGGCACATAACCGTTGAGCGCATCGTGTGCGCTGGTCTGGTCAGTCAGCACGTCGGGCACGATGCCGCGTCGCACGAGTTCGGGCAACACATCTGCACAGTTGCCGACGAGGCCGACGGAAAGGGCTTTATTGCGGCTTCGGGCTTCATGAATGATTTGCAAGGCTTCGTCGAGCGAATAGGCGATGCGGTCGCAGTAACCGGTTGCCAGGCGCTTTTCGATGCGCGTGGCGTCCACGTCTACGCCAATGAAGCACGCGCCGTTCATCGTGGCGGCGAGCGGCTGCGCACCGCCCATTCCGCCCATGCCACCGGATACGACAAGTTTATTTTGCAACGAACCGCCGAAATGTTTTTGCGCCAGTGCAGCGAAGGTCTCGAACGTGCCTTGGATGATGCCCTGCGATCCGATGTAAATCCACGAGCCTGCCGTCATCTGCCCATACATCGTGAGGCCGAGTTTTTCGAGGCGATGAAACTCGTCCCAATTCGACCACTGCCCGACGAGGTTGGAGTTGGCAATCAGCACGCGCGGCGCGTAGTCGTGTGTGCGAAAAATGCCGACCGGTTTGCCCGATTGCACGAGCAGCGTTTCGTCATTTTCCAAACTTTGCAGCGAACGCACGATGGCTTGAAACGCAGGCCAGTTGCGCGCGGCGCGCCCTGTGCCACCGTAGACAATTAGCTCGTCCGGCTTTTCCGCTACGTCAGGATCAAGGTTATTCATTAGCATTCTCAACGCGGCTTCCTGATGCCATCCTTTGCACGAAATTGCGGTGCCACGTGGTGCGGTGATGATTGTGCTCATAATTCAACCTCGCTAGTTTCGGGGCGGGTGTAATACGACTCAGACAATACTTGAGTCGAGGGAAGATCAGCAAGAGGGCAAAAAAGAAAGCCCTTCTGGTTTTTATCCAGAAGGGCCGAGTGGGAATAAAGAGGTTCAGTCAGAGCTAGGCTTTTTTCCGCCGTTTCGCCAAAGCTGCTAAACCAGCCAAGCCACTACCTAAAGTAAGCAGTGTGATCGGTTCTGGAATAGGAGCAGAAGTAATCGTACCGCGAATCCGGCTGGCATCCGGGCTGGTCGGCGCATTGATCGGCGTCGAAGCCTCTAAGGTCAGGGTAAAGGCTCCACCTGTGGCCGAAGTAAACGACAAGGTGTTCGTTGTCCAGACAACAGATGCGCCTGACGCTCCGGCACTGATCGTGCCAGTTAATGTGGCATTGTACGTTGCGGGGTTAGGTGAAACATCACTAGGTAAGGTAAAGGTGATATTGAGAGTGAATGTCGCCCCATTTACTGAAGTCAGTGAAGTCGAAGTTGCAGCAAAAACCCCCAATGTGACATTGGAAGATTCTCCGGGATTCAGATTCACAAAGAGTTCGCTGGGCTTGGAATTAAAAGCAACAGTTGTTCCCCCGATGGAAAGAATGCTTCCATCATTGCTCACGGAGCCACCCGTGCTTCCTGCACCAAACTTGCCAGAGGTATTCGCCGTGAAGGTCACAGGGGCAGCCGAAGCTGACACCATACCGATAAAAAATAGACTCAACGCTCCTAGCAGCAAGAGCGTCATTTGCTTTTTCGATAGAATCATTTTCGCTTTCTCCTAATTCAAAGAGGATAACTTCAATTGCTGCCGGAGATCGCTGCTATTTTCAAGCGATCATCTTAAAGTCGGTGCCTCAATGGTTTTCAAAGAACGAAAGGCTAATGCCAACCAATTTCATTCACGCGGGGCAAACGAAACACCGAGCACCTTTCGCCATACTTACCAGAACGCTTTTTACCTCCAAAAATGTGCTATCTTTCCCGCCTGTCAGATCAAATTTGCACGCGTGCAAGCAGGCCGCTTCACCACAGCAAGTTGACGGTATGACAGACCTTCAAACAAAAGATCCACTTGAGATCATTTGCGGACCTAGCCATCCTTTTCTAATTGCCGACTGAGAGGATGAATGAGATTGATCTTACATTTCTGTCGTTATGCAGAGCGCGGAATGTAAGTACGAAGGAAGAATAATCGGTGATGTTTTGGCAGTCAAGTCAGAACGTTAAACATCGCAACAAATGGGCAAAATTAACCTGGATTGCGATAGAAAAACAGCTTCTCACACAAAATTGCGGAGAAGCTGTTTTAGATGGAAAAGCCTGAACAATAAGTTTCGGGTTATTTTTGTTTCCGACGACGACCAAGTGCTGCCAATCCGGCCAAGCCGCTACCCAAAGTCAGCAAGGTCAATGGTTCAGGAATCGCTGCACCAGTGTAGGTAATGGTGCCACGAATACGGCTCGCATTAGGACTGGCTGGCGAGTTAATTGGTGTTGTTGGCTCTATCGTCAAGGTAAAGGTCCCTGCCGTTGGGGAAGTGAAATTCAGTGTCGTAGAGGACCAGGTCACCACTGCACCTGATGCGCCGGAACTGATTGTACCCGTAAGTGTAGCATTATAGATGGCCGGCTTCGGTGAGGTATCACCAGGCAAAGTGAACGTGATGTTCAGCGTGAAGGTGGCACCGCTGACAGCGGTCGAATTTGCCGATGTTGAGGTCGCATTGAAGACGCCCAAAGTGATGTTGGAAGATTCACCCGGATTCAAATTTACATTGAGCTCATTCGGCAGCGAACTAAAGGTAATTGTGGTTGGGCCAACGGTGAGAATGGTCCCCCCACCGCTAACGGAACCGCCACTGCTGCCTGCTCCGAAAACGCCCGTCGTTCCAGCCGTGAAGGTAACGGGGGCAGCCGAGGCTGAAACCATCCCAATAAAGAACAGGGTTAACGCTCCTAGCAGCAAGAGCGTTGCTTGCTTTCTAAATCGCATCATTATTTTCTCCTAGTATCTAGTGGACTAGGGGAAGTCACTTTGCGCGCTGCCGGGTCGAACAAAAGCGCTTTTTCCCCACGTTTAAGGTTATTGCGAAAGGCTTGCGCTAACCAATTTCATTCACATGGGCAAACGAAACACCGAGCACCTTTCGTCTAACTTGCCTTCGAATAAGGGACTGTCTTTCACTACCGGATGTCCTACTCTACCGAGTAGTAACTACCAGTGTTACAACATACCAAGTGGTGATTCAGATCAGCAAACATCGTACATTTCTTTTGGCGTGTGCTGGTTCTTAGATGACTAATGCCTTAATAAGGCCTTAAAACATCAACTCTCTGCATTTAACCTGATTCAACAAGGCAAGCGCATCAATAATATGTTCCCTGCCTTCGCCCGTCAAGAAAAATTAGCGACTTTTTACGCTCTTTAGTGGTTGCGACCCAATAAGTTGCCTATTGTCTGGTCGAAGCGCATAAACGCCTGCCAGATCAAATTGTGAATCCGTGCCTGGTGGATGGTCGAGCCCTACCGCCAAAGTGCATCAGCCCAAGACCTCGCCAGACTAAACAGGCCACCAAACACACCATTGCAAGCCACTCTAAACTTCATAAAAACCATTTCACGAGTGAATAACGATCTGGGCGCTACGCTGTCACATTCCCTTCAAATATTTTGGCCAAGCAAAATCGTCCAGCGGCTTGAGCAATCACGGTTATCCATCATTGCCAATCACTTTCTCCACGCGACTTTCTGAATCCGGCAAGCTATCTGGTGGCACGCTCGCCGCAAAAAGCCCAATGATTTCAGGTTTTACTACGGGCGCGCGCAACTTCCAAAAATGCCGCCCCAGCTCGACTCCATACCAAATTCCAATCAATCCCAATCCCGCCAAAACCGCATACAAACAACGTTGCAGATGCGCGGAGTAGTCGGATTCTGCCGCACTTACTTTTCGCTGCCAATCCGCCTGAACATACGTTAAGAATCGGGTAAGTCGGCGTTTGAATTTTTGCGCTCGTGTCAGCTTCGGTGCAGGTTCAGGCTTCGGAGGGGGAGGTGCCCAGCCGGGGCCGCCATTGACTGTGCGAGTCGAAGCCTCCCAGCCATTTGTTCCGCGGGGCAATTGGTAATGCGGATATATTCTGCGTACATCCGCATACGTTACAAACTGCGGCCCAACAAATAGCCCTTGTCCATAAATGCCACGCCAATATGGATTGAGATTCGATAGATGCTGGTGAGCAACAGCGACTGAATACAAAGCGTCTTTTGCGGCTTTGGTGCGAGGAAAGCGATTCACAGTTTCCAGGTATATCGGAATTGCGCGCGCCAGCGTTTCGTGATCTTGCGAATGATTGAGAATGATTTTTGATTCGTTGGGAAGTCGCAGATGATCGCTGCCATCAAGACCGGAGAGCAACCAGTAACGCTGTCCGCGCCAAGCCATCGGGTTGTAAAAAAGCAATGAATCCGCATCGAATTGATAGCTTGCCAATTGATACATAGCTTCGGCCTTGGCTTCATCATTCTGTGCCGCGCCAATTGCCTGCTCCAAGCGTTCCAAGGCATCAATCGTTTGTAAATCCTGCATTACCCAACTGGTTTTAATAAAGGGAGTTTCGCGCCACTCCCAGTCAGGCCCTTTGCTAAAACTATGGTGCGATTCTTCTCCAGCAATTTGCCAATCGTAATTCCGTCGCTCGGCTTTGGTTTGAACCCGTTGGAGCGTGGCACGCGCTTCATTCCAGCGTTTGTCGCGCATGTACCGAATGCCAAGCGCGTAGACCAATTCGTTGTATTGCTCGGCGTGTTTGTGCGTCATAACGAATTTAGCCAACCGTTCAGTGGGCATCAGGACATCAACGAAATAGGCTACGTCATAGACGTAATTCAATGCCAGATATTGTTCGAGCGCTGCTTCGTAATCGCCCTGATCTTCCGCCGTCATTGCCAACAAACGACGCGCGCCTTCAGTCAGGTTCGATTTCGGAAATTTCGTAATCAGTTGCGTGAATGTTGATCTGGCAGCAGAAACATCTTTGGTCAAGTGCTCGGCACTGCCTTTAATCCATAAAGCCTGTGCTTGGGCGTCGCCCTGCACTGCCATTGCCAGGGCTTTGCGCGCCAGACTTAAGGCCTCAGAATAGTTTTGCAATTCAAATTGCGCTTGCGCCACGCGCAGGACAAAGCTGCCGCTAATGTTGGCTTTCGGATGGCGTTTCATCATTGCCGAAGCAAAACGCGCGACGCGTGTCAGTTCGTGATTGCCGGATTTGTGTTCGCCTGCGACGCGTTTCTCTTCCTCTTCTTTTTTCTGCCAGTGTTCGTTTTCGTCGTAGTACGCCCAATCATTAGCTTCTGTATAAGTGAAATCCACTGCGCAGTTGTAAATGCGATGATAGGCATACGCCAGCGCGGCATTCGCATCATCAGCAATCAGGTCTTCCACCTGATCCAGCGTCGCATCGTCAAAGTTGTGACCAATCATCTGCAAGGATTTTTTCGCTTCCAGCCGGGCATTCCAATCAGTCGGATGTCCGAGCAAACGATAGTATTCCGCCAAAGCCTGCGTGCGTTCCCCGCCCCGCCGATACAAATATGCCAGCCAGCCGCGCGCATCATTGAAATAGCGCCCGTTCGGATATTTCCGCATCAATTGCTGGAAAGCTTTGACAGATGCACGCCAGCTTTCGTCCTGACATTTTTCTTTGGGTTCAAACTGGGCCGGATCAATTTCCCCTTCCCACTCATCTTTATCGCGAATGCCACACCCCGTGTTTTCAAAGCTATAACTAAATTCCCTTGTGAGTTTTGCCACCATATACATTGCAGCTTCGTTTTTTTCGCTGTGTGGATGTTGGGTAATGTGTTGCTGAAAGGCGGCAAGCGCGCTGTCGTTTTTGCGTGTCTGAAAAAGTTGTGCGGCTCGCAAATAATCCCAATTGTCGCTCAGGTTTCGATCTTTAGCAGCATCAGTAAGAATAAGAGTGAGCATTTGCCAATGCTCGTTCTCTTCGGGCTTAGCAGGAAAATTCGCGCTATCACGATTCATCTCTGACACCATTGCATCATACGCATCTCTGGCTGACAGATAGGCTGTGACAACTGCTGCACTGGAGCCTTGCCGTAAAGCAGATAAAGCATCCAGACGATCAACGGCAGAGTTTCGGCGGAGTTGTTGTTCGGACTCATTCTCAAGCGGGCGAATTGCGGTTGCCTTGACGTACTGTTGTAAAAGAGACTGCACCTGATTCAGCTTGCCCAATTGTTGCGCCGTTCTCGCCTGCTCCCACAGTTCATCAGCGTTGGGCTGAAATGGATTCGGCGGCCCCGGCTCTTTGACGGTGTACTCTTTCGTCTCGAAATCAGAACTGGCGTCCATCGTGTTGTAATAAATCTCCTGGCCCGTTTTGCGGTCATACATGATTGGCAATGGCGGCAGGCGGTAAAAACCTCGTCCTTTGCGAAAGCTATTGAAGCGAACGGAATGATCCGTGTACAGGCTCCAAATACAAGCTAATGTCACAGAAGCCGTCAAAGGAACGACCAGCAATCTCAACCAAAATTGCAAACGCGCACATCGTTTGTTTTTCATTTCATTCTCCGTGGTTTTGAATTAGCGCGGTGAGTTCTTCTTTCACAATCCGCCCGTCATTCACGCGTGTCGTGACGGTGACGGCAATTTGCTTCGGGCAAATTTCATTACATCGAAGCTGAATTACGGCTTTGCTTTCCGGCTTCCAACTTCGTGCGACGAAGCGAAGTTCGCTGGCGCGACGCTGGCTGCAAGGCAGAGAAAGATCGGCTCCGGGAAACCGGCAAAGCGTTTCATAGCTGGCGATCCCGTCAGTTTTCGGCGATTCTTTCAGACCACCAGGAGGAATTTTCATTTCAATCGTCAACGCGTCTTCGCCCAATCTGGCATTGGCTGTGCCTTTGTTTTCAAGCCGTACTTGCAATTGATTTTTCCCCACAGATCTGGCCGAAAGTTCGGTTTTCGCCAGACAATCCTGATCTGAAAGCGCCGCGACCATTTCGCCCAGACTCAGCACGGTTTCGTCCTTCGCAACAGGCAGGCGAAAGACACAGATGCCAAGCAGGTTTTCCCCCGCGTTTTCGCGGACGGCTCGCGCACTGGCGCGTAAGGTTTCCGCACTGGGTAAATCAAACACCAGCCATTCGCCTGCGTGGAGGATCAGCCCGTCCAACACAACATCTGATTTGGCATGGTAGACGTATCGCTTTTCGCTGGCGTGCGAACTGGGAGCGCTAAAATCCCGGCTTTCGACAAGTTCAAGGTCTGAATTGTTCGCGGCCCAGGCCGGATCAAGATCACCGCGCAGTTCAACCAACGCGCCATCTTTCGCATACAAAATCGCGTAGCTGTAGGCGGATAATCCGGCATAAAACGGCTTGTCGAGTTGCCGAATCCGGCTGATCGTCTGCGCGACTTCCTGCGGCGAGGAAATGGGAATTTCTTTTGTGAGGTGATCGGGAAATTTCATCCCGTAACATTGCGGAATCCAAAAATCCACGCCCGCTAACACATCCTTGATTTCTTTGGTGTATGCCCAGGTCGGCAAACCAGTAATGGATAGCGTTGTGTTGGGCGGCAACAACGCACGAAGCGCGGCGATAATTTCTGCATAACGCGGCAAGAGGCGGGAAGGAACATCAAAATCGAGTTGGAGGCCGATGGTCTGCGCTTGATCCTGACTGGCTCGCAACAGGTCAGATTGGTACGTTCTTGTGATGGTTTCGGCGATGGTTTTGGGTTCGAGCGTTTCCAGTTGACGCAAAAACGTTCGCGTTGCGTTGTACACCAAATGCAAATCAACGATTGCAGGCAATGCGCCAGACACAGGCCGGATTCGTTGCAAGGTGCCGTTCTCAAAATCCATTTGTCCGGCGCGAAGAAACAGTGCTTTGGCATCGGTTGCGGCAAAAGCCTTTCTCACATCCGTCTCGCCCGGAGCATTCGTGCGCCACGCCCAGAACGCGAGCGGAACTTCGTTGACGGCTAAAACCCGTGGCTGCTTGAAGAAATAAACAGCCAATAAAAACAGGGCGATGCTGACGGCGCTGGCAATAAAGGCGACTCGTTTGGAAAAAGGCACACGCATGTTGACTCCTTGATGGGTTGCTAATTTCGACTGCGGGGATGCGGTTGAAAGCGTGGGGATTATCTTGCGGCAACGGCAATCAAAAAATGAGACAGACAACAGCCCAAATGCGTGGTTGCATCAGCTTGAGCTGTGGAATTCCACATCGGCTTGCTTTAAGGCGGAAGCCCGACTGTCAAGGAGGTCGCATTTGCTTTTGCGTTGAGGCCGAAGAAGAGCTCATTTGCTTTCATAGCAAGGTGCGATAAGCTTGCGAGCGATCTGCAATCAAATGTACTGCAAACATCCTGTTTGCAGCTCTTTCAGACAGAGCGGAGATATAAGCATTTTGAATATGCAGAGTTGCAAACAAGATGTTTGCAGTACATATTTTGTGACTGGAACAAGCAATTATGAAAATTCATCTCGAATATGGCACGGACGGTATCGCCATCAATTTGCCTGATGCAAATACGACCATTTTCAATCCTAAATTTCTGGCAGGATTGCCTGATGAAGGGGCGGGATTTCAGGAAGCGGTGCGGAACCCAATCAACACAGAACCGCTGCGCGAAATGATCAAAGCGACAGACAAGGTGGCGATTGTCATTCCTGACCTCACGCGACCATTGCCGACAGAAAAATTGCTAACGTGGACGTTTGCGGAACTCTCGCACGTGCCTGCCGAAAACTTCACGATCATCAACGGGACGGGCTCGCATCGCGTGAACACGGACGCCGAACTGGTTTCGATGGTCGGCGCTTCGATTTTCGGCAAGTACAAAATCGTCAATCACAATTCGCACGATGCTGCGACGCTGGCGTCAGCGGGTAAAGCCTCGGACGGCCACGAAGTCTTTTTCAACAAAGAATATGTCGAAGCCGACAAACGAATTGTGATGGGGTTTATTGAGCCGCATTTTATGGCGGGATTTTCGGGCGGCTATAAAGGCATCTTCCCGGCGGTCGCGGACATTGATTCGATCATGCATTATCACCGTGCCGAAATCATCGGTCATCCAAATAGCACCTGGGGTGTGATCGAAGGCAATCCGACACAGGAAATCGTGCGCCGCTACGGTTCGGTGTTGCCGGTGGATTTCTGCATCAACGTCACGCAAAACCGACAGCGCGAAATCACGAAGTTTTTCTGCGGCGAAGTGCTAAGCGCGCACGAACAAGGCTGCGCGTTTGCGAAAGCGACAGCGATGGTTGCGGTGCCAAAAGCCTTCCCGATTGTGATCACGACGAACAGCGGCTACCCGTTGGATCAAAACTTATATCAAACCGTCAAAGGCATGTCGGCGGGCGCGCAAATCGTCGCGCAGGATGGATTGATTATTTCCGCTTCGCGTTGTAACGATGGCTTCCCTGCGCACGGCAATTTCAAGAAACTGCTTTTCGATCACGCCACACCACAGGCAATGCTGGACACGATCCTGGCTCCGGGCTTTTCGATATACGATCAATGGGAAGCGCAGCTGCTGGGTATCATCGTGCTGAAAGCGCGCACGGCATTGCTAAGCGAAATTCCTGCCGATGAAGTGCAACGCGCCTTCCTCGAACCGATCACCAACATCGAAGCACGCGTCGCAGAAGAATTGCATCGCATCGGACAGGACGCGCCGATTGCCGTCTTGCCTGAAGGGCCGATGACAATTCCCTATTTGTTCTGAACGGGAAGATAATTAGCCACGAATTTTCACGAATGAAAGACAGGTATTTCAGCCACAGATTCACACAGATTCACACAGATTATTTTTTTAAGAGTGAAAATAATCTGTGGCAATCTGTGAAATCTGTGGCGAAAAAACATTCGTGAAAATTCGTGGCTAAAAATGCAGCAAGGTTATTTTCTAATCATCACAACATCCCCATCCTGCACAGCAATGACATTGGGATGAATTGGGTACGCCTCGCGGATAAAGCCATCCATTGAGGTGTAGCGTTGCGAGAAATGTGTCAGCACCAGCATTTTTGCATTCGCGTCTTTCGCAATCGTTGCCGCTTGTTGCGCAGTCAGATGCCCACGGCTTTCGGCTTCTTTTTGTTCGGAAGCCTGATACGTGGATTCGCAAACCAGCACGCTCGCCTCGCGCGCCAGAGCAATTGCCGCATCACACATTCCCGTATCCATCACAAACGCCATGCTTTGTCCGGCTTTTGGGACACTCACATCAGCCAGTAAAATAACTCGCCCATCTTTTTCCAATTGGCCTTGTTGCTTTAAGCGCCCAACCTCGACGCCGCGAATTCCCAACGCCGCCAGCTTTTCCGCCTGCATCGTGACAGTGTCTTTTTCGCTCCAGCGAAAGCCCCACGATTCGACCGAATGCCGCAGCGGTTGTGTTTCAAGTTGCAGCTTCTCGTTTTGCCAAAGAATGCCGGGAGCTGTAATCGGGCGTGGCCGTAGCTTCGCCGTGTTATAAAAAATCGAAGCGTCGCGCAAGTTCTCAAAATACTTTTGCCCCGATGCCGGATAATAAATTTCGACTTCGTGCTGCACATTGTCGAGCGACAAGCGTTGAATCACGCCCGCCAGCCCCAAACAATGATCGCCGTGAAAATGCGTGATGCAGATTTTCGTAATTTCGGTCGCCGAGACATTCGCCAGCGTCATTTGCCGCTGCGTGCCTTCGCCCGGATCGAAGAGAATCCCCTCTTCGTCCCATTTCAGGAAATACCCATTGTGATTGCGTTGTCGCGTCGGAACCTGACTGGCGGTGCCGAGCACGATAAGTTTTCTAGCGGACATAGCCCCAACTTGATACTACAAACAGCCATCATGTGGAAGGGTCTTGGATGGATGAGGCGTGTTGTGGTTTGGTAATTCATTTGGCGTCGCGCGTTTTATGCCGGAACCACTCAAGCCAATCAATCGCCGACGACTTTCCTGGCTGCACTACACACCGCAGGGAGCCAATAGCGATTTTTGCTATTAGTGCGCCAGGCTCATGCAGCAGATTGCTCGCTCCTACCGTGGCTCGCCGTGCAATGTGAACGCCGCCCAATAATAGGGCGCACTCCAACGCGGGTCTTGTCGCAGGGTGTTTTGTGCGGCTCGCAAACCAGCAGCCGGGCTAAGTACACTGTAAATTAAGTTT
>JAFDVL010000149.1 GCA_018268995.1 Acidobacteriota bacterium | reverse complement strand
CAAATGCGTGGCAAATGAATGCCGGAGCGCGTGTGGGCTGACGTGATGAACCTCAGCGCATTGCTTGCAATATTTGTCCAGCATGCGTCCGACAGAGCGGGTGGTAATTCGCGTCCCCTGATAATTCATAAATACTGCCATCGGGTCACGATCATCCGGGTCAGCTTCAATCAACAATTCGCCCCGTACGCCCAGGTACGCCTCCAAAGCAGCTTTTGCATGCGTACCAAAGGGCACCATCCGTTCTTTGCGCCCTTTGCCTTTGACGCGCAAAGTTTGATTATTGAAATCAATGTCCGTCATGTTCAGGCCAACCAGTTCCGAAACACGCACGCCAGAGGCATACAGCAATTCCAGAATGGCGCGATCCCGCTTTCCTAAAACTGTGTCGGTCTCAGGGGTCTCAATGAAGCGAACCATCTGCTCAATGGATAAGTGATTTGGCAATTTGCGATCAACGCGAGGACTAGAGACCAGCAAAGCCGGATTCTTTTCCAACACGCCCTCACGACACAGAAATCGAAAAAAGGTTCGTAAACAAGCGACTTTGCGATGGATGGAGCTTTTCTTTTTCTTCTTTTCGTACAGCGATGCCATATATTCCCGGATCGTCAAATTATCAATCGAATGAATATCTACGGCTCGCCGCTCTCCATCCCGGTTTGGCGGTGCGATGAAATCATAAAACTGCTCCATATCGCTTTCGTAATTGCGCAGCGTATGTTCTGAAAGATTCCGTTCGTATTTTAGATGTTTCAGAAAATCATCAAGATAGTTTTGCATGGACGATTTCTCCTGACAAAAGGCAGAATTTTACCGTTGTAAACAGTCATTTATTTTTTGGCGCACCAGTTGTTTGAACTCAAGTTCATTTTCGATTTTGAATTGTAACTGCGCAGCATAAATCGGCAAAGGTGCCTGCATCAGCACATTGTAAGGGAGATTCGCCGCATCTTTCTCTGTCGTGATGATGGCTTCGGCTTTTCGCTGCTGTGCCTGTTGGAAAATTTCCTGCAACTCTTCCTGCGAATAGCGATGATGATCGGGAAAAGATTGTTGATGGACGAGCTGAAGATTATTACGTTGCAGATCGGCGAAAAAACGCGCTGGCTGTGCGATGCCGGAAAACGCAGCGACGGGCTGATGATTGAAGGCACTGAGCGGTGCAATAGCATTGAGCAATTTGAAAGCCGTAATTTCGTGATGCGAGAAAAATAACGGCACCGATCCGCAAGAATGAAGATCAAGCAATTCGCGGATCGCATCACGGTTCGTTTCAGCCTCAACGCGCGTTGCAATGACAGCGTCTGCTCGTGCGATTTCTGTTACTGGCTCACGCAAAACCCCAGTGGGCAGCAATTGCCCATTGCCAATTGGATTGTTGCCATCCATCAAGAGCAAATTCAAATCTCGGTGCAATTGAATGTGCTGGTAGCCGTCATCAAGAAGGAACACATCAATTTTGGCCTTTGACTCAAGCCACTTCCCTGCCTCATTGCGATCTGCATTAACAATCACGCGGACACCAGGACAAAGCTGCGCCAACAAGTATGGTTCATCGCCTGCTTGCGCAGCTTCGCATAAAATTTCCTGACCATTCGAGACTTCGACTAACCCTTTGCTTTTGCGCTTATAGCCCCGGCTCAAAATTGCGACTTGCAAACCATCGGCTTTCAGAAAATTAGCAATAAAAGCGGTGCAGGGGGTTTTTCCTGTCCCACCAACCGTCAAATTGCCAACGCTGATGACAGGGCTATTTAGTTTTCGGATTGTGTAGTGACCAGAGTGGAATTTTCTGAGCCGCCAGTTGACGCCAAAGGCATACAAGTAAGTCGCAGCTTTTTTCAGGAGAGATGTGGACACATCAGATGATGCTGGCAATAACCTCGACCGTTTTATTCGTCGCACCACGATTTGCTTCAACTGTGGCGCGGGCATTGGCACCTAACGATTTCACACGTTCTGCATCACGCAATAGCTCAATGAGTGAGGCACTCAGCGCGGCAGTTAGCTCTTTGTCAGTTGTGCCTTGCACTTGAATCAAAGCATCATTGCGCTGAAATTCCGCAGCAATCTCGCGGAAGTTTTCCATATAAGGGCCGACGATGATGGGCTTAGCCTCGCGGGCAGGTTCGAGAACGTTATGCCCACCTTTTGGTACCAAACTTCCACCAACAAAAACGATGGAAGCAAAGCGATACAACGACGCCAATTCCCCGATTGAATCTAATAAAACTACAGTGGCGGACTGAACAGGGCTTTTCACTGAGGGCAAAGCACCGTAGTTGCCAATCCCTGCCGTTTCAACCTGTTGGACGAAGGCAGAACGACGGGCATATTTGAAGCGTGAAGAATCCAGTAATTTAGCGACTGTCTCAAAGCGTTCAGGATGACGCGGAGCCAGCAATAAACGCACATCGTCCAGTCCTTCTGTCTTGTGGACTTCAGCCAAAGCCGACAGCAGCAGTTCTTCTTCGCCATCGCTGGTGCTCCCAGCAATGATCAACGGAGATTGATCAAGCGCCAGAGCTTCATTGATCGAATGTGCGTTTGCATCAATGATTGCGGACTGCTTATCGCTTCCGATGTCATATTTAATGTTGCCACTGACAAAGACCTGAGACGCCCCCAGAGCTTTTATTCGAGCAGCATCTGCCTCGCTCTGCATCAAAAAGCAGGTGACATTTGCAGTGAGACGGCGAAACCAAAATTGAACCTTTTGCGCCCGCTGAAATGAACGATCCGAGACGCGTCCATTGGCAACTAAAACAGGAATGTCTTGTCGCTTGCATTCACGTAAAAAATTGGGCCACAGCTCTGATTCCATCAAGACCACAATCCGCGGCTGAATCACTTTAAGAGCATTTCGTACTGAAAATTTCCAATCGAACGGGTAATAGCAAAATCCGTCCGCTTCCGTAATACGCGAACGAGCCACTGCCTGTCCTGTCGCGGTCGTGGTCGAAAAGATCAATCGGTGATCTGGAAATCGTTCGCGCAAAGCATTCACAAGCGAATGTGCGGCTAACGTTTCGCCCACAGAAACGGCGTGAATCCAGATCGTTGGGCGAGCATCCGCCTGTAAGGATTCAGGCAAGATTCCTAATCGTTCTCGAAAATTGCTCAGGTATTTTTTATGAAAAAATGCCTGATAGATGAAGTACGGAAGTAAAGCGAGGAATGCTATTGAAAGAAAAATGCTGTAAAGGAAATACATAAACATTGTCATTGGTCATTTGTCTTTTGTCACTGGTCATTGTTAGCTGCAAATACTTCCGCAAGTAACGAATGACCAATGCCTCGTGACCAATAACCAGTAACTACTTTGCCCGTTCCATGTAACGACCTTCGGTCGTATCCACCCGAATCTTTTCACCTTCTTTGATAAACGCGGGAACCTGAATCGTAATGCCAGTTTCAAGCTTGGCGGGCTTTCCGACATTGCTGACCGTCGCACCTTTGATTTCAGGTTCGGTTTCGACCACAGTCAAATCAACCGTCAACGGAATCGTTATGCCAATGGGATTGCCTTCAAAGAATTCGATTTTGATCACTGTTTCGGGCAACAAATAGCCGATAGCATCGCCCAACACTTCTTCGTTGAGGGCGACCTGTTCATACGACTCCATATTCATAAAATGGTAGCCGTCGCCGTCCGCATAAAGATACGTCATTTCGAGTTCTTCAAAAATGGCTTTTTCGACAGATTCCGTTGAACGAAAGCGATGTTCCGTCGTGGTTCCGGTCTTCAAATTGCGCATGCGGGTTTGCACCATCGCGCGCAGGTTACCTGGTGTATGGTGATGAAATTCCAGAATGCGATGCGGTACACCATTATGCAAAATCACGA
The DNA here is from genome assembly GCA_018268995.1 of Acidobacteriota bacterium. GTDB lineage: Bacteria > Acidobacteriota > Blastocatellia > RBC074 > RBC074 > JAFDVL01. Next base: position 11,971 of record JAFDVL010000149.1, on the reverse strand, counting down.
TGCCTTTGCGGATTTGCGTTGCTTGAATACTAGCCATTGGGAAATGTTTCTCCTAAACAAAAAATCTGATTTCGTCTTTATGCTACTCAGCATGAATGCGTAAAGCGCTGCTGCAAAAGTGCAACAGGATAACGAATGCTGCGCAGTGGGTCAAGCAGAGAAATTGGCCGCAAAAATACCACATTTTGTGTCTTGACCGAGGCTATGGCGTCCACTAAGATGGCTTTCGTTGCGGGGCTTCTGCTTCGTTCGTCATCTACGACATATTTTTTGAACCTAATTCATTTGTCGGGAGACCTTCGCATACATCTGTTGGCAAACCTGCTCGTCATAGTACGAGACTTTAACGCCACGGAGCAAGGTCGCCCACCTGTTACGACAGGTTCAAATGAAGTCGCAGAAACGGCGAGGGCGGTTGCCCCGTAGCTTTTCCAACCTTCATCCGTGCGCTTCCAATTTCGCCAAAATTTCTTTCATTGTTGCCGACACGCACAACGCACCAGACCCGCACCAGCAGAACGTCGGTCTGACGGTGAAGAGTTTTTTGTTGAGATCGGTGTGGGTTGTCGTCAACGTTTGGTTGATCGTGCGATTGCCCCAGCGGTCGTAATCGAAGGCTTGCACGAACGAGGCATTGCCGCTTTCGGTGACTTGCTTCAAGCGATTCAAATTGTCGTAGGTGTAATCGTCGTAATAGGAATTGGCGCTCGGAATCCAATGCTGGGCGCACAGCACATTGCCGTTATTGTCCGCTCCGCCTGCGCCACACGTCGTCGCAAGGTTTTGATTTCAACATATAGTTCAGACAGTAAGTTTGTGACCTTTCTTAGACTCATTCCACCATAAGAAGCAATAATAAAGGGCAAGCCCAGCGATGCTGAATATAACTATCAAAACCCCAATAGCCTGTCCTTTTGTTATTGGCACTGTAGCATCACTCACACCTGGTGCAGGATCAGAAAAAAACAGAGTCCAAATGCTCAGGAGGAAAGCTCTGTGGATATTACAAAGAGGTGTACTTCCATTTTCAGGGAAAATGGAACACCAAAAGGGAATAATACCAAAAAGAGGTGTGACTATTCCCAACCAAATAAGGCTTAGAAATCTTAATAGTGATCTCATCCTTATCCTCCAGTTACTTCTTAAGATACTTCCGCGCTCCATCACGAATCACATCAAACCCATTGCGAGTATCATATTTTGTTGGCGGTGATCCAATTTTAGCGGACGCATATCCGTAGTGCTCACTTGGCGGTCTATTATCTTGATATGCCTGCTTTTTACCTGATGAGAGGTAATGGGCAACATACTCTGTTGCAACCTCAGCAGATAATTTGCTATATCCGTTAAGTCCTGTGGCAATACCAAATGCGTGAATAATTCCATGCGTCAAGTCTCTTTCGTTTGCCCCTCGTCCTGTAGAGATGAAAATTTGCCCTGTTCCTGCATGGGTCACTTCAGTTGAGCCACCGAATCTAGCATCAACATCTTTCTTAGTAAAAAACACGTTTATAGCACCCGCCATAGGTTTCTCAATCTTCTCCGTATCATACTTCCCAAGGTTCGTAGCCTTGCCCGTCGTTTCAGTAATATTAAAATTAATATCTACATTGCCGAAGTTTTTCTTGGCTTGCGCAATGTAAGTTTCACGTACCTTTTTCTTTTCCTCCTCAGTGTACCCTCTTCCGTCATTCACGGTTTCATCCCAGACAATATTTAAGTTGACGGTGATGGGATCCATTCCGTCTGGATCAACATATCTACAAGGATTATTGAGAGCATAAACATAACGATTCCAATGCTGAGGCTGTCTGATATATCGGCGAAATTCCTTCCAAGCCTCCTCTTGATCCGCTGCACCTTGTTTACCAAGAATCGGATTGAACTCATCAGGGCTAATAAATCTCCCTTGTGTATTCGCATAATACCGCGCCTGCGCAAAATCCAGCCCCGTCTCGTCATCCCGCTCATACCCCGTAAACTTCTGCTTCGTCTTCGTCGCCGTCCCATAGCCATTCCCACTGCGCAAGTCTCCCTTCAACTCCTCCCCAAACGGCAAATAATCGTGCCGCACCACTGCTGTCCCATTCTTTCCAATCTCCATCCGCGTCGAACCCAGATGATCCGGCACCAGCCACTTGAACTGCAAATTCGCATCTGGTTCCGCCGTGTCGCCTATTACCAGCATCTGCCCATTGCGATAGCCATACTCCTTCGCCGGATTCGTCTGCGTCGGTGTCCCACTCGTCGCATTGTACTCCGCGACCAACTCCCCGCCTATCCCATACACCATCCAGAACTCACCCACACTCGCAATAATGCGCCGCACCCGCTTGCCATCCGCATTGTAGCGATATTTGTGCGAGCCGTTCACCGCCGACGTCATGTGATTCTCGGCATCGTATTCCATCGCCCCGCCTGCGCTCGGATTCGTGTACGTGTCGCTGACGAGATTGCCGACGCCATCAAACGTCATCGTCCCGCTTTGTCCGCTCGGTACGCCCAACCGATTGTTCGTTGTGTTGACGCTGAAGAGTTTCTTGTTGATGTCAGAGGAAGTCGTCGTGAGGGTTTGATTGATCGTGCGATTGCCCCATTGATCGTAATCAAAGGCTTGCACGAAGGACGCATTGCCGCCTTCCGTGACTTTCGTCAAGCGGTTCAAATTATCATATTCGTAATCGTCGTAATAAGAATTGGCGCTGGGAATCCAATGCTGGGCGCGCAACACATTGCCGTTGTTATTCGACCCGCCTGCGCCCCAGGTCGTGGCATCATCGCTGCCATAACGCCACGTCAACATCCCGCGATCCCCGGATGAGGTCTGGCTGCTCTGCGCCGTTTGCGGGTTGTTGTCGTAGGTCGTGTTTGGACTTTCTCACAAATACGCTAGAGTTAGTTACTATGCTCTTGGAATGAACGGCACTACTCTCCCTTTGATTTCGATACCATCTTTAGTTTCGTATATCTCGCTAATACTTGACAGCACCCAAAAATATGAGGTAACTGAGCTGCTACCAATCTCCCTCATAAGTTTGATATATCCTTCAAGAACGAAGGTTCCAAATTCCTTGATATTATTGCGAATATACTCACCCCAATCTTGACGTTCAGATTTTAACTGAAACGGGTCAAATATCGCGTTAATATGTACACTTGGAATATGAATTATAAAATTACTGTAATTATGTTGGTCTTCTTCTTGTAGATGAACCCATAATCTATTAAGGCCATCTTCCTTCCCCTCTACCCTAAAAATTATATTATGTGACATATTTTCATCTATTTATCTGAGAGGTACTGGTTTTGGGATTCCTTTCGCAGGATCAAAGTTGGGAGCATTTTTGAAAGATTTTGCCATATCTTTGAGTGAATCCCAAACATGAATATCCAGCGATCTACGTGACTCCTTCCCAAATCCAATCCCAATACTCTCTGCATAGTTTTGAGCTTCTTTTACTGCACGTAAAACCTGCGGGTTGTGAGTATTGACCTGCCCAATCAACGCGACATCTAAATCAGATGCAGCAGTCCATGTCCCTTTTGTTCGAGAACCAAATGCAAAAACTTTCTTAACGCCAGGTATGGCTGCCAATAATTCGTGCAGCCGAGATGCCTGTGCTGCAGTAATACCACCTATATTTTCTGCAACATCGAGAGCCGCTCGTTTTGCAAGGTATTTACCCCACAAAAGTGAAGCCCCGCTTGCAATGCCTTTTACACTAATTCCACCAGGGAGAAAAAAGGCGGCAACTTCAAGAGACGAATCTTCAACCCTACCTGTTGCAATAGCTCGACTTTGGTAGGGGCTACCATCCCTATTTTCGCCAAAGTACACAACCTGATTACCGCCATTGATATAAACTTCTAAATGTGAATTTCCCACAGTAGGTATAAATGCCGTGTAGCCTTCACCCGGTGAAGTGTAGGAGCCATCGTCGTTGGGATTCACCCATAGAATATCTACGATCTGTTTGCCATCACTCTTGTAAAACCAGCGCCGCCCATTAGGGTCTACACGATTCAGCGGGTTATTGGATGTATAGGCATAGAGATTCCACGTCTGCGGATTAAGTTCATCCTGATCAGCAAATAATACATCAGGGCTTGTAAATCGCCCCTGCACAGAAGCGTAATATCGCGCCTGCGCAAAATCTAAACCTGTCTCGCCATCGCGTTCATAGCCCGTAAACTTCTGCTTCGTATTTGTCGCCGTCCCGTAGCCATTCCCACTGCGCAATCCTCCCTTCAACTCCTCCCCAAACGGCAAATAATCGTGCCTCACCACCGCGACGCCATCTTTCCCAAGCTCCATCCGCGTCGAACCCAGATGATCCTGCACCAGCCACTTGAATTGCATGTTGGCCACCGCCTCTGAGGTATCCCCCATCACCAACATCTGTCCATTGCGATAGCCAAACTCTTTCGCCGGAGTCCCCGCCGTCGGATACCCGCTCGTCGCATTGTACTCCGCCACCAACTCGCCTCCAATCCCATACACCATCCAGAACTCGCCTGTTCCCGCAATGATGCGCCGCACGCGCTTGCCATCGGCGTTGTAGCGATATTGGTGCGAGCCGTTCACGGCTGAGGTCATGTGGTTCTCAGCATCGTATTCCATCGCCCCGCCTGCGCTCGGATTCGTGTAGGTGTCGGTAGTGAGATTGCCGACATTGTCATAGCTCATTGCGCCGCTTTGTCCGCTTGGCACGCCTAACCGATTGTTCGCCGTGTTCACCGTGAAGAATTTCTTGTTGATGTCAGTGGAGGTGGTCGTGAGCGATTGATTGATGGTGCGATTGCCCCACTGGTCGTAATCAAAGGCTTGCACGAATGACGCATTGCCGCCTTCCGTGACTTGCTTGAGGCGATTCAAATTGTCGTAGGTGTAATCGTCGTAATACGAATTGGCACCGGGAATCCAGTGCTGGGCACGCAGCACATTGCCGTTGTTGTCCGCCCCGCCTGCGCCCCACGTTGTCGCATCGTCGCTGCCATAGCGCCACGTCAGCATCCCGCGATCCCACGACGAGGTTTGGCTGCTTTGCGCGGATTGTGGGTCGTTGTCGTAAGTCGTGCCGTTGTAGGTGCCGACGCGCACGGCATAGAGTTGCTGCCGCGAGTTATAGTTCAAGCGTTGATAGAGCGTCGTCGTCATGCCTTGATAACCTGTGGACGGTTTGCCTAACGCTTCTTTCGTCAACTGCCCCGCCGCCAAATAGGTCATTTCTGTCGCATAATTGCGCGCCGTGCCATCGCCCAGATTCCCCTTGAAGCTAGTCATTCGTCCGGCATCGGCGTATTCATAATTCACCGTACGCCCCGAAGGGTACGTTTCCGACGTCATCCCGCCCGCCAGATTGTACGTTGCCGTCGTCGTGAATGGTCGCCACGTGTAGCCGCCGGAATTGATGAGGAAGTTTTGCGACTTGCTCGTCACGCGCCCCAGTTTGTCGTAGTTGTTGATTTGATCGTAGTTGTAAGTCAGCGTGCCGCCCGTTTCGGTGTTGTAGCTGACCGCATACGCAAACTTGCCTTTGCCGTTCGTCACCGAATCATAGAAGCGATCTACTGCGGCTGTGCCGTTCGTGTACGACGAATACCGCACCGTCGTATTACGATTCAGCACATCGTAGGTGTAGGTCGTGGTAATGGGCGTCGAGCGCGCATCGGTTTTGGTCAGCAAATTTCCGTTATTGTCGTAAGTATAGCTCATCGTCCCGCTTTCGGGGTTTGTCGCCGAAGTCAACCGTTTGAGTGAACTGTAGGCAAAAGTGCGTGTCTGGCCGCCCTGACTGACCTGCGTCAAGCTATCCAGCGTATCGTAAGTATAGCTGGTCAGATAATTTTCGTTACTGGGCGCTTCCCACACCGAAACGAGACGGCCTAAGCCATCGGTTCCGCTCGTGCGTTGCTTGCCTGCCTGATCGGTGACGCGCACAGTTTCTGCGTCGTAATACGTGACAACAGTCCCCTTGTTCGTAGTATTAGCACCGCTTGTAACAAAGGGCGCGGGTAAGGTTGCGCCGCTGTATGATTGGACTTCCAACCCACGCCCGCCTTGATCGGATTTCGAGCGCGTCCAGCCCATCGTAGTCTCACTACCCGCATTGTACGAATAATCGGCGCGATAGGGATTCGACACTAGCGTATAGCCATTGGGATTGGCAGTCGAGGTACCATTGTAATCGCCCGCGAAATATCGGGTCTGTACCTTGATGCCCAGCGTTTCATCGGTGGCATCATTGGCGACGCCGCTTTCCAATGTGCGCGTCAGACGCACGCGTCCGCGTTGATCGTAATGCTGCGCGGACATCAGCTTGCCATCCGTTTTGGTATCCTTTGAGGAACGCACAATCACACGCCGCAGGGCATCGGAATATTCAGTGGCAGTCTGCCGCAGGAACACGAGCGGATTGCCGCTTCCCCCTTCTTCCACCAGCGTCGGACGGCCCAGGTCATCGTACGTCGTTTTCGTTGCGATGCTGTTATCGGCATCTGTGTCTTGTAGTGTTAACCCGCTGTTGAGTTCGTAGGTTAGATTGGTGGTGCGGGCGAGCGATGTGCCATACGCCGCGACGATTTGCGTGGGATAGACTTCTGTCCCTGTACCATTCAGATTGTCATAGGTGAAGGAAGTGACCGTGCCGTTCGCATCTGTGGTCTGATTCAATTTGCCAGTCGCACCGCTGCTCCACGTGCCGTACGAATGGCTGACCGCGATGGAATTGCTGGAAGTGAGTGGAGTCGTAATCGTTCCCTTCGTTGAATCCCAGTTTCTTTGCAGCGTCAGATTCCCGGTTGTGGTCGCATTATCATAAGTAAATTCCGTATACATAATACGAATAGCTGGACTGTGCTTTGTTCGTCTCCGCCGACGGCAGCTTGACCGATGAAACTTCGCCAAAGCCGTCATAATTGCCGTATTCGAGATTGTAATTAAAGGTATGGGCATAGCCGCCGGCCTGGGTCGGCGCGATAATTTGATCTACGCCGCTGAGAAATGGTAAACCAAAATCGAATTGCGTAAAACCGCTACCATACGCATAGTAACCGTTGTTCCAGGAATAACTATTGATGGCTTTCCAGGTCACAGTGGTGGTTAGCGTTTGTCCATTGGCACCAGGACTGCGAATGTAATCCACACCTGCGCCGGTATGCTCAATTTCGACGAAACGGCCCAGTTGATCTACGAGCTTATTGGCAGGGTGGCCATTCTGCAAAATAATGTTCTGCACTTCGACGAAATTATTATTGGCGTCATAGATGCGCTGCCCGCTCGCGCCAGGTTCATTGAACGTGATGCGCCCGCCATTGGGCAGAAATAATGTCCAGGGGTTCGGGCCGCTGCTCACATGCTGAACTTCCAAGCGCAGATGCGTATTGTCCGTGCTGAAATAGGTCATCGTCCCAGTCGTGTAGGTGGTGGCGGAGCAATTTGAGCCATACCCGAAACCACTCGGAAGGACCGGATAATATCCATCATAATCGCTATAGCCGTAGGGTCTGAACTCATGACTGCTGCCGTCGGGGAAATTCATGACCAGCCGAAAGATGTTCCAGCCACGCGGATCAGAACAAGCATAGCTTTGCGGGCGGTAGAGCAGTTGTAAGCTGTATTCAAAGCCATAACGCCAGCCGCCTGTGGGCGAGGCATAAAGCTGCTGTACCCCATCCTCGCAATAATTATTGTTATCACAGGCAGAGCCAAACCAGGAATCATAGAGCTTGCTGTTGTAATGCAGCGCCACCGCTGCCCTCAGACCATTGCGTCCCGCCGGGAGCGAGCCGACCGGAACATGAAACATGACGTTGCCGTTGGTAGTGTTGATCTGCTCGATATCAGAAAGCGAATACGCGCCTTGCGGATAAGTCCCGCGCCCCGGGCTTTCCTGTTGGGCAAACACGGACAGCGCACAAAGCAAAAGGCCAAGCGTAACTTGCAAGAAGGAAACAACGGCGAATGATAATGGCTGGGAAAAACGCATAGACTCTCCTAATGATAATGGTCGCTAGATAACGAAACGAATGTTATTTGCCCTGTGGATTCGTGAAGATGCCGTCATCGGCGCGGCGGCTTAAGCTGGCAGCACTGATGGACAAAATCATCGTGGTTTTGCCATTTTCCAGCCGCGTGATCGTGGTCGGAAGCTGTTGCCCCTCCACTATCTGCCACCCGGAATATTGCACCGTGACATCCACGTCCTTGCCATTGCTCTTGGTTTGATAGGTAATGCGCTCAATCAACTGGCTGTCAGAGTTGATGAAGTAGCGCTTGTATTGTTCGCGTTTCTCATTGTTGTTGTGAGGGATTTGATCGGTCAGTTGGTAGATGTCATAAAACGGTCCTTTGTAATCGCGGACTGTCCCATCATCCAGCCGAAAACGTGCGCCAAAAAAGCGCGTAGTAAAGCCTTGCATGTGGCCTGCCAGAAAATGATCAGCGGAATCCAACGCCAATGATTCCAATTCATCCTCTTCTTCCTTTTTCAGCACATCGCCGAGCTTGAATTTGGTCTTGCCGTCAAAGATGGTGATATGCACCTTATCTTTCTTTTGCTTCTCCAATCGTAGCTTGTCAGGAAACTCAAAGATCAACCGGGAAGGGGTTTTGTCATCAGATGCCAGATCGTTGATGATGCCAACGATAGTTACACGCTCTTTGCCCGGCTTCTCGAACCGATCTCCGTGCGCGTCTAATGTGGGGCGTAATTGCGGCCACATGCCTTTGCGTTGCAGATAACCGTTGCCCAATGGATTCGCTTTATTCTTCGCTTGCACCGCGGACGGTGCCACAGCTTTCATCTCTTTGGTATTCGTCAACCAACGCCGCGAGCTAAGACCGAGCGCCGTTACGGTTCCAAGCAATACAACGCACAAGGCGAGGAGTTGCCTTGTAGACAAACGACAAAATGAAAATGGCATAGTGACCTCCAAATAGACGACGACCTGTGGTTGAGAGCAATGCAACGCCCCACGGCAATCACAAGACGCCTCAGCAGAAACGAGTTCTGCGACGCGATGAAATTTTGTAATGGATTATGGGATTGCTGGCACAGCGATTGCCGGGGGGCCACATCGCCCCATTTTACGGGGCTGTGCTGGCGTTTGGTGTTGCGTTGTCGAACTGCGCGATGGCATCAGGAACTCCTGTTCTTACGCGCTCACTGCTGAGCAACTGTGCTGCAAATTGGCAATCGAAATATCTCAAGTTTGGCTGACAACCCGAACGGCTGACTTTGGCTTTTGCTGACTGTGCTTGAGACGGCGCGCACTCTACTACACCACTGGCATATGCTGTCAAGAGGGTGCGCTTATTTTTTGCGAGAATTTACGGTTTGGCTTATCCTCGCTCGTCCAATTTCGCCAAAATCTCCTTCATCACTTCCGACGCACCCGCGCCAATCGTGTGCAAACGTACGTCACGCCAGAAGCGTGAAATTGGGTATTCCGTCGTGTAGCCGAAGCCACCGAAAAGCTGCATGCAATCGTACATCACGCGCTGCGACAGATCGCTCGTATGCAGCTTGGACATCGTGATTTCGCGGATGGCTTTGAGCTTGCGATTGTACAAATCCAGCGCACGAAACGTCAGCCATTTCGCGGCTTCGACTTGCGTATCCATCTCGGCAAATTTATGCCGCCAGATTTGGAACTGACCAAGCGGTTGCCCAAACGCTTCACGTTCTTTGCCGTACGCTTTCGCCAGCTCAATCGCGCGTTCCATCGCATACACAGCGCCAATCGCGGACACCAATCGTTCGCCCTGAAAATTCTCCATCACGTAATAAAACCCACGATTCATTTCGCCCAAAACGTAGCGTTTCGGGATGCGGCAATTGTCAAAAAACAGCTCTGCGGTATCAGACGCCAGGTTCCCGACTTTCTTGAGCTTTTTGCCCACCGAAAAGCCTTTGACATCGGTCGGGAACAGCACAAACGTGATGCCTTTGTAACGGTCTTCGGCGGTGCGCACGGCAAGCAAAATAAAGTCCGCGCGCGTGCCATTAGTAATCCACAGTTTTTGCCCGGAGATCACCAGATCATCGCCTTCGATTTTCGCGCGCGTCTTGATCGCGGCCACGTCAGAGCCGCCGCCCGGTTCACTGATGCCGAGCGCCGCCATCTTGTCGCCAGCAATTGCGGGCGCGAGAAATTCGGCTTTTTGTTCGGGCGTGCCGACATCGTCAATGAACGGCAACGTCATATCCGATTGCACCATGATCGCCATATTCACCGCGCCGCTGGTCGTGTAGGAAAGCCCTTCGATGTAGGCCGCTGTTGCCCACCAATCTAAACCGCTGCCGCCATATTTCGGATCAAGGCGAATGCCGAACAAACCGAGGTCGCCTGCTTTTTTAAAAACGTCACGCGGGAAGATGCCTACGGCATCCCACTCTTCGGCATACGGCGCGATTTCACGTTGCGCGAATTGCTTGACAGTGTCGCGGAGCATCCGATGTTCTTCGGTGAAGTACGGGAATTGCAGTTGTGAGTCTTCCATAAAGATTGCCTTCCAATTGGAGAAGATTTCACCACAGAGAACACGGAGGGCACGGAGAAAAGCAAGACAGGATCAACAGGATTTTCTACAGGATTAACAAGAACAATCCTGTCAATCCTGAACAAATCTTGTCAATCTTGTCAAAAAACTCTGTGTGACCCGTGTTCTCGGTGGTTTCATTTCAAAGTAATCAACGTTGCGCCTGGCCCGACGACTTCGCCTTCTCTGACGCGAATCGTTTCGACGATGCCATCCACGGCGGCGCGCATCGTCTGTTCCATCTTCATCGCTTCAAGGATCAAAAGCGGATCACCGACTTTGACAGATTGCCCGATTGACACAAGGATTTTCGCAACCAGTCCAGGCATCGGCGATGCCATCGAACCTTGTTCGGCGGTGGCTTGCACGTCGGGATGACGCGGCAAGCGTGTGATCGTGCGTGAGCCAAGCGACGAATGAATGTACAGCTGATTGCCGACATCGGTCAGACGAAAAGTGCGTTGCACGCCGTCAATAACGAGACGAAGATGTCGCGCATCGAACGATAGAAGCTGTGCCTGTGCCGTCGAATCAAAAGCATTCACTTCAAACTGATCGCCTGCAATGTGCTGCCACGAGACAATCGTTTCCTGCTTTCCAAGTTGCAACTTGAGCGATGGATTGCGATACGGATTGTTACGATAACTCGGTGGCAAGTTCGTCATCAGCGCATCTGAGGCTTGCCACGACTTTTGCCAATACAAAGCGGCAGCAATGATCGAAGCACGATCCAATTCGACATCCTCGGCATTCGCCAACGACGTCAGATGTTCCGAGATGAAGCCAGTGTGCGCGTTACCGCCAGTGAATTCTGCGTGCTCCAGCAGCCGCAGCAAAAACCCCTGATTCGTCATCACGCCCTGTATTGACAGGCGTTGCAACGCATAGCGTAATTTACGAATCGCGTCTTCGCGCGTCGCCCCATGTGCAATCAACTTCGCCAACATTGGATCGTAATTGATGCCAATTTGACTTCCAGCTTCGATGCCGGCATCAATGCGCAATCCATCTATTTTTGGCAACAACCAATCGTGAATCGTTCCCGTCGCAGGCAGGAATTGATTGTCTGGGTCTTCGGCATACAAGCGCGCTTCAATCGCGTGGCCGCTTGTTTGCAAATCAGACTGACCAAATGGCAACGGCTTCCCTTCTGCGATTTCGATTTGCAGCTTGACCAAATCCAGCCCCGTAATCATTTCGGTCACGGGATGCTCGACCTGTAAGCGCGTGTTGACTTCGATGAAATAAAATTCGCCGTTCGGGGCAAGGATGAATTCGACTGTCCCGGCGTTCGTGTACTGCAACACTTTGCCAATGCGGATTGCCGCCGCGCCCATTCGCTCACGCAACGCGTCACTCACCGCAGGTGATGGGCTTTCTTCGATGATCTTCTGATGCCGCCGTTGCAACGAACAATCGCGCTCGAAC
>JAFDVL010000148.1:12725-13864 GCA_018268995.1 Acidobacteriota bacterium | reverse complement strand
CTTACTTTACAGTGTACTTAACCAATGGGGAGATTAAATATCGTATTTCTTGCTGCATGACAAAAAAGCGGGCTGACTCGTGGTGAAGGGCATCATGTGAAGTAGACTTTCAGGTGACGAAACTTGAAAGGCCACTCACACGATGACCGACATCCGCTCGTTAGAACGAACGCTCTCTGACAATCTACCCTGGAACAAAGCCCGTATCAAATTTGTGGCGCGCTTTCTCCTCGCCCTTTTCTCGCAGCGCACCATCAATCTGGCTCGTCTCGCCACGGCCTTTTCCGAGGCGGCGAGTGAGGCCGCGCACTATAAACGCCTGCAACGCTTTCTCCACCACTTCGAGTTGCCTTATGCGCAAGTGGCGCACTTCGTCGTACGCGTCTTGGGCGTGACGGGGCCGTATACGCTGGCGCTAGATCGCATGAATTGGCAAGTGGGAAATCTGGACATCAACATTTTGCTGCTCTCGCTGGTCTGGCGTGACATCGGCTTTCCCCTCGTCTGGTTCGTCTTGCTGCACGCGGGGAACTCAGATACCACCGAGCGCATCGGTTGCACGCCAAACTGAAACAGCGTGGCATATTGCCAGCGTCGTTTGACTATCGGCGCAGCGATTTCGGAGCGCATTTATTGGCCGATGCGCCGCGCGTAATCGCAATGGTCGAAGCCGAGAAAACGGCGGTGATCGCCAGCCTGGAATTGCCCGACTATACGTGGCTCGCGTGCGGCGGCAAATCGCATCTGAGCGTGACGAAACTGACACGGTATGCAAGGCAACGCATCGTACTGTTTCCCGACGGCGATGGCTTTGCATTATGGGCCAAGGTTGCTCGTGCCGCTCGTGCACAAGGGCTGGATGTGATCGTATCCGATTTGCTCGAAACCGAATTATCCGATGATCAAAAAGCGGAGGGTTGGGACTTGGCCGATTATTTGCTCGCCACAAACGATGAGCGATCCCACACATAACTCGCACGAGCAAAGTCCAAACAAACAGAAGTAACTCGTTAATAGTTGTCAATAGAGATCAATTATCAATGTGCCCACGAATGTGTCCACAAAGCAAAACAGGCATCGCGTGGATGCCTGTAAATGTTTGATTTGATTGGCGCGCCCGGAGGGGCTCGAACCCCCGA
>JAFDVL010000148.1:0-12699 GCA_018268995.1 Acidobacteriota bacterium | reverse complement strand
TCCAACTGAGCTACGGGCGCGCAACCTTGCGATTTTTGAAGCTGACAATAAACAGGTGTTACCTGTAATTATCTATTGCCTTTGACATCGCAAATTTCAATTTTCGAGCGGTCATTCTGCCTTGCTGTTCGGGGTTCGTCAAGTTCTGAGTGGGTCAGCCGGATTGGGCAACTTGTGTTTCCCTCTGAATCAAGTCTCACTATCGGGTTACTTCACCGAGCACCTCATCCAGCCATTGATTGATCGGGGGGACGATAATTTCCAGTGGTGGTGAGTGTCCCGCGTCATACAAGTGCAGCTGTTTGGGCTCGGAGAGGGATTGATATAGCGGCTCAACCCAGATTTTGAGGGGATGAACCTCATCATATCGCCCATTCAATAATAATTTGGGAATCCTGATATGAGAGGCAAAATTGGCGGGGTTGGCTTCGGGAATCCAATTAATACATTTGGGTGAAAGTCCATTGGCAAGCGACACCATTGCACGATAACGATGTTCGACGGCGATATAAATCAACCCTTCTACTGCGCCCTGGCTGTATCCATAATAGGCCAATCGGCTGAGGTCAAGATCCGTTCTTGTACTCAAATAATCCAGCCCGCGCCTGAGATCCGTCGCGTTGCGAATGACTTCATCGCGGCGTTTCACTGTATTCCAACCGGGGGCCTGATAGATTTGCGGATGCTCCCGTTCCTTGAATCCTTTGAATACCACTGCCCAAACGGCGCGCCCGGCTTTGATAAATGGTGCGACCTGCATTTCCACCGATTGCGACAGGCCAAAAAAGCCGCCATAGACATCTCCGGCAGGAACGAATTGCAAAACTTGAAATGGAGGGCGGGCGCTCTTCGGTAAATATAAATAGGCGATGGCGTGTTCGTCATTACCACCAAGGAAACTGATCTTTTCACGATGCCACTCGTCTGTTTCCTGGCTTTCAAGAATGCTTGCATCCAGTGGGGGTTGATCGTAACGAAAATGGCTGAGCATTGCCTGAAAACTATTCTCGCTGGTTGGCGTGTACTTCGGGATTTGATGCGTCGTATCAATCCAACCCGCTCCCTGATTTCCCTTGGCTGTCGGCGTCACACGGACACAACGAAACCCAAGTCGGTTAGAGCTATGCCTGGCAGGAAAATTGCCAATGTCCGTAAATACATAAAAAGCATCCGACCATGCTCCTCCGGCGACAAGGAACCCGTCTGCAACTTCGTTATTGCACCATTCAGCAACATTGCCCGCCATATTGAAACATCCGAATGGACTCATCCCGAAAGCAAAACCATCCACGGGGACCGGACCATTGGTGTTGAAGTTCGCGTGTTGGAGAACCGTATTGCCAAATTCGACCCAGCCCCAGGGAAGCGTATAGCCGCCGTAGTAGGTCACAAGGCCGTTGCGCGCTGCTTTTTCCCACTGATAAATCGAGGGCAATTGTTTCCCCCGAAATGCCGCGTAGGCCGCTGCTTCAGGCCACGTAATGTCTGTGACTGGAAAATCGGCTTTGCCTTCGGGGAAGGTTTGGTTCAGCCACGAACGCGGCCCTGGTAAACCGGTCCGATCCTTAAATTCTTTCATCGCCTCGGCAAAAGGAACCGTGCTCTTGCTCGTTTGAAAAGCCGCCTGCCAATACTGCGGATTGAAGTAGCCGCCTGCGGTAATGAATTCTTTATATTCACGATTGGAAACTTCGTATTTGTCTATGAAGTAATCGTCAAGTTGCACACCCTCTTCGGTTGGTTTTGTCCGACTGGTTAGCTTGTATTTACCACCAGGGACAAGCACCATTCGTTCTGGCGTTTGGTCTAACGGGAGTAGTTTGATGTTGAAATTGCTCGGCTCATCTGGTGGCACCCAGGCATTGCCCGTTCGGGCAAGCAGATTGGAGATCGTGCGCTCGAACGGCGCATAACCATCAATTTCCACTCGTAAGATATATTCGCCGCGCGCTATCGAATAGTTGCTGAGCGGTGTCGTGCCGATCAATTCCGCTTTCTCTGAGGCAAATCGCGTCAGGAAGATGCGCGCGCCTGCGGGTTCGGTGGCGACAGAAAGCGGATCCGCAACTTTTGGCATCAGCTCAAGCAGCCTCGCATCATTGGGCAAGTATTGTTTTACCTGTGCCGCAAGATCATACGCCTCGAAATATTTTTGTTCGGCGGCGAATTGTGCAATGCGTTCGATTTGCCCGTGTGCCCAACGCAAATTGGCCTGGCGGCGAAAGCTCCAAACGGCCACCGCGATGATTGCCAGCATCGCTACTGCAATCATCCCGACCCATCGCAGGCGGTGGCGAGAGGGCACCGTTGTCAGCGTTTTAGCGCGAACCGTTTTTCCTGAGATTTTCAGACGGGCCGCAAATTCCCAATCATCCCTAAGCGCTTTTAAATCCTGTAGCAGTTCCTGCGACGTTTGATAACGTTCTGCGCGTTGTTTGTGCAGCGCCTTGCTGAGAATGCGTTGTAACTCTGTAGGAAGCGCAACGGCTTCATCCATGCTGAGAGGAGTCTGTTCCAGAATCGCGGCGATCACGGCGCTTGTCGTAGCTCCGGCAAAGGGACGAACGCCTGCCGCCATTTCAAACAGCACAATGCCCAGACTCCAAACGTCCGTGCGTTCATCTACTGTTTGCGCGCGCAACTGTTCGGGCGACATATACGCGACAGTACCCATGACGCGGCCTTGTTCGGTTGTCAGTGTCGCGCTTCGGGTCTCATCGTTGACGACTGTTTCGGTTAATTTTGCCAGCCCGAAATCCAGCACTTTGACATAACCATCTTTGCGCAACATGACGTTTTCCGGCTTGATGTCGCGGTGAATGATGTGGGCTTCGTGTGCGGCGGCTAAGGCTTGCGCGGTTTGCACGGCAATGTCTATCGCTTCATTCAAGGTCAGCGGCGCGCGTTGCAAACGATCACGCAGCGTTTCGCCGTCAATGAATTCCGATGCAAGAAAATGCGTAGCGCCTTCTGTTCCAAATTCGTGAATCGTAAGAATATTCGGATGGTTGAGTGCCGAAGCAGACTTCGCCTCACGCACGAAACGGCTCATTCGGCCTTTATCTTCGGCAAATTCAGGCGGCAGAATCTTTAACGCGACTTTTCTATCAAGTTTCGTGTCTTGAGCCAAAAAGACTTCGCCCATTCCGCCTTTACCGATGGCGGAGATGATCTTGTATTG
The DNA here is from genome assembly GCA_018268995.1 of Acidobacteriota bacterium. Taxonomy (GTDB): domain Bacteria; phylum Acidobacteriota; class Blastocatellia; order RBC074; family RBC074; genus JAFDVL01. The sequence goes on along the minus strand of JAFDVL010000148.1, from coordinate 9,518 downwards.
ATTGATGATTGTTCCGGTTTCCATCTTTATTCGTAACTGATCAGCCGCATCGTCGCGCTAGTGACGGCTGACTTTAGCCGTGGGTGAAACCCACGGGAGGCGGCGTGAGCCACCCGCGTCGCGTAGCGACGGTTGAGGTCAGGCGTCGCTATGCGACGCGGATATTGGCTAATCTCTTCCGTGGGTTTCACCCACGGCTAAAGTCAGCCGCCGCGCTGCGGCGAAGAAGCCCAACCAGTGCCTCTTTATTCATTACTCCGGCAGATTCATTCGTTTCAGCATTGCTTTGAATCGCGGTTCGTCTCGCAACTCATCAAGTGCCGCAGCAACTGCAAACCAGCTTGCCCAGTACGCGCCGAGTTGTGTGCCTGTCTGTCTGGTCATTTCTTCACCTCCGCCATCCAGTTCAGCACGACCGTGAACGGTGGCACACTCGCTTCATCGGCATTCGTCACAAACAGAAAGCGCTGTTCATCTTTCGTCATATTCCACGCCCGGTTCAGGTCTGCGCGGATGGTGCGACTATCAAAGAGTTCCCTGGGCAGCCCCGCTTCGACCTTTGCGCCGAGGCTGACATCCACCTCCATCATTTTACCGTTGAGGTGATAATACAGACCGCGACCATCGCGTCGCCATCTGATTTGAGCACCGCCGCCGATAGAGATCGGCCATCTGGAGCCGGAGGCCGGAACGCCTGGCACAAAAGCCTGAATGTACACTTCTTCGCGTCCCGATTCATCAGAAGAGTAAGCCATCCATTTGCCATCGGGAGAAATGCCGCTGCCAGATGATTCTGAAAATTGCGTCTTCAACCAGGGCCAGGGCTTGCGCTCCCCTTCCAGCGGCAGCATCCACAGATCCTGTCGCGTCTGCGGATCCACCTCACGATACAGAATGAAACGACCATCCGGCGACCATTGCAGGAGAACCTTGCGGTTCGCTGACTCGAACAACAATTCTTCCTGACCTGCGCCGGTAGCGTCTTTCAGGTAAAGACCGGACTTTCCTTTGCGCGTGGACGAAAAGACAATGCGGCTGCCATCGGGCGACCAGACGGGAAAACTATCGTCTGCGGGATCAACCGTGAGCCGCGTTTCATTTCCGCGTCCCAGATCAAACAACCAGATGTCGCTTGTGCCAAGCTTCGGATCAAAGCGTGTGACCGCCAGTCGTTGCCCATCCGGTGACAGGTCGCGATTCCCATAAGCTCCCACCGGCCCGACCGTTCCCACTTTTTTCCCGGTGCGATCAACCCAGGTGAGTTGCTGGCGGGTCGTTCCTTCCATCGCTACCAGCACATTTCCGGCCAGTGAGAATTGCCCATTAAATCCTCGCAGCCCGGTTTGCACCTGCTCCACCAGCCGCACTGGCTCACCGCTCAACTGATTCCGACCGAAGTCAAACGACTGTGCCATCAATGCGCCTTGCTGGATAAAAACCAGGTAGCCTGTGCCTGGCGTGACCGGGTCTTCTCCTGCCCAGACTGAGCTGACCTCGGTCGTGATCAGTTGCTTCGCTTCGCCGCCCTCCAGCGAGGCCAGATAAATCCCTTGTTTGTTCGGATCATTGTGCTGGATGTGAAAGAGAAACTGACGCCCATTCGGTAAAAAAAACGGATAGCCATGACTGACTTCTCCACGTGAACTGTCAATTGTCGTGACGGAACTGACCGGTCCGCCGTTCGCGGAGACGCGTTGTATGCCCTGGTTGGCGGAGCCAACCAGAATTACGCCATCACGGTTCCACGTCCCGCCAGCGGTTGTTTGGATATCTAGCAGCGGCGCGGGCGTTCCGCCGGAAAGCGCTATTTTGTAGAGCTTGCCAGCATAAGTGAATCCGATGAACTGATTATCCGGCGACCAGAACAGCAAGCTCCCGTTTGCCCCCTCCGCGAGCGGTCTGGGCGCAGAGGCACTCAACGAACGTACCCAGATTTGCGTTTTTCCTTCGACGGTGGCGACAAAAGCCAGCGTGCGCCCATCCGGGGAAATGGCGGGAGAAGTAAAGATCACCGCTTTGTCCGGCGGATTGACGGATAGCCACACCGTTTCTGCTTCCAACGCTGGACGCCGGACATACGCGACACCGAGCGCGAGGGCAATCAATGCCAACACGCCCGCCGCAATCATCCAGATGCGGTCACGCCAGCCGCTGCGTTTCGAGGTTGTCTCCAGTGTCGGCACCGCTTCTGTGCGATGCTTGCCCGACGAACTCAACGTCGTCAGAGATTCCAGCGCAAAGCCCAGATCACTCGCCGTCTGAAACCGCCGCTCCGGTTTCTTTTCCAAACAGCGCCGCACCAGCTTTTCCAACTGCGGCGTAACTTTCGGGTTCAGTTCGCTCAATTCCGGCGGGTCATCGCGCGTAATCGCGCTCATCACATCCGCCATCATCTCGCCCGTGAACGCGCGTCGCCCGCTCAGCATTTCATACAGGATGATGCCAAACGAAAAGATGTCCGAGCGATGATCCAGGTCTTGCCCGCGTACTTGTTCGGGCGACATGTACGCCACTGTCCCCATCACTGTGCCCGGATTGGTGAGTTGCTTGGCTGTTGCCACATCCGAACCCGCCGAGACCTGGCGCGGCGGTCGTAACTTGGCCAGGCCAAAGTCGAGAATCTTCACGCGCCCGTCTTTCGTGATGAATAAATTTTCGGGCTTGAGATCACGATGCACGATGCCTTTTTCGTGCGCGGCGGCGAGGCCAGCGGCAATCTGTTGCGCGTACTCAATGGCTTTGCGCACGGGCAAAGTGCCAGCTTCTGAATGAGGTGGCAATTGCGCGCGCAGTTCTGCGCCTTCGAGCAATTCCATCACCAGATACGGATTGCCGTCATACTCGCCAACGTCGTAGACCGTCAGGATGTTGGCGTGATTCAGCGCCGACGTAGCCTTCGCTTCCTGCTTGAAGCGATGCAAGCGGTCGGCGTCAGTGGCGAATTCGGCGGGCAAAACTTTGATCGCGACGTCACGGTCAAGGCGCGTGTCGTTCGCGCGATAGACTTCGCCCATTCCGCCCGCGCCGATTTTGGAGACGAGGCGGTAATGTGACAGATTCATTTGGGGTAACAGTTCCTGCTTCATTGATCCTCAAGTTGCTTATGGCGGACGCCGGATTGATTGGAGGTTTCAGGATAGTGCATCTTCCGCAACCGCGCGAGACCTAAGCACGTTCATAAACAATTTCAGCGCGTCACTTGCAAGGGCTTAAGCTCACCAGTTTCTTTCAGCAATCGTGCCAGTTCCTGCTTCATCGCGTCACGTGCTTTGGCTGCGCTGGGCTGATGAATCAGGTTCTTCATTTCGTAAGGATCAGCTTTGAGATCATAGAGTTCATTCATCCCGTTCAGTTCGAGATAGTGAATGTATTTCCACCGCTTGTTGCGCACTGCCTTGTAGCCCATTTGCAAAACGCGCGGGAAAACTTTGTCCGTGTAATATTCGATCAGAAACGAATTGCGCCACGCCGTGCGTTTGCCTTGCAACAACGGCACGAGCGAACGCCCCTGCATCGCGCCTGGCACAGCCACCCCGGCGAGTTCCAGCAACGTCGGCGCGAGGTCAATGTTCAGCGCAAATTCGTCGCGCACTGTGCCTGCCTTGACCATGCGCGGATAGCGCACGAGCAGCGGCATGCGAATGGATTCTTCATACGCCAGCCGCCGTTCGACGCTCAGGCCGTGTTCGCCGTAAAAGTAGCCGTTGTCGCTGGTAAAGACGATCACCGTGTTGTCGAGCTGGCCGGTTTCTTTGAGCGTTTTCAGAATCTCGCCGACGCCTTCTTCAATCGCCGCGATTGAACGCTGCCGTCCGAGAATCGCTTCGTCACTTGTTGCGGTCGCGGCTCCGAGCGGCGGCAGCTTGCCGATCTCTCGTTGCAGCGCGGGTTTGCCAGTCGGCGCGCGGCCATAGTTCGGACGGTGCGGAATCGGCAGCCCCGCGTACAGATTCTTGTGACGTTCGGCGGGGAGAAACAATTCTGATTTCGTCAGGTCTACGCTGCCGTCGTTGTTCTGTGTGACTTCGGGATGAATCGCCTTGTGCGCCAGCCAGACCAGAAACGGTTTGTCGTGCCGCCGCCGGATAAATTCCACCGCGTAGTTGTTGAGGATGTCCGTGATGTATCCCGACGGCTGTACGGCCTTGCCGTCTTCGTTGATGGGCGGATTGAAGTATGTGCCCTGCCCCTTGAAACTCACCCAGCGATCAAAGCCCGGACGCGGCTTGTCGTCATTGCCCATGTGCCATTTGCCGATGAAGGCGGTTTCGTAACCAGAGTCATGCAACAGGCGTGGCCAGGTGACGAGTTGGTGACTGGCGGCGGAACGATCTACGTTGTCGGTGATGCCGTGCGTATGCGCGTATTGCCCGGTCAGAAAGCTCGCGCGCGAAGGCGAACACAACGGCGTCGTCATAAACGCATTGCGAAACCGCGCGCCTTCATGGCCGATGCGATCAATGTGCGGCGTTTTGATGAACGGATGCCCCGCGATGCTCAGTTCATCCCAGCGTAGATCGTCAATCAGGATGAAGACGATGTTGGGGCGTAACGGTTGGCGCTGGTTGGGCTGTGCCGGACAGAGAGTGGCAACAATCACCAGCGTAAGCAATGTAGCGATTCGATATTTTCTCATAGCAGTTTCCTCGCCCCACCACAGCACAATACGCGTCAGAACGCGGCGCGCGCCAATACGGTCGCCCATGCGTCCGGTCGGAATCTAAAACAATGCATACGAAATCGTAAAGATGCCCACGACCCAGCCCCATTGCTGCGGATTGAGTTGCAGGCTTTCCTGTATGCGCGGCCCCGCCACAGAAATAGCGATGCGATCCAGATAGGTGATGGCAGCCAACAGGCAAAGAAACCCCAAGACGCGGTGACGATATTTCATAAGCACATTCGCTCTTGCTTGAATTGTGGGATGAAAAATTACAGGGAGTGGCCAAAGACGATCATGATCGAAAATCACTGTTTATGCCTGGTCTTCTCCGCCGTTGTTCAATTGATGCTGATAGTCCACTTCATCGAAATGACCTTGCGATGCTGCGATCAGGCCATCCCCGCTGAAACGCCATTCTTCATAACCACTGATTTGCACAAATGGGCCGTCGGTATGATTTCCGGTTAGCGTCCAGTGATAAATTGCCTGCTGATCTTTGAAATTGACGGAGTCCATTTTGACAACCAGATCAGGGAATGCGGTCATAAAGCTCTGCGCCGCCGCCCTGATTGCCGTTCGCCCAACAGCAGGGCTGGCGTCATTGATTTTGAGTGCGCCGTCCTCTGTGTAAAACGCGGCGACGCTGGCTGCATTCTGACTACACCAGGCAGCAGTGTATTGCTCTGCGAAGGCGATCAGTTCTTGCTTACTCATCGGTTATCTCTCTGTGCGGATGTTATTTGGACTTGTGTGCTTCCATATCTATCTCAATTAATTGCCCCGGCAATGCCAGACCTTTGACTTCGAGCCAGGTGCCGGTCGGGAATTGCTTCTTGTAAATCGAATTGCGGTAACCTGCGACTTTGATGAATTCGGCCATGTTGGTCGTGTAAATATTTTCCGCCACGACATCGTCAAACGTGTAGCCGTAATGCTTCAGGACTTTTTCGAGGTCGCTGTAGCAGTTTTTCATTTGCTGCTCCAGATTGCCTGCCGCAACCAAATTGCCTTTCTCATCCATACTGACTGCACCGGAAATTTTCAGATCATCTCCGATTTTGACAGCGTGCGTGTAGCCATATTGCTTTTCGACTTCAGGACGCAGCATGAAATATTCGGGCGCTTCCTTGGCCGGAGCAGCTTTGGCAACTTCCGCCTTCGTTTCGGCGGCGGGCTGATTGCAGGCTTGTGTGGCGAGCAGCAGCGCAACCACGGGAAAGGTAACAAACACTTGCTTGATAACGTTTGGGGTTTTCATGGTTTTCTCCATTGAGTTAATTGGTGGGTAAAAATTTGGTGAATTCACCGCGCAGAGGCGATACAGGTTCGTGCGTTTGTCGCCGCAGGAATTCTGATTCTGGTACGCCCGCACGCAACTGTGCTAACCAGTCATCAGGATCGAATTCGACGCCAATCGGATTGACGCTAAAGAGTTCGTGCATAAACGCCGTGGCCTCTTCGCTCGTCTTAAAACTGTCCACTTGGAATTCCATCTGATTGCCGTCGGGATCGGCGTAATACAACGACACTGAAATGCCGTGATGAATGCGCCAGTAAGGTGTGATGCCTTGTTCCTTGAGACGGGCGTAGGTTTCCAGCAAATCGCGGAGCGAGGCGTAGGTGTAGGCGACGTGGTCTGCGCCAATCGCGCCCTGCCGTTCGGTGTCCGTGCCGTCAGGCTGAAACAGCGCCATATTGGCAAAGGCAAAGCGGTGATGTTCGTCATCATACGTCAGAAACGCGAGGCCAGGATTTTGGTATTGCACCTGCGCGCCGAAGACCGTCGTGTACCATTCCAACATCTGCTCGAAGCGGCGCGTACGATAGACGATATGCGCGAATTTAGTCGGTTGAATGGGCGACATAGTTTGCTCCGATTTGGTTTTGATTTGTTAACAATTTGCGTTCGGCGTATGCAGCGCGCAGCATCGTGATGGCGGTGTAAACAATGACGACCACGACCAGCCAGCGCAGCACATCGAGCGGCAGCGATTTCACGACAAACGCGGCGAGCAACACGCCGGGGATGCCGCCGAGCGTCAAGCCCAGCGCCGCCCGCTGATAGATGCGTCCTTGATTGAGAAATCTTGTGCTGGCGATGGCGGCGGTGAATGCGCCTGCGCCCGCCATAATCGGGAACGCCGCATGTAAATCCATACTGAGCAAACTGAACAACACCAGACTCGGCGCGTAATGCCCGATGCCGAGCGTAGCCAGTGCGCCAAAGAGGAAATACATTGCCACCGCAATCAACATTCGCGCCAGTGGTAATTCCGTTGCCGTGCTGCCCGCCGGAAACAAACCGAAATGGCTCATCAGCAAAGAGGCTGTCGCCAACAAAAGTGCAACGCCCATGCCGATTTGAATCCAGCGACGCGGCAAGCGCGAGACGATGCCCGCGCCCAGCCAGCCACCGAGCGCCATCGCCACCATCGTCAACGCCAGCAGCACGGGATCAACTTTGACCACCGTCATAAAGATGAACGCCTGCGCCATTATCGGCAACGTATGCCCGGCGATCATCGTGCCGGGAATGAATTCGTCGCGCACCATTCGCAGCAGCTTGAACGCCGTCGTCGTCGTCGCAAACGAACCGATGCCGAGTGTGTCGAAAAAATTCGTGCCGAAGCCAATCGCCAGTTGCGACAAGGAAGGACGGCATTGCGCATCGTCAGATGGCACGCGACGACTGCGCCACCACCAGAAAACAAAAACGGCACTCAGAATGCCCAGGGTAACGAGCAGCGTGATTTTCAGGGTTTGTCCCATATCACTCATACAAGTTTCCCCTTTCAGATGGCCTCGACCACGCGGTCAGGTACAGATGGTTTTGCTGTCACTGTTGCTCTCGCAGGCGGGACAAAGAGGTGGCGGATTTCCGTCCAATAAATCGCTACATCGCCTAACAAAACAGCCATCGCCAGGCAGACCCAGATGATGGCCTGCACCATTTCAACGCCGAGGGTCTCCCAGCCGGTGATGCCGAGAAGAAAGCGATTCTCAATGAAGACAAGCGCAATCGCATAACTGCGCACCATCCATTGGCGATGTTGTGCGATTTTCCTTTTGTACGCGAACAGGAAAGCGAGCGCCGTTGCGCCCATCAACATTACGGCATTGGTCAACGCCAGAATCGTAAACGTGCGTGGCAGCCCCATGCGCTCTTCGTAGTATTGAATGTACACACCAATCGGCGAGGTCAACAACGCGCCAATCACATACAAGCGTCCCACGATGCGATGCAACTTCACATAGCGTTTTCGCAACCGCTCTGAGAATTGCAGCGGTGCCAGCAGAATGACAACAGCCCCGAAAATGCCGTGCGGGAGCAACCACCATTTGATTTTCGCGTAATGTTCCCAGATCGGATTCTCAGGTTCGATGAGAAAGCGTTCGTTGTGATAAAGCACATATGCTGTCATCACGGCAATCAAAGAGAAGACCACATACTTCGCGTTGAATCTTACTTTCATTGGAAACTCCTTTCCGTCATTTGCGATGTGCGCCAATGAGGCAGACGACCATTTGGCAAGGCTCCGAACTTTTGTTGCACCAAGCGAGGCGCGAAGTTCAGGGCTTCGCGCAGCAACAGAGATTCTTTTTCTCAAAACCTATTGATGTACTTCGATGGTCTTGAACTCCTTTGGAGATATGTTCGCCCGCAAATTATTTCTGGCCATTGTTGCTTGCGACAGGTGCGGTCACTTCCTGTGTGAAATCTACAAAACACGCCAGCATTTCGTCGTAGGTCGGATCGCCCCAGCGCACGGCTTTCGTTGGATCAGGATTATATTTGTTTTTGGCCGAATTATCGAACCAGCCCGTCACCAGCAATGTGGTGCCTTTCGGAATCGCTAGCGGTTGTTTCAGCATATAGCCCGTTTGCCACGCGAAGTCATAACGCGGCACATTGAGCAGCATCGCTTTGTGACCATCGGGATAAACGGCTTCTATTTGCATCGCCGCACCGCGAAAATGCATGTGCGGCATCATCATAGTGAGTTTGATGTCGCTCTGGGCTGTCCAGCAAGCGTTGATGCGTTCGCGTTCCGCGCCCGGCGGGATTTGCATGTAGGAGTTATAAATCAATTCCGTTGTGACCAGTTTGGAGGGCGGTTCTTTGGCAAAGATCAAGCCGAGGCTGGATTGATCGGTCTGCACCGCTCCGGCGGCTTTGTTGTAATGCACCTGAAACGTAAGGATCGCTCCGGCGGGAATCTTCTTCGCTGTGCCCGGTTCCAGCACGTCGGGATTGCGGCCTGGTGCCCATTCGGTCAGCAAGATGGCGCTGGTGTCACGTTTGCTGGTGTCGAGTTTGGTGCCGCCGCCACCATTTGGCAACGAACAGCCTTCGTTATACACGGGCGCATCGGCTTTGGTTCGGCGCAGGAATCCATCGGTGTAACGAATGCTTTCTTTCGCCTGTTGCGTGCGGCGACGCGTCAGTTCTTCCTGACTCAGCTTCGGCGCGTCAGCGGGGGCGGGTGGTTGAATGAAAACGACAACGTGATGCACGACTTTGCGATTGCCGGGACGGGCTTCGATGGCGTGCACATATTTGTCTTCGGTAAAATTCGTCGGCACATTGAAATACTGATATTCGTCCGGCCCGGTGGCTTCGACGGTGTACGGCTGCGGCAGCGTGAATACTATGTCGGGCTGACCGATATTCCAGCCTTCGACAAACGTCGGCACGGGCGGCAAATCTTTGGCGTTGCCTTCGACCGCCCCGCCTTCAACCCACGCCGTGATCGTGTCAATTTCAGCTTGCGACAAGCGGCGTTCGTTCTTGAAGTTTCCGAAATGTGGATCGGCGTGCCAGGGCGGCATTGTGCGATTGACGACGTGTTCGCGG
>JAFDVL010000147.1 GCA_018268995.1 Acidobacteriota bacterium | reverse complement strand
TTTTTTCTCGGTTGATCCGGGGTGTGCAAAATCTTTCATGGCCTGCACGATTTGGGCGATGCGCGTCACGCCGTCGAGCGATTGCTGAAGCGCGTTGGGAATCTCCTCCAACAGATATTCCACATCAGCGGCTTCGATTTCCTGTTCCACTTCTGCCAGCAATTCTGGCGGCGGATTGCCCGCACGGGTGGCGGTCAGCACCTCGCCGAATTTTTCCAGCACTGTAGCCAAGTCAGTGAAAGAATCGCGCACGAAGCGAGTGTTATCGCCGACATACTGTGTGGGGGTGTTGATTTCGTGGGCAATGCCAGCAGCGAGTTGACCGATGGATTCCATTTTCTGCGCGTGACGCAATTGGTTTTCCAAGCCCCTGCGTTCGGTCATGTCCGTACAAATGCCGAGCAGATAGCGCGGCAGATTTTCTCCAATCACCATCGGGCGTTTTACCACTTGCAGCCAACGGACGTTGCCCTGGTAATCCGTGTGTTGTTCCTCCAGGATGAATTTTTCCTCCTGGCTTTCCATTACTTGTCGGTCATCCTCGATGAACTTTTGGGCTTCTTCCGGGGAATGAAAATCGCTGTCGCCTTTGCCGATCAATTCCTCCGCCGGTTTACCGTACATTTCCGTAAAAGCCGAGTTGACCAGGCGGAATATCCCATTTTCATCTTTGACAAAAATGGGGCTGGGCAAGCTATTGAGGACCTTGTCGAGAAACCCTTGCGCTTCGCTTAAGTCCCGTTCCGCGCGTTTCCGTTCGTTGATTTCTACTTGCAGGGCCTCGTTGGCGTACCCATATTCCAATGTCCGTGTGATGACCCGTAGCTCCATTTCATCGTATGCGCGGCGCAATTCCTCTTCCATCGCCTTGCGCTCGCTGATGTCCATCTCAATAGAAATGAAGCCTTGCAACGCGCCCTGTTCATCCACAATGGGCGAGATCGAAAGCGACAGCCAGTAGCCCGTGCCATCTTTTTTATAGTTGTAGACTTCCCCCTCAAACGGTTGGTGCGCGGCCAGGGCTTGACGGATCGCGGCCACTGTCTGGGGGTCAGTCTTTTCGCCTTGCAACACGCGACCGGGTTTTTGGCCCAGGACTTCGCGCAGGGCGTAACCCGTCAGACGCGTGAATCCCTCATTGACCCATTCAATACATCCGCTGGCATCGGTCAGCACTACCGCATTGAGCGTCTTTTGCACGACGAGCGCGAGGCGCTGTAATTCGGCTTCCGCTTGTTTGCGGTTGGTGATGTCGGACTTAATCGAGATGAAACCTTGCAATTTGCCCCGTTGGTCGTAGAAGGGATAGTTCGCAAACGAGAACCAATAACTCTCGCCGTCTTTGGTGTAATTGCAGATTTCCCCTTCCAGCGGGCGTGCCTCAGCTATCGCCGCGCGTAGGGCAGCGATCGTGGCCGGATCAGTTTTTTCGCCCTGTAAAAATTGACTTGGTTTTTGACCGACGATTTCGTGCAGCTCGTAGCCGGTCACGCGCGTGAAGCTTTCGTTAACCCAGGTAACATTGCCTTGCGGATCAGAAACCATGATAAGGTTCGGGATTTTTTCGGCAATCAAGGCCAACCGTTGCAATTCGGCCTCGGCTTGTTTGCGTTCCGTGATGTCTCGGACTGAGAGGCCATAGACTTGCTTCCCGTTGTAAGAGATGGCCGTGACGCTGATAGCTACGGGAATCAGTGTTCCATTGCGGTGACGGAATATTTTCTCGGCGCTGACGGAGCTTTGTTGCGGGCGCAGCAGTTCTTTCATCTCTGCGATCTCCTGCTGGCTACTCAGGCAGAAGTCCGGCACGGTTAAGGTTTTTACCTTTTCGATGCTGTCATAACCCAAGAGCCTGCCAAACGCCGCGTTGCATTCAATCACCCGCAAAGTCTCAATCTCAATTACAACAATGCCATCTTTCGTTTGCTCGACCACCGCGCGGTACCGCTCTTCACTGGCATTTAACTCTGCTGTCCGTTGGGCAATATCCCACATTTCTTTCGCGCTGCGGCGGCAGGACACGATCAGGAAAATATCTATGAAAATGACCCAGCACGCATGTTCGATCCAGCGCCACTCGCCCCCGGTCAGCACGCCGTAAACCGACATCGGGTAAAACCAACCTCGCACCAAATGATCTCCTGCTGTTACCAGGGTCGCCGGAATAAGGACCCGCCAGTCACGATAAAAAGCGAGAAAGGCCAACGACCCAAAAATGTGAAAGTGCGTTTCGATGCGCCCGCCCGACAGATGAATGAGCAGCCCGGCCATGAGCATCTGGCTGATGGCGACGATGTTGCGTGTCAGCCGCGTCCCCGGTCGCCTCAACACCAGAATCATGGGCAACAGCGTAATGGTCCCGCCCAGAAAGATGGCCGCCCACAAGTGGATATGGACACGACTTTCGACTCCACGCCAGGTCAGCGGCGAGACGAAATAAGCCGCCGCAATGCCGGCCAGCCATTGCAGCGGCATGAGAATGGCGAAGACGTGATCTATTTGCTGGTAAATAGAGAGTTGATGCTGATGAAATAATTCGTGTGCGCGCGTGTTTTTTGTCTGGTCGTGGAGGTTAGGCAAAGTCATAGTTATTAGCAGTTCTCGAACAATGCGATTGAATGTATTCTTGTCCATTCAATGAGAGTAGGGGGCGATGTAGTGAACGCTAATAGCTTGACTGGGAGCACAGGCAAAGGTCGGAGGATTGAGGTCTCTCAATGCACCGTCATAATGTCTTTTCGGCAAATCTGGAATTTACTTTAGCGAATTAATAATGAACGCGACAACGACAGTACAGCTCAGGCTACACCGTCGAATCAGTTTCCAGCACACTTTTTCTGATCCACAGAGGAAGCTTTTCCACTCCTCCGACCTTTTGCAAATACGCAGTATCCAGATAGTGCTCAGGATGTGCGAGGATTTCCTCTTCGGAAAACTGCGCCAGCGCGTTTGCCAGATAAACGGCAGTCAGCGGAGAGAAAGTCATGGATTCAAAAGCGCCGGGATTGTGCAAAAACGCCACCGCTTCAATGATTGAGCCTGGCAATCCCCATAATTCCAACAAATACGCTCCGATTGCGGATGACCGAGCGCCCAGTATTTCCTCTTCTGCTTCGGCCTGCGTGCTTTGCCCTGTTTTTACTCGTGCCTGAATGGCTTCATATTCGTTGGGCAGTTTCACCGCAATCACCAGCCTTCCAATATCGTGAAGTAATCCTGCGGTAAACGCGTCCACCGCCAGATGCGGAGTTGCGCTTGAGGCAATTGCTTTCGCGCGATTGCCTATTGCCAGACTGTGTTCCCATAACGGATCAACGACATCCAACTGCTTTTCGCCCTGCAATTGCGAGAAAATGCCGACACTCAGCACCAGTGAAGTGAGAATATCCAATCCTAGTAAAGAGGCGGCTTCGCTGACATCTGTGATATTTCGTCGCAATCCAAAGAATGCGGAGTTGGTGATTTGCAAAACCTTCACTGTCATCCCGATGTCCTGTTGCATGATCTCACTGATTTTTTTGATGGAAGGTTCTGGTGCCTGCATTTCCTTAATCATTTGCGCATACAGATCAGGCATGCTCGGGATGAGTTGTAATTGTGCAACCAGGCGTCGCAGCTTGCGGTCAGTCAGCAGGTAACGTAATGCGCAGGCCTGGCTGACGGTCACGATCAGTAATTCAATGTCGCAGGGTTTGGTCAGATATTGATGTGCAACGCTGATGGCACGCAGGACGGCTGCTTTATCCGAATAACCAGAAAAAATAATCCGAACGATATGGGGATATAATTTGCTGACCCGTCGCAATAATTCCGCCCCATCCATGCCCGGCATCTGCATATCCGAAATGATGACATCTACCTGCTTTTCCGCCAGAATCGCTAGCGCCTCTGCCCCGCTTTGGGCAAACACCAGATCCCATTCATGGCGCATTGGGCGCAGCATTCGTTGCAAGCCACTCAGGATATTTGGCTCATCATCAACGAATAAAATTGTCAGCATACACTTTTGACTTTCCCCTGATGTTTACGCATACACGCTAATCTTCCTCTTCCCTTACGTCATCGTGTAGCTTTATGAGCAGAAAAAGACCTTTTTACTGAAGGGCCGAAAATAGTTGTGGTTGTTATGCGAGGCTGAGCAAAATTCGTTCGCAACGATCCACATGAAACAACAGCAAGGAGCCGTTGCCCTATGCGTAGAGCGCAGCTTTTGTGATGGTGAAGTGCATTTTATTTATCATTTGATGATGTCCACACCCGACTCCACACGCCCCAAAGCACGTTGCAAATTTATGATCCAAGATTTGGTGCTCTGCTGACTTGCCCACGTTTCCATATTCATTGAAGTGATACCCACTGGTTTCCTGATTTAACCTTCTGGTAATGGAACCAGCGCCGAAACAATTTGTCAGACACTGCATTGATTCCATTTCTTTCCACCAGCAACGCATAAGCACCTCAAGTTATTTTTCAGCCCGATAGGCCGGGGCGTTTTTGAGGCTTCCCACCAGGTTATCCAGCCTCTTTCCAACCAGGGCTTACTTTACGCGATCTGTGTGTCGGGAAATATCAGCCAAAATCGGATTTTAGTGTCAGGAAAAGGAGTAAGGGATTGTCAGCATTTGTCCTACGAAAAATCAGGCGGATAGCTAAGACTCTGACAGCCAGTGCCAAGAGCCAAAAGGACTTTGTCAGGCATCCTTGTTACTGCACCAGCTTATGACGAATCGCATAATTCGTTAGCTCCGCATTGGTTCGCATTTTCATTTTTTCGAGGATGCGGGCGCGATAGGTGCTAACTGTTTTGACACTAATGGCCAGCTGGTCGGCCACCTGGCTATTGGTTTTACCTGATGCCAGCATACACATTACCTGAAACTCGCGTTCTGACAGCGTTTCGTGCAAAGGTTTCTCAACGCCTGGCCCCAGATCAAAGGCCAAATGCTCCGCCAGACTGAGGCTGATATATTTTCCGCCGCGCAAGACCTTACGAATGGCCGCCACTAATTCCTCTGGCGCGCTTTCTTTGGCCAGATAGCCGGAAGCCCCTGCTTTCAAAACGCTCAGCCCGTATTGATCTTCGGGCAACATGCTCAACACCAACACAGGCGTTTTCGGAAATTCGCGCTTTATTTCCTTAAGCACTTCAATGCCGTTTTTATCCGGCAGTGTGAGGTCCAGCATCACCAAATCCCAGGCGACGGCGCGCACCTGTTCCATGACTTCTTTGCCATCTTTCGCTTCGCCAATGTTCGTAATATCCGGGACGTCTTGCAGGATTTGCTTCAATCCGCGTCGCACGATGGCATGATCGTCAACAATTAGCACTTGAGTCATAGCGATTCTTCCCTGGTTTCTTTTTGAAGTGGCAGTGACACGATAACGATGGTTCCTTTGCCCGCCTTTCCACGAATCCGAATTTTGCCACCAAAGGGTAACACCCGTTCCCGCATTCCAACTAACCCTAATGAGCCGGGGCGGCTCATTTCCTGGACGGTAATGCCGCGCCCGTTGTCGCGTACCTTGAGCCGCAGACAATCGTCCTGTTTTTTTAGATACGCATTGATGGTTGTGGCCTGCGCGTGGCGGGCCACATTGGTCAGCGTTTCCTGAAAGATGCGAAAGAGCGCGGTTGCTTGTTCGGCACTGACCGTCAGGTCTTCCGGCAAAGCGACAAAATTACAGTGAATTCCAGTTCGCGTCTGAAACTCCTGCGCCTGCCATCTGAGGGCAATCACTAATCCAAGATCGTCCAGAATGCGAGGTCTTAATTCTGTGGCGATTTTGCGTCCGACTTCGATGGTAGAGCCAATCAGTTCGGTCATGGTATGCGCTTTTTCCTGGCATAACCGGAGTGCGGCAGGATCGTCAGCCACTAAATGATTTTCCAGCCAGAACAGATCAAACTTCAACCCTGCCAACGCCTGACCCCATTCGTCGTGAATTTCCCGCGCAATTCGTTTGCGTTCTTCTTCGCGCACGTTTTGTACGTGCAACGCCAATGACCGCACCTGTTCCAGCGATTTTTCCAGCTCGGCTTCAGCCCGTTTGCGTTCGGTAATATCCTGCGCAATGCCGATCATGCGCGTGGGGACGCCTTGTGCATTGTATTGGGCGCGTCCGAGGTTCAGCAACCAGAGCTGTTTGCCATCCGTGCGTGTAACACGAAACTCAGCAGAGAACACGACCTTCTCTGTAATGGCTTGCTGGACGGCATGCATAATCCGCTCACGATCTTCTGCATGAACCAAGTTGGTAAATCCGTCCATTGTTTCGTCAAAGCCATCGCTTCCCAACATCTCGTAGCATTCAGGCGACCAGAAAACGGCATTGGACTGAATATCCCATTCCCAAACGCCCATCCGGGCTGCTGCCAGCGCCAACTTGAGCCGTTCTTCGTCATTGCGTCTTTCCTGCTCAATGTGTTTCTGGTGGGTAACATCGTTGAGAATCCCGTGCCAAACGATCCCGCCATCAGCTTCGCGCAGGGGAGCTGCGTATCCTTCGACCCAGATTTCACCTTTGTATGGATGGTTTATCCGCCACGTATATTGCCAACGTGACATCTCGCGGGCGGAAGCGAGGCTGGATTGCGTCAGCCCCTGAAAGTCATCCGGGTGGATTCTGGACAGGGCGAGATTCGCGTCCTGTTGTACATCTTTCTGTCTGAATCCATAGAGGTCAAAAAACGCCGCGCTGACATACGGAAAAGAATATTGCCCCTCTGGCGATAACCGGAAGGAGTAAATAACGCTTGGGGATGAGAAGGCGATTTTTTCGAGCCGCATCCTTTCTCGCTCTAATTCCTCCTCGGCCCGCTTGCGATCCGTAATATCCAGAATTGACGCATGTGCATAATGTTTGCCTTTCAGGCGAATGTTAGTGCCGATGACCCAAACGTTTCTCAGTTCGCCGGTTTTTGTCCGAAATAGAGATTCTCTCTCTATCTTCTCGCCTTTTGCTGCCGCCTGGCTAAGTTGGTGAATTTCTTCCAGGGAGTGCCTGGCCTCAATATCAGCAATCGGAAGCCCGATGAGTTCCTCGCGCGTATACCCCAGCATTTGAGCGGTTAATTGATTACACGCCACCACCGTAAGGTCATCGTAATCAATCATAAGTTGGCCGACCGCCGATTGCTCGAATAAGGTGCGGAAGCGTTCTTCGGATTCGCGCAACTCGGCTTCAGCTTGTTTGCGTTCGGTCACATCTTGAACCACTGCGACCGTGTGCCAGGGGCGATCTTCTTTATCGAATAAGATGGTGGAGGTCACGCTTGCCCACACGACGGCTCCGTCCTTACGAATATAACGTTTTTCCACTTCATATTCCGGGGCGGCTCTTGTGATGAATTGTTGATATTTTACGAGAGTCGAGGCGCGATCTTCGGGATGCGTAATTTCTGTGAAGGTCAGTTCCTGTAATTCTTCTGCGGAGTAGCCGACGATTTGGCACATCTTTTGATTCACTCGCAGAAATCGTCCTGATTCTGCTTCGCATTCGACACTGCCAACGCCGCCAGCTTCAAAGAGCGCGCGGAAGTGCGCCTCACTTTGGCGTAATCGCTCTTCGGCTTGCTTGCGCTCCGTGATGTCCGTGATCGTCAGAACGGCGAGCGGTTTTCCACTGTGCCCCAGCATGATATTGCCGTTGTAGCTGAAAATCCGTTGCCAGTCTGTGCCTCTGCGTTGAATACGAACTTCATGGTTGCGTAAACACTCGCCGCGTCGAATGCGGGCATTGGGGCGTTCTTCAGATTTCAGTTGCGTTCCATCCAAATTGAAGAGGTCAAAAAATCCTTCCATCTCTGGCAGGCGCAAGAGGGCTTCGTGGATGTCGTGTAATCCGTGCATTTCCAGGGCGGCCCGGTTCCATCGGCTGATTTGCCCATCAATGTCCATAATGATCAACCCTTCCGCCAGGTTTTCGACCACGGCCTGTAGGCGTTGCTCACTCTCGCGCAATTTTTCCTCCGCTTGTTTGCGGGGCGTGATATTTTCAGCAGCCATCAGGATGCCGCCGATTTTCCCATATGCATCGCGCCAGGGCTGAACCACCCAGCGTAACCACATCCTGCTTCCATCCGAGTGAATCCACAGATCTTCATCGTTCTTGAGGGTTTCCCCGGCCAATGCTCTTTGATGAATCTCTTTCCACCTGTCTGGAACATCCTGGAAGACCTCATAGTGAGAGCGTCCAGTAAACACCTCATCTTCTTTGTCAAAATCCTGTTTCCAGCGAAGACTTGCGGCGAGATAGCAGATATTGCGATCCAGCATGGCAATTCCCGCAGGTGCCTGCTCAATCATCGTCAGCACTTGTTCATAGCTTTGGCTGAGCGCCGCTTCATCTCGCTTGCGCTCGGTAATATCCATGTCAATGCCAACAATACGTTCCGGCTGTCCGGCTGTGTTGTAAATCATCTGGCCACGTAGCAATCCCCAACGTTCACGCCCGTCAGGAAGCCGGAAACGGAGCTCCGTTTTATAAACTCCTGTTTCTCTGGCTATTTGTTGGGCTGCGGTCAGGATGAGCTGATCTTCAGGATGCACCAGCGCAAAGAATGCTTCGTAGGTGTTAGGGAACGTGCCCGCCTCATATCCCATGAGCTGTTCCTGTCGCGCCGACCAAATGATCCGATTGGTCTTGAGATCACGTTCCCAAATGCCGATCTGGGCGGCTTCGGTTGCCAGTCGCAAATGCTCTTCTGAGGCGCGCAACGCTTCACGCATTTCCCTTTGTTCCTGAATGTCGGTATTGGTGCCGAACCATTTCACCACGCGACCCGTTTCATCCCGCAAGGGCACCGCCCGCGTATCAAACCAACGATAGACTCCATCGTGGCGACGGATTCTGAATTCAAACGTAAATTCGGACCCGGTCGCGATGGCATTGTGCCAGGCCTGAAGCACGCGATCCCGGTCGTCGGGATGAATCTGTGGTAAATACCCTTCATCTGTCTTTTCGTCGGCGACAACTCCCGTGTAAGTGACCCAATGCGGACTGGAATAGTCATTTCTCCCTTCGGCATCACACGTCCAGACCATTTGCGGCAGGCTTTCAGCCAGTTGTCGAAACCGCGCTTCGCTTTCGCTCAGCGCTTTGGTGCGTTCTGCAATGCGTTGTTCCAGTTCGTCATTGAGTTTTTGTAATGCCTCTTCTGCTTCCTTTTGTGCCGTAATATCAACGTGCGTTCCCACCATTCGCACAAATTTGCCGCTGTCATCTTTGATTGCGACGCCCCGGCAAATCACCCACACCGTCGAGCCGTTTTTGTGACGGTAGCGAACTTGTAGATCATATGGTTTCCCTTCGGTTGTATGTTCGACGAAGGCTTGGTTGGCCCGCTCCAAATCTTCCGGGAAGATGATTCGCTGCCAACCGGTCAGGTGATTTGGTATCTCGTCGTCTTCATAGCCGAATAAGGCTTTGAAACTGGGGCTGAGGTATTCTTCATCCGTCAGCATATTCCAATCCCAAAATCCATCTGTGCCATGATTGCCGACCAGTTGCATTCTTTCCTCTGAGGCTCGCAACTCTTTGGTGCGTTCCATCACGCGTTGTTCCAACGTGGCGTTGAATTGTCTGATTTCTTCTTCGATTTGTTTGCGCTCGGTAATGTCATTATGGGCAACGACGACGCCACCGCTTTTCCGCAACAACGGCGCGGCATTCAGCAAAAACCAGCAGATTCCTTCGGGCGAAGAATAGGGATACTCATAGCTGAAACTGGCGCTTCGACCTTCCAAAATATCGCGCAGCCCGGCCTCAATTGCGTTGGCATGGGATTGCCCTTCCGGGCCAGTTATCGCCAGGCCGAAGACATCGAAATAGTTTGCGCCGACGGCAATACCAGGCGTTTCGGCAGCAGAAGCGGCGGCGAATCGGCTCCAGGCTTCGTTGAGGGCGATAATCGTTCCCTTCTGATCAAGCACCGCAATATTGGTCGTGAGTGAATTTAGAATGGCATGATTAAGTTGTTTGTTTTCCTCCAGCGATTGCTCCACTTTTTTTCGAGCCGTGACATCCATCAGGAAGCCGTGCCAAAGCAGGCTGCCATCGGGTTCAAGCGTTGGCGAGGAAATTCCCTCGACCCAGGTTTCACCTTTTTGTGGATGTTGGACGCGAAAGACATCCCACCATAACGACATGGTGCGAGCTGATTCCTGAATCGTTTCGTTTACGTGTCGTAAATCCTCAGGATGAATCAGGCGAAAGATGGCGGTGGCATCCTGGGCAACATCTTCAGGGCGCAGACCATAGATGTCTTCAATCGCAGCGGAGGCATAGGGCATACTGAGCACATTGTCCGGGCTGAGGCGGAACGAATGGAGTGCTCCCGGTGTCGTTGCCGCGAATTTGGCCAGCTTTTCTTGTAAAGCCTCTCGCTCTGCGTCGGCTTTGATGCGCTCGGTAATATCCCGATGAATGACGGTCAAAAACTTGAAGCCCGCCACCTCAACCTGCGAGATCGAGGCTTCAAGGGGGAACTCTTCTCCATTTGCGCGCCGCCCACGAATTATTTTCATCCCTGCCGCTGCTTCCAAGGGGAGTCCCGTTGATATGAAGCGGTCAAGGGATTGGCCCAGAGCATCAGCAGAGGCGCAGCGATACGTGGCTTCAGCCGCATGATTGAAGAGCACAATCCGTTGCTGCTCGTCCACCGTGATAATCGCATCCAGCGCCGAATTAAGGATGGCCGTCAGTTGATGCTGACTTGTTTGCAAGGATTGCTCCGCTTTACGCCGTTCGGCTGCTTCCTGCTCCCAGCGTCTGAGTTGGCGTCGCAACAAGGCATAAAGCAGCAGTGCGGTCACGGTGACAAAAAGCCAGCCTTTGTAAGTTTGCAGCGAGTCAATGGTGTTTCGATCAGAGATGATTGCGGTCAACACATGGTCTGACAGCAGAATCCAAAGAGCGGCAATTGCCCAATAAATTAAGCTGGTGCGAGCCGACACTTGTACAAGCTTGTTTTGCATCTCAGGTATCTCTTCCTTGTATCCTTTTGGGGTACGGACGCCGCAAGCGAAAAATCTTGCCAATGGGAATGAATTTAAGGCTGCTGCCGCACCGTTTATTTAGTACACGAGGCGATTAAGCGCAGTTTCGGTAATCGTATTTGAAAAAACAATGTCGCGGGACAGCAGCCAGTAGACTGGCTGAAAATGCTACGAACTGGGGAGCCCAGCGCGAGGAGTTGCTTGTCTGTTTGATGAATAACATGCCTCGCCCAGCAAATTCCTTAGGCGTTCAGCCTCGGATCATAATCTGCTTCAAAGAGCCTGACAATAGAGGGGTTCTGCAAGATTCTGGAAATCAGCCGTGGTGGTGAACTCCATAACAAGCAATCAATGTCAAAAATATTTGTTGCTGTAAAAAATTCGGGGGTGATGCTGGGAGCGCACGCGGCTCGCGTGCTTGTTTTCATGAGCTTATCGTTTTATCGCAGCGGATTCGTGCCCGAAGCCTCAGCACGCGAGCCGCGTGCGCTCCCAGCAATAGAGATGGCCCTTTCCTCACCGAAAAATTTACAGGAAGAAATATTTTTCCGGCGTGAGCGATTTCGCGGCGGAATCCCGCATTGGTAAATAGGGATTACCCGGAGTCTTGATTGAAAAATACTCCGCACTCGATTTCCGTTTACCAAACTATGTCTTTAACCCGTCACTTACAACAAACGCAAGCCCGTGTCAGCCGATTGATTGACTCGGTTTGCAAGCCTTGGCTACTCTCTCCGGTGCAGCACAAACAACAAGAAGCTTTGCCGGGGGAACCCATGACAAATTCTGAACCGCACGATGTCACGCAGCTGTTGCTAGCCTGGCGCAACGGGGACGAGCAGGCGCTCGCTAAGCTCACGCCGCTTGTCTACGATGAATTGCGCCGTTTGGCCGCGCGTTACCTGCGCCGCGAACGCGAAGGACACACGTTGCAGGCGACTGCGCTCGTCAACGAAGCCTATTTGCAACTGATAGATCAGCAACGCGTAGATTGGCAAAATCGCGCGCATTTCATCGGCATCGCCGCACGCCTGATGCGACGCATTTTAGTAGATCACGCGCGGGCGCACGCCACCGCCAAACGTGGGCATGGCGCAGCGTTGCTCCCTTTGGACGAAGCAAAAAATACACCTGGCCCGACTGCCCCCGATGTCATTGCACTGGATGATGCCTTACAAGAATTAGCCAAATATGATTTGCGCAAATGCCACCTGATCGAACTGCGATATTTCGGCGGGCTAAGCCTGGAAGAGATAGCCGAAGTGACAGCGCTGTCTGTCGCGACGATTCGCCGTGATTTGCGGATGGCCGAAGCGTGGCTGGGACGGCAGATGCAGAAATAGACCCTGGGAGCGCACGCGGCTCGCGTGCTGAGGCCTGCGCAGCAAATCCGCTGCCTTGCAAGTTTCAGCCTATGAAGCCAAGCACGCGAGCCGCGTGCGCTCCCAGGAAAAAGGAGAACCACCTATGACTCCTGAACGTTGGCAGCACATCAAACAACTTGTAAATTCCGCCATTGCGCAAGAGCCAGAGAGTCGCACGACACTGTTGCAACAATCCTGCGCCAATGATTTCGCGTTGCGTGTTGGGGCGGAAGCCTTGTTGTCTGCCACGCGCCAACTGCCTGAGGTGCCGCTTGCGCCTGACCGCTGGCAACGCATTGAACAACTCTTTCAATCTGCCCTGGAATTGGAACCCGCCCAGCGCGCGGCGTATTTGGCAAACGCTTGCGGCGAGGATGCCGCCTTGCGCCACGAAGTCGAATCGCTGCTCGTTTATCAGGGCGCTGCCGGAGGGTTGATTCAAGGCGCAGTCCACGAAGCGGCGGGCTTGTTGCCTCCGGCGGGAACCGCCCGCTTCACGCCCGGCACCACGCTCAATAAACGCTACCGGATTCTCGGACTGCTCGGCAAAGGCGGGATGGGCGAAGTCTATCGCGCCGATGATTTGAAACTCAGCCAGCCTGTCGCCTTGAAATTCCTGACCGAAAAACTCTCGCAGGACAACGCCATGCTCGCCCGCTTTCACAGCGAAGTGGCAATGGCGCATCGCGTCACACATCCCAACGTTTGCCGCGTTCACGACCTCGGCGAAGTGACGACCAGCTGCGGCCCGCTGCACTTTCTTTCGATGGAATATGTGGATGGCGAAGACCTGTCGTCGTTGTTGCGAAGAATTGGCCGATTACCGTCGGACAAAGCGGTCGAGATTGCGAATCAGCTTTGTGCGGGCCTGGCCGCCGCGCACGAAGCCGGAGTCCTGCATCGCGACTTGAAGCCCGCGAACGTGATGATTGACGGCAAAGGCCGTGTGCGCATCACCGATTTCGGTTTGGCCGGATTTGCTGAGCAAATCAGTGGCAGCGAAGTGATGGCAGGCACGCCCGCTTATATGTCGCCCGAACAATTCGCGGGCAAAGAAGTCACAACCAAGAGCGACATTTATGCACTGGGCTTGGTGCTCTACGAAGTGTTCACCGGCAAGCGCGTGTTTGAAGCGGGATCGCTGGAAGAGTTGCGGCAGTTGCACACCAGCAGCGCGCCACCCACGCCATCAAGCTGGGTGAAAGACCTTGATCCATTGGTCGAACGAGTGATCCTGCGCTGCTTGGAAAAAGACCCAGCGAAACGCTTGGCATCAGCAAAACAGGTAGCGGATGCGTTGCCGGGCGGCGACCCACTAGCAGCCGCATTGGCGATGGGCGAAACACCGTCGCCAGAGATGGTGGCAGCGGCGGGATCAAAGACGGGGATGAAACCGATGTATGCCGTCGCGTGTTTGCTGGCGATCATTGCCTGTCTCATTGCAATTCCTTTTCTGAATCGGAAAACGTATCTCTTCCATCGGCAGCCCGCGGACAACTCGCCTGATGTGCTGAAGCGTAAGGCGCGGGAAATCAGTGCGCAATTCGGTTGGACAGAACAGCCCGTAGATACGGCATACGGGATTTACACCCCCTTCAGCAGCGCAGAGATGCGATATCTAGAAAAGGAGGTAAAAGTACCAAGCGATTGGGACCGTATAACGAAAGAGCAACGCTGGCCGTTTGTGTTTTGGTATCGAGAGTCACCTCACTACCTGTTTCCGTTGATGCCTGGACGAGTCTTGTATGACGATCCACCACGCACACAAGCGGGGATGACTTTTCTGAAGCTCAATCTGTTTGGCAATCTGCGCTATTTTGAAGGGATGACGGAGATAATTGATGAACCAGCAGCAAAGATTATCGAACCCGATTGGAAAGTTGCTTTTGCGGCTGCCGGACTTGATTTCAGTAAGTTCAAGGTCGCCGAGCAGAAGAGCAGTCCACGCACACCGTATGATACCCGCGCGGCGTGGACTGGCCTGCATCCGCTGCAACCGGAAGTCGTGCTGCACGTCGAAGCGGCAGCCTATGGCGGTCGTGTGGTTTATTTCAATTGCCTTGAGTTAGGGGTTGTCGAAACCTTGCGAGAGAAACAAAAAGAACGTCTCCCAATGGGAATGACCGTCGGACAAACGGTAGGCAATATAGTAGTGTCCAGTCTGGTGTTCGTCATCTTATTCAGTGCCGTGTGGTTAACCCGGCGCAACCTGCGCGCGCGTCGCGGCGACCAGGAAGGCGCGTATCGGCTGGCAGCTTTTGTTTTTCTCTGTTCGTTAGCTGAGAAACTGCTGAACGCAAGTCACACGCCCACGATTTTTGAGGGCGACGTTTTGATGGAAGGCTTTGCGCATGCGCTTTTTTTGGGTGGAATCAGTTGGGTACTTTACCTCTCGCTCGAACCATATGTTCGCCGCCGTTGGCCGGAAACACTCATTGGTTGGCAACGCCTGTTAGCAGGCGGCTGGCGTGATCCATTGGTAGGGCGCGATGTCTTACTCGGACTTTTTATCGGTCTTCTGATTCCTGTGGTTTATGCCATTTTGATGATGCCAAGTGGCATCCCCAGCCTTACTAATGCTAGCGACAGGTTCGTGAGCTTTCGCCATACACTGGGATTTTTTGTCAAGAACTTCCCCTCCTCAATCCTTGAAGCCGCAGGTATCTTCTTCGCCATTTTTATGGCCTGTGTTCTGTTGCGCCGTGATTGGATCGCGGCGAGCGTTTTCGTTTTCCTTTTGATGGGGGTGGCTGTACTCGGCTTACCATCTCCCTGGTTTGTGACAATACCAAGTATGGGCTTTGTATTCTTAGCTTATTTTCTCGTTGCCAGACGCTACGGTTTACTAGCGTTTTTTATCGTCGACTTCTGTGGGATTACCCTTAATCTGTCCGCCAACGTCTCGGCTTGGTATTTCGGCAATACGGTTTTCTTCAGCGCCATGCTGTTATTTTTGGCGATCTATGCGTTTCATATGGCGCTGGGCGGGCAGAAGGTGTTTACGGGAAAATTGCTGGAAGAGTGAACTGTGAGAAGCGCGCAGCCCTGGGAGCGCAGGCGTCTCGCCTGCTGCAAGCGCGTGCAACGCCGCTTGCACACGTCACGAGGAATGCGCCCGATATTTAGCGGATTCCCTCACGCGCCTCAATTGCATCGCTTCGCTCGCAAACGGCAGGCGAGACGCCTGCGCTCCCAGGCGCTTCGCGTGCTGAGCTATTTCAAAAACATACAGCGTTGAGTGTTGATCTTCGGGCATAAAATACGCGCGCAACCCGCGTTCGGCTGGCTCCAGCCAAAACGGATTCTGTGTCATCGGCAGGCCAGATTCTGTCCACAGTTCCAGCGGCAATTGATGAATTGCGCGACCCGTCGTAAGGTCAAGTAACTCCAACCCGCCGAGGCTGAATCTATGGCCTTTACTCTGATAATTGCTTAACCCGCCGCACAACATTTCGCCACGTCCCAGGTATTTACAGTCCTGATAGTCAATGTAAAAGGACGGATTGCGCTGACGCAGTTTTTCTGGCGGTGTCGTGGCATTCGTGACGCGGCCTCGTCTGTCCACCGTCCAGCGGTAGAACCAACGCGACCCCCAACTGACGCCGTGCAATGTGTGTTTTTCGGTGTTGTGAAGGATGCCGCCGAGGTGATCGTTGTAACGAAAGACTTCGGTTGCTTTCATCGTAGCGGGGTCAACGCGATAGATAATGGAACGGCTATTGGGTCGGTATTCGGCGACAGAGACCCAAATGAATTTGCCGTCGAAATCAATTCCGCCAGGGTGATACATCGTGCCTTCACCAAGTTTGAGATCCGCAATGAGATTGCCGTTACGGTCGAATTTGAAAAGATGTCCGATGCCCGCACCCGGATCACGATCATAGCCATTTTGCGGCGTGGCGAATCGTTTGGTAGGTTGCGTGACTTCAACCGAGGAGACATAAAACTCTGCGCCGATTTTTACCATTCCCTGCGGGTGATGGGTGTTGAAGTTGATGGGCAGCGATGTGACCAACTGCCACTTGGAAGCGCGCGTCAACTGTTGAAATCGTTCGCTGACAAGACGGCCTTGGGCGTGAGCTACGATGAAGATTGTGCAGAGAGGGAGGACTGCAAATAATCTCAATATTTGTTTGATTTGCTTCATAATCCTTACGGCGGAATACTCTTTGCTCAGTGCTAGGTTTGCAATAGGAATGTAGTAGAATGCGCCTGCCAGAAGACAGATTCAAGAGAGGAAGAGTTGTGTTATGAGTGCAGTGCCAAAACATAAATACACGTTGGAAGAATATTATGAATTGATTCAAACTGCCGAAGGGCGGCTGGAATATTGGGATGGAGAACTGTTTGATATGGGCGGGGCGAGTGAGGCGCACTATGAAATTGAAGGGAACTTTCTTGCTTGTCTCAAAGTCCCATTAATGACGCGTGGATGTCGCGCGTTTACCTCTAACACTGCGATCAAAGTACCGAGCTTGCCGCCGTTTCGCTTTGGCGATTTTTCTGCGCTGTGTGGACGAGCCAGCTTTGAGAAAATCGGGGGCGTTGATGTGTTGACGAACCCTGCACTGATTGTCGAAGTCCTGTCAAAATCTACCGAAGCCTATGATCGAGGCGACAAATTCTCGCACTACAAATCTATTCCGAACTTTTGCGAATATTTGCTGGTGGCACAGCATCGCCCGCATGTCTCGCACTTCATCAAGCAGTCGGATGGTTCGTGGAGCTACTATGAATATAATGTTCTGGAAGATGTTGTAACGCTGGCTTCAGTTGGTGTGCAAATCAAATTGCAAGACATCTATTTGGGGGTGACGTTTGATAACACGCCGCAATATCCGCAGTTGCGACCGCTGGCTTGATATGAATTACACGACAATTTTTCTTGACCGCGACGGCGTGATCAATCGCAAGCGAGATGATGATTACGTCAAGCACTGGGGCGAGTTTGAATTCCTGCCGGGCGTGAAAGAAGCGCTGAAAATCCTGACCGAAAAAAACTATCGTTTGATTGTCGTGACCAATCAACGCGGAATCGCGCGCGGCTTAATGACGATGGAAGATTTGCAGGACATTCACGCGCGAATGGTGGGCGAACTAACAGCATCTGGTGCAGAGATTACGGCCATTTTTTGCTGTCCGCATGACAAAGATCAATGCGACTGTCGCAAGCCAAAGACCGGGATGTTTCTTCAGGCACAGCAGCAGATGCACGAAATTGAGTTTGCGAAATCCATTCTGATTGGCGATTCGCTTTCAGATATGGAAGCAGGTGCAAAACTCGGCTGTCGTAATATTCTGATTGGCGAAGACGCGAACTATGATTGCGCCACTTCGTTGTCTGATGCCGTAGCGAAATATCAGCTTTAAAATCCAATCGCTTCCTTCTGTGCGTAAGGTTTATTGGAGGAAGCACTATGTCCCAGGCAATCACCGATTTTCCCTTTGCCGCAAAAACAAAAACTCGCTGGCTTATTGTTACTGCGCTTTTGGTTGGGCTGGCGGGCTGGATTGGATACGACTTGCTTGCCCCGCGTCAGACCAGCCTGCGCGAATTCGATGCGAAGGAAGTCGCGCATCTTGAAACAGGGATGTGGCGTTCGTACTACGACAAGGAACGCGTCAAATTGTTTGGTCAATTGGCTGAACTGCTGCGGAAGCAATATCGCTTGCCGCTCTGGCGTTCGAATGCCGTGGCGTATCAGGCGGCGAAGGCGGCCTTTGTTTTCAAAGGCGGGCACGGACGCAGCGATTACGAAAAAGCATTGCCGAATCTGGTGAAATATTATGGCGCGATTCGTGAAGTCAGCGACATTGCTTTCGATGTCAACGAGGTTGCCAAGTTGGAACTGGAATGGTGGATCATTCACCGCGAACGCAACAAATATTCGCGCGCCGATCTGGATCGTTCCTTGGCCGAATTGCCCGCCGCGATGTATCAACTGCCAGTCGAGAAATTTGCCGAACACGCCCGATTACGCGCCGAAGCAATGCTGATTCGTGACCAGAAAGCTGAGCAGGGCGGCGTCACTGAAGCCGATTGGCAACGCATTGATGAATTATTGCAGGCATCTTGGCAATCGCTGCATCAATCCGTCAATTAAGTCCAGAGAGTCCAGAGAGTCCAGGGAGTCTAGGGAGTCGGAGAGTCTGGGAAGGTCGGGAGAAGTCTTGTAAACTTGGGTAGGGGGAATCAGGACTCTCCAGACTCCCAGACTCTCTGGACTCTCTGGACTCTCTGGACTCCCAGACTCTCTGGACTCTCTGGACTCTCTGGACTTTGATTTATGGGCATCTACGCACATTACATTTTTCCACGCATTTTGGATTGGGCGCTCGGCAATCCCGATGCGCAAAAGCAACGGCAATTGGTACTCGCTCCTGCACACGGCAACGTCCTGGAAATTGGATTTGGGACGGGCCTGAATTTGCCTTTTTATCCCGCAACCGTGGAACAATTAACCGCACTGGATTCAGAAAATTTCCGGCCCGAATTGGTGCAGGCGCGAATTGCAAAAGCGCGGATGCCCGTAGAACGAGTGCAACTGGATGCGGGCGGAAAACTGCCGTTTGCGGATGCCAGCTTTGATACGGTGGTGACGACGTGGACATTGTGTTCGATTGCCGGGGTGGAAGCGGCGCTGGCAGAAATGAAGCGCGTCTTGAAGCCGGAAGGCGAGTTTTTATTTTGCGAACACGGGCGCAGCGATGATGAGAAAACCTCTATGTGGCAGGATCGGCTTAACCCGCTTCAGCGCGTGGTTGGCTGCGGTTGCAATATCAATCGCCCGATAGATCGCCTGATTCAAAAAGCAGGCTTTGAAATCACCAAACTCGACCGATTTTTGATGCCCAACATCCCGCGTCTTTTCAGCGAAACCTATCGCGGCGTGGCAAGAAAGAATTAACCACAGAGCGCACAGAGGACACGGAGGAAAGACGAGACAGGATGAACAAGATTTTTGACAAGATTTACAAGTTGGTTCTTGTCAATCCTGTTATTAATCTTGTCAATCCTGTCTAAAAAACTCCGTGTGCTCCGTGCTCTCCGTGGTTTGATTCTTACCGCGAATACGGCGCGATGAACCGCACGAAGCTTAGTTCAGCCAGCTTCGATAGTTTCTCGACCGCAATCTTACCGATGATCAATTTCGAGTCGCTCGGATCAGACGAAATTTCAAAGCCGAGGTGTTTGAGTTGCGCGATGTTTGCCACATTCTTTTCTATCAGCCAGATTTGAATTTCGGCTTTGCCATTGCTGACGAAATTCGCGGGTTGCCCCTGGATGACAGAAACGATTGCCGGATGCAGTTTGGTGACGGGGCGTTTTGCAGGCGCTTCAGGTTTTGCTTTGTCCTTTTCGACAACACGCTCCGGCATTGGTGTTGGCATTGGTGGTGGAGCGGGGGCGATAGCTACGGCATCCGCAGAAGAATAACTGCCCCGGCTTGATTTCATCCGCGCGGTGCCGCCCGCAATGCCGGGAGCCATTTGTAGCATTCGATAGTTGCCCGCTACTTTCACTTTTTCTTCGCGCTCTTTACCAAACACTCCGTCGTAGCTCACGCCTTCGGGCATCTCTACGGGAACATCAACACGTCGTGGCGTAGTGCCATCCGTGATGATTTTCTCTTCGACCGCGACGAATGATGTGTATTGCGTCATCAGGCGATATTGCAATCCCAATGCGGTGATGGATTCACGCAAATCCAGCCGCTCGCCGTTGTTCGGGTCTTGCATTGTCAAATCGTCAATCTTCGTGCGTGCCCAGAGCGTTGCCAATACGTCGTGTTGTGGCTGCGAAGCAGGGAAGTCAACGGCGATTTCGCGCGCCAAGGCTTGCCCTGCTTGCTTGCCGCGCAGTCGAATTGTCGCGCGACCCGCGCCGTTGTATTTGCCCGTCAAAATCAACGGCTTGGCGCTGAATAAATCAGGGATTTGTTTGGGATACACGTCTGTCACTTTCAATCCGCCCCAATCCACTTCAATGTCCGTCAGCAGCGGATTTTGCACGCGTTCGTGAAAGCGTGTTGCGGCCTTCGATCCGTCGTCGTTCAGCGCGACGTATTCGACTTCGCCGCGTCCCGCCTGCGCCATTTTATCGAGCAGGAAGCGATTGACGGAAGAACCAATGCCGAAGCTGAAAATGCGTGCCTGCGGATGGCGTTTGATTTCGGCAATGATTTCCGATTCGTTGCCAACATAGCCATCCGTCATAAAACAAACGATGCGGACGTGTTCCTGCGAATCGGTCGGATCAAGTGCCGCGCGAATCGCTTTCATCATTTCCGTTCCGCCTCCACCTCTGCGTTCTGCCAGAAAATCCTGTGCGAGCCGCAGGTTTTCGCGGGTTGCGGCAACTGGTTTCGGAAAGAGAATCTGAGTGTCACCCGCGAAGGTAATCAGATTGAATGTGTCGCGCGGATTCAAGCCGTCAATCGCGTGTTTCATTGCCTCTTTGGCTTTTTCAATCGGGAAGCCAGACATTGAACCCGAAGTGTCGAGCACAAAGACCAATTCTTTCGGCGTGATTTGATCGTTTGTTGGGCGATCCGGTGGTTGCAGAATCAATTGGAAGAATCCGCCATTGCTGCCGTTGTGTGTCAGGATGGCATCGTTGATTTTCCTGCCTGCCACATCGTATTTCAGGATGAAATCTTTGTTCGGCAACGTGGCCTGATCTTTCAGTTTGACGATGGCTTTGTTCTGGCCTTCGCGGTTGATGCTGACTTCGTGCGTTTTAGAAATCACGTTGTCGAACGCGACTCCCGCATCCAGCGTGACTTCGACCGAAATATCATGGCCTGCGCGTGTGCCGGGTTTGGCGACGTTTGGCGTGATGCGCGAAGCGTCGGGCACCTGATCAGTGTCGTTTCCCCATCCGCCCGCTTGTTTGCCAATTGCGTTGCCGGGGATGTAACGCGGGCCGACAACCATCGGAAACACGAATTCGTAATTGCCATCTTCATATTTCAGGGTTTCGACGTAGCTGATGACGATCTTCACTTTTTCGCCCGGCATAATATTCGTCACGGATTGCGTGAAGATGTTGGGGCGTTCCTGATCCAGCAGAGAAGCGACATTGCCGTTGCGCCGAGCTTCTTCGTAGATTTGTTTGGCCTCTTCACGCTTTTTGATTTTGCCTTTGACGGTGCGTCCACCAACGAGCATCGTCATATCGTCTACGGCAGAATTTTGTGGCAGCGGGAAAGTGTAGACGGCTTCGATTTTGTGATCGGCAGTGTTTTCAAATTCCTGTGTGACGGTGGCGCGCACGAGGAATCCGCTGATGTCGGCTTTGACATCGGTGTGTTTGAGCGGGCACATGCCGCTGAGCTTGCCCTCTTTGTCAAGGATGGTTAGTTCGCCCTGTGTCGAGGTTGTTGGGAGTTCTTTGGTACTGGTTGGGGAAGGATTTTGACTTGGTTTTCGTTGCGCGATGCTGGCCCAGGTGATTACGGCCAGGGACATCACAATCAACACGGCAAAGGTGATCTTGAATTCACGTTGCATAATAGTCTCCGTTGAAGCGGCAAAAGCTCGTTTTGTCGCATTCGTAATATCGAATCAATTTGTAAGAGGGCGTCAACGAAACTGAGCTTCGCTGGACATCAGTTGAACGGAGGCTGAAAGATTCCTTGCAGGCAAATCTTACGGCGACTGCAATTTTTTGCCAAGAAGATTTTCGGCTGCGGGGATGTACGATAGGCGGCTATGTACGACAGGCAGCCTGCCTGCCATCACTGCGACTTTTCAGCTTGCCCTTCGCGCTGCGACTTTTCAGCCAGTGACAGGCGGGCCGCCTGTCGTACCTCGAATGCGCTCCTGTATTTGCGCCGAACGCGGGATTCCTCTATTCTTTCGCTTACTTGAAATGCCTGTCTCATCTATTGTGCGGCCCCAGTACTCCCCGCTGTAACGAGCCAGGTTCTGCTACCGCGCAAAACTTAACTGAAAGAAAGGTCATTGAAAGATGAGATTTGATAAAGGCTTGTCCGTAAGAGTCCTGGTGTTTTTGTTTTTGGTCATCGGGGTCATGGCTGCAAACAATGCTGCAAACAATCGCGCACCGGAATTTGAATTGACAGATCAATATGGCAATGCGCAATCCTATCGCTTTCCAACGCCGAAAGTGAATGTCCTGATTTTTGGAGACCGCAAAGGTTCCGGTCAGATCGAAGCTTGGGTGCGTCCGTTGTATGATCGCTATCAGGATCGAATTAACATCAAAGGGATCGCGGCATTGTCTTCCGTTCCTTCGCTGGCGCGAGGAATGGTAGCGAAAATTTTTAAGTCCCAGGTAAAATATCCCGTATTACTGGATTGGACAGGCAATGTGACGAAAAGTTACCAGTACGAAGAGGGCAAGGCAAATGTGTTTGTCGTCAGCCCGAACGGAGAAATTCTCTTGCGGATTAACGGCGCGGCATCGCAAGCCGGATTAGAACAAGTGATTGCGCAAGTGAACAAATTCGTGCGCTGAGAAATAAGAAATGTCAGAACAGATCGAAGAAAAAATACAGTCAGAAGAAAAAGTCATCTTACCAACGGTCGCAATTGTCGGTCGCCCCAACGTTGGCAAATCCACGCTTTTCAATCGCCTTGTGGGGGCACGGCGCTCTATCGTTGGCGATATGCCGGGCATCACGCGCGACCGGATTTACGGTGTTGCGGAATGGCAGGAGCGTGCTTTTCAACTCATAGACACGGGCGGCATCGTGCCCGATGATGAAGCGATTATTCCCGCCAACATTTTCAAGCAGGCCAAAGCTGCAATTGAAGAAGCAAGCCTGTTGCTTTTCGTCGTAGACGTGCGCGCGGGTGTTTCGCCTTTGGACGAAGAAATCGCCAAGACGCTGAGAACGCTGGATAAGCCCGTTTTTATTGTTGCTAACAAAGCCGAGACAGATCGTGTCGCGCAGGAAGCGGGTGAATTTCATCGCTTCGGCTACGAAGACGTTTTCCCGGTTTCGGCGGAACACGGCGTCGGCATTTATGAATTGTGCGATGCCATTCTGGAAATCCTGCCGGAAGTTGCGCCGCCGCCCAAAGTCCAAACCGAAATCAATGTGGCAATCATCGGTCGTCCGAACGTCGGCAAATCTTCGCTGGTAAATAAATTGCTGGGCGAAGAGCGCGTGATCGTTTCGCCGATTGCAGGCACGACGCGCGATTCGGTGGATAGTTTAGTAAAGTCGAAGCAGGAAGGCGTCTTGCCAATTCGCATCATTGATACGGCAGGAATTCGGCGTAAAGGCAAAACCGAAGGACTGGAAGAAAAAATGTCGGTCGTGATGGCGCGTAAACATATCGAACGCGCTGATGTGGCCTTGTTGCTGATTGATGCGGTCGAAGGCGTGACGCATCTGGATGCAAATATCGCAGGCTATGCCCACGACGCAGGCACTTCCATCATCCTTGTCGTGAACAAGTGGGATTTGGTCGAAAAAGACACCTACACTGCAAAAATGTTCGAGGAAAAGGTGCGCGATCAAATGAAGTTTCTGGATTACGCGCCGATCATTTTTCTTTCGGCCAAATCAGGGCAACGCGTTCACAAATTGCACGAACTGATCGCCAAAGCGAACGAGGCGCGCAACCTGCGCATCGGGACGGGGCAATTGAATCAGTTCTATCGGGACTTTCTGGAACAGCCGAAAGCCACGACAGGGAAGTCCCGGCTCAAGGTTTTTTACCTGACGCAAGCTTCAGTGCGTCCGCCGACTTTTGTTTTGTTCACGAATGCGCGGAATGGCGCGAAGCTGCATTTTTCTTATGACCGCTATTTGATCAATCGGCTGCGCGAAACGTTTGATTTTTATGCGACGCCGATTCGCATTCAGCAACGCGGGCGACGGTGAGATTGCGGTATAGGCTTTGAGAGACCGGGGAACCTGATCCGCAATGTTTTCGTTTGATTCCGGTATGCAAGACTCGTCTTCGCTTGAAGCGAATCCATCTTCTGACATTGTTGAATTTCAATCGCTTGATCCGCGCATCATTCAGGTTTGGCGCATTGCCGGGCTGATTTTTTGCGGCGTAGTTTTACTGATTTCATTGGTCGGCGTAGTCATTGTCAGTCTCAAAGCGCCTGTCACACGCCCGTGGATTTTTGTGGGCTGGTTTCTGGTTGCCGCGTTGCTGTTGTGGTTTTGTCTGACGATGCCGCCGCGCCGCTATCGAAACTGGGGCTATCGGATTAATGACAAGGTGTTGGAAACACGTAGCGGCAAGATGTTTCAGGTGCTGCGATTGTTGCCCCTGAATCGGTTGCAACACGTGGATTTGCAACGCGGGCCAGTGGAGCGGATGTTTGGATTGGCGCGATTGCAATTGCACACCGCAGGCACACACGAAGCGACGATCACGATTCCCGGTCTTGCCGCAGATGTTGCCACCCAGCTTCGTGACCGATTGGTTGCGCGAGGAGGCAAAGATGCAGACTGAAATCCCTCCGCCATCAGCGCCAGAAAATCGCTTTACCACTTTACCCGTCAAACTTCTCGAAGGACGCCTGCATCCGCTAACCTTGGTGGTTGGATTGGTCAGTTCCTTGCGTCGGCTGATCATTCCGGCTATTCCAATTTTGCTGTTTGGCAATACTTTTCGTTGGGGCGGCATCGGGCTTTTTATTGTGATCATAGGCGGCACGCTGGTCAGCCTGTTGCTGCGATATTTATCCTTCAGCTATCGCATCGAAGGTCAGGAACTCATCACCCGCGAAGGTTTGATTGAACGGCAGGAGCGTCACATCCCGCTCGAAAAAGTACACGAAATTCGCATCGAACAAAATTTACTGCACCGCATTTTTGATGTGGTGGAAGCGGTCGTCGAAACCGCTGGCGCAGAAGGCGCGGAAGCAAAATTGTCTGTGCTTTCCCGTGCCGAGGCCGAACGTTTGCGCGAAGCCGTCGCAGCACGGGGCGAGGCGAAGAACCTCCCCGTGGATGCAGTAGAAACTTTGGCGAAGCCTGAGCGGGAAGTGATTCGCACTCTTGGCCTTCGAGACCTGATCTGGCACGGATTAACCTCGAATCATTTGCTCTCGGCACTGGCGATTATGGGCGCTTTGTGGGCATTTGCCGATGATGTTTTGCCGAATTCGATTTATCAGCAATTAGGGAAATTCTTGAAGATGGCCGCCGGGCAAATGTATCAGCAAGGCTGGCGTGCGGCTGTGATGGTTGCACTGGCTGGGCTTGCCGCTGTAATGATTCTTGGCCTGGTCGTGTCTGTTGTTGGCTCGGTGATAAAGTTTTATGGTTTTACTCTGTCACGGCAGGGCGATGAACTCTTTCGCAGTTATGGGTTAATTACGCGTCGGGCCAGCAGCTTGCCTCGTCGCCGCATTCAGGTGCTGAAAATTGAAGAGGGGATGATTCGCCGCTGGTTTGGGTTGGTGACGTTACGGGCGGATATTTCGGGCAGCAAGAAAGAAGACGAGGACGATAACACCGGGCGCGATGTGTTGATGCCTGTGGCAAAAGCTTCTGAGTTAGAGCATCTGGTGTCCGTGTTTTTTCCCCAGCTTGCGGCTGATCCGGCAGAATGGAAGATGGTTTCCAGACTGGCTGTGCAACGCAGCATGGTTTTTGCGGCGCTGCTTTTGTGTTTGGCAGTTGCTGTGCTTTGCTTCCTGACTCGCAGTTGGCTGGGAATCGGCCTGTTTCTCTTGTTGCCCGCGCTGTACTGGCTGAGCGTAAAAAGCTATCGCAATTTTGGATATGCTCTGGGCGCGGAATTCTTTCGCACGCGTAGTGGCTGGCTCGGACGTGAAAGCTACGTTGTGCCGATTGAAAAAAGTCAGGTCATCGTGGTGCGCCAGTCGCCGTTTGATCGTTGGCTGAATCTGGCCTCGTTGCAGGTAGACACTGCCGGGCAGGCATACACGGGTGGCAGCCCGAACATTAGCAATTTGCCGATGGCGGAAGCCCTGCAAGTAGCAAGAACTCTGGCCCGAAAAGCGTCACGGGCCAGTGCAAATTTTTGAGCTTTGAAAATCGTGGCGCTTACAGTAGTATCCGCGCTTCGCTTTAGCCATAAATTCTTGTGCCCCCTTAGCCACACGAGGAACTTCATGAAAAAAATAATTGTTTTTGCATTGCTCTTTTCGTTCGCGTTGAATTCAATTGCCTTGGCCGGACTCGGCAGTAAAAAGGCTGCGTATCAGGGTGGAACAACAAAAGATAAAGATTTTCCCGGCGCGAAAGAGGGGGTGGAAGGAACGCTGAATACCACTGGTGAAAGCGCCCTTGTGTTCGAATACGAACTCAACAAAGCGAAGAAGACCTATTCCATTCCCTACAACCAGATTATTGATATTGAGTACGGGCAAAAAGCAGG
Organism: Acidobacteriota bacterium; assembly: GCA_018268995.1. Taxonomy (GTDB): domain Bacteria; phylum Acidobacteriota; class Blastocatellia; order RBC074; family RBC074; genus JAFDVL01. The sequence goes on along the minus strand of JAFDVL010000147.1, from coordinate 11,924 downwards.
TCGCCGGGTTGGCGCGGCAGTGGCAACTGCTATTCTCATTAGTCCGGTTGGGTTATTTCTCTTGTTCTCAAAGAAACGGAAGCATTTTGTGACCATTGGGTACAAAGGCGATGATGGAAAAGACCAGGTTGCTGTTTTTGAACTGGGGAAAGATATTATCCGTACGACGCTGCCTATTTTGGAAACTCGTTCTGGTAAGAAAATCGAATATCAGGACGAAGAAGCGAAGAAATCAAGTAAAGGAAACTAAGCAAATCTCTTGTCAGAACAATCATCTGCCCCATTTTTTGAAATCCTGACTTCCGATCCCGCCTCACAAGCTCGCACTGGGCGAATTGTGACGGCGCACAGCGTGATTGAAACACCAGTCTTTATGCCTGTCGGCACGCGCGGTACGGTCAAGGCTTTGACGCAGGAAATGCTCGAAGCCTTGGACGCGCGCATCATTCTCGGCAACACCTACCATTTATTTTTACGGCCTGGGCACGAACTTGTTGCTGAACTTGGCGGTTTGCATCAATTCATCTCCTGGCCGCGTTCGATTTTGACGGACAGTGGCGGTTTTCAGGTTTTCAGCCTCGGCGAATTGCGCAAAATCAAAGAGGAAGGCGTCGAGTTTCGCTCGCATCTGGACGGATCGAAAAAGTTCATCTCGCCGGAAATTTCGATGCAGATTCAACATGCACTTGGTTCTGACATTGTCATGGCCTTCGATGAATGCACGCCTTATCCGGCAACCCCGACCGAGGCGAGAAAATCGCTGGAACTCACGGCGCGTTGGGCGCAGCGCTCGCGGGCGGAATTCGACAGATTAAAGACCTCAGATGTTACGCCTGCTTTTTTATTCGGCATTATACAAGGCAGCGTTTATCACGATTTGCGGCAGCAAAGTCTGGAACAATTGTTGGAAGTCGGATTTGAAGGATATGCCATTGGTGGGTTGAGCGTCGGGGAAGAGAAGCAGATGATGTATGACACGACGGAATTTATCGCACCGTTGATGCCTGTAGGCAAACCACGATATTTGATGGGAGTCGGCACGCCAGCAGATTTGGTTGAATCGGTCGCGCGCGGTGTGGATATGTTTGATTGTGTGATGCCGACGCGCAATGCCCGCAATGGCCAGGTTTTTACAGCGCGAGGCAAACTAAATGTTCGCAACGCAAAGTACGCAAAAGATACGAATCCGCTGGATGCGGAATGTCGCTGTGCAGTGTGCCATCGCTATTCACGGGCCTATATTCGGCATTTGTATTTGAATGATGAGATTCTGGCCAGCATCCTGTGCTCATACCACAACATAGCCTTCTATCTTGACTTGATGCGGCAAATCAGGCAAGCTATCGCGCTTGGCGAATTTACGACCTTTCGCACTGGCTTTCTAAGCCAATACAAAAGTGCGACAAACCCGAACGGAAACTTCGCCAGCGACCCCTAAGATTATCTTGCAAGGAAAGTAGAACCCGCCCCAGTTATGTCACTACAGTTTTTATTAGTGCTGTTACAAGGAGGAGTTGGCTCGACCTTATTTGGCCTGCTTCCTTTTGTCGCTATTTTTGCTCTTTTTTATTTCATGATCATTGTCCCACAACGTCGTAAACAGCAGGCATTACAGAACCTGTTGAATAACTTGAAAGTGGGCGACAAAGTGATCACGAACAGTGGAATTTGGGGCACGATTTCCATCGTGCGTGACAAAGACCCCAAGTTCCAGCTGAAGATCGCAGACAACCCGGCAGTAAAGATTGATATTTCCCAGAGTTCCATCGCGGGCTTGCAAGAAGCTCCTGAAGAGAAAAAGTAAGACGGCTTTTAGTCTGCAAGGAACGATAACCCTCCTGCCACTGTAAAAAAGCAGGACTCAGAAAACGTTATGCAAAAGAACCTTCGAACGCGCGGCTTTATCATCGTTGGACTTACCTTAATTTGTGCGGTTGTTATGCTTGGTCCCTGGAATAAGCCGAAAGAATATACCAAGACCACCAGTGATTTTGTGAATCCCAAACGCTGGAAGCAAAATTTTGGCGAAAACATTCGTCTCGGCCTGGATTTAAAGGGCGGAACGCATTTGGTCATGCAGGTGCAAGCGGATCAATACCTCAAGACCTATACCGAAAATGAAGGGTCGAAGATTGATGCGGAATTAAAAAAGGAAAATATTGCCGTCAATGCTGTGAAGGCGTTAGATGCCGGCAAGATTGTGATTGAAACCGCTGACACCAGCAAACATGGCGAAATCGCAAACAAGATATCCAGCCAGATTTTAGGCCCGGATTGGACTTCTTCGACCAGCAGCAGTCCTGCCGCCGTTACGTTTACGCTCAATAATTCCGCCGCCAATTACTTGAAGAATCAAGCGACAGAACAAGCGAAGGTGATTATTGAGAACCGCATCAATGCGTTTGGTGTAACAGAGCCAACAGTCCAACGACAAGGACGCGATGAGGATTATCAAATTCTGGTACAGATGCCGGGGGTAGATAATCCAGAGCGTGTCAAAAGCCTGCTCAAAGTTGACTCGCAACTAGAACTGAAAGCCGTCGTCGCTGGAACCTCGATTTATCCAACGAAAGAGGCTGCCGAAGCTGCGATCATTGATAAAAACGCACAGGTTGCGCTGAAACTTGCCGGTGGACGTTCTTCGATTACAGGAGAATCCTCGGCATCACGTGAAGGCTATCAGATCGTCGAAAAGTTGCCGATTGTGAGCGGAATTGATCTGCGCAACGCCCAGGCTCGTCAAGGGCAGGGAATGGTCGGAAATTATGAGATTGATTTTGAGTTGAAACCAAGTGCGGCGGATAAGTTCGAGCAATGGACGACGCGCAATGTCGGAAATTATCTGGCTATCGTTCTGGATAATGAGATTAAGACTGCCCCCGTGATTAAAGGCCCGATCCGGGATCGCGGTTCAATTGAGGGATCGTTCACACGTGAGCAGGCAGAAGACCTTGCCTTGACTTTACGTTCGGGCGCTTTGCCCGCCAAACTCGTGTATTTGCAGGAAAGCACCGTTGGGCCTTCCCTGGGAGCTGATTCAATTCGATCTGGCGTGATTGCTTCGATAGTCGGCTTGGGCCTGGTTGTGTTGTTCATGCTGCTTTACTACAAATTCTCTGGTGTCAATGCTGTGATCGGCTTGATTTTGAACCTGATTATTTTGCTGGCAGGGCTGTCGCTTTTCAACGCCACATTGACATTGCCAGGCATTGCAGGCGTCATTCTGACGATTGGTATGGCCGTGGATTCCAATGTGCTGATTTTCGAGCGCATTAGGGAAGAACTGCGCGCGGGGAAAATCGTGGCCTCAGCCATAGACATTGGTTTTGGAAAAGCATTAACAACAATCATTGACACGCACGTGACGACGATTGTGTCGTGTTTGTTTCTGTATGCCTTTGGTACTGGCCCTATTCGTGGCTTTGCCGTAACGCTCGTGATAGGTTTGTTAGCAAATTTGTTCACCGCAGTATATGTCTCGCGCACAATGTTTATGTGGGTTCTGGCGCGGCAAGGCGGACGGGCAGAAACTCTTAGTATTTAGGTTAAGCCGCAATCGGCCTGGCCTTTTCGTCCTTTTTCTGAAAGGGGCGTGGATTAAAAATGATCGAAATTTTTAAAAACACAAATTACGACTTTCTTGGTAAGAAATGGTTGTTCATTGGCATATCGTGGCTCTTGATTCTGGCCGGTGGCATATCTATCGCGTGGCGGGCGTTGGATGGTAATCCCAATACCCATCCCTTCAATATGGGGGTGGATTTTGCGGGCGGTAGTATTGTGACAGTCAAATTTGGCGCGCAACCGGATTTAGGCAAATTGCACTCTGCCATTGAAGCCCAGGGAATTCCGGGCGGAGCTATCGTGCTACAGCCAGTGGAAAAGAAGAATGAAGTTTTGGTGCGATTGCCAAATCTCGTGGAAGGCAAATTTGAAACGGGAGCGAAGGCAACGGAAGACGTAGATAAAGGGAAAAAGATGGTTGCCGAGGCTTTGAAGTATGATCCCACAGCGCAAATCATCGGTGCCGAAGCCGTCTCGCCACAGGTTGGCGCAGATTTGCGCAATCGAGCTATTTACGTGACATTACTAGCCTGTATTGGAATGCTGGTATATGTGGCGTTTCGTTTCAAATCCTGGGGATTCGGAATTGGCGCAATTATTGCGGTGGTGCATGACGTGCTTGTGACATTGGGGTTATTTTCTATTTTCCAGTTGGAAGTGAATCTGACTGTTATTGCTGCCTTGCTGACTTTAGTTGGTTACTCAATGAACGATACCATCGTCATTTTCGACCGCATCCGGGAAATGCTTCACCTGAAGCGCCGAGAGTCGCTAGAAACGCTTTCGAATGAGGCAATCAATCAAACCTTGTCGCGTACGATCATTACCTCAGGTTTAACTTTCCTGACCGTAGTTGCCTTAGTGGTTTTTGGAGGCGAAGTTCTGAAGAGCTTTTCCTGGTGTTTATTTGTCGGCATTATTATTGGCACCTATTCGTCAATCTATATTGCCAGCCCGTTTATGCTGTGGTGGGAAGGAACTGTGCGTGATTGGTGGAAGAGTCGCAAGGGAAAGACTAGTTCTGTTGGCGTGGCTAGTTCGAATGTAACGCCACCTGCGAAAAATATTGCTTCTGGTGCCTCCTCCTCCACCCAAACAGTGGCTGGAACGGCTGGAAATGTTGTGCGAACTGCAAAGAAGAAAAAGAAAGGTCGGCCTGCCTCCGCAAGCCAATAACAGCCTATCGAGTCGGGGAAAGTGTACGTTCTTTTCTCAACTCTGTTTTATAAGTTAGCTATTTGACTACGAAGAAATTTCAGTGCCCCATCCTGCCTGAAAAGATTTGTATTGCAAGTAAATCGTGGATTAAAGACGTAGGAGCAACGCCGGAGATTTTCCTGCTAGCGTGGTGGTAAAATTAAGCCGTGAGCGCTTGACTAAGCGTAAGGCAGATAGTAGACTCCAACCCGTTGCTGACCCATCGGTTAATTTCAAGTAGTACTCAAACCAGAAGTCAAGTTTTGCTCAGGTTGTAAAGTTGTGATTGATACTGGTGCGAAGACCTAATCAATCCATGAGGGAAGCGGGTATGTTCCCGCCTAACCTGTTGCGGCACTTATTGTGATGAGGTCATCACTACGCCAGTTTGTAATATCGACAACTGGCGACTGTAGCGTTATGTTAGCTATAACACTGCAAGGAAACTGGACAGCTTCTTCGCTCACTCCGCTTCCAGTAAATAGTTAATTCAGGTATTAAAATCATACGCTTCTCAAGATTGTTCATTCGCAGGGCAGTTTGCTCTAAGTGACAGTCAGTTGTTGTTTAAGTCAAAAGCAATTTATTATCGCTTTGGCCCATCGGCATTCCGTTTACGGAGGTCAAGAAAAAAATGTTCGATACGCTTGTCGAATCTACTAGTGGTAAGAAGAACCATCGGTCTGGCAAATTTGCAACGTGGATTACCATTTTCTACTTGGTTGCTCTAACAGTGGGCGCTGTCTGGAGTATTATGCGGTTCAATGCTTCATTAGCGGAAACAGCAGATGCTTCCACATTGTTAGCGCCGCCGCCGCCGCCGCCGCCGCCGCCGCCGCCAGCGCAAGTTGTTGTGGTGCAGAAGTCGGTAGAGGTGGCTACGTCATTTACTCCTCCCAAGGAGCCACCAAAAGAAATTCCCAAGGCTGTTGATGTGAAGCCGAAGCCTGTGCAGGCGGCTCCCGTCGTGAGCCAGGGCGTTCCAGGTGGTACGGGTGTTCCGGGGGGCGTTCCAGGTGGGGTTCCCGCTGGAACTGGTGACTCTGAGCCGCCGCCGCCGCCACCACCACCTAAACCAACACCAAGTGCTACTCCCACGCCAACGCCGAAACCCTCAACGCAAAGAGTTTCAGGCGGTGTGTTGCAAGGGAATGCTCTTCGAAAAGTGCAGCCGCCTTATCCCGCAATTGCTAAAGCTGCGCGTGCTTCAGGGGCAGTGCAGGTTGCCGTTACAATCTCAGAAGAAGGTCGCGTGGTTTCCGCCGAAGCGGTAAGCGGGCATCCACTTTTGAAAGAAGCGGCTGTTGCCGCAGCGCGGCAATGGACTTTCAAGCCAACAGAGCTTTCTGGCGTTCCCGTAAAAGTCCAAGGTATTTTAACTTTCAACTTTACTTTGCAATAACGTTTTTGGTTGTCCCTCTCTTCGTAAACGAAGGGAGGACGTCCTACCACGAAATGTTTATTTAGTGAGATGCCCCGTAAGTTTGGTGGATTAGTCTATCGTTCTGTAACGCGGTATTTCCTTTCCTAAATTTGTTGCTTAATCCTTAGCAGGAATACAGATTGTTCCTGTCTGATTGGAACTTTTGCCAGGCTTTCTGTGTCTAACGTGATAACAGGGAAGCCCGGCGATGTCACTCTACTAAAAACCTTAACGGAGGATTTCAATACTATGACTCTCTTGCTTAGCCATATTTGGATGCTAGCATGCAACTTTGGCCTTATTCTTCTTCAAGAAGGCCAAGGCGAAGCCGTAGACTTCTCTTTAATGGGAATGCTTCGCAAGATGGGATGGATCGCCTGGTGCGTAGTCATCATTCTGTTGATTATGTCCATCTTCTCTATCGCTGTGGCAGTTGAGCGATACTTAACTTTTAATGCCGCTCGTACGCAATCTCGTGAATTTGCTCCCAAAGTTGCCCAAGCGCTCAAAAATGCTCGTATTGATGAGGCAATCAGCATTTCTGATAAATATAAAAAGAGCCACTTGGCGATGGTTGTCAATGCTGGTTTACAGGAATTTCAATCAGGCGATGATGCAGATGTAGACGCTTCAAAACGCGCCTTACAACGGGCCGAGGCGATTAAGGTTGCTGAGTTCCGCCGTGGCTTATCCGGATTGGCAACGATTGGTTCGACGGCCCCGTTCGTCGGATTATTTGGCACTGTGATCGGCATCATCACCGCGTTCCAGGAGATGAGAAATGCCGAATCCGCAGGTATCGCTGCTATCGCAGGCGGTATTTCGGAAGCCCTCTTTACGACCGCATTTGGACTGCTCGTGGCCGTGCCTGCTGTGTGGTTCTTCAACTACTTTACCAATAAAGTAGATAACTTCACTGTGGAAATGGATAACTCTTCTGCGGAGCTGATTGACTTTTTTGTCAAACGCCGCGGTGGAAAACGCTAACGCTATTCACTGACGAATCCTCCTGTAAGGTTATACCCCAAAGGTAAGGACAACGAGGCGATTTAATGCCACCGATTCTTACCTTTGGGGCTGTCTTTAATCTTGGATTCGTTTACTCCTAATTCGTTTTTCAAGAGGAGAAACTACTATGGGCATGGGTGGCGGAGGTTCACAGAAGTATAATTCGGAAATCAACGTGACGCCGATGGTGGACATCATGCTGGTGCTACTGATCATTTTCATGGTCATTACACCCTTGTTGCAATCAGGCGTTCAGTTGACACTTCCCAAGAATACGAACCCTGATCTTGACCCCGATATTATCAAGGATAGCGCGATTGTTCTCTCTGTCCCTGATGCTGGTACTTATTACTTTAAAAAAGAGCTTTATACTGGTCCGGCAGCGAAAGAACGCTTGATTGAGCGTCTGAAGAGAGCCAAAAAAGAACAAAAACCCAGTGATCCGCCTGCCATCTATATTCGCGGCGGAATCAACGTTCCTTACAAGGAAATCGTGACAGTCGTAGATTCGATTCGTGAGTCTGGGTTTGAAATCATTGGCTTGGTAACGGATAAGAAAAAACCGGGGCAATAATATTTACACTGCACTTTTGCGTTAAGGAGAAACCGTTATGGCGATGTCAGGCGGTGGCGGCGGAAATACTGCCGTCCCATACATCAACGTTACACCATTAATTGACGTATTGCTTGTGCTGTTGATTATCTTCATGGTCATCAGCCCGCAAAAACCACATAAATTTGAAGCAAAGGTCCCGGAAAAACCACCGGAAAATCAAACCCCACCTCCACCTGATCCGTTAACATTGGTGGTTTCAATCCCCAAAAGCGGTGGGTTTAAGCTGAATCAGACAGATGCTTCTAGTCTAGGTGATTTAAGTAAACTGCTGCACTCTGCGCTGGATGGTCGTCCGCCGGATCGTAAAGCGGTCTTTGTCAAAGCTCCCAATGCGACCCGTTATGGGCAAGTCGTTGATGTGATTGACATCATCAAGGAAGCAGGCGGTTCGCCGATTGGCTTGCAATTGGAAGGACTGGACGAGTAGTTCTAAGTCCTGAAATTTTCTACAATTCTTTAGTTAGGGAGATTTTCCCATCATGAAACTTTCACGTTTTCTTGCCATAAGTTTTAGTTTGACGTTGCTGGTTGGCGTGGTTCTTTCTTCATCAAGTTGTGGGTATGTTTACCAGATTGTGGGGAAGGATAAACTGAATCAGGGCATCTTAAAGTATAACCAGGGAAAAACTGACGAAGCGATGACTTTTTTTGAGAGTGCTTCAAAGTTCATTCCTGAAAAGCCAGACGTTTGGCTATGTTTAGGCGCGGTTTGGTACAAACGATCAAAATCTGGCGATGCTTCAGACACAGATCGTAAGCAGTTTTCTCAAAATGCTTTGGACGCCTATACCAAAGCGCTTGAGATGGCGGGCAGTAATTGCAAAATTCGGGATAATTCAATTGGATACATTGCTACCATTCACGATGAATTGGGGCATACTGATGAAAACCGGAATTGGCTGCTCAAACGGGCTGAAGGCGAATGTGCCACCAACGATATCAAAGCTGGTACTTACTATGCGATTGGTGTCAAATACTGGAACTGTGCTTATGATCAATCTACCCGATACGCAGATAAGCAGAAGGTCAATAGCGAACCGTTCCACGTCCGCAATTTCTACCATCCGCCGGATAAGGCGATCTTCGATGATTGCCTCGCTAAAGCCTTTGAGTATATTGAAAAGGCTTTGTCGGTAAATCCTGAGTATGCAGAAGCGCATTCTTACAAGAGCCTCTTGTATCGTGAGAAGCAAAAATCCACGAGCGCCGAAGCAGATCGGAAGAAATTCAATGACGAGGCTGAAAAAGAGGCCAAGATTGCCATTGATTTAACTGCGAAAGCAAAGGCCAAAGCCGAAGCTGAGGCCGCCGCAAAGGCCGCCGCTGCTGAGAAAAAATAAGCTTTCTTTTAGGAAGTCCATGCAACAGCCAGTATCAGGCTTTTTCTGGTACTGGCTGTTTCTGTCTTCGGTGATTCAACTTTAACTGATCTTGCTATAATGTGGTGTGATGATTCGATTTGAGGATGTCTATCGAACTGTAGGGCGTTATTACCCAGATGCCGATCTGGATATGCTGCGGCGTGCTTATATCTATTCGGCGCGTGAGCATAAAGATCAGGTTCGGCAATCAGGGGAGCCTTATCTGATTCATCCTCTTTCTGTGGCAGGCATCCTGGCCGAAATGAAGATGGATGTCGCGACCGTGAGTACAGGGTTCTTGCATGATGTGGTCGAAGACACGCTGACAACGATTGATAACATCAAAACTTACTTTGGTGAGGAAATCGCCCACCTGGTAGATGGCGTCACCAAGATTAGTAATCTTGGCAAGGTTTCCAAGGAACAGCAGCAAGCCGAAAGCCTGCGTAAGATGGTTTTGGCAATGGTGAAGGACTTGCGGGTAGTCATTGTGAAGCTGGCTGATCGCTTGCATAACATGCGGACGTTGGATCATTTGCCTGCCGAAAAGCGCAGGCGAATAGCCCAGGAAACTCTGGATGTTTATTCTCCAATTGCCCATCGCCTTGGAATGGGGAAAATTCGTGCGGAACTCGAAGACCTTTCCTTCAAATACCTGGAACCCGACGCTTACAAAAAATTACAGGACGTAATTGAACGTCGCCGCTCTGCCTCCGATTCCTTTCTGGAAGAAGTGAAGACACGGATATCTCAGTATATGGACGATGCAGGGGTCGAGTTGGTGCGTGTTGAGGGACGGATAAAACGTCTGTACAGCATCTATTTAAAGATGAAGCGGCAAAAAATCACGCTGGATCAGGTTTATGATCTGATGGCGATGCGGTTGATCACGAAAGATGTGCGTGATTGTTATGCTGCGCTCGGTGTTATTCACCAGCATTGGCATCCGGTGCCAGGCCGCATTAAAGATTTTATCGCTACGCCACGTGAAAACCTCTATCAATCATTACATACGTCTGTCGTTGGAGATGAAGGACAACCGTTTGAGGTCCAAATTCGCACGGAAGAAATGCACCGCATTGCCGAAGAGGGAATTGCTGCGCATTGGAAGTACAAAGAAGGAAAACTGAACGATCACAGCGAAGATGATACGTTCAAATGGTTGCGTCATTTGGTTGAATGGCAGCAGGAAGTCCCGGATTCACGCGAATTCATGGCTGGGTTGAAGCTAGACCTGTATCCGAAAGAAGTCTATGCCTTCACGCCCAAAGGAAAAGTAATTCAGTTGCCACGCGGTGCCACGCCCGTAGATTTTGCTTTTGCCATTCACACCGAAGTTGGAAATCAATGCACTGGTGCAAAGGTCAATGGCCGCATCGTGCCGTTAAAGTATGAACTGCACAATGGCGAAGTCGTTGAGATTATGACGACGCCCGGTCATCATCCCAGCCGTGACTGGTTGAATTTTGTCGTTACCTCAAGAGCGCGCAATAAAATTCGGCATTGGCTGACCGAACAACAACGGGCTAAGTCTGTAGATTTGGGGCGCAAATTGTTTGAGAAAGAGGCTTCGAGATTACAACTCAAAGCCAAAAAAGTTCTTGAGGACGAACAATTGGCGCGCGTTTTGAGCGACAACGGGTTCCATAAGATTGAGGATATGTTTGCTGCGATTGGATACGGCAAATTAGGCCCGCGTTCCATCTTGGTTCGATTCATTCCGCCGGAAAAATTGAAGGAGCTGGAACAGAGTAAGCCTTCTCGCCTGCAACAGGTTAGCGCCGTCGTTAGGCGCGCTTTGCGTCTGGGCGAAGATCGCATTTCCGTTAAGGGCATAGACGAGGTCATGGTCTACCGTGCGCGCTGCTGTAATCCAATTCGGGGTGAGGCGGTGATTGGGTACATTACCCAGGGCAAAGGCGTTGCTGTGCATGCCCGTCGCTGCAAAAATGCTGCCAACCTGATGATCAACCCTGAGCGGATTGTGGATGTGGATTGGGTTGGCTCTGAAAGCACGGCGAATTCCAGCTATGCAGTGAAGCTTGTGGTCACAACCGAAGATCGTCAGGGGATGCTGGCAGACTTGACGCTGGCAATTGCCAACATCAAAACCAATATTCGAGATGTTCATACGGATATTTTTAATAACGGAAGCGCCCGCATTGATGTGACTGTCGAAATTTCGGATGTGAAGCATTTGGACCGCGTGATTGGCGCGATCAAAGGCGTAAGCGGTGTTATAGATGTCGAACGCACCGGAACTCAGACGCAGAATGGTAGTGGATGAAGCGAGTCAGAGAAGACGGAGGGAAAGCCGGGAAGAGCGACAACGCAACAGGGTAATGTGCCGTCTTTTTCTCCGATCCATTTGTGCTCCCACGCTCTTTCCCGATTTTGCTCAAATAAACTTTCTCAACGATTCTTCGCCTTCTGCCTTACCTGAAATCACCTTTTGCAGTAGAATCCCCGTTTGCTTTTAACCAAAATTTTGTTCAAGACAAACATGGAAGCTATACAGACAGATCAGGCACCACTCGCAATTGGCCCTTACTCCCAGGCGATCAAGACAAATGGGCTGGTTTTTCTTTCTGGTCAAATTCCCCTCGTGCCGGAAACCATGCAGATTATCGAAGGCGATGTCCAGGCACAGACAGCGCGTGTGTTTGAAAACATTCGTGCCGTGTTGGAGGCCGCTGGCTCCGCACTGGATAAAGTCGTGAAAACAACAGTTTTTCTGGCGGATATGAATGATTTC
>JAFDVL010000146.1:397-5315 GCA_018268995.1 Acidobacteriota bacterium | reverse complement strand
GATCGAAACCATCTGGCAGCTCAATTCGCGCAGCGACGAAGAAACAATGCGTTTTTTGCAGGATACGATCATTCTTGGTTGCCTTGTAAATCCTGATGGGATGCAGCTGGTCTCGAACTGGTATATGCGCGAAAGCGACCCGCTCAAACGGACGACCAGCAACATCCCGCGCCTGTATCAGAAGTATATCGGCCACGACAACAATCGCGATTTTTATATGTCTACGCAGCCGGAGAGCGAAAACATCAATCGCGTGTTCTTTCAGGAATGGTTCCCGCACATTATCTACAATCATCATCAAACAGGGCCAGCGGGAACGGTGATGTTTGCGCCGCCTTTCCGCGATCCATTCAATTACACGTTTGATCCAATGATTCCGCTTGGCATTGATATTGTTGGTTCAGCAATGCATTCGCGCTTTGCGGAAGAAGGGAAGCCGGGCGTCACGATGCGTTCCGGGATGAGTTATTCAACGTGGTGGAATGGAGGGCTGCGTACGACCGTTTACTTCCACAATATGATCGGCTTGTTGACGGAAACAATCGGCAATCCGACGCCGATGGAAATTCCGCTGGTGCTGCGGAATCAATTGCCGCGCGCTGATCTGCCGTTTCCGATTGCGCCGCAAAAATGGCATTTCCGGCAATCGGTAGATTATTCGTTGACGGCGAATTGGGCTGTGTTGGACGTGGCGTCGCGACAACGCGAAACCTTTCTTTTCCGGTCGTGGCGGATGGGAATGAATTCGATTGAGCGCGGCAATCGCGATAATTGGACGACTACGCCAGAAAAAGTGGAGCAAGCCCAGGCAGCGTTGAATAAAGATCGTGCTGGCACCGGGCGCAGTGGCGACGGCGTGCAGGAAGAGGCGGCGGGCGGTGGCGGCGGAGGTCGCGGCAGCGGTGTGCCGAAGAAGTATTACGATCTGATGCGCACGCCAGACAATCGTGACCCACGCGGCTTTATCATCCCTGCAAATCAACCCGATTTTTTGACTGCGACAAAGTTCATCAACACGTTAATCAAAAACGGCATTACGGTTCATCGTGCGATCAGTGAATTTACCGTGAGTGGTAAGAGCTATCCTGTCGGATCGTATGTCGTGAAATGTGCGCAAGCCTATCGGCCTCATATTCTGGATATGTTCGAGGCCCAAAACCATCCGAACGACTTTGCCTATCCGGGTGGCCCGCCGTTGCCGCCGTACGATAGTGCTGGCTGGACATTGGCGATGCAAATGGGTGTGCAATTTGATCGCATTCTGGATGGCTTCGATGGGCCGTTTGAAAAGATCAACGGTCTGGCCGCGCCGCCAATGGGCAAAGTGCTGGCCGCCAATAAACCCGCAGGCTATCTGCTCAGCCATCAACCCAACGATTCTTTTCTGGCGACCAATCGGTTGCTGAAAGACGGCGAAGAGGTTTATTGGATCAAGCAATCGTTCAATGCAAATGGCAAGAGCTATCCTGCCGGAACCATTTACATCCCTGCCAAAAACACAACACAGGCGAGGCTTGACAAGATTGCGTCTGCGGTGGGACTGAACTTTGAAGCCACGACAGCAAAGCCAAGCGGCGAACTGCTGAAATTACGCCCCTTGCGAGTTGGGTTGTGGGATCGTTACGGCGGCTCAATGCCTTCGGGGTGGACTCGCTGGATTCTCGAACAATACGAATGCCCATTCACCGTCATCTATCCGCAAACGCTGGATGCAGGCGACCTCATCAATAAATTCGATGTCCTGATTTTTGTGACTGGTGCAATTCCGGCTTTGCGAGCGGAACGCGGTGGTGGCGGAGAGGGCGGAGCTTTTGGGCGTGAGCCGCGCCCGGATGAACTCCCGGAGGAATTTCGCGGCTGGCTCGGCAATGTTACGGCAGGCAACACCGTCCCACAATTGAAAGCCTTTCTTGACGCGGGCGGTGCTGTGTTGACGGTTGGCAGTTCGACGAATCTTGGGTATCACGTCAGCTTACCCGTCGCGAATGCCTTGATGGAAAAAGTCGGTGAAACGGAACGACCACTGGCCCGCGAAAAATTTTATGTGCCGGGATCAATCCTGCAAGTCAGCGTAGACAATACAAATCCACTGGCTTACGGAATGCCGGAAAAGCTGAATGTCTTTTTCGATAGCAGTCCCGTCTTTCGCCTGAAACCTGAAGCCGCGTTGCAGGGCGTCAAACCCGTCGCCTGGTTTGCTTCTGACAAGCCGCTGCGCAGCGGCTGGGCTTGGGGACAGAAATATCTGCAAGATGGCGTTGCTGTGATTGACGCCAATGTCGGCAAAGGCAAGCTGCTGATGTTCGGCCCTGAAATCACTTTCCGTGCGCAACCCCACGGCACTTTTAAATTCCTTTTCAACGGCATCTATTACGGACGTGCCGAAACAGTGAAGTGGTAACGCGAAGCGTCTGGGAGCGCAGGCGTCCCGCCTGCTAAATACTCAGTAGGCACAGTCTTTATCATAGGGATTTGGCTCCCAGTCCTTAGCAGGCGGGACGCCTGCGCTCCCAGGGCTACGCGCTTTCGAGGTTTTGGTTTTTTATTCAGGAGACTCACCCATGCAAACCCGCAAACAATTCATTTACCGCTTATTCCTTCTCGCCTTGTGCCTGAGCTTGGCTCTCGCGCCGCTGCCCGCGCTCGCACAGGATGCAAAACCTATAGACAATCGCGTGCGCAACGCGAATTACGATCTGGCCTCGCGCTGGACGGCAGCCAAAGTCGGCAAGATGGTTTTTGATACTTCGGTTGCGCCGCACTGGTTAGAATCCAGCGACCGCTTTTGGTATAGCTTTGAGACCAATCAGGGCAAGAGATTTTATCTGGTTGATCCAGTGCGCAAGACGAAAAATCCCGTCTTTGATAACGCCAAAATGGCCGCGATGTTGACGAACCTGACGCGTATCCCGTATGACGCCCAGCATCTGCCCATCAACACCTTGCACTTCATCAAAAAAGACACCGCGATTCGCTTTGACGTGAGTGTGCCCGGCGATGCCGAAATTCCCGGCGTCAAGAAAGAAGAGCAAACGGCGGCAGGCGCTGGCGGCGGCACACAGCCCGCAACTGCCGAAGATGCCGAGCAGGATGACAGTGCGCAGGTCAGAGGCGGGCAAACTCGCAATGGCGCGGGTGGCGCACAGGCACCGCGCAATCGTACGATTTATTTTGAATATGATCTGGCAACGGCAAAATTAACTTTGCTGCCGGATTTTCAGCCACAGCGCAAAACGCGTTGGGCTGCCGTGTCACCGGATGAAAAAACAATTGTCTTCGCGCGTGGGCTGAACCTGTTCATGATGGATGCCGAGAATTATGCAAAGGCGCTGAAGAAAGAAGACGACACGACGATTGTCGAAACACAGATCACGACGGACGGCGAAGAAAACTGGAGCTATGCGCGTCGTTTGCGTGAAGAAGAGAAAGGGGCATATCGCTTCAGCGACAAAAACAAAACGCCACGCGTGCCTGCCATTCGCGTGTTTTGGTCAAAGGATTCGCGCAAGTTTTCAGTCGTTCGCAATGATGAACGCAAAGTCAGTGAGTTGTGGGTGATTAATTCGCTCTCAAATCCGCGCCCGACGCTCGAATCTTATCGCTACGGAATGCCGGGCGAGGCGAATCAGCCACAATCCAACATTGAGGTTTTTGACATTGCCTCGAAAGCTCGCGTCAAGGTCAAGGACGAGAAATTCAAAGATCAGCAAATCGCCATCAATACGGCTCCGATCACAAATCTGGAGCGTGAGCGTGCCCGCGCCATTCAAGTGGATCGCAGCAGCGAGCAAGGGGAGCAGCAACAGCAGGGCGGACAACAATTCGGCTCTGGCCCCGAACCGAAATGGCTGGCTGATGGTTCGGACAAACTCTATTTCAATCGTACCAGCCGCGACCTGAAGAAAATTGACATCTGTGTCGCTGACACGACGACAGGCGAAGTCAAAACACTGATCGAAGAACGCCTGAACACCTACGTCGAAACCAAACCGCTGTACCTCATCAACAACGGACAGGAGCTGGTGCATTGGTCGGAACGCGATGGCTGGGGGCATTACTATTTGTTCGATGGCAACGGCACGCTCAAGAATCAAATCACGTCGGGCGAGTTTTATTGCAGCGGCATCGAAGGCGTGGATGAAAAAACGCGCATGCTGTATTTCACCGCCAACGGACGCGAGGCGAATGAAGACCCGTACTACGATCACACCTACAGCATCAACCTGAGTGGCAGCGGCATCAAACTGCTGAATCCCGGCGATGCCACGCACAATGCCTCGCCCTGCGACTCGAATAAATATTTCGTCAACACCTCGTCGCGGGTGAACAGCGCGCCGGAATCGGTGCTCTACGATGCGGCGGGCAATGTGGTGATGAAGCTCGAAACGACTGACTTGTCTGCGATGAATGAAGCTGGCTTCAAATTCCCTGAACCTTTCAAGGTCAAAGCCGATGACGGCATCACCGATTTGTTTGGCGTGATGTACAAGCCGTTCGATTTCGACGAGAAGAAAAAGTATCCGATCATTGCTTACGTTTATCCGGGGCCACAAACCGAAAGCGTGACGAAAGCGTTCACGCCGCGCAATGACCGGAGCGCACTGGCGCAGTTTGGTTTCATCGTGATTGAGGTCGGCAATCGGGGCGGAAATCCGAATCGCTCGAAGTGGTATCACAACTACGGCTATGGTAACTTGCGCGATTACGGGCTGGCCGATAAGAAATCCGCCATTGAGCAATTGTCACGTCGGCACGCCTTCATTGACATTGATCGCGTCGGCATCTTCGGGCATTCGGGCGGCGGCTTTATGTCTACGGCGGCGATGCTCGTCTATCCCGATTTCTTCAAGGTCGCGGTATCCTCATCGGGCAATCACGAAAACAACATTTACAATCGCTGGTGGAGCGAAAAACATCA
>JAFDVL010000146.1:0-266 GCA_018268995.1 Acidobacteriota bacterium | reverse complement strand
GATCAAGGCGAACAAACGGTTCGATTTCTTTATCATTCCCGGCAAGCGGCACGGCTATGCTGACGCGACGAATTACGTGTTTTGGTTACGCGCAGATTATTTCTGCAAAAACCTGATCGGTGATGTCGCAGACAGCGTAGATATGGTCGAACTCAATCGGGAACGCGAACAAACCGGCGACAAAGGTCGCGGCAATCGCGGCGCAACGCCAGAGAATTAATCGTGACCCTGTGATGGAGTCTTATGTACGACAGGCAGCCTGCCTG
>JAFDVL010000145.1 GCA_018268995.1 Acidobacteriota bacterium | reverse complement strand
CAGTACCGCGACCGGTAGGGAGCGACATTGGCACCAGGCCACGCTCCCTACCGGTCGCGGTACTGATTGTAATGCCACTCAGCGCCTCGCCTAATTTTTACGGCCCTCGTCACGGTGTCATATTGCAACTTACACGCTTCCCCCAATAACGAGCGAATGGTGGCATTCGTGAGCTTCCCATCTTTCCACGCCATATCCACTTCAAAACCACCGCGCGCGCGCAAACCTTTGACGCTGCCGGAAGCCCAGGCTTTTGGCAAAGCAGGCAACAGGCGAATCAGGCCATTGTGACTTTGCAGCAGCATTTCCGCGATGCCCGCTGCCGCGCCGAAATTGCCATCAATCTGAAACGGCGGATGAGCGTCAAACAGGTTGTCGTAACTACCGCCCTGGAACTGCACGCCTTCGACTCGCCCGCGACTGCCCACAGGCGTGAGCAGCAGTGTCAGCAGCTTGTTCGCGCGATCCCCGTCGCCCAGTCGCGCCCAGAAATTCAGCTTGTGCGCCAGCGACCATCCGGTAGAAATGTCGCCGCGTTTTTCCAAACTCTTTCGCGCCGCTTCGGCAAGCTGTGGAGTCGCGTCAGGCGTAATTTCAGCACCGGGATACAAGCTCCACAAATGCGAGATGTGGCGATGCGTGGGTTCCGGTTCGGGATATTCTTCCAGCCATTCCATCACGCGTCCATCGGAACCAATTTGCGTCGGGGCAAGCCGTGCTCGTTTGGCGGCGAGTTCCCGGCTGAATTCTGCATCTGTGCCCAGAATACGCGCGGATTCGATGCAGGCATCAAAGAGATAACGCAGTAACTGCTGATCTATCGTCGGCCCCATACAAACGTGCGCGACGGAACCATCCGGCAGTTTGAAACCATTCTCCGGCGAATTCGCGGGCGCAGTCACGAGCCATTTGTGCTTTGGCTCTGCAATCAGCATGTCCGCGTAAAACTGCGCCGAGCCTTTCAGAATCGGATAAGCACGCTTCAGAAATTCTTTGTCGCGCGTGAACAGATAATGATCCCACAAATGCTGGCACAACCACGCCGAGCCAGTCGTTGTTGATCCCCACGAAGCGCCTTCGCCTGGCGCGGTAAAGCCCCACGGATTCGTGATGACATGCGCCACCCAACCGCGAGCGTTGTAATACAGCTTAGCTGTTCGTGCGCCGGGTTCCTGCAACGAAGCAATCAGCGCAAACAACGGTTCGTGCAATTCCGAGAGATTCGTGTTTTCCGCCAGCCAGTAATTCATCTGCACATTGACGTTCAGATGCCAGTCCCCATTCCACGGCGTGTCGAGCGTGTCCGCCCAAATCCCTTGTAAGTTCGCGGGCACACCACCGGGCCGCGAAGACGAAATCAGCAAATACCTGCCGTATTGAAAATACAACGCAGCAAGGCTCGGATCACTCACGCCGTTCGCCACATCGCGCAATCGCTCGGCTGTCGGTTTCGCAGCAGTCGCCGAATCAGCAGGCAGCGTCAGGCTGACGCGATTGAAATAGCGTTGATAATCGCGGCGATGCGCGGCCAGCAACGCGGGATACGTTTTTGCCACAGCCTTATTCATGTCCACCACCGAAGCCGCCAGGGCATCGGCTGTCCGTCGTCCGGCAAAGCCCTGATAGTCTGTCGCCGCAGTTACGAGCAACAGCACTTCGTCGGCGTTCTGCACCTGCACGGCATTTTCAACAACGCGCACTTCTCCGCTGCGATTCAGCACGCGCAATCGCGCCGCATATTTCATGCCTTTGCCATCGGTGCCGTTATTCAATTGCCCGCGCATCAGCAAACCGTTCGCACCATCGGCAGTGATTTCAGCCCGTTCTGGCCGATCCAGTTTGGCTGTGAAAGCAAGCCGTCCCGGTTTATCCGCAGTCAGGCGAATCACGATTGCCTGATCTGCCGCGCTGCTAAAAACCTCGCGCTGAAACTTCACGCCGCCTTGTTCGTAGGCAACGCGCGCGACGGCTTCGGACAAATTCAAATCACGCCGATAGTTTCGGACTTCGCTGCTACTGCCTGCAAATCGCAGCCGCAAATTGCCGAGCATTTCATACGAACCATACGGCACACCGCGCCCGCGCGCCCGATTGGAGCCCTTGCCCTGACAGGTGAAATTCGCGTAGACCAGCTTTTCGGCTTCGGCATTCTTCCCTTCCAACAACAAGCGCCGAATTTCCGGCAAATATTTCGCCGCATCTGGTCTGTCGGCATCTTCCCTGCCGCCCGACCACAGCGTGCCTTCGTTCAGCACAATGCGTTCTTCATCCACACCGCCAAACACCATCGCGCCAAGTCGCCCGTTTCCCAAAGGCAAAGCTTGCGTGAACTCGCTGGCAGGCTGGCGATACCAAAGGCTGGGCGGTTCTGTCGGAGGAGGCGCTTCCCCAATGAAAGCGCTCTTCATTTGTTGCGAACGCGTCTCCGCTTTTTGATAGGACGAAGTAAAAAGCAGCAGAATTGCTGCTGAAGCAATAAGGACGTAGGGTATTCGCATGGCATACGATGTACGACAGGCAGCCTGCCTGTCGAGGCTGTGGGTCAAAACGATGAACTGCCAACGGCGACAGGCAGGCTGCCTGTCGTACATTTTCACGCGTTCGGCAATTCCAGTCGTGCGCCCTTCTCGGCGGCGCGATTGGCTGTCAAAACCGTCAGGGCGGATTGCATTGCTTTGTGCGGGCCGCAACGCACGGGTTTGCCAGTGCGAACCGAAGAACAAAACTCGGCGATCTCATTTTTATACGAGATGTTGCGATCAATTTGGCCCGGTGTAGCAGAAGTTACCGTGCGTTGCGAATCGGCAGGACGCGTCGCAGAAGCATCGGCCACAGGCGCGGCGGTTTGCTTTGATACTTCCACTTTTGCTGCCTGCGGAACTTCGCCTTCGGTGAATAAATACACCTCAATTTCGTTTTGCAAAATCAATGTGCCTTTCGTGCCCATGAACATTTCGTAATGATCCTCGAACGCATTCGACTCGATGGAAGAAAACGTTGCCGCGCGCCCGCCCGGATACTCCAACGTCGCGTAAACGTGATCGAAGACTTCGCGCCCGTCCTTATGTCGCGCAATGCTGCCCGTGCAATAGGCGGCGGTCGGTGCCGATTCAAAAAACCAGTTCGTCGCGGTGATCAAATGGCTGCCCAACTCGGCGACCAAGCCTTCGGAATACTGCTTGTACAAACGCCAGTTCACCAGATGCTCCCAATCAGGATAGCCATATTTGCTGGGATTAAAGTCAGGCGAAGGCGGGTCTTCTTTTCGTCGCCAATTCACGTTGCGATGCCAGACCAGCCGTGCAAAATAGACATCGCCGATTACGCCCTGTTTGAGAACATTGTTGTATGAAGCCTGATAGACCGGGTTGTAATAACGTTGGTAGCCGATTTCAAGCAGGCGATTGTTGCGCTTCATCGCTTCGATCATGCGCTGGCAGTCAGCTTCGGACTTCGCCATCATTTTTTCGCACAGAACGTGTTTTCCGGCGTCAAGACAACCGACAGCGATGTCCGCGTGTGACCAGAGCGGCGTGGCAATGATGACCATTTCGAGGTCTTCTTTTTGCAGCATCTCTTTCCAGTCATCGTATTCCTTTGGCGCGGCCCAGCCGTTTTTCACCAGCGATTCGGCAACGGCTTTGCGACGCTTCGGATTGATGTCGCAGAGCGCGCGCAGGTCAATAAATTCCTTCTGGCACTGCGCAATCAATCCGCGTCCCATTCCGCCCGTGCCAATCACGGCAGCTTTGACCGGGCCGCCTTTGACTGGCCCCCACGTCGCGGCGGCTGCGCCTAAAGCAGCCAGCGCAGGCGTACCCGCCAACGCTTTCAGAAAATTGCGTCGTCCTTGTTCTTTTTGTTCTTCAGTGAGATTCATAATTTTCCTTGAAAGACTTCCCTGAATTTATACAGCTCAAGCACACGGCGGAAGCCCCGACTGTGAAGGAGGGCGCAGACAGCGAATACGCCCTCCTTCACAGTCGGGCTTCCGCCTCATCTCTGCGGATTACGCCACTACCTGTCTTTCATTCTTGTTGATGGCGTGTTGCCAAAACAAGTCCAGCCCGGCAATCGCTCCCGTATTGAAGACCAGCAGCACTACGACAGCTGCCGCTTCGATCAGGGTTTTATTCACAATTAAATATGCGCCTTCGCTGCCCGGCACCTGTGTTCCGGCCATTGGAATTGCGGTCAGATAAAACAGCGCCAGCAACAACAATGCTCCCCAACAACCCAGGCGCGTCAACAAACCAAGCATCAACGACAGACCGACCAGCACCAACCCGATTTTGACGCCCGTGTTCATCCAACCAATCCAGCCCGAATTTGCCATCCATTGAAACAGCTTTCCGAGCGGCCCGGTTGCGGCTTTGAGATAGCCAGCCGAACTCCATGCCGCCATCGGAGCGCCGTCTGCGCTCCATCCTGGCAAACGAAATTTGTAATAGCCTTCGTACAAGAAATGCCAGCCAATCAGCGTGCGCAACGCGATCAGCGCAATCTGCTGAGCAGAAGAATAGAGCTTATTCATGGATGATCTCCACTTCGCAGTGTGGGTTTGTGCCGATGAGGATTGGTTGTTCGGCTTCTCGTTCCAGCATCAACACCAAAACATTTGGATGCGTCGCGCAATAGGATTCCGCCAAGGTGCGTCCGCCCACATAAAACGCTGTCGCCAATGCATCAGCCAACGCAGCCGAGGGAGCAATGACGGTGACGCCTGCTACCTGATCCGCAGGCCAGCCCGTGCGCGGATCAATGATGTGACCGTAGCGTTTACCTTCGTGCTCAAAATATTGTTCTTCGCTACCGCTCGTCGCCATCGCCACGTTACGCAAGCGCAAAACCGCGAGCCGTTGATTCGGATGGCGGGGATGTCGAATGCCGACGCTCCAACCACGTTGCTCGTGACTGCCCTGCCCAATCGCCAGCAGGCTGCTGGAACCAGCGCTTAACAATGCCGTCTGCACCTGATTGCGCATCTTCGCCGCAACCTGATCCAGTGCATACCCCTTGCCAATACTGCCTAGATTGATGGTGACGCCAGCGCGTGCAAATTGAATCGTGGTTATTTCGCTTTGCAAAATCAGCTTATCGCCGCCGACCAGCGCTAAGGCCGCTTCAATTTCGCGCGCTTCCGGCAATCGTCCTTGTCGCCGCACAAAGCCCCAGCATTGGCTGAGCGGGCCTGCCGTAATGTCGAACGCGCCGACCGTTTCCTGATGCAATGCCTGGCACTGTGCCAGTAAAGCAAAGAGCGATGGAGCGATGCGAACCGGGCGCGCACCAGCAAACTGATTGACGAAACTGACCTCGCTGCTTTCCTGAAAAATGGTCAACTGCTGTTCGATCTGTGCGACGTCTTCTAAAGCGTTCGTCGCAACCTGTACCCCCGCCTGTTCCGCCATCGGAAGCGTGACTTCAAAGCGACACGCCATTGCCGTGCGATGAACGTGCAACCAATAGCCGTCATCCGTCGCAGGCGGAGATGGAACCGCTTTCAGAAATTCGCGTCGTTTGAGCATGCGCTAAGCCAAAGGATGAAGCGCATGGAGTACAAGCTTCAGCTTGGTTTTCCCTTCACAAACAAAAACCCAGCTAAAGCTGGTATTCCATGCGGGTACTCCATGCCAAGTTACACACCGCCAAATGCGGAGAATCCGCCATCCACCGGCACCACGATGCCTGTCACAAATGCCGAAGCGGGCGAGAGCAACCACAGCACTGCGCCGAGCAAGTCTTCGGGATTACCGAAACGTCCCATCGGTGTGTGCGCGATGATGCTTTCACCGCGTGCGGTCAACGTGCCTTCCGCCGGATTCGTCAGCAAGGAACGATTTTGTTCGGTGATGAAAAATCCGGGAGCGACTGCATTAACGCGCAAGCGCGGTGAATACTCTTTGGCCAGATGCACCGATAACCATTGCGTGAAGCTGTTGATTGCGGCTTTCGCAGCGGAATAGCCAATCACGCGGGTCAGCGGACGAATGGCACTCATCGAAGAGACATTCAAAATCACACCTTCCCCCTGTTCGACCATCGGCTTGGCAAAGATTTGCGTCGGCAATAAAGAACCCAGAAAATTCAAATCAAATACATAACGCATCGCATCTTCGGGCATATCGAAGAACGATAAATCAGGCCGTGTCGTCGCATTCGGATTGTTGCCGCCTGCACCGTTGATCAAGCCATCAATCTTTCCAAATTCAGAAATAATGCGATCTTTCGCCGCGTGCAACGTGTCGGCTTGCAGCACATCGCCCGGCACGATGATCGCGCGCCCTGAACCATCCATTTTGGCCAGCGTCGCCGCGCCCTTTTCCTCGCTGCGCGCCAGAATCGCGACGTTGGCACCGCAACCAACAAGGGACTGCGCCATTGCACTACACAAAATCCCCGTCCCTCCTGTCACCACAAAAGTTTGCCCCGTGAAGTCATACATCCGGGTCACATCAGCCAGATTCATTCTTATCCTCCAATCGCTGCCGCTTCATCGAACGGCGCGAAATGTTTATTGAAGTGGGTTTCAATCACGCGATAGTACGTTTCTTCGTCGCCCTTGAGAGTCGCAAAGAACGGCGCACGGAACTCAGGATGATGCAGCACCGAACCGAACGTCACGTGCAACACTTCGCGGGCGTGAAAATCATCCAGCAAGTTATTAAGCTGATCGTCCGTCAGCTTCGTTTCATCCACCATCTTTTCGACTTCGGCAGAGACGTGATACGACGCACGATCAATTGCGTAGCGTTCACGGGCAAAGGCGACGATTTGCCGGAACAGCGCCGGATTCAAAATGCCAATCGCGCGCAAGGCTTCCAGATAGCTGGTGCCCGCTGTTTTCAAATGCACCAACTCGCCCGCGACTTTTGCCGCAATCGGGTAGACGCTGAATTTATCGGAGCCGGAATGCAGGCTGAGCTTGTACGGCCCGAACGTTAACGACACCGCAAGATGCTCGGCAAACGATTTTTCAAATTCGTCCAAATCGCCGATGTAATCCACGCCTTTCTCAAACGTGCCGACGTAGCGCGGCGCTAAACTCACCCATTTCACGCCGAGGCGTTTTAATTCGTGCGCGATGTAAATATGCTCGGCCAGGGTCGTGACGGTTTCGGTTTCGTCCACGCTCATTTCCAACTCAAAAGGTTTGGTGCTCATCACTTTTTCCAGGTGACGATACATCTTGACCGTATGCGTGACGACGCGCCCGTATTTGGCTGCGGCACGCAGCAAATCTTCTTCGCTTAACGTCACCGAGAACGAGCCGAGGTCAATCGGGCCGCTGCCGAGTTGTTGCTGCAAGGTTTCCCACGTCGTTTCCAGTTCGGCCCACGGCAACGCAGCAACTTTCGGACGCAGCACGTCAACGGGCGCAAAATTCGCGTCGTTGTCCACGTGTTCGCCGGGATCAATCGTGTAGAAGGTGAATCCAGCCGCCGCGCACGAATCAATGTCGTCCGTATTTTTCAGGTGGTCGGCATCGGCACCAAAGCCCTCACGCCAGCCTTCCTGAAAGATGCCCCACACTGCATCGTCCATCACTTCCTGCGGCGTGCGACCTGTCCGAGCGTTTTCGCGGATGGATTGCTGCGGCAAAATCGGGGCCATCGTTGAATGCCGAATGGCGCGAATATGCCCCGGCGTCGCCAAACCCAAACGATCTCCGCAGCCAGCGGATTTTCGCAGGCCCAGCGGCTCAGGATTGAGGAAAGCAAATACGCCGCGCAGTGCCTTCGCGTTTTCTGGAGACGTTTCACAAATCGTCAGCGTCAATGACGCATCGCCGACATTCACAGTGCTGGCGTTACCGCTAAACAAATAACTCTGCACCGATTCATTGGCGAGCAGGCCAAGATATTTTTGATCGCCTCGGCGTCCGAGGAAAAACAGGGTGTTGTCAATTGCGGCCAACGAGGTGGCATATAGTTGCAAGCCAGAAAGCTGGCTTAACTCCGCAGCAAAAGCTTGTGCCTCGCTCTCGGCCAGCGGCGGTGCCAGAGCAGTTGTTTGTAAATAATTCGTTATTGTTATGGTCATAATAAATTCCTTCGATGTTTTTCCCTGGGAGCGCAGGCGTCTCGCCTGCTGAGAGCGCGTGCAACGGCGCTCGAACGCATCACGAGGAAATCGCTTTTTCTTCAGCGTATTTCCCGACAAAAAGTTGTCTTCGCTTTCGCTCTGACAGCAGCAGGCAGGACGCCTGCGCTCCCAGGTTCATTAGTTCAGTACATCAGTTAGTATCAGCGATCTGTAGTTTGGGTGCAATCGCAGCCAGAGTCCTGGATTTTGATCCAGTTGAATGGCACGCTCTGCCGGATCATCGGCAATGACGGTTTCCATTACACGCCGATAGGTTCGTTTCTTGGCCGGTGCGGTCGAAGCGTCCACGACCGATTGCACAATGCGTTTTGCATTCAAAATTGCCGCCGGGCCAAGCGTCAGGATATGCGTCGCCTGACGACATTCCGTTTCGTCGTCAGCATTGATTGTGCTGCCACCGGCTTTGAATTTGGTGATGTGGTGATCCAGGATGCCGGACGAAATAGGAATCAAGCCAGCAATATCGGTTGCGGTCGCACCGGAACCTGCGCGAATGTAGGCCAGATGCGACGCGTCTTCCGGTTCCGGCCCGTGCCCCAGAAAGAAAATATCTGCGCCGCCCAGCGCATCCAGCTTTTGCACATAGGAACTGAGTTCCGCTTCCAGCGTTGGCAAATCCGGCACATTGGTTTGCATCGGCGTAAAGCTTTTGACTTGCGAGAAAAACGCTTCGCCCAGCAAACGCTCGAAATCACGAACAAAGCTCAAGCTGTTATTCATCCGCAACGGCGCAAGCGCATCCTGCGTGAAGACGTGCAGGCGCGCAATCAAATCATCGCGCCCGCGCGCCGCCCGTTGCCCCAACAAACGATGCAGCGATTGTGCGCCACGCCCGCCCAGCAAAATCATGACGATGTCATCGTGATGCGAACGCGCCTCGGCTTCCAACTCTGCCAGCATTGCCGCCCCGACGGCTTCTTCCGATTCCAGGATTTCGGGTTGCAGCTCGTTTGCCTCCAGCAACGATAAGAAATCCTGACTGCCTGTTTCGTCATCAATGTCTGACAGCCAAATGTTTTCGCCTACGGTGCGCCGTTGTAAGGTTTCAGTCTTGGTTCCAAGCATTGTTTTTTCCCTAAATAAACCGCCTTGAGATCGT
Source organism: Acidobacteriota bacterium (assembly GCA_018268995.1). Taxonomy (GTDB): domain Bacteria; phylum Acidobacteriota; class Blastocatellia; order RBC074; family RBC074; genus JAFDVL01. Next base: position 765 of record JAFDVL010000145.1, on the reverse strand, counting down.
GAACAATATGGATGACGGATTCTCGGCTTTGGCTTAAGGCTTCGCTTCGACCGAATTGCGACTGCGCCCTTTTTTCGCAGGTTCAATCGTTACATTCTTGAATGAAATTGAGCCGACCTGTTGAATTTGCTCTGAGGCTTCGACGCCGCGAAACGTACAATCAATAAAACGGATGTCATCAATTGTCGCGCCGGGGAAACCTGCAATCCACATCACGCGCGGACTGGAAGCGCTGTTGACCTTTTCAATTTGCACGTTACGCACGACGGGTTTGTGCGGCCCGTTCGCGCCTGTTTCATACAGAAAATCTACCGTCAAAATCGCTTCGGCGACGCGACCGACTTCAACATTGCGCATAAACACATTTTCAATCACGCCGCCGCGCCGGGCATTCGATTTGAAACGCAAGGCCCGATCCAGATTCGGGCTATCCATTTTGCAATTTTCGACAAAGACATTGCGCACGCCGCCGGAAATTTCGCTGCCCATCACGACACCGCCATGCCCGTCTTTCATCGTCGAATTGCGGATGATGATGTTTTCGGAAGGCACGCCCACACGCCGACCATCGTTGTCGCGTCCTGATTTGATCGCAATGCAATCGTCGCCCGTGTCAAAGATGCAATCTTCGATCAGCACGTCCTTGCACGATTCAGGATCACAACCGTCGTTGTTCGGGCCGTGACTGTTAACCGTTACGCCGCGCACCGTGACGTTGGTGCAAAGCACCGGATTGATTTCCCACATCGGCGAATTCAGGATCGT
>JAFDVL010000144.1:5449-13067 GCA_018268995.1 Acidobacteriota bacterium | reverse complement strand
CACACTTACTTCGTGCGTGTTTCTGTTTAGGAATCAGCAGGCTTTGACGTTTATTCGTTGCACGTTGATTGCTCGCCCGGTTTCGTCATTGATTTCGATACATACTCCATTCAACTGAAGATCGCCATCGCTGACTTCAAATCGCACGTTCAGTCCGCTCAAAAATCGTTCCAAGACCAATGAAGATTGCATTCCGATGACGCCGTCGTGTGGGCCGGTCATGCCTAAATCGGTCATGTACGCCGTGCCTTTGGGCAGAATTTGTTCGTCAGCGGTTTGTACGTGTGTGTGCGTGCCTACGACGGCGGAAACGCGGCCATCCAGATAACGGCCCATCGCAATTTTTTCGGCGGTGGTTTCGGCGTGTATGTCTACGAGGATGATTTTGTAGCGTGGATCAAGTGCCGCCAGCGTTGCATCCATCGCGCGAAATGGATCGTCTGAGGGCGGCATAAAGACGCGACCCTGTACGTTGATGACGGCAACAGGATTGCCTTTGACTTCGCCTGTCCAAATGCCACTGCCGGGCAGGGTTGGGACATAGTTTACGGGACGTAGCAATCGTGGTTCGTGCTTGATGATTTCTAAGGCTTCTTTTTTGTCAAAGATGTGGTTGCCAGAGGTCATCACATCTACGCCTGCGGCAAACAGCTCCTGGGCGACACTGGCTGTGATCGAAAATCCGCCTGCTGAATTTTCGACATTCAGCACGATCAAATCCAGTTCCATTTCGCGGCGCATCTGGGCGAGCTTTTGGGTCAGAATTTTACGTCCAGGGCGTCCCACACAATCGCCAATCATCAGGGTTTTCATGTTTATTTCCGTTCGTTTTGTGAGGGGCTACAACCAAACGGCAGTGTAATGCTGAAAGTCGGGAGAGTCTATAGAGTCAAGAGAGTCTGGGGAGTCGGAGAGTCTATAGGGTCTGGAGAGTCAGAGAGTCTATGGCATTTATACAAATCCGAATGCCACAACAGAAAACGACTCTCAAGACTCCCTGGACTCTCCGGCTCTTTGGACTCCCTGGACTTTTATCTCGCCCACAAGGATTCGGCGCGGTTGGACTTGATTAGTTGGCACGCGGCCTCAAAGACTTCATCTGTGGTAATCGCTTCAAAAGTTTCCTTGCGAATCAACGTGTGATTGCGACTGAGTAAATCGTTGGTGTGGGAGATGTGGCGTAGCGAAACGGCTACGACAGGCGTGCCGACGGCGGCGGCAAGATGCGCGGGGCCAGATTGATTGCCGATGAAAACACTCAATCGCGCCATCGCTGAAGCCATTTCCGGCAAGGATAAAGACTCCAACGCCAGGGCACGTTTGGCAGGCAATTGTTTGGCCATGACTCGTGCTAACCCTCGCTCATTTGGGCCAGCGAAAATCAGCACGCGCGCATCCAGCGTGTGAATCAGTTTGGCGGCGACGGTCGTGAAGTTTTCTGCTGACCAGTGGTCTTTGTTGCGACCTGCGCCGGGATGAATCCCTACCAGCAATCCGCTGGAGAGCATCCCGCTTTTTTCCAGTCGTTGCTCAATGCGTTCATCGGCAGCGCGATCCGTGTAAAGCCTGGGTTCAGTGTCAATTGGATGTGCGCCAATTTCGGCGAGGATTTCGATGTAGCGTTGTGCCGTATGTTTCTGTTGCAGGGATTTTCTCAGCAGCACTTCGCGAATTTGCGACAGCAGCTTTTTGTGGCGTTTGCCAGAACCGATTTGTGCCAGCCAGCGCGCGAATCCGCCTTCTGCATTGCGTTGCAACTCGATTGTCAAATCGTAATGCTCACGACGCAACGCGCTCAACGATTTCAAACTGCGATACGAGGCGCGCGGATTGGTCATCTCACTACTCCGGCTGACGGGCACAACCAGATTCGCGCAATGCGAAAGCTGCACAATGTCCGCCGCCGCATAGCTTGATGCAATGGTGATATGAGAATTCGGCAGTGAATGCCGTAAGGCTCTCAGCGCAGGCAGTGCCAACACGGTCTGGCTAATGCTGGCAACGTGGGAAACAAAAATTCTTTGCAATGAATCGCTCATTTACGATCAAACACCGGAGTTGGAAAAACGCCGATGAAGCAAATAGTACGCAGATCATCAGAAATTGTTCTGCGATGCAAAAATCCGCCCGATCCGCGTTTTTCTACATCCGATTCAACTACTTGGCCACCAGCGTAATTCGATCTGACTGTTCGCGCACCTGTCGCCGCAGCCGTTGCCAGTCAATTGTCAGCACGCGTTTGTCGCGTACGACCAGCATGCCGCCAACAATCGTGTCGCGTGCTTCTGCTGTGGAATAGACCAGATGCGCGTAAATGTCATAAATCGGCGCATGCTCTAAACTTGAGGAACCCGTATCCACCACCACAATATCCGCCAGCTTGCCTGGTTCAATGGACCCAAGCCGCTCTTCCATCCCGAGCGCCCGTGCGCCGCCAATGGTTCCCATCGCAAAAATTTCGCGCGCCGAAACCACGTCAGCTCGTTCGTGATGGAGCTTGGCCAGTCGCGCAGCGGTTCCCATTTCCTCAAATAAGTTAGTGGTCGGACACGAAGCCGCGCCATCTGTGCCTAAGCCTAAGCGTAAGTTCTTATCCAGCATCCGACGAATCGGAGCCGCACCAGAAGCCAGATTCATATTTGAGCGTGGGCAATGTGCGATGCCCGCGTTTTTCTCCTGCAACAAGGCCAATTCGCCGGATTGCGGATGCACAACGTGTGCAGCCAAGACTTTCACATCAAACAAGCCTTCGCGCGCAACATAGTGAATTGGCGTCGCGCCATATTTTTTGAGAATTTGATCTACCTCGTGCTTGGTTTCAGAAAGGTGAATCAGCACTGGCGTTTGCGTTTTGTAGGCCAAATCACGCGAAGCCCGAATCGTTTCGGGGGCGCAGGTGTAAGGCGCATGCGGCGCAACGGCAGGCGTAATGCGGTCGTGGCCTTTCCATTCGTCAATGAATTTTTCGGCGAGGCTCAGCCCCTGCCTGACGCCTTCGGGAGCATCAGGCGTTGGGAAGTCCATGACCGTTTCGCCCAGCACGGCACGAATGCCAAGCGTGTCGGCTTCCTGCGCGATGGCGTGTTCATAGAAAAACATATCTGCGAATGTCGTTGTGCCGCCGAGAAGCATTTCAATGATCGAAAGCCGTGCGCCGACTTTGACAAAGTCTTCATCCACACAGGCACGTTCAATCGGGAAAATCGCTTCGGACAGCCAGCGTTCCAGCGGCAGTCCGTCCCCCACGCCGCGCAGCAAAGAATGCGGGACATGGGTATGCGCATTGATCAGGCCAGGGATGATGATTGCGTCTGTCGCGTCAATAGTCTGGCGAGCTGTCCAATCATCGGGTAGCTCTTTTGTGGGACAAACCAGAGCAATATGTTCGTCTTTAATTGCAACGGCAGCATCCTTGATGACATCAAAAGCCTGGTTCATTGTCACTACGGTGCCGTTGAGGATCACGAGGTCAAATTTGTTTTCAGATGTTCTCATTTGGTAAGACCTTTCTATTTCTCATTTCATTCATTGACAACATTATAGGGCAGCGGAAATAGAATCGCTCAACATAATTTGCAGAGAGGCGGGACAAAGGATGTATAATGGCCTCCCTCTTGTCCCCAACTGAATCTGAACTAACGGATCGCTAAAGCTAGGTGAAGGATATGCGCTTAAATAAATCGGTTTTCGTTTTTATCGCAATCGTCGGTTTGCTTCTGATTGCGCCGTTCGTTGTTGCGCAGCAATCGCAGTCGCAGCCTCCCAGGCAAGACGCCCAACCCCCGAAGAAAAAAGAACCTCAACGACAGGGGGCCGAAGCCGATCAGCAGCAGGAAAAAGGTCTTGTCGAGAAAATTGATACTGACTTGGTTTTGCTGGATGTGGCCGTCATTGACCAATCGGGCAAGCCGATTATGAACCTGAAAAAAGAAGAGTTTCAGGTTTATGAGAATAAAATCATCCAGCCGATTGAAAGCGTAGATATTGTGGATGCGCCCTTGAGCTTGGGCATTGTCATTGACACTTCCGGCAGTATGCGCACCAAGTTGCAAACCGTTTCGGATTCCGCGCTGACATTGGTCAAGCAGATGAAGGATGAGGATGAAGCATTCATCGCGCAATTCAAGGCCGAGGCGGAATTGCTGCGCGACTTTACCCGCGACAAACGCGAACTGGAAGACGGATTGAATGAGCTTTTTACAGGCGGCGGCACGGCTTTGTTAGATGCGATCATTGCAACCGCTGATCACGCCCAGTCCAAAGGCAAACAGCGCAAAAAAGCGCTGGTCGTGATTTCAGACGGCGTGGAGAAAAACAGTTCCTGGAAAGAAAAAGAAGTAATCAAGGCGATTCAGGAAGACGATGTTCAGGTCTATCTGGTTGGTATTCTGGATGAGAGTGACGATAGCGCTAGTTTGTTTGGAAAATCTGCCACGAAGAAAGCCAAAGACCTATTGATTCGCCTCGCTGAAGATTCGGGCGGACGCGCATTCTTCCCAAAAGATGCCAGCGAAATGCCGGCGGTGATGGCACAAGTCGCCAAAGATTTACGGTCGCAATATGTTATCGGCTACTCGCCCACCAATGACAAAAAAGACGGCACATATCGCACGATTAAAGTTGTGGCGACACCGAAAGACACTCGTAAATTAATTGTCCGCACGCGTCAGGGCTACACGGCCAAAGGCGGCACTGGCGCAACGCAGGCCGCCACGGATAACAAATTGAGAGTCGAAAAGCCGCAATAATAAAGCGCGGCGGGACAAGGAAAATCAGGGACTGGAAGTGATTGTGAATCTATCCTTCCAGTCCTTGGTTTTTATGCAGAAATTACTGCTGGCGCGATCATTTCTTTTCGCTGCGTAAGCCACTGTAAACGCTTTGCTCCAACTGGCTCTTGCGTTTGCCAGGGAACAATCACGACGCGTTTGGCATATTTCTGCTCTACTTCACGAATCTGCTCCACTTCCGCTTTAGCCCGCTCCACTAACAAGGGGTCTTTGGTTTCCGTCGCTGCCAGACTGTTGTTGATGACCCACGCGTAAGGCTCAATCTCCGCGCGTCTGAGGTCTGTCTGAAGCTGTGCGGCTTCGAGCACAGGCGTCGTTTCTGGCAGCGTCACCAACAGCACTTTTGTAAAGCTCTGATCTTTCAGGCGCATCAGCGGCGTAATCAAATGGCTGCCCATCGCTCCGCTGTTGCGCAACACTTCACGGTGATAAGCCCCGGTCGCATCCAGTAATAACAACGTATGTCCGGTCGGCGCGGTGTCCATCACGACAATCTCGCGCCTGGCCCCGGAAACGATGCGCGAAAAGGCGTGAAAGACGGCCACTTCTTCGGTACAGGGAGAGCGCAGGTCTTCTTCCAACAGCGCCAGGCCATCTGCGTCAAGGTCTTTGCCTGTTTTGGCAATCACACGCTGGCGATAAGCCGCCGTCTCTGCTTCAGGATCAATGCGGCTGATTTTCAGGCCGGAAACGTTGGCACCGAGTGCAAATGTGATGTGTGCAGCCGGATCAGTCGTTGTCAGATGCACGGGCAATCCGCGAGACGCAAGATTCGTCGCAATCGCAGCGGCAATCGTTGTCTTGCCTACACCGCCTTTGCCCATCACCATCACTAAGCCATGTCCTGCCGCAGCAATTTCGTCAATCAGGTTTGACAAGCCGGGAAGTTGCGCGACTGCTGATGCTGTGGTGTCGTTTGTGCTTGGTTGCCGCTGCGCTACGCCCGTCAACAAACCGCGCAAGGCATCAATGCCAACCAGATTGTATCCGCGCAAGGCGACTTCCATTTGTGGCAGCTTGCGCAAGCGCGCTGGCAAATCATCCAGCGCATTGGCTCCGCGCTTTTCCAACGCCACAGCAACATCATCTGCTGTGCTGGTAGCATGAAATACGCCATTGATAATCAGGAACTGATTGCGCAATCCAAGCGCTTCCAACTCGATGCTTGTGCGCTCGGCTTCTTTGATGGCGCTGCGATCAGGCCGCGTCACCAACACCAAAGTTGTTTGTGCCGCATCGGAAAGCGCAGCGACGGTTGCAGTGTATTTTTCCTGCTGCGTTTTCAATCCTGACATCGGCCCAAGGCACGAGGAACCGCGTTCATTTGTCGCCAGAAATCCCGACCATGCTGCGGGCAATTGCAGCAATCGCAAGGTATGACCCGTCGGAGCAGTGTCAAAAATCACGTGATCGAATTCTGCCGTCATCTTTTCGTCAACGATGAAGCTGGTGAATTCATCAAAGGCTGCGACCTCGACCGTGCAGGCCCCGGAAAGCTGTTCTTCCATTCCGGCAATCGCATCGGCGGGCAGCGCGCCACGATACGGGCCAATGACACGTGCGCGGTAATCGTGCGCGGCGGCTTCCGGGTTGATGTTGAGTGCTGACAACCCGACAATTGAAGGAATTGCGATTGGATGTGATGAAAGTTGGACACCCAACACCTGATCGAGATTCGATGCCGGATCAGTGCTTACCAACAGCACGCGCCGCCCTTGATCACTAAGCGCAATCGCCGTCGCACAAGCCGTAGATGTTTTGCCTACTCCACCTTTGCCCGTAAAAAATAGAAACCGGGTAACTGTATCAAGCAGATTCATAAAAACTCCTTCAGCAACACCTGGACTCCGACGGCAGCACGTTCAGCGCTCGCTTGGGTTGGGCTGATTCTGCCGATATAGAGGCCACATCAATTCCTACCAGCCCGGCTAACGCAACGCGGTCAGGATACGCCGCACGACCCATGATTTGCCCGTTCACGAGGATCAGCGGCAGACAATTGTTGCCTTGTTCGTGCAGCATTTGTCGGACAGTTTCATTCGCCACAAAATCTCCGGGTTGTTGGGCCAGGTTGTAGCGCTGAACCTGAATACCCTGTGTCTTCAGCCATTCCAGATCAGCCGCAAATCGTGGCAAGACGGGATTAATATCTGTCCCGCAGACGCCCGTAGCACAGCACATTGGGGGATCAAATACTTCAAGTTTTTTCATCTTCATCTCCATTGCATATAGGCATGCATTAATCTTTACTGCCCAGTTGCAGCGATAAAATTCTTCATCCAATTCCGAATTTCATCGCGCACGCGGCGAAAAACGATAATCGTTTCTTCCGGGCTTTTTGCATCGGGCGCGGGCGGGTCTTCAAAGCTGTGATGAATGCGTTCGGCCTTGCCGGGAAAGATCGGGCAGTGTTCGTTTGCGTTGTCACAGACCGTGATCACAAAATCGAATTCCTGTCCTAGATATTCATCCAGACATTTTGAGCGATGGCCGGAAATATCAATGCCAATTTCCTGCATCGCCTGAATGGCTTCGGGACGCACGTGGCTCGCTTTGGTTCCGGCACTGAACACCTCAAACCGTTTGCCGCCAAGGTTGCGCAAAAGCCCTTCGGCCATTTGGCTGCGGGCAGAGTTGCCTGTGCAAAGAATCAGCACGCGCTGCTTGTTCTGTGTTTCCTGGTTCATGAAAATTCTCTTTCACTCACGCGAAGCACCTGGGAGCGCAGGCAGCCTTGCCTGCTGAGAGGGCGCTTGACGCGCTCGGTTTCTGGAAAAGCGAATCTCTTACTTAACGGCAACAGTCACCTAGATCGGTTTTCAATTCAG
>JAFDVL010000144.1:0-5320 GCA_018268995.1 Acidobacteriota bacterium | reverse complement strand
CTGCGCTCCCAGGTGCTTCGCGTGCTGACAATGTATCTGAGAACCTGGGCGATGATTACTCGTGTTTGTGCTCTGTTTCGCCAGACTTTGCCTGCGTTTTGATGGGCTTTGTTTTAAATTCAAAGCGTAAGAATTCCGCCGCATTCTCGCCTGTGTTTTCCCATTGCTGGGGCTGATTGATTTTCAACCAGTGCGATTTTCCCGTTGCCAGATTAAGCGGTGCGGGTTTGCCCTTCAATGCTTGTGTTTTCAGTTGCATGGGCGTCAAAGCGACCAGCAATGCAGGTTCCGTTGCCTTGGTCGAAACATCCATTTTGGCGTGCGGCGCGATCACCAGTCGGATGACGCGAAGTTGTTCATTTTCAAATTGGACTTTGGTGAAGTTTTCGCCCGCCGGATAATCTTCGCGATAATATTTGCCGCGCAACGAATTGGGATTGACGACTTCAGTTTTGAATTCAACGCGCAGAAAATCGCTGGGCGTGGCCGAAAGATTTTCGACGGCGTGAACTTCTTTCACCTCTTTGTAGAGGCGAAAACTGCCTGTCTTGGTTTCCTTTCGGATCACGTTTCCGTATGGCAAATTGATGTGCTTGAAGCTGACCGGGCCGCTGTCATTCAGGTACACATACGCCGCTGCGCTTTCGGCGTGATAATGCTCCGGGAGCTTTTCATTTGGGCCATAGTGAACACGCGTGACTTTGACCCATTCATTTTCAAATTCCAGTTTATAGGCTTGTGGCGCGACCTTCGTCGCCTCCTGCGCTGAGGCTGCCCCAACCAGCAGGCACGCCATCAGCGCCAATAACCAAAGTGGTTTTCTCATTTTGTGTCTCTCATAAAGTTGAATAGCTACTTCGTGCTGCACACGCTCGAACCCAACTGTACCATTTGTGATGCGTCAACCCCGCAGCACCCTGCGCTTTGGGTTTCTGGCAGTTGATCTTCCAAGACGACAAAAACTTCCCATTCATTCCCATCTGGATCGCTCACCCAGGTTTTATCCTGAATCGCATAGCAGCAACTGGTTTGCATTTCGTCGCGCGTGCTAAGTCCGGCTGCTTCCCATCGTTGTTTGATGGCTAGGACATCTTCGGTCGAAGCCACCTGAATGCCCAGATGCGAAAGCCGCGACAGCTTGCCTTCACCTGCTGGAATCTCATTCATGGCCAGATTCAGCGGCGGATTCTGCACATCGAATTTAGCATAACCAGTGCGCACTTTCATCGGCTCAATGCCCAGCATCTTACGGTAAAATTCGATGCTGCGCTCGACATTGCTGACGTTAATGGAGATATGCGCTTTCAGCGCCTGGACGGGATTGGCATTTTCGTTACTCATACGATTCGCTCCTTTTGGTACTTTGTCTTTACATATTCGCATTTGCGAATATGTGGCGCATTCTAGGCGTGAGAAACATATTTGTCAATGCGAATATGTGGAGTTGTGCTAGAATTTTTTTGCTATGAGCAAAAAGACGGATTTCAATGCGGAAAAGTTTTTCCTGGCCTTGTCAGATCGCACGCGGCTGCGGCTGCTCAACCTGATGCAGGACGATGAGGTTTGCGTGTGCTTTTTCACCGAAGTATTGCAATCGCCACAGCCGACAATTTCGCGGCATCTGGCGTATTTGCGGCAGGCTGGTGTGGTCAACGCACGGCGTGAAGGAAAGTGGATGCATTACCGAATTGTTGATCCGCCCGATGCGCGTGCTGCGCAAGTCTTCCGCGAAATCCGTGCGTGGTTGAGCGAAGACCCGGAATTGCGCCGCGACCGTGAGCGTCTGGCTCGCGTTTGTTGCGCACCGAAATTGCCGCTGGCGTTGCGCGATGCGCCTCGTCCCCTTAGCCTTGTCAGTATCGAAAAGCGCCCGGCAACTTCTTAACCCGCCTGAGCAATAAAGCCATATCTCCATTTCTCAGACAGGCCAGATTCGATTCAGGAAAGCCTTGGGCGTTTGCTTATACAACTGTTGTCCGAGGCGAGTTGCGTCGTTGGTAAAGGTGGATTGTTCTGTCTGGATCAGTTGTTGGACGATGGGCTGTGTACCTGGTTTTTCAGGCGGAGGCAAGTGATGGGATAAGACGGCCAAGTCGTTATTCAACCCCAATATTTGCGCCAGCGCTTTGCAATCGCCCAGGAAGTCCCGCGCAGAAATCAGCTTCAGGTCGCGCAGGATCGTGAGCTGATAGCGCAAATGATTGATCTGCTTCCGCCATTCGTGCCAATTTTTTACGGTGGGGGCCGCTAATGCCTGTTTCATGGCGCGTTTGTTATTGCGATAGGTTTTCCGTAAGGCCCGGCGCAACTGGGTTTCATCTGCAAGCTCTAAATTCCAGTTTTCTATCAGGTCGCGTGCAATCCCTAATTGCGCTGCTACAGTTGCCATGACTTTCTTTTTGTTGTTGGTCTGGGAATGCGCCGCGAGTTCTTGCCGGAGCATTTTCCAGCTACTGGCGGGCAAGGCGCGAGCAGATTGCTTTCTTAGTTTAGCCAGCGTCGTTTGCATCACTGTTGCATCGCGCAGCGCGGAAAGCAGTCGTCCCTGATCACGAAAATAGCGATTGCTGCGAACATAAACCTTCGATTTCAGCCCAGCTTTTACGAGTCGCAATACGGCTCGCAATCGCTTCAGGCAACGGCGCGTTTCGTGGATTGCCAGGTCGGTGTCATACGATGCATCGGTCAGATAGGTTGACGCCTGGTTTATTTGTTGAAGTGCGAAATGTTGGATGCGTGTCGCGAGCGTCGCGTTCTTTTTCTTCATGCTGGATTTTATTCATTGCGGGGAGAACGGTCGCATCCATCATAGTAAAAAGGCGAATGGTTTTCACCTTCGCCTTGTAAAAGTAGGAAATGGCTTGCTGTGCGACAGCCTTCAGCTTTGCGCCAATAGCGCCTGCGCTTACAACGACTCAATCACCTTGAGGACATCCTGACTATGCGTGTCGGTTTTGACCTTGCGAAAAATATGCGCAATTTCGCCTTGCTCATCAATGACGAAGGTAGAGCGCAATACGCCTTGCACGATTTTGCCGTACATATTTTTCTCGCCCCAGGCACCGTATTTTTCCATCACCGCATGATCGGTATCGGATAGCAACGTGAAGGGCAGCGAATACTTTTCCGTGAATTTCTGGTGCGAAGCCTGACCATCCGCGCTGATGCCAATGACTTCGATGCCGCGTTGTTGTAGCACGGAATAATCATCCCGAAACCCGCAGGCTTCTTTCGTGCAACCGGGCGTATTGTCTTTAGGATAAAAATACAGCACGACTTTTTTCCCTTTGTAATCTGAAAGTTTGACAGTTTTGCCTTCGGTATTTTTCAAGCTGAAGGCCGGGGCCTTGTCTCCGATTTTGAGCATTTCTGTGGACATGAAATTCCTCTACGATTCACCGCAAAGATGCAAAGTGGCAAAGGTTCAAAGAGGCAGTATTTATCCTAAAATCATCTTTGTCCCTTTGCCCCTTTGCTCCTTTGCGGTAAGTCTTTAATTGATTTGCTTACCGACTGATTTGCACTAACTCCGCAGTATATTTGCGCAAACTCGGCAAATGTTTATGCACGCGCGAATCATAGCCGCAATGGCAGTTCGGGCAATTGACGGCGAAAGCGTCGCGTGCTGCCTGATGATGCAACGAGGTAAAAAGCATATCACGCAGGCGGGTTTCATGCAGATTGCCGAGCTTGAAGGTGACATAGCAAAGCTGCACCGTGCCGTCCGCGCCAATCCAAAGCATTTGATATTTGTCGCAAGGCACACGCATCGCTTCGCCTTTAATTAACCAGTCGGGAATCGAAGTCAGACTTAATGCTGATTGATCAATCAGCGCTGGCTTTTCCAGTTTCAGTCGCACCAACTCTTTTGTTACTTCCTTAATTGCGGGCAAATCTTCGGCGCGAAATTGCAGCATCTTCTCTGGCCCTTCGGTGAAATAGGGCAGGGAGTAGTGAACCAAATCCACGCGCATCGGAAAGTTGTATTTTTCGACGTACTGAAAAGCTTCGTGTAATGCGGTAACGCTGCACGATGGGCGCATCAACAACCAGTTCATCCGTAGGCCGATTTCTATCCCATATTTTTCGCGCACGTAATCCAGACTGGCTTCAAGCTGTGCAAAGCGATCTTTGCGTTGCACGTAGTTATCGTAATGATCCTTGACGCCATAAAAGCCAATCGTGAAATCGCGCAAGCCCGCATCGTACAGTTCGTCTACTTTGTCTTTCAGCAAAACCCCGTTCGTCGTGACATACACGCGCAACCCAATTTTGACGCAATGCGCAACCATTTTCGGCAAATCAGGATGCAGCAAAGGTTCGCCGCCATAGAGGCGGACATATTCGACGCCCGCCGCTTTGGCGTCATCGAACATATCGCGCGCCAGTTCCCACGGCAGTTGCGAATTGGGCATGAAGTCGCGTCCGTAGCGACAACCGACGCACCGCAAATTGCAATATGCCGTGATGGCAACCGTCAGGCTGCGAGTGTTGGGCTGAATGACTTGCGGAAAATAATCGGCGGCGGCGTGGCGCAGCAATTCGATGCGCTTATCTGCTTCAATCGCGGCTTGTTTCAGTTTCGGAAACTTGCGCAGCGGAGGTGCTACGACATCGTAGAGTTGGGAGCGGAGTGACATTCGGGGGCAGCCTCCTGTGAACTCGTAATCGTTTTTTGTTGTAAAACTAAATGCCGGCTTGAGACAGCCTGTACGGTAACACGACTTAGCTTGCTGGGCAATTACAAGCCTTAGTCTGGTTGCACATCATTTGCCGAGCAGTTTTTTGAGCAAAACGATTTGTCCCGCGTGATACAGATTATGCTGAATGACGCCGTGTAAATTGTAATAGGCGGAATATCCGCTGGCTGTTGGAGGATCGTTTTCGGTGCCGATGCGTTGCTTTAGTTGTTCATCGGTCATTTGCGCAATGAGATTCAGCAAAGCTTGTTGGCGATCTGCCAACAACTGAAGTGTTTGTTGCCAACCTTCTTCGTTTGGATCAGCCATCATTGGCCAGTCGCCATCGGCTGGTTCGGCGACCGGGCCATCTTCAAGCCGTTCGCGCACGGCATCCATCCACGCTGCGATATGCAGCACGATTTCCCAGATGCTATGAGAATTGGGAATCGGATGCGCAGCGGCCTGCGCGGCAGTTACGCCCGAAAGAATTTCCATCAACGATGGCCCGTGCCAGGCTTGCCCCTGATACGCGCGTTGCAATTGGTCGGCGATTCGTCTTGTTTCTGGCATGTGGGCATCTTAACCACAAAAAGCATGGTTTGGTAGAGGCTGAGTTGAGGCAGAAGCCTGACTGTGAA
>JAFDVL010000143.1 GCA_018268995.1 Acidobacteriota bacterium | reverse complement strand
GATTAAGAAAGGAAAGCTGACTGACGAGGAGGCTCAGCAGTTGTCGCAATCGTATGATTATTTTTACAACAGCTACACCTATCTCGACGCGAATGGAGTGAAATAAGGCTAGTAGTCCAGAGAGTCGCTAGAGTTTATAAGTCCAAAGAGTCCAATTCATTCGTGACTCTCCAAGACTCCAAGACTCTCCAAACTCCCGGACTTTTAGTTCAGCAATTGACGAAATGATAAGAAGAATCAAAGGCGCAAAATACTTAACGAAACCCACCCAGCCGCTTAACGTAGACCGAGACCGAAGCGTGCCCGGTATGCTCGAAAAGATGGAGCATATTTCGTTTCAAGGCCGCAACCTGGCAATCGCTCATCAACTTTGGTTACAGATGCTGTCTGAAAACTCTGTCGTGATGATGGGCATGTCGGGCGCACTGATTCCTGCTGGCATGCGCAGACTGGTTTCCTACTTGATCAAGAACCGTTTTGTTGATGTTTTGGTCACGACGGGAGCCACGCTTTTTCACGATTTACACGAAACATTGGGGCGTCATCACTACATTGGTGATCCGCACACGGATGGATTACAACTTCAGGAACAATCGGTTGACCGCATCTACGACACCTATGCTTCCGAAGAAGAGTTTCGTGAAGCCAATGAGTGGATCGGCGGGTTTGCCCAACAGCTTGAAAATTCACACGCCTACTCTACACGCGAATTTGTTCATTTGCTGGGTCGTGAATTAAGCGAAATCGCCACGGAAGATGGCATCTTAACTTCTGCCTTCAAATCACGCGTGCCGATCTTCTGCCCGGCAATCGCGGATAGTGCTTTTGGCGTTTCAATCGGGATTAGTCGCGTCGAGAAGCGAAACCCCTTCCAATTCGATGTTATTCAAGATGTCGTAGATATGGCGCAGATCGTTTCTAAATCGCGTTCGACGGGGGTCATCTTTTTCGGCGGTGGGACTCCGAAAAGCTTTATTCAGCAGAGTGAAGCTGCGGCAGGAATGTTGAATTCTTCGGTTCGCGGTCATAAATATGCGGTGCAAGTCACCACCGAAACAGAGCATTACGGCAGCTATTCCGGGGCTGAATTCGATCACGCGAGCACTTTTGGACAAATCTCGAAATCTGCTCGCCACGTAACGGTTCACTGTGATGCGACCATTGCCATGCCAATGCTGGTGACTTCGCTTTCACAGACAGCCGCGAAAGCATTGCGGACGCGCAAGCGCATTCAATTCAGCTTCAATAACAAAGATCTTGGCATCAATATGCCTTAATGATTTTTGGTCTTTGGTTTTTGGTCTTTGCCTGCACTTGGGACCAGAAACCAAAGACCCTCTCTACTCAGCCAGCATCGGACGCCATTCCTGCCAATCGTATTTCTCCAGTCCTTGAAATCGTTTCTTGTAATCATAGACAGACGGTTCTTCGTACGCGTATCCCGGATAGTAGTACTGTTTTCCGTGCTGTAGCGAATAAGCAATGGAAAGTAGGATCAAGTAGATTCCCAAGCTTCGTTTGGTTTCAGTTGGCTCGAAGATGGAATAGATGCTTGATGTTGCGACTGCGCCTACATCAAGAAAACTGACGCCGATCAGTCGCTGATTTTGCAAGAGGCAAACTTCTTTGGTCTCGCAGGGAGTGGCTGCGGGTTCAGCGGCGATGAAGTCAAAAATTGATCTTGGTATGTTCTCGGTGAACCGACTTTTATGCCGATCAAATAACGCTTCTTTGGTTTCGTCAATAAACGCATCTCGAATTTCGACCGTCAAATCCTCATTTTTTTTAAGAACCCGTTTTTGACTTGTCGTTAATGTGAATCGGGCGAGATCAATACGCAGCGGTGTGACGTGAAAGACACCTGTGAACTTACAAGTGACTGAATAGCGGAAGAAAAACTCGCCAAAATGACGCCATCCGCCCGCCCACAAATAATCCATTTGAGCAGGCCGTAATTCGCGGGCAAAAAAATATTCGTCCAGTTCGGGATGATTGGACATCAACTCTTCCTGCAAAAAAAATATCCGAAGTTTGCTTTACCCGTTATGGGAGCGGGGCACGCACTTCTGGCTTGAGCATTTCCCCCCATTTGGCATCGAATGGATGAACTTGTTTGACGACCTGTTCGCCCTTGTACACAGGACGCCCTTCATTCGCCCATTGAAAGATTGAGCCTTCAAGGTTGGCAACATTTGTGTAGCCGAGTTGCTTCAATTTTTCAGATAAAGCAGATGAGCGGTAGCCAACGGCACAATAGGCGACAATAGGCTGATCTTTTGGCTGATCTTTCAAGATCGTTGCCAACTGCGACGCATCTCCCGCGAATTTTGCTCTGTGTAAATGGCTGACAGCGTATTCATTCGTGGAACGTGCATCCAGTAAAAGAGGGGGCTGGCGATTTGTGTCCTTCAGCCAGGCATCCAAATCGTTGGTCGAAAGCTGCTTGACCTCAGGGAACTTATTGCGAACCGTTTGCTTGATCCCTTGCAATGGGTCTGCGGGTTGTGTTTGCTGCGTGACTTGAACGGGTTGAGCACAGGCTGCAAACAAAATCAGGGCAAAAAACAGTGTGATAGTTTTCATATTAGTGGGTTGCTCCAATATCGGGAATGTCCGCTTCCAAACTATCGTCGGCATTTGGAGATTGATGCTCGTCGTGCGCGAGATCGTGGGCCTTTCCGCCCGGTAAGAGCAATGTAAAGATTGTGGCAATAACGATGGCAATCATGCCTGCAAAAAAAGCCTTTTGCAGCGAATTGGCCAAAGCGGATTGTAAAAACTTGGCGGCGGCTGGCGTCATCGTGCCACGTGTGGTTTGGCGAATTAAGGCTCCAACGTCGCCATGTTGTAAGGAGGCGAGTTCGCTGCCACCACGGGCTAATTCGTGTCGTAAGCTCCAGGACATTACCGCACCCATCGTACCAATCCCTAATGCTGCCCCAATGCTTCGGGCAAATTGTACGGTAGAGGTAACGACCCCCAGTTGTGTGCGAGAGACAGCATGCTGTGCTCCGATCATTAAGGTGGCAATCGTGAGTCCTGCTCCCAACCCCATAAAAATGACGGCTACGGCTAGTTGCGTACGTGTTGTAACTTCAGAGACAAAGGCTAAGAGCAGGGCACCACTAAGCATGAGCGCCATGCCAACAATGCTTACGCTACGATACCCCACACGCAGGATTAAGCGGCTCCCGACTATTGAACTCAGCACCCAGGCAAGGATGAAAGGGGTTAGGATTTGCCCCGCCTCGGTAGGCGTTCGCCCCAAAACCGCCTGAACAAAAAGCGGAAGGTAAATCATCGAACCAAATAACAGCATTCCGGCAAACAATCCGTGCAGGATTGTGACGTTCACCATTCGATAGCGAAACAGATTCAATGGAATTAATGGTTCAGGGCTATGCCGTTCGATCCAGATAAAAAGTGCTGAGAGGCCAAGCACAATCAACCCGCCAATCGCAACGACTTCAATGCTGGCAGTGCTGGCGCGCTCCACTAAGATCAGTAGAACCAGCATCGCAAGTGACAAGGTAATCGTCCCGGTGTAATCCAGTTTGATGTTCGTGCGTCTGGCATGTTGTTCGGTATAGGCGAACCAAATTAACACGCCCGCTAACAACCCAAACGGCAGATTGATGTAAAAGACCCAGCGCCACGACCAATGTTCTGTCAGATACCCGCCAACCAATGGCCCGAATAACGAAGCGACGCCCCACATTCCGCTGAAGATTCCTATCGTCTTGGTGCGACGTTCCAGTGAAAGTAAGTCCGCAACAATTGTTAATCCAACGGGGAAGAGTGCCCCCGCGCCAAGTCCTTGCAACGCACGAAAGGCAATCAATTGGCCCATCGAGTGTGCTGCCCCTGACAGCGCAGAACCAAGAATAAACAAGGCCAGCCCGCCAAACATGGCAGGTCGCCGTCCAATTAAATCTGCCATCTTTCCCCAGATCGGAGTCATGACGGTAGACGTCAGCATGTAGGCAACGGCAACCCAGCTGTAGATTTCGATTCCGCCCAGGGTTGCAATTACCGTTGGCATCGCGGTGCCGACAATTGTGCTTTCCAACGCGCCCATAAAAATGCCAAGCGCGACGCCGATTAAGGTGAGCGTGGTTTGAAGACTACTTTCTGCGGAATCGTTCGGGTTTTCTTGAATCTCGTTTGTCCTACGTTTCATTCGGCAGCCGATCTCGCACTACTTAAGCAGGCAAATACTTCACGATAGAATTCGGGGTGTGATTGCCACGTCTGCCCGGTCACGATCTTTCCATCACGGACAGCTTGCTGATCGCTGACAAATATGGCTCCGGTGGATTCGGCTTCGGAGCGACAATTTTCATAACAGGTAACACGCATTCCAGGTTTTAAAACGTCGGAAGTAATCAGAACCTGAATTCCGTGACAAATCGCCCAGACCCATTTCCCACTGCTGGCAAATTCCCTGACAATTGCCTTGACGGTTTCGTTGTGACGCAGGAACTCAGGTGCGCGCCCACCCGGAATCATCACCGCATCATACTCCGCGACATTTACTTCATCGAACCCAATGTGAGATTCGACCTGATAGCCAGGGCGTTCGATATAGGTGTCCCAGCCTTCTTCAAAATCGTGAATCACCAGATGCATGCGTTTTTTCCGCGTAGAGGCAATGACTGCTTCGTATCCCGCCTCTAAAAACCGATGATAGGCAAACAGTGTTTCAAAACCTTCACCGCCGTCTCCCGTGATAATTAAAATCTTCTTCATGGCGTTGTCTCCATAGGGTAGAAAAATTCGTCCTGAAATTGAGTGGCATATTGTAGCGCTGTTCGCACTTGTACAAAACAGGAATGGCTCAGAAAACTGGCTTGAGAAGAAACTATCGAATGCGGTGAGGTTCTTTAGTAGCTTCGGATGGAAGAATATTTAGCTGCCTGCAAGGCACGTTCGTGGCCAGCTTTCATCGCTGCGTATTCCTCTTCGGTCAGGATCGCTTTCAGCCACAATTGCAGGTCACGGTTGCCAAACGCGAGCCATTGCCCGCGTGGGCTGAAGGCGACAGAGTTATAGCTGATATTTTCATATTCAAGTTGACGGACGACGTTCGCTGAGTCGCATCGCCAAACCATAATTCGGACGCCTAAACTACCCGCTGCAAGCAATGTGCTGTCCGGGCTGAAGGCAACAGAGGTCACACTATTCCGCAAGCCTGTAAAACTGCGGATTTCCTCTCCTGTCGCAAGATCCCAAAGTTTTACTTCGCCCTTTTCACTGCCCGATGCCAGCCATCGTCCATCATGGCTGATGGTCAGGGAGGCGATGCCAATTCGATGACCGCGCAAAATATTAATCGTTTGCCCGGTCTGCAAATCCCAAATTCGGATAGTGTGATCCCAACTGCCAGACGCCAGTAAATGCCCGTCGGGGCTGAAGACAACTGAAGTCACAGCCCGTGTGTGTCCGTGAAAAGTTTCGACCTCGTGCCCCGTCGCAGCGCGCCACAATCGAATTGTCGTGTCGTGGCTGCCTGAGACAAGCCATTGTCCGTCCGGGCTAAAAGAAACTGCCCGAACTTCCGCTGTATGACCACGTAGCTTTTGGATTTCTTTGGCGCTGTCCGTTTCCCAGAGCTTGATGTCACGGTCACGGCTGCCAGTCACCAGAATCAAATCATTGGGGCTGAAGGCTACGGAATTGACACTGGCATAATGCCCTCCGAAGGCAAAGAGTTTTTGCATGGAATCCACTTCCCACAGCTGAATCCCGCCATACAAAAAGCCTGCGGCCAGAATGTGACCGCTGTGGCTGAAGGCGATAGAGCGGACATAATCACGCGGATCAATGGCATAATGCTTATCAAAGCGTTCGTGAATATGTTCGAGTTCATTTTGTAGGGTTTTTATTTGGTCCAACTTCTGGAGCTGTTCTCGATAGGTTGATGATGGCTGTTCAAGCGTCCGAATTGCGCCATCCAGTTTTTCTTTCTCTGATTCGGCAATGACATAGCCTTGCAGTTGGGCTGCATCAGATCTTACTTTTTCGACTTGAGCCTGAACAGGTAGCACCAGTCGGGCGAGCAATTCATTAACCTCTGGGCGAACTAAATCAAACACAGCATCCGTTTTGGCGCGTTCATAATACCGCGCATCACCCGCAATCGCTTTTTCCAGCGAAGCAATCGCCTCGCCAAATTGCTGGAGCGACACTGCGACCCCAGCCAGTTGATAATGTGCTTCGGCAAATTCTGGCAGCAGACTGCTTGCCTCTTCCAGCTGGAGTTTGGCTTCGACCGGATTTTGTTGGAGCAGGTGAACCAGCGCAGCAAAATAGTGTGCTTCAGCGGCCTGCTGGGCATTGTATGGGCGAGCATATTTGGCAGCTTTATTGAAATACTCAAGCGCGCAAGGCAGATTGATCAAGTGAAAAAGATACAACTGTGCGATGGATCGCAGCACGCCGTAGTCAGGATAGTTTCGCGCTTCGGCATTCAGGAAATCCTGTAAGGCTTCTTCGTACCAGCCATTTTGATAAGCGCGTTCAGCTCGTGTCCGAAAGGCTCTGGCTTCACGTTCAAATTCGGCCAGTCGGACTTCACTTAACAAATCTATGGTTGCCGCATTTTGTAATTGCACCCGCCAGGTCAGATCACCCAGAAGAGGCGTGAAATCTGCGTGTAGTTGCGCGATTCCATTAGCCAATGTAGCCAGGTCAAGTTCCAGTGCTCGCAAATGGTCTTTGTCTGGGATTGGTGGTTGAGTTTGGATGGCTCCTAATCCAGCTTCCTGCGAGGTTTGATAATCACTCTCGTCCAGGAGCAGTTTTACCGAGGTTTCCTCTGATTGCGGCAATAACGCCCCAATGTGCATTTGTTGACGCAGATATTCAGACCAGGCTAAACGTCCTTCATACACGTCCCGTAAACTCATTTCCTTCCTCCGAGTCCGCAGGGCAAAATCCTAAGATATTGGGTTTCCGAAATTACTTCAGGGCAAAATCTAATTTCTCAGATCAACAACTGTGCCGTGGCAGACGATTGAATAAGTGCTTGTGGCGCAATGGTTGAAGTCCGTTTTCGCTATTCTGAGAAATCGGAATTGTTCGGATTCGGGAAAGGGACGTCCCGGTTTTGGGATGGTTTGCATTAAGTCTTAAGCAAACTCGGCTAGCTCTGCCCATCGTTCCATGTCTTTTTCCAACTCGGCTTGCAAGGTTTGAGACTCGGCATCAAGTTGCTGAATCAAAACATAGTCGCTTGGGTTATCGGCCATGAGTTTTTCGATCTCGATTTTACGGGCTTCTGCGGAGGCAATGCGCGATTCCAACTCTTCAAGTTCGCGCGTTTCTTTGTACGAAAGTTTGCGTTTTACCGGACTGGTTTCCGCCGGATTTGGTGACGCTTTTGCTGCTTTGGATTCAGCTATCGTTTGCGCCTTTTCCTCTGCTTCTCGTTCACGGATTTCAAGGAAGGCGGAATAGTTTCCCGGATATTCGCGGACGATGCCATTGCCTTCAAAGCGAAACACTTTGTCAATGACGCGATCCAGAAAATAGCGGTCGTG
>JAFDVL010000142.1 GCA_018268995.1 Acidobacteriota bacterium | reverse complement strand
CAGAAAATAGCGGTCGTGGCTGACCACAATCAGACAGCCAGCAAACGATTCCAAATAATCCTCCAGCACCATTAGCGTGGCAATGTCCAAATCATTCGTGATTTCATCCAAAATCAAAACATTCGGGGTGGTCATCAACATCCGCAGCAGATACAAGCGCCGTCGTTCGCCGCCTGACAAGCGGGCGATGGGGGTGTATTGCATTTCGGGTGGAAAGAGGAATTTATTCAGCATCTGGCTGGCGGTGATTTTGTCTCCGTCCGCAGTGGTGATCCATTCTGCGGCTTCGCGGATGTAATCAATCACGCGTAGGTCGTCATTCAGGGCGCGACTTTCCTGATCGTAATACCCCAGCACAACCGTTTCGCCGATGACGACTTCGCCCTGGTCAGGTTTGGTCCGACCCGCGATGATTTCCAGCAGAGTCGTTTTACCTGCGCCATTCGGGCCAATGATGCCCATCCGCTCGCCGCGCTTGAGTGTGTAGCTGAAATCACGAAGCAACGTGCGATCCCCATAGGATTTTGAGACGTGGTGGAGTTCCAATATCTTACTGCCCAGCCGACGAGAACGAACGGAAATTTCCAATTCGGCTTTGGCCTGATCTTTCGGTTGCGCCATCAATGCTTCGGCCCGTTCGACGCGAGCTTTTTGCTTGGTCGTGCGTGCCTGCGCACCGCGCCGAAGCCAGGTCAGTTCGCGCCGAATCATCGCATCGCGTTTTTGCCCTTCGACGATTCGTTGTTGTTCCTGCTCTTCTTTCTTTTCCAGATAATAGGCATAGTTGCCTTCAAATCGCTGGACGCGTCCGCGATCAATTTCGATGATGCGATTCGTCACGCGATCAAGAAAATAACGGTCGTGCGTGACGACCAGCAATGCTCCCGGATATTCGCTGAGATATTCTTCCAGCCATTCAACCGTTTCGGCGTCGAGGTGATTTGTCGGCTCGTCAAGGATCAGCAGATCAGACTTGACGACAAGCGCATGCGCCAGGGCTACGCGTTTGCGCTGCCCTCCTGACAAGGAACCAAGGCGAGCCGTTAAATCTGTGAGGTCAAGTCGTTGCAGGATACTTTTGGCTTTGGTTTCAAGTTCCCAAGCTCCGGCAAGTTCGATTTGCACGGAAAGCTCGTCTACACGATGCAGCAGCTTTTCACCTGTTCCCCCGTGCGCAGCCAGATCCGCACAGGCATTTTCGTAATCACGTAAGAGTTGTAAGGTTTCGCTGTTGGCTTCGATGACAGCATCCAGCACGATTTGTTCATCGTCGAACTGCGGATTTTGCGATAAGTAAGTAATTCGCTTCTCATTGGTTGTGATCACACGCCCCTGATCCGCCAATTCCTCCCCGGCGATAATTCGCAGCAACGTAGTTTTACCAGAGCCGTTCGTTCCGATGACGCCGATTTTCTCACCATCCTGCACGCCGAAATTGACATGATCAATCAGAGGCTTTACACCATAGGATTTGGAAATGTTTTCAAGAGAGACAATATTCATAGGTAAATAATCTGTGGTTAACCACATCACCAGATGTGGTTCTGGCATTTCTCAGCCGATCACAGTTTTGTTATAGTACGCGGCGTTATAAGAAGTAAATTGCCCATTGAATTTCGCTGATGAAACAAATGCCTCGCATTCGCTACTTAATCCTGTTGCTGACGACGCTGTGTTTGCTCACAGCTTGTGGCAACAAGTCTGAGGCTGGAAGCAAGAAAGCAACGAATTCTCCTTCCACTCCCCCCAGCTTTGATGATACAGATGGCGATGGTTTCCCTAATGCCGCAGAGCTGACATCCGCCTCTGACCGGGAAAGCTTTCGGAAGTGGTTTACAGCGATTGCCGAGATGCAATTTTATCAGCTCAGCGATGAATGGAATCGGGAACAGCGCGATTGTGCCGGGCTGGTGCGCTTTGCCATGCGCGAGGCGTTGCGCAAGCACGACCGGTTATGGTTTCAGAAAATGGGCGAAGGCTATGAAGCGATTGCGCCTGATGTCCAGTCGCTGCAACTTGAGAAATCCTTGCTGGGCGAAAAGCTGTTCCGTGTGGATTTTGGTGTCTTCAAAAAAAGCGATCTGCCTGAGAATAAATTTTCTGAATTTGCTGATGCCCGCACGCTGAAAAACTATAACGCGATTTACATTAGCCGCGAGGTATCACAGGCACAACCAGGAGATTTATTGTTTTTTGAGCAGGCGTTTGCGCAACGATTCCCCTATCACGTGATGATTTTTTTGGGAAAGGCACGACAGGCCAATGATGGCGCATCTGATTGGTTGGTGTATCACACCGGCACATCGCCGAATGACGACGGCACGATCAAAAAAGTGCGATTCTCTGTGCTTGCAGAACATCCCGATCCGCGCTGGCGTCCGATTGAAAAGAACAAGAATTTCCTGGGCTTTTACCGTTTGAAGATTTTGACATAGCACTGGCAGATCGTCTGTGCTCTTTATCCAACAGCACTTTGTTGCATTCACAAGGCAATCCAGCAGATTGCACGAAAATTTAGGAGAAACATCAGTGTTCATTCATTCCGTTTACTTTTGGCTCAAGCCTGAACTTACCGCCGAACAACAAGACCAATTTTGGGCAGGTGTAAAAGCTCTGGAAGAAATCCCCAGCGTGAAGCTGTTTTTTGTCGGCAAGCCCGCCGACACAGATCGGCCCGTGATTGATCGCTCTTATACCTGTGCTTTGGTTACAGGCTTTGATGACAAGGCTGGCCACGATATTTATCAGGATCATCCGATTCACGATAAGTTTCGCGAGTTATCGGAACTATGGAACAAAGTGTTGATTTACGACGCTGAAGGATGAAACCACGGAGAACACGCAGGACACGGAGAAGATGCCCAAGGATGAGAAGGGGTTGATGGAGTGCGGGGACGAGTTAATTGAAAAGGTAATTCGCTCAGCGATTAAAGTTCATACAATTTTAGGACCCGGGTTGCTTGAGTCGGTATATGAACTAGCGATGATGGTTGAATTAACTGAAATGAGTCTTTCCGCAAAAAGGCAGGTGGAAATTCCCGTGATCTATCGTGGCCAGGATTTGGGGATTGGATTTCGTGCTGACATTATTGCCGAGTCATCTTTATTGCTTGAACTGAAATCCGTTGATCGCATAACGGATATTCACTTGGCACAAACGATCACTTACCTAAAACTACTGAAATTCAAACGAGGACTTATATTGAATTTCAATGCAAAGCTAATGAAAGAGGGTATTCGCCGTGTTTCAATCTAACCATCAATCCAAAGTTTATCTCCGTGCCCTCCGTGTTCTCCGTGGTTTGTTTCTCTTCCTGGCAGTGTTGAGCGTCGCTTTTGCTGTTGCGACGCTTCGGATGCGTGCGCAGGGAACTCCAACGGTGTCGCCATCGCCAACAGCTTCGGCCTCACCCACCGCCTCTCCGTCCATCAAGCCTTCGTTCTCGCTTTCGACGAATCGCACGTATGGTTCAAATGATCGTGCCAAGATTTATGTGCATTATCAGGGCATAGATGCACTTGATTTTCGCATTTATAAAGTCAAAGACCCGGCCAAATTTTTTAAGCAATTGAATGACCCGCATCAAATGGGCGAAGCAGATTTTCAAACGAACGAAACGGTCAGCGAAGTGAAGGACAGTAAGCCGGGTACGCTGGAAAAAATTCATGACTTTAAGGCTTCAATCTGGACGACGGTAAAAAATTACTTTCGCAAACAACTCAACCACGAATCGCGCGTCGAATTTAATGTGAAGTTTCGCGGCCTCGGAGGCGAACGAGATCGTCTGCCGCTGAACACTGCCGATTATGCGCGTGTTCCTTTGCTCAATCAGGATCAACTTGTGACTTCGTTTCGGCAGCGGCTTGCCACCGATAACAAATACGATTCCAGGATGGTCATCATGGATAAGCGCGATCCGGGGGTGTATCTGGTTGAGGCAGTCAATAGTCAAACCGGAAAGGATTTGCGCGCTTATACAGTAGCCATCGTGACGGATTTGACGATGGTCTATAAAACGACAGACGAAGGTGAAATGCTGGTCTACACCGTAGATCGCAAGACTGGCGAGCCGCACGGTGGAATGGGCATTGAAATCATCAAAGGCAAGCAAACGGTTGTCAAAGGCACCGCCGATAACAATGGCGTGATGCGTGCAAAAGTGTCTAAGCCGAAAGCCGCAAATCCTGACGCAGAGCCAGATGAAGAAGAAGCCGATGCCGGTCAAAACGCGACGTTGATCATGGCAATGTCGAAGGATCAGTTTGCAATTTCTGATTTGGATGCCTATTACCTCTTCGACCAATTTGAAGGCGAAGGCGGCGAACGCGGAAATCTCACTGGATACATTTACACAGATCGTCCCGTGTATCGTCCGAATCAAAAAGTGTATTTCAAAGGCATCCTGCGCAAGCTCGGCGACAACGGATATGAGAACGCAGGCAGCACCGCCCACGTCACGATTGAAGATCCAAACGGCGGCAAACTGCTGGAAAAAGACTTGCCGCTGTCTCCTCGTGGCACATTCAATGGCGAGGCAGAGTTGGCAGAAGAAGCCGCGCTGGGCAATTACTCGATAGTCGCGCAGATAGGGGATGCGGAATCGCGTCATTACTTCGATGTCGAGGAATATAAAAAGCCGGAATACAAAGTCACCGTCACTGCGCCCAAAAAATTCGTCAATGTTGGCGAGAAAACAAACTTCACGATTGAAGCCAAATACTTCTTTGGCGCGCCCGTCGCAAATGCCGAGGTGAAATATTACATCTACCGTTCGCGGTACTATCATCCCTGGTGGCGTAGTTCCGAGGATGCGGATGATTTTATTAGCGAAAGCGATGAGGACGAGGGCGAAGATGGGTACGGCTATGGCAACGACATGGTGAAGGATGGCGAAGCCAAGCTCGGCAAAGACGGCAAACTCAACATCGAATTTGAAGTGCCGCAGCCCGAAGAGAAAAACAGCAATGATTTCACCTATCGGCTGGAAGCGATGGTCACAGATTCATCGCGCCGCGAAATCGAAGGCAAAGGTTCGTTCGTTGGCGTGCGTGGCAATGTAGTCGCTTTCGCTACGTCAGATCGCTACGTTTACTATCAAGGTGACAACGCGAAGATCAAAGTCAAAACAGCGGATTACGAAGGCAAGCCGGTTAGCGCCAAAGTGACGCTACGGTTTGTGAAACGCGAATGGGATCGCATCGAAAATCCAAAGTCAGAAGGGAAATGGGATCGCTACGAATACAAGCTGCGCGAAACAGAAGCTGGCAAAGGCGAAGTCAATACGAACGCACAGGGCGAAGCTGAGTACAGCTACAACGCGCAAACCATCGGCGATATTGATATTCAAACGATCATCAATGATAACGGCAAGCAAATTACGTCGCACGGTGGTTATTTATGGGTCACTGATCGAAACAACGGCTGGCCTGAATACGCATCAGCAAATCAAACCGCGATCAAGCTGATTGCTGATAAGAAATCCTATCGCCCTGGCGAAACTGCGAAAATCCTGGCGACATTGCCGACCGAAGGCGCGCATCTTCTGGTTACAACTGAACTGGAAAACATCAAAACTGTGCGCACGATCAAGTCCACCGGACGCGCTGCGATGATCGAAGTGCCGATTGACGCGAAGTATGTGCCGAACGTTTATCTGAGCGTTTGTTACGTCAAAGAAGGCGAATTCTACGAACAAAGCAAACTGATCGCCGTCCCCGCCAAAGACAAATTCCTGAACCTGGAAATCATTCCGAACAAGAAAGAATTCAAGCCACGCGAAACTGCCAGCTATACGATTCTGGCGCGCAACAACGATGGCTCACCTGCGCCCGGAACTGAGGTGAGTTTGGGCGTAGTTGACGAAGCCGTCTACAGCATCCGCCCTGAAAATGCAGGCGATATGCGGCGCGAATTTTATGGTCGTCGTTACAACCGCGTGAATACAAGCTTCTCGACGCAATTCACCTTCTCTGGTTACTCAGGTGATAAACCATTGCAAATCGCGCAGAACAAGCGCGCGTTCCAACTCGCGGACTTCAAAAACGAAACGCAATACGCAGAGCCGACGATTCGCAAGGAATTCAAAGACACCGCCTTTTGGAATGCCAACATTGTCACTGGCGCAGACGGCAAAGCGACGGTCAATGTTCCATTGCCGGATAATCTGACGACGTGGCGCGCAACTGCACGAGCCGTGACCGCTGATCTCAGGGTTGGTTCAAGCGTCGGCAAAGTGCTTTCGCGCAAAGACCTGATTTTGCGGCTCGAAACGCCGCGCTTCCTGACCGAAGGCGATACCGTGACGTTATCTGGCATCGTGCATAATTATCTGGATTCAGATAAATCCACCAAGGTCGAAATCGAGGTCACTGGCGCAGAATTGCTCAATGGTGCATCGCAGACCGTGACGATTCCGAAACAAGGCGATCATCGCGTAGATTGGCAGATCAAAGCGAACAGCATCGGCCAAGTGAAATTGTTGGCGAAAGCTTTGACCGACACAGAATCCGATGCCATCGAATTGCCGCTGAACGTGCAGCCCGCAGGCTTAAAGCAAACGCGCGGCAAAGCGCTGGCCTTGAGTGGCGAAACCGATGAGCAGGTCTTTGATGCAAACTTACCCGCCAACGCGCACGCCGAAGCTCGCAAGTTGCGGTTGGAAGCTTCGCCTTCTGTGGCAGGCACATTGTTCGGCGCGTTGGATTATTTGACCAGCTATCCTTACGGCTGCACTGAACAAACGATGTCCAGCTTCCTGCCCAACGTGTACGTTGCGCAGGCGCTGCAAAACATCAAATCGGCCTCTGTTGGATCGGGCAGCAATTTGGCAAGCAAAGTGAATCGTGGTCTGAAACGCTTGTATGGATTCCAACATGACGATGGCGGCTGGGGCTGGTGGAAGGATGATAAGTCCGATCCGTTTATGACGGCGTACGTTGTGGATGGATTGACACAGGCGACACGCGCAGGCTACGGCGTAGAAAGCTATCGCATCAGCAATGGCCGCGAGGCATTGAAGAAAATGATTGAGTCGCATAAGGCCGAAGATGGCAAACCGATTGATCCCGAATCGCACGCCTACATGGTTTATGCCTTTGTGATCAGCGGTGAGAAAGGCGACAACTATCTCAACGATCTTTTCAATCAACGCAACACGCTGCAACCCTATGGGCGAGCATTGCTCGCGTTGGCATTGAAAGAACGCAATGACAAGCGAGCAGATCAGGTTGCCAGCGATTTAGAACGCAGCGCAGCCAGTGATGACGTTTCCGCCCATTGGAATTCGACGCGTCGCCCGATGTTGGATTTCACCGAAGAAAATAATCTGGAAGCCTCTGCGCTTGCGGTCAAAGCACTGGCCCGCATTAATCCAGGTTCCGCTGTTTTGCCGAAAGCCGCGCGCTGGTTGGTGCAGAATCGCAATTACGGCGCGTACTGGAACTCGACCAAGCAAACTGCGTTTGCGATTTATGGTCTGACGGATTATTTGAAAGCGAGTCAGGAATTGACGCCCGATTACACCGTAGAAATTTATGTAAACGGCGAACAGGTTCACACACGCCGCATTACTTCGGCCCAGGATCAGAGCTTTATTCTGGAACGCAAAGGCAGCAGCGTCGTGGGCAATAATCAAATCCGAATCGTGAAGCGCGGGCGCGGCGTGCTGTATTTCGGCTCGACATTGGATTACTACACGCGTGAAGAATCCGTGGCAGCGCAATCCTCGCCCAACCTGCAACTAACGCGCGAATACTTCCGCCTGAAGGTGGACGAAGCCGCCAGCAAGTGGTCGCTGGAACCGCTGACGGGTGATTTGAAATCAGGTGATTACATTGTCTCGAAACTAAAACTGACGGGTGCCAAAGGTCGTCAGGTGATGATTGAAGACCCGATCCCTGCTGGCTGTGAACAGATGCGTAGCGTCAGCGGCATTGAGCTGGATTACACTGATGGCAAATGGAGCGATTGGTATTCCGCCCGCGAATTCCGCGACAATCGCACAGTCTTGTTCGTGGATTATTTCGATGGCGATGCAACCTTCCAATACGCGATGCGCGTTCAGATTCCCGGTCAATTCAAAATTGGACCAGCGCGGGCGGAGTTTATGTATCAAACGAATGTGAACGCGCATACCACAAGTGACAAGAAGACGATTGTGGATAAGAAATGATTAAAAAGGGCACGGCAGAAGCCCGCGCGTGAG
>JAFDVL010000141.1 GCA_018268995.1 Acidobacteriota bacterium | reverse complement strand
GGAGTAGACATTCATCATAGGAGTATAGCATCATGAAATGGCAAGCAACGCAGCTTATTTTCGTCCTGCTCTTGGGCGTCATCGTAATGGCGAGTGCTGAGCATCCGTCAACACAGAAGAAAGACAATCAGGAGACTTGGATAGACCCCGCGACCGGACTAATGTGGGCGGGGCAGGATAACGGGCGAGAAGTGAGGTGGTACAAAGCAAATAGGTATTGCCGCAACCTGCGTTTAGGTGGTTACTCGGATTGGCGGCTGGCGACGATTGAGGAGTTAGAGAGCCTTTATGACGGTACGGCGATGGCTCCGGGGCTGGGAGCGGGCAAGGATGGCAAAAGGCCTTGGGCATTGCATGTGAAAGGGAATCTGCTTCTGTCAGGACGCCAATGGAGTAGCACTCAAACAATCGATCATTATACTGGAGGCCTTAGCGGTTTCGTGTGGTGCTACGACTTCTGGAATAAGTTTAAGGACAAGGACGACGCTAGTTTTCTAGGCGAATTCCACTATGCATTGTGTGTGCGCAGCACCAGCGTCCAAAGCGCAAGCATAACGGCTCCAATAAGCCAGCAGAAAAAAGACTCGCCGGAGACTTGGGTAGATTCCACAACCGGACTGATGTGGGCGGGGAAGGATAACGGGCGCGACGTGAAATGGCCCATCGCCACGAATTATTGTAGTGACTTGCGTTTGGGTGGATACGCGGACTGGCGACTGGCAACGATTGAGGAGTTGGAGGGGATTTATGATGAGATAGCGAGCGTGCCGGGGCTGGGAGCGGGTAAGGATGGAAAAGGGGTTACGACCTGGCATGTGAAGGGAAATTTACTTCTGACCGGACGCCAATGGAGCAGCTCTCCAAATATCGAAAAGGTGCTTGGGAACTCTTTCGATAGGGTATGGTTCCTGGACTTTTCTGATGAACATAAACGCAAAAATGATAGTCCTTGGTTATATGCTAGTGCCAGCTACCATATGCGTGCGCTGTGTGTGCGCAGTGCCGACAAATGAGTGCGTGCGATTTCCGTGGCAGTTGTATCAGGCAGACACTTGGCATTTATTGCACCGGAACGCGCCCCACAGGTCGTCCGTAAATCGTAGTTCCACGGCGCGCTTGGTGAACGCGCTGCTGGTGGATTGTGAGCCTCAAATACGAATGAATAGCTTCTTTCGATACATCCAATACAAAATCAGCCAGAACACCAGCAATGCGGTGCCACCACTGAGCAACGTTTCATTGCCTTCGCCCAGCGCTTTGAAAACGTTTTGCCCGAAATGAATCTTGAATGACTCCAGAATGAAGCCGTCAATCAAATGCACCAGCACGTAAATCGCAATGGAGTTCATTCCAATCACGACCAGCCAAAAGGCCCATTTGCGCCAGCCTTTCATATCAATCAGGTAATAAAACAGCGCCAGCAACAGGAAGCACGCGCCGCCGCTGAAAATCGTCCAGGTTGGCGTCCAGATGCGTTTGACCAGCGGGCAGATGTGGGTGAAGTGCAACACCAGGCCAAGCAAAATGCCGATTACGCCAGCTAGCAAAAAGCGGCTTAATTTCTCTCGCTCTGTCAGACCAGATTTCAGCCAGCGTCCGGCAACCAGTCCTAAAATCATGGTGCCGAGAGTCGGAATAAAGCTGAGGGTTGAATATCCGCCGCCGTTATTCGTGAAGACTTTTTCGCGCGGGAACAGGTTCAGAAACCAGGTATCAAACGCCCACGCCAGATTACTGTTTTTATTGAAATGCGCTGACAGTCCCGTCGAATGATACGCCCAATCCGCAGGCACTCGGACGGCGGCGTAATCAAAGTCCGCAGGTGGTAGCGGATACAGCACAAACGCCAGCCAGTACCCGACCAGAATGACCGCCAGTGAAATCCAGACCACTTTGATCGAACGAAATCCGAGCCAGAATAAAAACAAATAGCCCAGACCGATCTGCGACAGCGTGTCTTCAAATGTCCAGTAGGTTTGCGACTTGCCCACCGAGCGCAAAAACACGCCGAGCAGAATCAACAGCAAGGCCCGCCACGCCGCATGGAAATACATAAATCCGGTGGATTGCCCCTTGGCCAGTCGGCTGGCAATCGAGTAGGGAAGTGCGACGCCCACCAGAAATGAAAACGAAGGCTGGATCAAATCGTGCAATGAACAACCAAACCATTCCACGTGCGTTTGATTCCAGGCCAGGATACGCCAGAACGTGCTGTCAGGATGCGCGGCGGCCACACGCGCCAAATGCAGAACTTCGGCCATCATCAGGAACATGACAAATCCGCGATAGGCGTCCATTGACATGAGCCTGGCGGGCGGGGAGGGGCTTTGTTTTGACATGATTTTTACGGGTGAAAAAGAGGCACAGTTTGCCAGATTGCAAACGCTTCTTAAACGAGAGCATCAGGTTGCGCCACGTACATTCAGCAACTTCATTTTTTAGGAGCTAAAGAGATGAATCAGACGCGGACTAGATTGTTGTAGCATCTGAAAGATAACCTCTGTAGCGGCGCTGAATTCTAACACAGCACATGCCTCTAGTTGCAGTAGGTGTCAGTCAGTTTGCGAAAGTGATAGCCCATTGCGGCGAGCGTGATAGCGTGGGCAAAATCTTTGCGGTGCATTGCTGTCACACGACGGAAAAAGCGCCAGAATTCACGGCGGGCACGATCCCGAATGCCGAGTGTGAACATGATGTGCCCCAATGTTATGGCATCTCTGAGCAGGTTCCGACCCCGTGGCTCAACTTTGTCCTGCACGACGAATTTCAGACAATCCAGGACACGTTGGTAATACTCCGCCGGGCTGTAAATATTTTGCAGGATGCGTTTGTATCCTTCAACCAGTCGCGTCGCATCCATTTTGGGAATGAAATTCAAAGAAGCATCCGTGTTATTGCCAGTCGTTTCCATCACCAGACGGCCCTCGCGTTTCAGCCGCCGCCACAGTTGGGTGTCTGGCAGTGCGTTCAGCAAGCCAACCATTGCCAGCGGAATCGCACTTTCACGAATGAAGCGAATCTGACGCTCGAAAATATCCTCTGGATCGTTATCAAATCCGACGATAAAGCCAGCCATCACTTCCATTCCATAGTGCTGAATCTTTCGGACCGAGTCCAACAAACTATGCCGTGTATTCTGAAGTTTTTGCGCTTCTTTGAGGCTTTCTTCGACGGGCGTTTCAATGCCGAGGAAGACACGCCGAAAACCCGCCTGCCGCATACCTTCCAGCAGTTCTTCATCGTCTGCCAGATTCACGCTGGCTTCGGTGACGAAAGAGAACGGGAAGTGATGTGCCTCAGACCAGTCAATCAAGGCGGGCAACAAACGTTTGACGTTGGGCTTATTGCCGATGAAATTGTCATCCACAATCATCACCATCCCGCGCCAGTGGGCGTGGTACAAGGCCTCCAGTTCGGCCAGTACCTGTTCGTTGGTTTTGGTGCGTGGCCTGCGCCCATAGATTTCGATGATGTCGCAGAATTCACATTGGAACGGGCAACCGCGCGAATATTGAATAGACATCGCGCTGTAGCTTTTGAGATCAGCCAGCTGGAAATCAGGCACGGGCGTTAAGGCCAGAGAAGGCCGCTCCTCTGCCTGATAAATACGCTTCGCAGTCCCGTGTTCCAAGTCGCGCAAAAATTCTGGCAACGTGGTTTCTGCCTCGCCAATAAAAATATGATCCACTTCCGGCAGGTCGGCACTGCTGGTTGTGATGTACGGCCCGCCGACGACAATGCGTTTGCCGAGCGACTTGCAACGCGCGACAACCTGGTGCAACGAATCTTTCTGGATAATCATTGCACTGGCAAATACGATGTCTGCCCATTCCAGGTCAGAGGTTTTCAACTCTCGAACATTCAAATCCACCAGGCGGCGCTCCCACGATGCAGGCAGCATTGACGCAATCGTCATCAACCCCAGTGGTGGAAAAGCTGCTTTCTTGCCCTCAAATGAAAGCGCGTAACGAAAACTCCAGTATGTGTCGGGAAACTCAGGATAAACGAGCAGAACTTTCATGATGCCCTCCTTTGGCTAAGCACGTGGGGAGAAAACTGCATCAACGTTCAGGTATTGCTAAGAAGCATACGTCGTTTTTGTGTGCAGAATTTGTCTTTGGAAGAAGGCAATATAGCACAAAAGCACGACTGCAAACCAGCGCACCGCATAATGAATTCAGGGCGGCTTCTCTTGTGAGTTGGGTCTGGCCGCGCGTAGAATTCGCTGCATTCAAACAAGAATGTTGATAAAGCTGTTTCCCGAACATAGGAGTGGAGATGCTCAGAAAATTCCTGCTTGGTCTTTTGCTTACTACTTTCATTGCGCTCCCGGCGCAAAACCAAACGAATGTCATTGCCATCGTCGGCGCAACCGTTATTGATGGCACAGGAGCTGCGCCAATAAAAGCTACTGTCATCGTTCAAGGAGATCGCATTGCAGCCGTGGGCGCAAATGTTGAGGTTCCCGCTGGTGCGCGCATCATCAATGCCGAAGGACAAACACTGTTACCGGGCTTATTCGATCTGCACACGCATTTATTCAATTCTGCGACAGGCGCGGGCACGCCGGATTGGGCAAAACACATGAAGACGTATTTGTATTGCGGTGTGACTTCGATTGTTGATCTCAGCCCCTATCCCGAAATGTATGAGCCTATCCGAAGGCTGCTGAAAACAGGCATCATCGCTGGCCCACGCGTCAGTTTGGCCGCGCGCATGACCACCCCCGGCGGACACGGAGCAGAAGGCGGGCGCGGCGAAATCCACACGCAGGAAATCAGTACGCCTCGCGAAGCCATTGCCGCTGTGCAGCACGTTGTGCCGTATCGCCCTGATGTCATCAAAGTGTTCAGCGATGGCTGGCGCTATGGTGCAGCTTCAGATATGACCAGCATCAACGAAGACGCGCTGACCGCGATAGTTGAGGAAGCACATAAAACCGGCATTGAAGTTGTCACGCATACGGTTACCCTGGAACGCGCCAAGATTGCCGCACGCGCTGGCGTGGACGCGATCATTCACGGCATCGGCAATGCGGAAGCCGACAAAGAGTTGATCCAATTGATGAAAGCTCACAACACATTCTATGCCCCCACGCTTTCTGTCTATGAACGCAAAGACCCGAATAACAACTCGCCTTTACTCAAGGCTGTCTTGGAACAAAGTAAGCCGGAATCCACTTCGGCATTGCCCATTGCGCCAACTGCTGCGCCAGCCAATCCTGCCCAGACGCCGCAGGCAAAACGTTGGGAAAAATTGATGCACAACACGGCGGCAATGAAAAAAGGCGGTGTCACGTTTGGCAACGGCACCGATGCCGGAATGCCAAGCACGTATCACGGCTGGGCGACGCTGCACGAATTACAGTTGCTGGTGGCGGGCGGATTGACGCCGCTGGAAGCGATTACGGCTGCGACGGGCAACAGCGCGAAAGCGCTAAAAGTGGACAACGAACGCGGCACGATTGCTGCGGGCAAGCTGGCGGATTTGGTTTTAGTCGAAGGCTCGCCACAGCAAAACATCAGCGACATCGAACGCATCAAATCCGTATTTCTGGGCGGGCGCGAAGTGGATCGGGAACAGCTTTCACGTGACATCACAACGCCGAAACAAACACCGTTGCCGTCACTCAAGGCGTCTGAGTTGATAGATGATTTCGAGAGCGAAAATGGTCGCAGCCGGATGGATACGCTATGGCTTTATGCCACCGACCCAAGCCACGATCATTCCAAAGTGATTTTCGGTCGTACTTCGCGCGAGACAGGAAATCACGCGCTTTCAGCGATGGCACAGATGTCTGTGCAGGCGCGCCCGTTTGTGCGTATGAATATTCCGCTCAGTCGGGCTGCGCTTGAACCTGTGGATGTCCGGGCGTTTCGTGGCGTGCGCTTTGATGTGCGCGGCGAAGGGGCTTATCGCCTGGTCGTGCCGACGCGTGAAGTCCGCACCGCCGCAGCTTATTTTCAGGCTCCATTTCAGGCCAGCGCGAAATGGGAAACCGTCAACATTGATTTCGCCTCGCTCAAATCGGAAGGCGCACGCGCGGCATCGGTGTGGACGGGTGAGGATGTTTTGATGTTGAGCTTTGAAATTGCGCGCAAAGCAGGCGAAGTGGGCTGGCTGGAATTAGACAACATCCGCTTTTTCAAATGAGGAAAGGTCAAAATGGAATTCCAACAAATCATTTACGGCAAGGAAAACCACATCGCGACAATTACGCTGAATCGCCCGGAAAAGCTCAATGCTTATTCCGAAGTGATGGTGCATGAAATCCTCTCGGCGCTGGCCGATGCGCGCGATGACAATGAAATTCGCGTCGTGATTCTGACAGGGGCCGGGCGCGGCTTTTGTTCGGGTGGCGACATTAGCACGGACTTTCAATATCCGGCGCGCTATCGTGGGCATCGGATGGAATCCATGCTGGAAATGCGCGAGAACATGCATCAACTGGTAAAAATGCTGCGCCGTTTTGATAAGCCAACAATCGCGGCTGTGAATGGCCCCGCCGTCGCAGGTGGATTGACGCTCGCGCTCTGTTGCGATTTTCGCATCGCGGCACAAAGCGCCCGGCTTGGTGATACCAGCCTAAAATTCGCCCTCATTCCTGACGAAGGCGGCGCGTATCTTTTTCCGCAATTTATGGGCTTGCAGAATGCGCTGAAAATGTCACTGTTTTCTGAAGTCTATCCGGCGGCACAGGCGAAAGAATTAGGTTTAGTGACTGAGGTTGTGCCCGATGCGGAATTTATGTCAGCCGTGCGCGCGTGGGCAGAAAAGTTAGCCGCAGGGCCGCCCATTGCGATTCGCTTAACCAAGCGAATGATGTACAAGCAACAAGCAATGGATTTGGAAAATGCGTTGGAAGATGCGGCAATGGCCACGCTTGTGTCGAATTACTGCGAGGACGTGAAAGAAGGCACAGCAGCCTTTCACGAAAAGCGAAAACCGAATTTTACGGGGCGATAATGATTTACTACTTTGGTTGCCAGTTGGGATGATCTACGTGCGCTTCGTTCATATACGCGATTGCTTGTTTGACGATGTCAGGATGTTGCGCCGCCAGATCGTTTGTTTCGCCTAAGTCTTTAGCCAAATCAAACAACTGCACTTTGCCTGTGATCATTGGCTCGCGGATCGCTTTCCAGTTGCCGAATCGCACTGACTGTCGCCCGCCTTGTTCGTAAAACTCAAAGTAAAGATATTTGTGCTGTTGTTGCGCAGTGGAAGCCTCGCCCTTGCTGACGCGCGGGCTTCTGCCAATGTGCGGGTTTCTGCCAAGGAGTGTGGGCAGGAAGCTGATCGAATCCAATCCTTGTGGCGCGGTTTGTTTGGTTAACTCGCTCACGGTGGCCAGCACATCGCCAAAATAGCCGATGTGCTCGCTGGTCGTTCCGGCTTTGATTTTTCCGGGCCAGCGGGCAATGAAGGGAACGCGGATGCCGCCTTCATACAACGCGCGTTTCATTCCTCGCAACGGGCCACTTGGGTGAAAGAGGTGAGGATTGTTTTTTCCTTCCTGGTGTGGGCCGTTGTCAGAGGCAAAAATCACCAGCGTGTTACGATCAATGCCATATGCTTTCAGCTTTGCCAGGATTTGGCCTACCTGCGCGTCCAGATGCGAAATCATCGCAGCCTGGCCTTTGTCGGGATCGGGCCAGGGTTTGTTTTTGTAAATGCCGTAATCAGGGATTTCCTGGCCATTGCCCGTGCCGCGCGCGCCTTCATTGTTTGCGTGTGGCAGCGTCGAAGCGAAGTACAGAAAGAACGGCTTGTCGTGATTTTGGTCGAGCCATTGAGCTGCCTTGTCAAAGATGACATCCGGCGCGTAATCCACTTTTTCGCGTGCCCATCCGCTGCCGACGGCTTTGTTTTCGGATTCGGGTACATTGCGTAAAGCATATTTTTCGCTGTTGTGAATCAGCCACGAAGGATAGTAATTGTGCGCGTGGGTTTGATTCAGATACCCGAAGAATTCATCAAATCCCATCTTGTTTGGATGTCCGTCCAAACCAATTTCGCCCAGTCCCCATTTGCCGAACAACGCAGTTTTGTAGCCTGCATCTTTGAAGACATGCGCCACCGTCTTCTCGCCTTTTTGCAACGATTGAATCGCGATGTTTTCTGCTCCGGCATTGCCTCGGACGCTGACGTGTCCCATATGCTTGCCTGTCATCAAAACCGCGCGAGAAGGCGCACAGACCGTCGTGCCCGCATAGAACTGCGTAAAACGCATCCCCTCTTTGGCCAGACGATCCAAATTGGGTGTTTGAATCAGCTTTTGTCCATAACACCCAAGATCACCGTAGCCGAGATCATCAGCCAGAATAAAAATCACATTGGGCTTGGACGAAGGTTGTGCGTTCACGCTGAATGCCAGCACAGGAATCAGGGCGAACAGGAGCAATGTGCAGAGCTTTTGCATTAGGGTTTTCCTTAAGGAATCAAAACAACTTTTCCTGTTGTTTTTCGGCCCTCCAGTTGCCGATGTGCTTCGGCGGCATCGGCTAAGGAGAACGTTTTTTCAATCCGCAGGTTCAATTTGCCATCTGCAATCCAGTGGAAAAGATCGCCTGCCCGCCAGAACAATTCTTCACGTGTGGCGGCGTAATGCGCGAGACTTGGGCGGGTCAAAAAGAGCGAGCCTTTTTGGGCTAATAACCCCGGATCAAAGGGCGGAACTGAGCCAGAGGATTGCCCGAACAGCGCCAACATTCCGCGTGGAGCAAGACAATTCAGACTTTTCAAAAACGTATCCTTGCCCACCGAATCGTAAACCACCGACACGCCTTTGCCATCCGTCAGGCGGCGCGTTTCAGCTTCAAAATCCTGCTCGGTGTAACGGATGATTTCATCAGCTCCGGCGCTACGTGCAAGTTCAGCTTTAGCTTCGGTCGAAACGGTGCCAATCACACGCGCACCAATGTTTTTGGCCATCTGAATGAGCAACAACCCAACCCCACCTGCTGCTGCGTGAATTAGCGCAATCTCGCCAGCTTTCAGCGGATACACAGATGTGACCAGGTAATGCGCCGTCATACCTTGCAACAT
>JAFDVL010000140.1 GCA_018268995.1 Acidobacteriota bacterium | reverse complement strand
AAATCAGCCCCGATGATCTCCGCGTCATGTGCGCCAAGGTTAAGGCACGGGGAGCCCCGGCCACCGCCGTTCACGTCCGCGACATTGTGAAGCTCGTTTATGCCTTCGCTATCCTGCACGGGGAAAAGGTGGCAAATCCGGCCGATGAGGTCGGGCCTGCATCTATCGCAACCTTTGTTCCCAAAGACCGCTCACTATCGCCTGCTGAAATCCGGGTCATGCTGGGCCAGCTTGAGCATGTGCCAACGCTGCCGACAATCCGGCTCGGAATGAAGCTGTTCCTGCTCACCATGGTCCGAAAGAGTGAGCTACAGGATGCGACTTGGGATGAGGTCGATTTCGAGAACGCAGTCTGGTCGATCCCGAAGGAGCGGATGAAGCGATCCAAGGCGCACAACGTCTATCTTGCGCAGCAAGCAATCGACATTCTCATTGCGCTCAAGACCTGCGCCGGCAATTCCAAATATCTGCTGCCATCGCGCTACGATGCGGATGCTCCCATGTCGCGGGCGACCTTCAATCGCATAACCACCGCTGTCGTGGCTCGGGCGAAGAAGGAGGGCTTGCCGCTCGAACCTTTCACGGTTCACGATCTGCGCCGGACAGGCTCTACGCTCCTGAACGAGCTGGGCTTCAATAGTGACTGGATCGAGAAGTGTTTGGCACATGAGGATGGCCGCTCGTCCCGTGGCATCTACAACAAGGCGGAATACGAGCACCAGCGCCGCCATATGATGCAAGAATGGGCGAACCTCGTGGACGCGTGGGTGGCGGGCCAGAAATATGTGCCGACGCTGTATCCGCCGTCAATGGACCTGTTGGTGCCTGAACCTAGCGTTTGACGGGCCGGAATTTCCTGAGCTTCACATCGGGCGACGGCGCGCGTCTGATAGCCTTCTCTCTGGAGGCTTGGCGACGTTCTTCAAGCCAAGCCTCCACTTCGGCGAGGTCCCAAACCACACACCGGGCCGTCAAATAGAACCGCTGGGGAAATTCACCCCGTTGTTCCATGTCATAGATTGTAGTGTCGGCAAGGGGAACTAGTTCCCGAAGCTGATGCCTGCGAATCGTCCGTTTACCCAGCGCGAATGTCGGATCACTCATCTTTCATAACCTCGGTATCCATGTTCAATGGGATTCGGGGCAACTGGAGGTCCCCGAAACTATGCGAACCATGGAGGGAGGTCGCTGGCCTGTAGCGTGCCGCATTTGCGTCTATGCGCCGGCGGCACCCCCTTACGGCGGGAGCGCGCGGCCGACATGCGAAACTTGCATCCCGGAGAGGGTGTCGGCAAGAAGGAACAGCGTTGAATGTTCGGGGGGGCTCAGGTTACAAGATCTGATGCAGCGGTGCGGGCAAAACGACGCCAGAGGGTAAGAAGTCGGGGGGAGCTTTGGAAATCAACATAAAGCCATTTCTCAAGTGGGCAGGCGGGAAACGCTGGCTTACTAAAACGCTTTTCCCCCTTATCCCCGAGGACTACGGAAGATATGTTGAGCCGTTTCTCGGAAGTGGAGCGATTTTTTTCGCCTTGTCGCCTCAAGAGGCATTTCTATCCGATATTAACGCTGAACTTGTTAACACGTATCTCGCCATCCGTGATCATCCGGGTGAAATACTCTTAGGCCTCCGCGACTTACATGATCGTCATAGTCATGATTTATATTACCTTATCCGAAATACCCATCCAGATAGTGATATCCAAGCTGCCATTCGTTTCTTGTATCTGAATCGAACTTGCTGGAATGGGCTTTATCGCGTCAATCGCAAGAATGAGTTTAATGTTCCTATTGGAACAAAATCTTCTGTTTTGTTTGATGATGATGATTTTTTTGCTGTTTCGAATGTTTTAAAGAAAGCTACTATATCGGCTATTGATTTCGAGGAGGCGATAGATTCTGCTTCATCAAACGATCTAATCTATGTAGACCCGCCATATACAGTAAAGCATAATTTTAATGGATTTCTAAAATATAATCAGTCGATATTTTCATGGGACGACCAAGTTCGCCTTCATGATGCGCTTGTTCGGGCAAGGACGCGCGGTTGCCATATATTGGTATCCAATGCAAACCATGAAAGTATCCATGAATTATATTCTGATTTCCACATTACACATACGATACCACGGGCAAGCGTAATCGCTGGCCAATCCAAGGCGCGCGGTCTGACATCTGAGTTCTTGGTGGTGCATCATGCCTAGAGTCGGATACTGGAGAGCAATATTCTCTGCTGGACCGCAGGCATGGGGAACCGCACTGCTAGAAATTCTAGTGGTAGCAACAATATCTCTAATACCATTGCTTATGGCTGCAATACGAGAGCTTTTGCCATTGGGGTCAAATATTCTTATCAGCGACGCCTTCCAAAGATCATTTCTGAGCGGTCAGCTTGTATTTTATTCTGTTGGACTTATTGCAACCATAACGTGGAACTCAAATAAGGATTTTCAGTCATTCTTCCCGTGGCGGACAATCTTTAATTTATACTGCCTTGCGGGAATTGTGTTCTGCACGCTCCTAATTGGCTATGATCCAACGTTATCGCGCATAAAGCCAAGCATACTTTCGGTCGCATCGGTCGGAATATTTCTAGTGACTCTTGTCGCCTATGTTTTGATGGCTGTCATTTCCCAAGTCCATGTAAATGTGGGGGAGGCCCTAGCCAAAACGGATGCTGATCTACAGAACGAGGTTCGGCGGTCGAGGGGGATTTCTTGATGGCGACTGAGGACGCGCGCAAGGTCGTGATTTCGGCCATTCGTATTCAGCAACCCATCGGCGACATATATGTCGGGAGTATCCCTGCAAAGACGCTAGTCGAGATTACCGATTTTGACATTCGGCAATTGGTCACGGAGAGGGGTATCGACTCATATCTCGGTATTCAGAGGGAACTCGATACGAGGCGGGTTCGTGAGATCCAGCAATACGTAAGAGGCTCTGATGCGACATTTCCTACCGCAGTTGTCTTGGCGATACCTGAGAAGTGCGTAGCTATCGAATCTCCGTGTGATGCCGATGATCGCTTCGTCCGCATGACCCTATCGAACTATCCTGATGACGCGGACCCTGAAAATGCGGTCTTCTACCGTCATATCGCCCGCGTCATTGACGGACAGCATCGTATTCGAGGGCTGGAGGGCTATGACGGAACTGATTTTGACGTAAATGTATCGATATTCATTGATGCAGACATAGCGGATCAGGCGAGCATATTTGCAACGGTAAATCTTGCTCAAACAAAAGTTAACAAAAGCCTTGTCTACGATCTATTTGAATTAAGTAAGAGCCGAAGCCCTGAAAAGACATGCCATAGTGTTGTCGTCGCACTAGAGTCGACTCCTGACAGTCCGTTTTACAGAAAAATAAAAAGGCTTGGAAAAACAACACCCGGCAGATACACGGAGACGCTGTCTCAAGCAACGGTCGTTGCCGGAATATTGCAATATATATGCAAAGATAAAATACAAATTATTCAAGATCGACAAATTGGGAGGCGTGGCGGAACATTCCCACCTGCCAATGCAGACGATGCAGAGAGGTTAGTTTTGCGGCCATTCTTTATAGAGAGCAGGGACGTTGATCTTACTAATCTTATCTGGAACTATTTTGATGCAGTCAAATTGAGATGGCCCGAAGCATGGGATGCAAACGCAACCGGCTATATGTTGAATCGCACAAACGGGTTCGATGGATTGATGCGATATTTTAGACACGCGTACCGATACCTTACAAGTCCGGGAAAAATGGTAGAAACTGAAGATTTTAAAAGGCTGCTAGATAAATCGTCCTTAAAGGATGGAGACTTCAATCCGCAGCGATTTGTGCCCGGTTCCTCTGGCGCGTCTGCACTCGCGCGGGTGCTATTAGAAGAAACGGGAATTCAATAGAGCTACCGATCTCGCCGAGCCTTGGCGAAACCCCTGTCCGTGGCAATGAACCGCTCCAACATGGGCACGATCAGCCTGACTGGATCGGCGACGGGCTGGCCGGTTTCGCGGGCCAGCACCTCTGCATAGGCGACCAGATCGCGGTGGAGCGGCGCGGGCAGTTCCACGGTGATCTTCACGGGCTTGTCGTCGGGCAGCGGGCCGAGTTTCAGTTTCGTCATGGTCAACCTCCTGCCGGCTCGAATACTAAATCGCGGGTGACGATGATCCTGACCGGGAAGCCCGGCCGGATGGTCAGCGTCGGCGCGACCTGCAACTGGCGCTGGACGATCTGCTGGCCGGCCTGATTGACGGTATCCTGCGCGCCGTCGCGGATGGCGCGGATCAGTCGGTCCTCGTCGCTCATCGCCAGCTCCGAACCGACTGCGAGCAGCGTGGACAGCCCTGCCGCCTTCATCAGATCCCACCAATGATAATCGACGCCATCCTCAAGCCCGGCATAGCCGCTGGCGTCCGCG
>JAFDVL010000013.1:101311-137293 GCA_018268995.1 Acidobacteriota bacterium | reverse complement strand
CCATTTTTTGTCAGGCAGCAAGGTTGGCTGGACATCCTGCGGCAGAAGTAATCATTGAAGTTTTTAAGTATCCCTCTCAATTTAAGAACGTTTCGCATTCCCAAATACCTCTTACTCAAAAAAGGGTCAAAGCTTGTAAGACTGATAAGGATGGCCGATTTGAAATGAAAAGCGTGAAGGCTGGCAAGTACTTTCTTCGGGTTGGTTATATTGACAAATTGGAGATCAATCCGACCCATGTCGTTTTTATAATTAATAAGAAGGCCGAGAGTATTACAGGCGAAGGCCTCAAAATTCCTTTGTGGTTAGCGCACTAATACAGCTTATTTTCCGCCATACTTATGATCTTTACTCGCCGCTTTTTCATCTTACTCATTCTCGGCGTGATTCCGCCATTGCTGACCTGGCCCTGGGCGGGAAGCAAGTGGTTACTCGTAGGCTGGAATCTGGCGCTGCTTGTGACAGCGTGGTTGGATTACCGACAAACAGAAGATGTTTCTCAAATTCAGGCGACACGACATTTGTCACAACGCTTTATCATCGGCGCGGAAAATGAAGTGCAACTTGAAATTGCCATGCGTCCAACGCGCGACATTACCTTCAGCCTGAAAGATGAATATCCGCCGGACTTGGAATTGCGCGGTGAGCGATTGATGGAATTTTCAATTCCGCGTAAGGCCCGCAATTCGGTGATGCAACGCTATCGTCTGTTTGCTGCCGCGCGAGGTGATTACCATTTTGGCGACCTGCTTTTGCGTTGGCCTGCGCCGTTTGGACTGGTCATCAAGCAAGTCCGCATCCCGGCATCGCAAAGTGTCAAAGTCTATCCCAACCTCAGTCCGGCCAAGCAACAGGAACTACTGGCGCAGCGCAATCGGCTTTTGCAAATTGGCATTCGGCGCACCCGATTGAAAGGACAAGGCAGGGAATTTGAAAGCCTGCGAGATTATGTGCGCGGCGATGCGCTCCGGCATATTTCGTGGACGGCGACGGCGCGGCGCGGCAAGCTGGTAACACGGCAATATCAGGCCGAGCGTAATCAAAACATCGTGGTCATGGTGGATGCGGGACGCCTGATGACCTCGCGCATTGATGATTTGTCGAAACTGGATCACGCGATCAATGCGGCGTTGGCGGTGGGCTTTGTGGCAAATCGTGGCGCGGACAATGTTGGGCTGTTGGCCTTCACTCGCGAAGTTGTGACCTACCTGCCGCCGCAACAGGGCAATGCACAGGTCAATGCGATGCTGGAAGCGTTGTATAACCTGAAACCACAGATGACTGAGCCATCCTATGCACGCGCGTTTCAGTATTTCTCGCAACATTGCAAGCGTCGTTCGCTCGTGATTATTTTGACCGACCTGATTGATCGCGAAGCATCGGCAGAATTGCTGGCCTACACGGCTACGCTGATGCCGCGTCATTTGCCTTTGATTGTGACGATTGGCGATAACGATTTGCGTGCGCTGGCGTCCGAACTGCCAAAGAAAGTGGATGACGTCTATCGGCAAAGCGTCGCCGAAGAATTATTGCAACAACGCGAAGAGGCGCTGGCGCGCATCACGGAACTGGGCGGACTTGCATTGGATGTTCCGGCTGGGCAATTATCGTTTCAGTTGGTGAACAAGTATTTGGAAGTGAAGGCGCGCGGATTGCTTTGAAGAGTTCAGGCTGAGCCACAGAGGACACAGAGGACACAGAGAGAGTTTTCTTCAGTATCTTTTCTCCGTGCGCTCTGTGTCCTCTGTGGCTTATTCTGATGTTATCTAATCTATGGAGAGGGAAATAGAAATTCCTACAAACCGAAGGGCGGAAATTCTCAGTACGATTGCTTACTTGCTGGCCGTAGTTGCGGCAATTTTTCTGCGATTTTACTGGCTGGAACTCAAGCCATTGCATCATGACGAAGGCGTCAATTCCTATTTCCTGCTTAATCTGGCAGACCGCTGGGATTACAGATATGATCCGACAAACTAC
Organism: Acidobacteriota bacterium; assembly: GCA_018268995.1. Taxonomy (GTDB): domain Bacteria; phylum Acidobacteriota; class Blastocatellia; order RBC074; family RBC074; genus JAFDVL01. The sequence goes on along the minus strand of JAFDVL010000013.1, from coordinate 135,316 downwards.
CACGGCCCATCCCTGTATTACTTTGTGTTGGTTGCTATCAAGATTCTAGGCAAGACAGATTTTGCCTTACGTGCCTTTCCGTCTTTGTGTGGCGTTCTGACGGTGGTTTGGATGTGGGGCTTGCGGCGCGGGTTAGGCGTGGTCGGGCTGCCGGTGGCGACGTGGAGTTTGGCCTTGTGTCCGGGGTTGGTGTATTACTCCCGCGATTTTATTCACGAATCTTCGTTTGGCTTTTTCACTGTGGGCATGATTGTCGCGGCATATAACTGGCGCAAGTCATACAACCTCGCTGTGTTTTCGGTTTTCACTGGCTTGTTATTCGTCACCAAAGAAACGTCCGTTCATACCGTAGTCGTGCTGGTACTGGCTGTGGTATGTGCTTTTGCGTGGGATGCGTTGCGGCAAATGGTAAAAGGTGAAGCCGTCTCGCTTCCGCCGTTCCGACAACTCAATGAATATCTCATCAAATCATTGCTGCCGTTTTTGCTGATCTTTTTCGCGATCTACATTGTTTTTTACACCTCATTTTTCACGAATCTAAAAGGGCCAATGGATTTCCTTCGCTCCGTGTTTATGTGGACAGGACGCGGTGTGAAAGAAGGCATTCACGATCACGAATTCAGGTATTACCTGGGCATCCTCATCAAACTGGAATTGCCACTGGTAATTACTGCCATCATTGGCACATTGGTCATGCTGTGGCGCGGGGCGAGATTTGGTTTGTTCACAATGGCGTGGGCGTTTGGCATGATTCTTGGGTATTCGATCATTCCCTATAAAACGCCGTGGCTGATGGTAAGTATGCTGATTGCGCTGGCTGTTTTCAGCGGCTCTGTCGCGCAAGAAATCTTTTCAGCCTTGCGTTTCACTGCGCCGCAAATCGCGTTCATTGCTCTGCTGATTGCTGTTGCCATGCCGATTGCGAAAACTTCGTGGCAGGTGAATTTCGTTGGTTACGAAGATAACGAAAATCACATCGGCTATTTTCCGGCCTGGGGCGAACGGCTGAAGTTGCGGGCTTATTCAGACACGCAATATGGTTATGTGTATGCACAAACGGACAAAGATTTGCTGAACCTGGTGCAGGAAATCTATCGCGTGAAGCCTGCTGCGATTCATATCGCTTCGCCCGATTACTGGCCGCTGCCGTGGTATTTGCGAAGCTATCAGATTAGTGGCTATACGCAGGAAGTCCCGGAAAATTTTACCGGGCCAGCCATCATCGCCGCCGCCAGCCAGCAGGAAGAAGTCACAAAGAAGTTGCCCGGCTATCGGCAACAAGAATTCGTGCTGCGACCAGGTGTGAACCTGTTGTGGTTGGTAAAATAGTGAGAGCGGGATAGACAATGTACTGCAAACATCTTGTTTGCAGCGCCGGGACAATACTTTAGGTGCTGCAAACAAGACGGTTGCAGTATATTTTTGTGGCACTCTTCAAACGAGCCAACATGAACTTAGACGACGCGCTACAACATTATTTTCATTTCACAAGCTTTCGCCCTGATCAGCGTGAAGTGATTGAAAACCTGTTGGCCGGTCGAAATACGATGGCTGTTCTGCCGACAGGGCGTGGCAAATCGCTGTGCTATCAATTGACCGCACAGTTGCTGCCCGGCACGACAATTGTGATTTCACCGCTGATTGCGCTGATGCAGGATCAGGTCGAAGCTCTTAATCGGCGTGGCATTTATAACGCGACGTATCTCAGCAGCACGCTATCTCCGCCAGATGTCAACGCGCGCTTTGAGGAAATGGAACGCGGCGAACATAAGTTGGTGTATATCGCTCCGGAACGCTGTGAATCGCCGCGTTTTCAACGGTTCGTGCGCGAAGCCGACATCTCGCTGGTCGTCGTTGACGAAGCTCATTGCATCAGCCAATGGGGCCACGATTTTCGCCCACATTACCGCAACCTCTTCGCCCATTTGCCCGAACTGAAACACGCCACGTTTCTGGCCTTGACCGCGACCGCCACGCCGGAGGTGCAAAACGACATTGCCACAGCCCTGGACTTGCCGAACCTCACACGCATCGTCGCGGATTTCAATCGTCCCAACTTGTTTTTGGAATCCATCGCCGCGCAAACCCGCGAGGAAAAAGAAGCGTGGGTGAAGCAGGCGCTGACTGAAAACGATCTGGGTGGTTCGACTATCCTATATTGCAGCACGCGAAAAGAAGCCAATGCCACGTTCACCTGGTTGCAGGCTGAAGGCTTTAATGCCGGGCTGTATCATTCCGGATTATCAGCGGGTGACCGTGTCAAGGCGCAACGCCAATTCATTGAAGACCAAACACCGATCATCGTCGCGACCGTAGCGTTTGGGATGGGCATTGACAAACCGGATGTGCGGCGCGTGATCCATTTCAATATTCCCGGCACGCTCGAAAGTTATTATCAGGAAGCGGGACGCGCGGGGCGTGATGGCGAAGCGTCGGTTTGTACGTTGCTGTATGCACAGCCGGACTTGCGCATCCAACGCTTTTTGCTGGAACAATCGTATCCGCATGCAGGTGTGATTGAAACCATTATGCAATTCGTCAAAGACGCTCATCCATCGCCTGTGGCAACAAGCGATGTCAGCGTTGCTGCGCAGTTACCCGAACTCGGTATCAGCGCAGGCTTGCAACTGCTTTACGAACAGGATTGGTTACAGCTCAATCCAGACAGCAAATACACATTGGCGCATCCGAATGCGACGAACGTGCGGCTGGATTTGCGTTCACTGCACGAACGGCGGCAGCGTGCCGAAGCGCGGTTGCAACGAATGATCGAATACGCCGCGTTGGATGAGTGCCGAAGGAAAATGATCCTCGGCTTTTTCGGCCAGCAATTTGAAGCGCCTTGCGGGGCGTGCGATGTTTGTGTCGCGCCAACCATTCGCATGCGAACTGTGCGGATGGTAGAAGCGACCGCCGAATCAGATCGCGTTGCGCGCACGATTTTGCAGGCAGCAGAAGATTTCGGCGGACGCATCGGACGCGGACTGGTTGGCGATGTTCTCGCGGGCAGCAAAAGTAAACGTCTGACGGAACGCAGCCTGCATCGCGCCCGCAGCTACGGCGCATTGCAATTGCATACACAGGAGCAGGTGCGCATCTGGATGGATGAATTGATCGCACAACGGCTGCTGCAACTCACGGTCGAAGAATATCCGCGCCTGCAACTGACAGAAGCCGGAGCACAAGCATTGCTGGGCGAGAATGCCTTGGCGCTCTCTGGCTTTGTGCCTCGCCCGGAAAAGAAACCGGAGCCTGCTGCCAGATTGGGAGACAGTTTGCTCGTCACACCACTCCGCGAAAAGCTGCGTGCGTGGCGACGCCAAAAAGCCAGCGAAATTGGGATGCCGCCGTACATCGTGTTGCACAACACCGCGCTGGAAGATATTGCCGCCCAGCAACCGCAATCGCTCGAAGACCTGAAGTGCATCAAGGGCATCGGCGAAAATAAGATTGAAGTCTATGGCGCGGAAATCATAGAACTCGTGCAACGCGTGACCGCGCAACGCGAAACAATTCGTACCCGGCAACCCGCCTCGCTTGATCTGCGTTTACAACTCGAAATCTGGGCACAAGGGGGGGCTGCGCCAAATCGCATCGCGTTAGTCGAAGCGCTGCAAAATTATGTCGAACGAACTGATTTGATGGTTGTCCTGAATGCCGTGGCGGAGTTGCAGGTGCAGCAGGCATCGGAGGTGGTTTTGCGAATGTTGAGTGAAGCGACGGATGGCAATTTGGTCAGCGCTTTGTGTCGGGCGATTGGCGCATTGCAGCTCAGACAGGCTGTGCCGGATTTGCAGAATTTATTGCACGACACACGCCCCGGCGTACGCCGGGCTGCGGTGCGAGCCCTGGCTCATTTGCGGGCGCGTGAAGCGTTGGAGAAATTAGAACAGATGTCTGCGCACGAGGATTCAGAATCTGTGAAACTGGCAGCAACCGCAGCCATTCACTTGCTCACAACGCTGTAAGAACAAGTCACAGGATTTGACATTGCTCGATTAAGTACGCCCAAAGTTTTTTTACTTCCTCATCTTCCCGCAGACTTAGCGAGCCCTGAGGGGGAGAGAGCGCAAAATAGATATGCAGATTGCGGGTTTCACTGGGAGAGCCGGCATTAATTCTGCGCCATTCTGCGTGGGTAATATGCGCTGTGTTGATGATGCAATCTTTCACTTTTATAAACATCGTTCCTCATTTTCCCTCGTCCCAGCTTAATTCAATGCCATTGATCTTACAGGGTGAGGTAATGGGTCCAGGCTGGAACCCCATTATTGGACAAATATTCCACTAAGTCGGGCGTGCCATAAAACGTAATGCGTCCATTTTCATTGAATGCTAACGCCGATTTTTGAATCGTTAGTCCCGCCGCGCGTGCACGCTCCGTTAAATCCTGAAGCACATCAGCACGGTCACCCGCTCCCCCGCTACGGGCGTCGGCATTGAAGACAGCAAAATCAATGAAGCCGCCTGTCTCCGAACGACCACGCAAATATGCAATTCCAATTTTCATCGTTGTTCTCAATTATGTTGGCGGCTTTCTGTTTATCTGCCTTCTGTTGTTTTGCCCCCGGTCACGGGGGCCGTTTCTTGTTTACCGCTAAAGAGTGGGCGGGTGTTTTTGAGGCGATGATTGCGCGGATTAATCGAGAGATTTTTGGCTTTCTGCTTAAATTTCAAATAGCCGATTACTGTACCAGCGAAACAGAGCAGGCAGAGCGACAGGAACGCCCCCCAGATTCCGATCCCTCCTTGCAGTTTATCCTGCATGCCAAGGATAAAAGACGCAAAGATGCTTGCCAGAAGCCCTATGAAAAGAAACATCCCGATAAACTGAATAGCGGTCACTTTGGTGAGCATTTTCAGCTCTCTCTGGATTTTTTGCGTGCTCATAGAAAGTCCTTTAGGTAGGTGAAGTAATGTTAGCAACGTGTTTTATTGAGGTAAGCGAAGACTTAGCTCATAGGATGGTGAGCTAACCACTTCAACTTGTCTGAGGGATTTCAGGAGCGTTGAGAATCGAAACAGCCAGGTTCGATCTGCATCCACCCTACGCTGCCGTCCTTCCCTTGTCAAGCCGCGTCTTTTCAGGTGTTCAAGCGTCGTGTTTGTATTCGGTTGGCTGATGGCATATAGTGTTTCAGTCAGTTCACTGATTAATCACTGTCGCTTTCACGCCATCGAATTCTCCCTGCCGCGAGCCCGCCACTGATTGGTCCCTAACACCGATAAACCTGCGTGGGAATGAGCCGTGTAATTGTTGTGCAAGCTTTCAAAAAAAAACTTTTCCAGTCATTGCACTATTCAATGCTAGTCCAGAGCGGCTTTTGAATTTCCCCAGGAGGGAAGGGTTGATCATTATGTCAATGACTCTTTATGTGGCGAATCTCGACTTTCAAATAACGAATGACGAGCTACAACATCTCTTTGCTGCTAATGGAACGGTAGAATCTGCTTCTGTCGTGACCGACCGCGAAACCGGACGCTCACGTGGTTTTGGTTTTGTGCAAATGGCCTCCCGTGACGAAGGACAAGCAGCAATTTCAGAATTGAACGGCAAAGATTATCAGGGACGAAACCTGATTGTGAATGAAGCCAGACCGCGCGAGAATCGCGGTGACAATCGAGGCGGCTATAGCAGCAACCGCTCGTCACGTTGGTAACGCTAAGAATAGGAGCTTTTATGGAAAATTCGTTATCTGCAATTGGTGACTGCGTGCAAAAACGCTGCGTGGTCTGTGGTGAAGAGCGAAGCCACATCGTGGCTTCCATTAATAAAGGCGGCCAAATTGTCTCGGTACAGTGCCCACAATGTGGTACGCGAAGTCGCTTTAAGAAAGGCGAAGGACTGAATGTCATTGCGCGCGCGCGCGAAGGTGCCCCTTACAACTGGGCCTCAACCTATCGCAAAGGGCAAACGATGCTCCATCCCACCTTCGGACTGGGCGAAGTTACGGCAGTGGTTGATCCTGGAAAAATAGATGTGCTTTTCTCTGATCGCATCCGTCGGCTTGTTCATACTAAAGTGTGAACCGTCCAGCGAACCTGGAAATCGCAACAACGTTATTGAATATTTACGTCTGACTTATGCAAGAGAATATTGATAATAAATATCGGAAAGTTTTATTAGCCGCACAACGCACCAAACAACTCAAGAATGGGGCACGGCAACGTGTTCGATTAGCGGGAGCGAAGGCGACACGCATTGCCCTCACTGAGATTGAACAGGGGCTCATCAGCTATCATCTGAACACCCCAAAAAAAGAAACACACTAGCCTTCCTCTCTTCAAGCGAATCTTTGGAATTCTTTTCCAAGGATTCGCGAAAAACGCCTACATTGTTTGTACTCGTTTGAGTTCTTTCCCTGTCAGGCCAAAAAATACTGCCATCTGATAGATTTGTTTCTTTCCTGCATAATCACCAGGGGTAGCGCAAAAACGCTCAATTCCCGGTGTGAAATCTATGCATTTCATCTTCTTGGGAATTGTATTTCCCCGCGCGCAGGTATTGTCGGGGGCTTGTAGTTTGCATAATTCGCATAAGCTCATGAAATTTCCTCCGGTGAAGAGTTTCTGGCCCGATCAACAGGAGCCTGACCCGGTCACGTCATGATTCGTTTGCATCAATCGTCACCGCTGATGTTGGCGTATCACCTGTTTCTTGTGTATCTGTTGTCGGTTGGTTTTGCAATGATTGCCGCAATGCCAGATTGAGTTTTCGTCGGAGCAGTTTTTTCTTATGTTCTTTGCCGAACCGGGCTTTGTCTCCATTTCGTTGTGACATGATTTTCCTCCTACTGTCGGTTAGTTGCGGAATCGGAATGTAATTCGGCCTTTGCTTAAGTCATAAGGCGAAATTTCAACTGTGACGCGATCTCCGATTAAGACGCGAATGAAGTTTTTACGCATTTTACCGGAAAGGTGCGCGCTAATCTGATGTTCTCGTTGCGAGAGCATGACCCCGACAACAAAATTGGCATTCGGCAGTTTTTCTATGATTTTGCCTTCAAGTTCGATCATTTCTTCCTTCATTCATACCTCATTTATTCGTTCTTTAATCGTATATCGTTTAGACAATTCCGTTTGGTGGGTGGTAGTGTCAGGAATTCGCGTTGAAATTTTGGCTCCGCCGTCGCTTATTCTTGCTAGCCCGAATACGGGCGAGTTTGGATTTCAGCTTTCGTCGCTCGCCGGGTTTTAAATAAAACGTTCTTTTTTTTGCTTCCTGCAAAATCTCTTCTGTTTGTACTTTCCGTTTGAAGCGGCGTAGCGCAGACTCAAGCCCTTCCCCGTCAAATAATTTTACTTCTGCCATAGCGATCCTCCGGTTGATTAGCCAATTGTCTTCGTGGCTTCGTCTCCTTTTAATTCATACAGATATTTCAGGCTTCCTTTCGGGATGAGGAGGCTGGGCGAACCATTGCTTGGCGTTACCTTGAGACAGTGTTCGTCGTACCAGGCCAGGTGTCCTGTAATTTGTTCCCCTTGTCGTAAGACGCAAACAATCTCGCATACGTCGCTCATCAGCGACTGTAGATAGTTACTTTCACAATGTGTCGAAGTCCTGTCTTCTATGCGCGCGTGCTGAAATTTGCTTCCGTTTCCGTTCTTGGGTCTTGGGCTGGAACGGCGTTCGAGATAACCTCTTCGATTCACCTTAGCCTTCCTTTCTTTAAGGTTGGTACTTGGCTCGGCAGTGCCAATACTTCTCGCGCTAAGTCTTGCCTGATAATGGCTGGGCTTGCACCGCAGACCTTTACGGGGGGATTTGATCTGGACCGATGTGTATAGTTGTCTCCATCAAATCCTCTTGCTTCGTTTACCTTATGACTTGATCCTACGCTGGAATGCGATACGCTTTCAGTTTGGGACAGGCAAGCAATTATTGAAACCTCTGCCTGCTTAACAAAACTGTTACTGTGATTACGCAGGCGAACAGCGTTCACTTGCTTGTAAGTGGGCTGAAAAAATCAGGTGATCTGAGGAATTTCAGAAAAACTGAGAAGAGAGTGACCAAACTCGGTTCTTATTCACCCTACGCGTTAGCTGGGGGTTTGTCAAATACTAAGCGGTTGGGGGCTTGCTTATGCAACAGCCTCATCCAAGTTGCTAATTTTTGCTGTGTTTTTCGTACGCAATCATTAGCGTCAAGTCTTCACTCCCCACTTGCTTCAAGCCGTGCGAACTGCCCGGTCGCGTCAGGATCGCATCGCCCGGTTTGACGGGAAACTCCTTGCCATTCATTTGCATGACGCCGCTGCCGCTCAGAATGTAATAGACTTCGTCAATTTCCTGCAAATGATAGCCAATCGCTGCGCCCGGTTTGAGCACGCGCTTGCGAAACTCGAATTTGAAGCCTTCCGCCTTTTGAAAAAAGCTGTAGCCGACCGATTGCCCTCCGCCATTGTGTGGGCCAGGGCCAGGCTGTGCGACATCCGCATCGCGTTCGAGGATGTAGCCTTTGTCTTGCGGGGGGGCGGTGCGGTTGGCTGTGACTTGCCAGGCGAGAACAGAAAGCAAGGCGAGTGATAGCAGCGTGATCAAGACATTTTTCATAAGAAGTCTTCTTAATTATCGTTTGGTACGGTACAGCGAGCGAGCAGTCGCACATTGAGCAAGCCGCTACCACTCTTCGTACAGTCCCTAATTCTAGCTGGCGTGATCGGCTTCGAGATTTTGCCCTGCCCAGACTTTGCGCGCTGTCCAATCTGCAGCGGGAGCCGACCAGAATTCATCTTCGGGCGGCAATCCCAACGGCAACAATCCGACGGCGCATAAATACAGGCTGCCCGTGGAAATATACGTCTCGCCCATCGCGGGTTGATGTCCGCAAAAGCCTATGGTCAACCATCCATTTTGGTCGAATGTGCCGGGCGCTTCAATCATCCGGCGTATTACTGCGGTTAACGCTGAACGCACTTGTGCAGGCAGGATTTCTTTCGGCAACCGTTTTTGCAATACGATTTGGCCGAGCAAGTGAAACGCGCCGAAGCGATAGGCGAGCGAGCGACCAATCGCGGGAAATGTGCCTTCAGGCGAAATCAGCCGCTCCTGAATCGCGGCGTAGCGTTGTGCGCGTTTGAGCACTTTTTCTTGAAAGCTGTCCCAGTTGTATTGCTGATTACGTGCTACGCGAATTACGTCCAGCAGCATCGGCTGAATGACAAAGCTGTTGTAATAATCCCAATGAAAATCGGGGCCATCGCCGTAGAGCCCATCGCCTTTGTACCATTGCTCGTGCTGGCGAATCGCATAATCCACGCGCATCGCATCCCAGTCCTCGCCCATTGCACACAACGCCGCTTCGACCATTGCGGCGAACAGCAGCCAGTTATTGAACCCGGGACGAATGTGGCGCGATGACTTCAAAGCTGCAACCAGATTCTTCTGTGTTTTGGCGTCGAGCTTTTTCCAGAGTTCAGTTGGCGCACGCAAGATGGCGTGGGCGAGAAAGGCTGAATCTACAAGCGGCTGCTGGCCTTCGCTGAAGTTCAGAAGATCCGGCGAAGTGGGATTTGTTGCGGCATCCACTGCTTGGCGTGCGAGTCGGGCAAATTCGCGGCGTAAATTTTCTTCTGTACCTGACAACGTGCTTAATTCCAACCACGGCGAAAGCCCCGCAAGCAATCGGCCAAGCGCTTCAAGGTACGTGAACTTCCGGCGGTCTGACGAGCGAGGATGCGATTCAACCGGCATGTTTGTTTTCAACTTTTGCCCGGCTAAATTCGTCAATACAGGGCGCGCGATGCGTTGCAATACATCCAGCCAATAGGGGCGCTCATCTGGTCCCGCCTGTTTGGCTTGTGTCTGGATCAGTAACGGCGTTGTTGCCAGGCTTTGTAGAAATTCTCTGCGGTCGGTCATTCCAAATTTTCTCATTATGTGTGGATACTGCTTGCTGCATTGACCTTCACACGGATTGCGCCATCAATAACTATGCTTATTACCGCGATGACGAAATGTTCGTGGACAGCATAAAAATAGCGGAAACCCGCTGCACGTGCAAACGGGCTTCGGCCAAAGGTTGTAAGCCGAAAATTTGGTTTCGAGCCTGAAGAATCAATACACCAAGGGCGAAAATGCCTAAACCTGCTAATACATACAAAGCCGTGTTCCCCACTATTCTTCCCGCTTTGCTGCCGCGCTGACTGGAAAGCTTGTCTACGGAACTGTAAAGAACATTATGTTCTGTGACTTTTCCATCGGACGCTATGAATTGAATGGTAAAAGAGTCATCTTTGATTACCGCGAGATGACCTTCAAACTTTTCACCTGAATTTAACTTCACCGTCACGTTTTTCTGCGTGCCCCAGGCAACGATTTTCTGTTTGAGTTTTATTTCTTTTTCCGTTTGTTTGGTTGTTGGTTGTGCAAGGCCAGGAACAGCAAACAGCAGGCACAGGAAAAGTGAAACCAGTGATTTGCACATTTTGTTCCTCCTATGATTCGTTGGCAAGAAACACGCCAAAAATCACCAGGAACACCACGCCCACACCTGCTAACACGCCCAGTGTTGTATAGCCAGCGACTTTGCCCGCGTTGGTTTTACCTGAAAGCTTGTTCAGGCCGTTATAATGAATTTCGCGCGAGATGACCTTTCCCTCTTTTGAAACGGATTGCAACACGAAAAATTCATTCTGAATATCGGCAATGCGTCCGCTGAGCTTTTCGCCTGAATTCAGTTTTACATTCACCTGCTTGTTCGTCCCCCATTCCACCACGTGCTTTTTGAATTCGGCTTGTTTTTCAGGTGAAGTGGCTTTGGTTTGTGCCAGGGCATTCCCCAGGCCGAGCGCGAAAATAACCAGCCATACGATGATTGTTTTGCACATAAAATACCTCCTTGAAAAACTAATCCGCCAAGGCCAGACCAATTAGAAAAATTGTGCCGACCGCGGCAGCCGCACCGACTACGATCCAACCCGCTGTTTTCCACCCACCGGAAGATTCATCTTTGCCGGAGATGTTTTGGATGTCGCCGTAGCTGATGTCCCGATTAACGACCTGCCCATTTTCTACTAATTGGACGGTGAAATTTTCGTCCTTGATTTCTGCAATCCGCCCATTCACCTGGCCGCCGGATTTCAGTTTGACCGACACGTTTTTATTCGTGCCCCATTCGACGATGCGCTTCTTTTGTTTGGCGATTTTGGCCTCTTGTTTGGTAACAGCAGCTGGGGTTGTGCGCGCCATGACAGGTGTTACAGCAATTGCACCGACCAACAGCCATGAAAGTACGAGTGAAAAATATTTGGTGGACATAACGCCTCACTGAAAAATGATTGTCTTGAGACGATCATTGGATTTGGAACGATTGACGACCGTCAGCACAGGTTTTCTCCTGAATGGGGGATTGCTGGCTGTGCATCGTGTGTTTTAGCGCGAAATACCCTGCGAGCAATCCAACATCCAATAAGTGCAACTGCTATGCCGCCCCAAATGTCTACGGCGTAGTGATACCGCCCGTACACGGCTGACACGCACACGCCAAGCGCCAGGATCAAAACAAGGTGGCCAAGTTTGTGAGAGTACCGATAGGCCGCAATCGTGGCGACGAAAGAACCTGAGACGTGCGCGCTTGGGAAAGCGCCGCCGTGAATGCGTCCGTGTTTTTCAACGAATTCGACTAAATGCGTGAAAATCCAGCCGGGCGTTTCGTGTACGGTTTGCAAGTGCTTGAGCGTGTGATACGGCCCTTCGATGGGATAAAAAATAAAGACGAGATAACAAAAGATGTACGACAGACACAGCGCGAAAACGAATTCGTGAAATTGCTTTTGATTCCGCATCCACAGCAGCAACGCCAGCGCCGGAATCAGCGGCCAGTAGGTGAAGTAAAAGAAATTCATTGTTTCGGTCAGCCAGTAGCTGATGTGCTGCTCAAACCAGACTGTCGGATGCGCGCCAAACGTGGCGAAATCGAATTGAATGAGTCCCGCATCAAACCAACCGCGATGAATGAGGTGAACAATGCTGTGAATCTCTTCAAAGAAAAAGCCAGACAGTCCAAGCGGATACCAGTAGCTCAGAAAATGCAGCACAGGAGTTTTTCGCTGTCGAAAATAAGCAAACGCGAAAATCATTACGGCAACCCCAAGATGTGCTGCCAGCAGCTTTCCGCGCTTCTCAATCGGATTGGACGAAAGGAGCAGGAGCAATCCAACGAACGTCAAATAACCAAGCGTCAGGCGATCCGTCAGGTTGAAATAGCTGAGGACGCGAGTGAGTGCGAAACTGTGTGTTGACCTCAACGTGTCAGATTGCATTGTACGATCCAATTCCATCATATGCGGATTCCTTCTCTCCATTCGTAAATTCCTCAATCATCCATCCATTATCCAGGGCAATCTGACGTAATCTTCGATCAGGATTGGTTGCCACGGGATTGCCGACAATGCCTAGCACGTGGCGATCTGTGTGATGATTTCCATAGGCAAATGATTTGGCCAAATCAAAATTCCGAAACTGATTCAGTGCGAGCAGGGTTGTCACCTTTGCTTTGTTGTAAGGATGCTCACCTGCAATTTTGCCTACCAGCTTCGTTTTGTCATACACAATGCGCGTGGCTATATGCGCGTCAGCGTTCAAATGCTGCGCCAATGGTTCCACTAATAATTCCAACGAGCCGGAAAGCAGCACAATCGCGTGGCCTTGGTGTTGATGCCAGCGCACACGCTCAACTGCCTTGGGCAACAAATGATGTTTGATATGTTGGTCAAAGCAATCCTGGGCCAGACGGCGATAATGCTCCAGCGGCTTGCCGGATAAGTAGGCTTTGTTGGCGCGCAAAACCGAACGCCCTTCAGCCAGAGTGCGGAAAGCTCCGGCAGCTAGTCGTGTGATGTCGCTGGCGCGAAGCTCGCCGTACCGCCACAGGTATTTCAAAAAACGCATTTCCATCGAAGCCCCTGCCAGCAGGGTTCCGTCTACGTCGAAGATGGCTGCAATAGATGATTGAGTCATACTCGGTAACTTTGTCCTTACTCACCATGCTTTCGGCAGTACAAATCCTTTGCGAAAGAATCGCATTCCTTCAATGATGACCGGTACGCCGCGCACGACGCACAGCACAACGGCGGCAACTGCCAGCACCAGCGCGGCAATCGGCAATGCCTGCCCCAGCCAATCCAACACCATTCGATCAATCGGAAAACCCGGTGTCGCGGATAGCGTGCGCCACAATCCCAACAAAAGAAATGCCGCACATTTGACAATGCCGTAGGTGGCACGGCTGGCACGCGATCCGACCAGCAACTTGCCCCACCAGCTTTGCATCATCGTTTTTTCACCGAAAGCTGTCTGGCCTTGCGTGAAGGCTACAGCGCGCAAGAAATCCGTCAAGCAGCCGCGTGCAATGACAATTGCGGGAATCCAAAAGGAAACCAGGCCCGCTGTAGCGAAGTAAATCCAATAGACATTTTCGACAATGCGATCTGCCGCGATGTCAAAAGCGGCTCCGATGTCACTGGTATATCCAAAGCGCCGCGCCACCCATCCATCTACTGCATCCAGCGAAATCGCCAGCACCAGTAAGATCAGCGCAGCAATATTGGCATACAAACCACGCCCGAAAAGCCCGACAGAAACGAACGCGATCACGACGCGAATCAAGGTTATTAAATTAGCAAGCATACTGATACCTCCGGGCTTTGCGTTGAAGTGCGAACGCGACAGGCGGCGCAAAGGTCGTCACGCCATTTTCCTGCGGCCACCTGAGGCGCTCACGCTCTGTTACTTAACAAGGCTTGTGCCAAAGGGGCGAAAGCGATAAAAACTATTGTTGGAACTGAACTTAGCCGGAATTCGTAAGACGCTGTCAGATTTACATGGCATGATGCACTGTCAGATTTTTCTGACGAATGAAAGGCGGGCGCAACGCCAAATCAAAAGGCAAAAGGCAAAGATCAAAAGGCAAAGGTAGGATTTAGAAATAGAATTATGAAAATTGTAGAAAGATATTCAGTCCCTCTACCTTTTGCCTTTTGATTTAAAGGATTTCTTATGACCCATGATCGTGATGCAAAAACGTACCTGCTGGGTGCTTCGGCCATCAGCATTGTGCTTTCCTTTATCCCGTTTGCCGGATTTCTGGTCTATCCGTTCAAGTTGTTTGTAACGTTTATTCACGAAGGCGGCCACGCATTGGCAACCGTCGGGACAATGGGCGATGTTGAGCGAATAGCCATCAATCCTGACACCAGTGGTGTAACGCTGTCGTTGGGCGGCATTCCGATTATTATTTCCAGCGCAGGTTATTTAACCAGCACGTTGTTTGGGGCTGCCTTGCTGCTGATTTGCCGGAACGGCGCACGCGCTAAGGCCGCCCTGGGGCTGACCGCAGCGTTTATCCTCGCGATGACGCTGGTTTGGGTGAAAGGACTTTTTGGCCTGATCGTAGGCGTTGGATTGGTCGCAATCCTGATCCTGTTTGCTGCTGCTTCAAATCCCAAAGTTGCGCATTTTTTCCTCAGCTTTTTGGCCGTGCAATGTTGTCTGAATGCGCTTTATGACCTGAAGACGCTGTTTTTGCTTTCGGCGATTACCAGTCAATCCAGCGATGCCGTGAACATGCAACGGTTGACCTTTATCCCCGCCATTGTCTGGGCCTTGTTGTGGTTAGGACTTTCAATTGTGGTGCTTTGGCTGACGCTGAAAACATATTTCCGCAAAGCAGAAAATTCTGCCGTCGAAATTTGAGAATCAGCAGACATTCACACTATAGTAAAATTGGAACTAGCTCCAGAGTCCAACGTTCATTCAAATGCACGCATTTAAAGCCTGTAAGGTTGTCCCCCATTTCCGGGGCAGAATGAACCAGCAGATATTATCCGTTGTTAGCATAAGGAGACTGTCAACCATGAGATCTCATAAACTCACACGTCGCTCAGAAGGTTTTTCGTTGATTGAATTGCTGATCGTGATTTCGATCATTGGCATTATGGCTGCTGTGGCTATCCCCCAGTTGAACGCATATTTGAAACGTGGCCGCGAAACTGCCGCGATTGAATCACTCAGAGAAATTCACCGCTCTCAGGCGCAATATTATTCAGCCAAGGGCAAATTCAGTAACTTAAATGATTTGGTGGAATCCGAAATGCTCGGCAGAAAATATGGCGAAGGCAAAACGATTAGTGGTTATACCTATACCAGTTCCGACGTTTCGCCCAATACCTTCACGATTCATGCAGATCGTTCCAGCGATGGTGATGGCTACCGTGATTTCAACGTTACCGAAAAGGGCGACATCTATCAGATTGAAAACAAGACCAAAGGTTCTGTCCCGCGCGGACAAGGCCAGCTAGTTGGTGAGACCGAAAGCAGCGAAACACAAGGCTCTCCGGCTGCACCGGCTGCGAAATAACGATTTACCCCACTGCCACCGCTGAACAACCCCGCAATGAAGGGCGCGTGCAAAAGCTTCAAGCTTCTGTGCCGCCCTTTTGCGTTATCCTGTCGAAACGTTTAGAGTGACCGCTACACCAAATCACAGGAAGTGTCTTCTAAACGGATGCAACAATTCCCAAATTCTCCTCGAAAAAAAGCTCTTATTTGGCTTGGCATTTTTACGCTTGTTGGTATTGCTTTAGTGCTGCTGTACCCGGATGGGTTTCAACAGGATAGCGGCTATCATTTTTTATTTGCGCGCTGGGGTTGGCGTTACCCTTATATGTTCGTTGGGGTCTGGCAACGCCCTTTGTTCACCTTTCTTTATGCTTTTCCCGCTTTGCTGGGTCATCAGGCTGCACGCTTGTTTACCGTGGCGATTTGTCTGGCGACGGCCTGGCAAACGTGGAAGCTGGCCCAGGATTTGAAACTGGATCGTACCTGGCTGGCGATTCCCATCATTTTTCTTCAACCTTCCTTTTTCGTTCTTTTCCCGGATTTGCTGACCGAAACGCTTTTTGCGCTAGTGTTCGTGATTGCCCTGCGCCTACACACACGCGGACGGGTGAAACTGGGGATGATTGTGGCTTCTTTGCTGGTGATGGCGCGCCCGGAAGGATTTTTCATTGGCGTGTTATGGGGCGTGTGGATTTTGTTTGATAAGCGCGTTTCGACTGTGTTCTGGCGGCGTATTCCGTGGTCGTTGCTCTTGGCGGTCGGTTCGTTTATCTGGTGGCTGTCGGCATATATCATCACGAAAGACCCGCTGTTTATCAAAAATAATTGGCCGAGCGATTGGCACGAAGGAGTTTACGGCTCAGCGCATATTTGGTCGTATCCCGCACGCTTGCCGGAAATGGTCGGTGCCTTGTTGCTGGTTCCATTTCTGGTGGGATTGGTGCTTCTGCTCAAACGACTCGAACATGTGACCTTAACCACGTCTTTCCTGATGCCCTTTTTGTTGCACACGGTGTTCTGGGCATTTGGACAAGTGGGCGAAGCAGGCTATCCGCGTTATATGGTCAGCGTTGCTCCGGCAATGGCCCTGATTACTTTAGTCGGCTGGAATAGCATCGCGGAGCGCTTTAGTCATCTTTCCGAAAGAATACGGCTGGCAACCGCAACCGTAGTTTTGCTCATCTCAGCCGTGCTTTGTGTTCTTTATCTGGATGGGATGCCGTGGCCGCGCGATGGTTGGGCGATCAAGGAAATGCACCAATGGTTTCTGCAAAATGAACGACCTGTGAACCAACTGGTTTGGAGTCACGCCACGATGTGTGCTGTGTTTGAGAAAGATATGATGACCCGGCCTTTCCTATCCAATAACCGCGAGTCGAATCGAAAATTGTTGAGCGAAGCGCCCTCTGGCACCCTGATCTTTTGGGATAATGAAATCGGGCCGAAGTGGTATAGCCTGACAGATCAGGATTTTGAGGGCATTGGTTATAAGCGGCTTCGTTCACGATCTTATTCATTGAAAGGCTATCTGTGGACGGATTGGAAAGGGCGGATGATGGGCGCGCGCAATCTGGATTTGCATCTCTTTTATAAAGAGTAAGCCGCTTTACGTGCCCTAGTTGGAAGCAATATAATTACGCTTCATCAAAAACTCTTTCCAGGAGAAGTACATCACCATGAAATCATTTCGTCTGCTTTATGCATGTATCGTCGCTTTTAGCCTTGCTGGTGTGGCCAGTGCCCAGGCGCAGCAAACCCAACCTCCGACCCAACCCGGCAAAACGCAGCCGCCGACACAAACTAAGCCACAAGATGAAAATCAGGGGCCGGTAGGGCGGGTTCTAACCTACAACGTCCGCCTTCCCATCGCTGTTACGGATAAGGGGAATCGTTTTGTGATTGACCTTAAGCAAGGAGATTTCGAGATTCTTGAGGATAAGGTCAAACAGGAAATAGAGGCGTTTGTCGCTGAATCTGATTTGCCGTTGGACATCGCGTTGTTGATGGATACCTCAAACAGCGTCAAGCCGAAATTGAAATTTCAACGTGATGCGGCGGTCTCCTTTCTACAAACCGTGCTGCGTCCACGCAAAGATCGCGCATTGTTTTTGTCCTTCAATTCCGACATTGAGTTGCAGCAGGATTACACCAATCGAATTGATCTGCTGTCACAGTCCATTGATAAGGTAAAAGCCTACGGCGAAACGCGACTGTACGATGCGGTGTATCGAATCTGCGAAGAAAAGATGTTTGCTGAAGCCGGACGCCGTCGCGCGATTGTTTTGATCACCGATGGTGAAGACACCGCCAGCGATCATACGTTGGATGA
Source organism: Acidobacteriota bacterium (assembly GCA_018268995.1). Taxonomy (GTDB): domain Bacteria; phylum Acidobacteriota; class Blastocatellia; order RBC074; family RBC074; genus JAFDVL01. The sequence goes on along the minus strand of JAFDVL010000013.1, from coordinate 117,648 downwards.
AGCGATCAATATTGCTTTGCGCTCCGAAACCGTCGTTTTTGTTATTAGCAACAAAGCTGCCGGATTCTTTGGCGTGCAAGCCGGGCAGGTGGACAGCGACGAAGATAAGAACCTGAAAAAACTAGCCGAAGACACAGGCGGACGCGCTTTCTTCACTGGCACGACGCTGGAGCTGGAGAAAGGCTTTGCTTCGGTGACAAAGGAATTGCGTAGCCAGTACATCATTGCCTATTCGCCTAGCAACGATAAATTTGATGGCAAGTTTCGGCAGATCGAAGTCAAAATTCTTGGGAAGAAAGATTTGAAAGTTCGCACCAGAAAAGGCTATCAGGCGGTCAATCGCGGCAGCCTGAGTTCGGATGTGAAATAGTACAAGGGACGGATTGAACGCGCCGATGTTGGGCGCGTGGGAGTTGTATGAAAGCAGTATCTAAATTCTTTTTTGTTTTTCTTGTTGGCAGCATTGTGTTGCTGCTCACAGTCTCTTCGTTTGACCTCGCCCACGCGCAGCAATCCACACAACAACAATCGCAGCCGCCCAAACAACAGCCGCAAAAGCCCAAAGAAGACCCGGAGGAGGACGCCGGGCAAGTGCTCAAGGTCGGCACTAAGCTGGTCAACGTGCTGTTTAGCGTGACCGACAAACAGAATCGCTACCTGGATAATCTGACCAAAGAAGACCTGACCGTCTTTGAGAATGGGCAGCAACAGGAAATTTTTACTTTCAAGAAAGAATTCGATTTGCCGCTGACGATGGCGATCATGGTGGATGTGAGTGGCAGCGAGCAATACGTTTTGCCGCAACTCAAAGATGCAGGCGGACATTTTATTGATTCTGTGATTAAGACGGGCAAGGACGTCGCCGCAATCATTAAATTTGAGGGCGAAGCCACGCTCATGCAAAACCTGACTTCCAATAAAAATCGGTTGCGCAAAGGGCTGGAAGATGTCGCTTACATTCCGGCTCCGGGACAATACGGCGGCACCCCAGGTATCAATGGCGGTTCTCGGCAAGGCGGAACTTCAATTTACGATTCTGTGATTGCTGCCTGTGCGGATTTGTTAGCCAGAGAAGCAGGGCGCAAAACGATAGTGCTGCTGACCGATGGTGTTGATACGACCAGCCGCATGCGATTGAATGATGCGATCACTGAGGCGTTGCGTTCAGAAGTGGTGATTTACGCCATCGGGATTGGTGACGCTGCCAGCAGCGGAACTTTTATGGGCAATGGCGTCAACGAAGGCGAACTCAAAAAACTGACTGAAGCCACGGGCGGACGCGCATTCATTCCCAATAGCCGCCGCGATTTGGAAAGTGCCTTCCTGCAACTAGAACAGGATATGCGCCAGCAATATTTACTCGCCTACGAACCCTCGAATGAGACGCCGGATGGCAGCTTCCGTAAGATTGAAATCAAAGTTCCAAAGTTCAAAGAAAAAGACCTCAAAATTCGCCATCGTCGCGGGTATTATGCGGCGAAAGGATAGCTGCAAGACGGTGAAAGAGAGGAGGCGGGAACAAGCGAAAGAGCGACAGCGCGATAAGTATTTCCCTTCTTCCTTCTTTCGTTCCCTCTCAGTTTTTCCGCACGACCACATATTCCTGTTCCGGGATGCCATATTTCATCGAAATAAAAGGCTCAATCAGATAGCACTTTACCCAATCAGGGAAGTGGGGCTGAAAATCTGTCTCCTTTTGTTGTGCCTGAAAAAGCACTTCATACCCAAGCGCAGGGAATTCATGCGGTTGAATGAGGTGCCACCAGCGGCCTTGATCGTTATCCCAGGCCCCAACCGCGCCGGATGGTAAGGTTTTGATTTGGCTCACGCTTTCCTCTCGCTCGAAATAATTTCGCACTAAAAAACCTACCTCGTAAGGCGGTTTTTTCGGGTCCCGCACAACCAGCAAAACTTCGCGAGCGGGAATGCCTAATTCAACCAAGATCATTGGATCAGCAGCAAAGAGGCGCGGCGCTCCAGTCAGCAAATGATTTTCTTGGATAAAGCCAGCTGCTTTCTGGGCCACGACAAACCGATAGTGTTTCGGCTCGACGGAGTAGTAAACCATCGCTGTCAGTGCAGCAGCAATCATCACCGATGCCGCCGCCGCTCGTTGCAAAATTATCGGCCAATGTTTGGCCCGAACGACGTGCGCCAGCCCGTTCCATCCATAGAGGCAAATCAACGCTGTCACTGGCGCGGTGCTGACGAGGATGCGCATAAAGCCCAGTGCGCCGAATGTGCCCGTCCAGAACATGTACGAATGCGCCATAAACACGGTCGCCCACGCCGCCCACGGCAATGCCATTGCTGGCCTGATCGAACGCAACAACCCCAACAAAAAAAGCGGCAATAAAATCCATCCGCAGTAATACGGCCAGTAAATGACGTGATGCCAGAGGCTGCCTTTTTGTGTGCCCATCAGTGGCCACGACCACTCGTAAACAAAATACAGCCACTGCCCCGTGACCAGCTTGCAAACGATCAACAACGTGACTACACCCGTTGCCAGCGAAGCGCCGATGAGAACGCGTTGAGGCCACGAAGGATGTTGCGAATCACGTGGCAACGCCAACAAAAACAGGCCCCAAACAGGCGCGAGCAAAAATCCTTCGGGGCGTGCCAGCGGCAAAAACGACATCAGCAAGCACGACGCCAAAAATCGTTTTGCCCCCCACAATCGCAACGCAATCGCTAATCCAAGCGCCATCGGAATTTCTGTCATCGTGTCGCTGGCGAGTGCAAATGCCAGCGGCTGAAACACCAGCATCAATCCTGCGAGCGTGGCATTCCGCATTTTCAAATCGTCTGCCAGGCGCATTGTTTGCCAAACTAAAATCGTTGTAACGAATGCGGCGAAACAGCGCGCGGCAAACCAGCCAAACTGTGCGGGCACGACCATCAGCAACACATACAACGGGCGCGCCCACGATGTCATTCCTAATTTCGGATCAAGCCACGTGACGCGTAAATTCCAATAATGCAGCATTGAATCGCCGTCACCTGTGTACGGCCATTTCCACGCCCACGCGACCAGCAGCGCATAAACGCCAACGCAAATCAAAAGTCGCAGGATCGCTTGTTGTTTATTGAAATTCGCAAGGCGGGCTTGCATCCACGGGGCAGAAAAATTCATTTTGCATTCAGACTTCTTGTGATATGAAACGAAGGCAGATTCTAAGCACCAGAAAAGATGCGGTCAAATCGGAGAAGGGAACTGACACAATGACAAAGTACGAAACAGACAGGGAAGCGCTGGAACGGGATTGCGATATGGAGTTTTTTGTCGCTGGTGGGCCCGGCGGCCAGCATCGCAACAAGGTCGAAACCGGCGTGCGCCTGACGCATCGCCCTAGCGGCATCGTTGTTAATGCGACTGAACGCCGTTCTCAATCTGCCAATCGGGACGCCGCCTTTGAACGAATGGCTGAAAAGCTGATCGAAATGCAAAAGGTGCGCAAGCCACGCCGTGCGACCAAACCTTCCGCTGCTGCGAAAGAGCAGCGCATTGAGGGCAAAAAGCGCAAGAGCGAGATCAAACAATCCCGCTCTCGCAAAAATCAGGATGAATAATGTTACTGGTCAGTTGAATGAGCAGTCTTTATCGCTGTCCGCTGGTAAGCAGATTCACATTTTCGAGGCGTGAGGAGATACCGCCAGCAATCACCCACGCCGCAGCGGTTTCACTCAGCGTTGCCCATTTGACTTGTTCGTTTGCGCCAACAGTTGTGGCCCAGGCTTCGATTTGCGTGATGCCATCCGAAGTGCCGACATTCACCAACGAATCCGGGTGTACCATAATCGTGGTGCTGTAAATCGGTGGCAGCCCCGTCAGCGTTTTCAGCTTTTCAAGCAGTGCCGTCGCGCCAGTCAACGTCCGTGGGCCGCCACCGACCGAAATCAAATTGCCGTTGGGATCGTGAACCGTAAACTCGGCTCCGCTTTTCGGACGCCACACGCCATAGCCTGTGTCTTCTGAACCCACTGAATGATCGGGGCGCAGCGCCGTGCCGTAGAGAATTTGCGCTTGCCACGTCGCGCCGCCTGTGCCGACAACAGGGGAACGCAACCGATCTATTTCTGAGACAACATTGCCGGACGAAACCTGATTGGGATGCCCGCCGAGTTGTGTGATGCGCGCGGCACAATTCGCACGGTCAGTAAAGTTGTGTGCGTGAATATCCATTTCAACGCCCATCGCCTCCAGCTTGCGGATAACTTCGGCGGCGCGCGGTTCTCCGGTCAGCCATCCGATGTCGGCCCCAACTGACCATTTCATCCCGGTGGTTTGTTTGCCGACTTTCCCAGCTTGTGTTGCGCGTGCGAAGAAGGCGAGCAGCGCCTCTACATTTGGCCAGCGCAGCAGATTCGATTCAATGTGCATCGTGCCAGACACATACACCAGCGAGCGCGTCACTGTGGGCGGAGGCGTAGACGGATGGAGCATTTGCCAGACGGTCGGCAAGCCTACAGCACGCAGGCGTTGCGATTGTGATGCGACGTAGGCTACCGCCGATTCATAATGCTGCCACATTGCCGCCTGCTCAACATCGCTGAGCAAGGGCGATTTGCGTGTGACGGCAAAGGGCGGGCGGCGTGGGCCATTTACATACACCGTGACCCAGGCCGAATCCACCGCAAAGTAATCGTTATCGTGCATTTTGATCCCGACGAAATACGGCGCGCGTGCGTTCTGCGCTTGGCGTGCCTGTGTGACGGCGGTTTCAATCACGGACGGGATAAATTGCCCGACGGTTTGGAACAGCAGCAAATCATAGTGCTCCGGGCGCAGGTAAACACCGTCCAGTTTGTCGCCCAGATTTGCGGCGCGTCCGTGCCACACGCGGAAGCGTCCGCCCAAATCCTGAAAGACTTTGGCCGCTTGTTGTGCCAGGCTTCCATCTGCCTGTGCCGAAGCCGCCCACGGATAATAGCCCAGCAATTCGCCGAGCTTTTTATACCCACCATTCGCCGTCGTCGGTTGTCCCGTGCGCAAATTCAGCCCGTGCGTTTCGTAGTTCATGATCGTGTTGTATTGCTCCTGTGCTGGCCGCGATCCCAGTCGTGCCCAATCGAAGTTGGTGTAATACGGTTTGGGCGGGCGCACGTGATACGACACCGAAGCCACCGGAGAGGTTTTCAGCCGTTGCAACAGCGCGGGCGACAGTTGCTCGAACAAATCGGTCATCGTTGTAGTCAGGTAAAAATCAATCGGAATGTTGTAGCGTTCGTGAATGTCGAGCACGCGATTGACCGTCGCAATGCTTTTCTCTGGATAAGAAAAATCCTGCACATTTAGCGAGAAGATTACATGATCGGAAGTATTGCTCGGTGATTGCCCCCCTTGTGCCAGCAGGCTGGATGCCAGGAATAGCAGGCTGCCGAGCAGGCGGAAAACAGATGGGAAGTTGCCGGATAGAACTCTCTCTTTAGACATAGCTCTCCTTACTAGCGCGAATGATGCGCCCTGTCGTGATGGCGGTTGATGTGGATTGCGCGAAAAACGGGGCCGTGCTTTTTCGCTTGTTTCGTTGGGGCAAAGTACAGCGGGGTAGACAAACACTCGCCTGGATTCTCGTCCCCTGATTGCTGATTCCGATAGATTTATTTTTCCAGTGTGTCCACCCAGATACTGTCAGGTGGTTCGGGAAATTGGACGAGGAAGAGGTGGAAATGGACGGAAAATATTACGCGGGAAAATGAGCAAAAAAATACTCGTCCGCAAACGACATCGCTCGCGGACGAGTTGGTTATTTTGGAAGGGGGATTAGCCCAAAATTTCTTTGACCTTTGCGCCAATATCCGCCGGGCTTTTCACGATGTGAATGCCTGCTGCTTCCATCGCTGCAAATTTCTCGGCAGCGGTGCCTTTGCCGCCTGCGATGATCGCTCCGGCGTGGCCCATGCGGCGACCAGGAGGCGCGGTTTGTCCAGCGATGAAGCCAACGACAGGTTTAGTCATGCTGGCTTTCACATATTCTGCCGCTTCTTCTTCCGCCGAGCCGCCAATTTCGCCAATCATCACAACCGCGTGCGTATCAGGGTCGCCATTGAACAGTTCCAGGGCATCACGTTGCGACGTACCGATGATCGGATCGCCACCAATGCCGATGCAGGTGGATTGGCCTAAGCCGAGCGCTGTGAGCTGGCCGACTGCCTCGTACGTCAGAGTGCCAGAGCGCGAGACAACGCCGATGTTGCCTTCTTTGTGAATGCGGGCGGGCATAATGCCGACTTTACATTTGCCGGGCGAAATCACGCCGGGGCAGTTCGGCCCAATTAAACGAACGCCACGTGCGTTGACATAATGAAAAGCGTTCACCATGTCGTTGGTCGGAATGCCTTCAGTGATGCAAACGATCAGGGCGATTCCAGCATCCGCCGCTTCCATAATCGCGTCAGCCGCGAACGGTGGCGGCACATAAATGACAGACACGTTCGCGCCTGCGTTTTCTACTGCATCGGAAACAGTATTGAAAACGGGAAATCCTTCGTGTGTGGTTCCGCCTTTGCCGGGTGTCACGCCGCCGACAATGTTGGTGCCGTAATCGCGCATTTGCAGCGCGTGAAAGGTTCCTTCTTTGCCAGTCAGACCCTGAACAATTAAACGAGTATTCTTATCAACTAAAACGCTCAAGCTTCCTCCTCAGACGGTTTTTTCTGTCAAACCGTAAACATGAAATTTGATAGCGATCATTGGGCGATGCCATGAAAGACGCGCAGAATAGCACAAGGCAGACAGCACTGACCAGTGACCCACGGAGAGAGAATACGTTTTACAGATGGGTATGGAATACAAGCTTCAGCTTGGTTTTTTGCCCGCTTGACGTAAAACCAAGCTGAAGCTTGTACTCCATGCTCTTGATCCATGCTCTTTATTTGGTCAGCAATTGTTTTACTTCGCCGATGAGATACAAAGAGCCACAGACACAAATCAATCCGTTGGCAGGTGTATGTTGCAATGCTTCCTGCAAAGCGGCTGCGACTGATTCTGTCCGTCGCGAAGGTTTGCCCAGTTGGGTTGCGGCATCCACGATGACAACCGGGTCGGCACTGCGTGGATTGTTGATGTGAGTGGCAATAATCAGTTGGGCAAAGGGGAAAAGCATTTCTGCCATTCCCGCAATCGCTTTGTCATTCATCACCCCAAAAATCATCGTGATCGGTAAATTGGATTCGTACGCTCGCAGAAAATCCTGCAAGGTTTTTGCACCGGCCAGATTATGCGCTCCATCCAGCAACAGTTGACGGCCTTGCACTTCGATCATTTCCAATCGTCCTGCCCAGTTCACATTTTGCAAACCTTCTTCGATGGAGGTTTTCGGAATGCACAAACCGTGTTGACGCAACTGTTCGGCAATGTGAATAGCGGTGCAGGCATTGATGACCTGATGTCCCCCACGCAGATTCAATTGCACCGTATAGTCGGCTAATCCTGTGTGATATTGAAAATGGAACATTCCCGTCGAAGCTTCATCAATCATTGCCTGGAATTCTGCCACAGAAATGGTGGGCGCTTTGATTTCATTGGCTCTGGTGATGATCGCGTTCCATGCTTCCGGTGCTTGTGGCGCAACCACGACCGGAATTTCAGGCTTGAGAATCCCTGCTTTTTCAGCCGCGATAGTTGCCAGTTGATTGCCGAGGTATTCCTGGTGATCCAGGCTGACAGGCGTAATTGCGCAGACTGTTGGCTGGCAGATATTGGTGGCATCCAGTCGCCCCCCTAACCCAACTTCCAGAATTGCCAAATCAACATTTTGCTCGGCGAAACACAATAATCCAATGGCTGTAACTTGCTCAAAGTAAGTCGGCGAGGCAGGAAGCGTTTTCTGTTCGACCAATTGTTCGCTGGCCCTGCGAACCTGTGTGGCCAAACGGGCGAAATCGGCTTGCGTGATGTCTTTGCCATGGATGCGAATACGTTCAGTGATTTCGACCAGATGCGGCGAGGTGTAAAGCCCAACGCGATGGCCTGCGCGTAACGCAATCGCTTCTGTCATTGCCGCCGTCGAACCCTTGCCGTTTGTGCCCGCAATGTGGACAACACGATACTTGAGTTGCGGATTGCCTAGCGCCTGGCACAGCGCAACAATGCTTTCCAGCCCCAGCTTCATCGCCAAAGTTTCGTGGCCGAGGCTGTAGAGATACGCGAGAGTTTCGGAGAAGTTCATAGTCAGGGTTTCGGGTTTCGGGTTTTGCGTTTCGAGCGTTAAGAACGATCTACCTGCTTTTTCTTGGCCCATGCGCTGGCTTTAATAAGAAGCCCGCGAAACGCAAAACCCGAAACTCGAAACTATCATTTTATTTCCCAGTAAACACTGGTTTTCGCTTTTCTAAAAACGCCGTCACGCCTTCGCGGAAGTCGGCGGAATGAAAACAGTCAGCCTGATGAACCGCTTCAAATTCCAAGGCTCCGGCCAGATCGGAATTTAAAGCGAGATTGAGGCCTGCTTTGATGTTGGCGACGGCAATGGAGGGCGCTTGCGCCAATCGTTCAGCCATGCCATTGACCGTTGCGTCAAGTTCAGTAAAGGGGACGACCTTGTTGGCGATGCCAAGTCGTACTGCGTCTGCGGCGGGAACCACTTCGCCCAGCGCCATCAACTCAAACGCTTTGTGATAGCCCACCATTCGTGGGAAAAAGTACGTGCCGCCACCATCCGGCATCAACCCAATCTTCACAAACAGCTCCGCAAAATACGCCTGTTCTGAGGCGACGATGATGTCGCAGGCCAGTGCGTAGTTACAGCCAATTCCTGCCGCAGGTCCATGAACACGCGCGATGATCGGTTTCGGCATGGCGCGCATAGCCAGGATGGCTGGGTTGGTTCTTTCCCGCAGCGAGGTTGTGACATCATAGTTCGCAACATCCATTGCATTGAAAGAACTCAGGTCAGCGCCGGAACAAAATGCTTCACCCGCGCCAGACAAAATGATGACGCGCGATTCGTCCTGGGCAGCATCAATCATTGCCTGATTGAATAGCTCGAAGGTTTCGGGGTCTACGGCGTTGCGCGTTTTGGGGCGATTGAAGGTGATACGTTTGATGCCATTTTCCAGTGTGATGAGCAGTTTGGGTTCTGAAGACATGACGAAGTCCTTTCTGGTTTCCATCGTTCGAGTTGACGCGTCATTGTCGCTTAGGCGTTAGTGATTTACAAATTTCATCCGGCATAGTTTTGGGGTTGATAGACAGCCTGCAAAAATAAAAAGGAGCGGACGAAGAACAGAATCCCTGCTCTTTATGTCCGCTCCTGTGGGCCGCGATTGCCCAGTCAGTCCGTTTTACTCAAAGCTGACAGTAATGAAACTAAGCTGACCATTGCGTTCGACCTGGAGAACCACTTCCTTTGCATTCTGTAGTCCTCTCAGCGCACTTGTCAGTGTTTCGGCAGAAGTAACTGGCGTCCGATTAATCTGGTGGATCACGTCACCCGGTTGCAGTCCCGCATCAGCGGCTGGACCATCCGGCTGTACCGACTGAATCAAAACCCCGGATTTCACCTTCAGCTTTAATTCTGCCGCGATTTCCGGGGTGACCGTGCCGACTGAAATCCCCAGTTTTGTACCCTGTGAGTTCTCATTCAGTTCCCGTTCGGCAATTTGTTTGCCGGAAGGGCGTTCACCAATCTGAATCGTTGTATTTTGCACCCGACCATCGCGCAGATATTTCACCTGCACGGCTTTTCCGGTTGCCGTATCCGCCACCAGTTCGGTCAACTGTTTGGCCGAAGTCACTTTCTTCCCATCAAATTCAACGATCATATCGCCGCTGCGCAAATCAGATTTTGCTGCCGGGCCATCCTTCGTTACATCGCCAACCAACGCGCCGGTCACGCCTTCATATCCTAATGATTTGGCAATGCTGGGCGTTGCGTTTTGCAGATTCAACCCAAGATAGCCACGTGAAACTTTGCCATTTTTTACCAGTTGGTTGTACACCTTCTGCCCCAGATTAGAGGGAACAGCAAATCCAATTCCTTCACTTCCACCAGAGCGGGAGAAAATCATTGTGTTAATGCCAACGACTTCGCCCTGCATGTTCACGAGTGGGCCACCCGAATTGCCGGGATTGATGGACGCATCGGTCTGAATATAGTTGTCATATGGCCCGTTGCGTAAATCGCGCCCTGTTGCCGAGATAATCCCAGCCGTCATGGTTTGTTCCAGACCGAAGGGGCTGCCCAGCGCGATGACCCATTCGCCCTGTTCCAACCGGCCTGAATCGCCCAGTTTGGCATACGAAAAACTGTTGCCCTCAATTTTAATGACAGCCAAATCTGTTTCTGGATCAGTTCCAATCAGTTTGGCTTTGTATTCAGAGCCATCTGATAGTTTGACCTGAATTTCTGTGGCACCTCCTGCAACGTGATTATTAGTGAGGATGTATCCATCGGCGCTGACAATCACGCCCGATCCAGTCCCACGTTTTTTGCCCGGCTCACCCTGACCTCCCCCAAACGGTGGAAAGCCCGGAATTTGCGGCATCATTTGCCCGCGCGTAGCACGGACGTTTACTTTTTCGACTACGTCAATATTGACCACCGCTGGTTTGACCTGCTTCGCTACGCTGATAAATGTCCGCGACAAATCTGCGGGCGAGGGCAACGCAACCTGCTGGTTGGCCGATTGAGCACTGTGTTGTCCGAAGACATTTGTTCTGGTGGTAGCGACTGTTCCAGCCATCACCAGTAACGCGGCTGACAAAGTGGCGGGAAGCCACCGCTTCAAAAATCTATTTTTCATCCCTGTTGGTTTCAAGTATCTGTTACTCATTCAAATTACCTCCAAAGCTAAAACAAAACATCTTGTTTTAAGGCAAAGCTTCTGATGTGAGAATCTTGAAAAAAGCTGCCTGTCAGAGAAGAACGTTGAGATTGATATTGTCAGGCTTCGGCTTGGAAGTTCCATTATTATGAGTTGCTAAGAATTCCCATTTTTATCCCGGAAAATAGGGGTTTTCTAATGGACAAGGGGCGTGTGCGATTTCTTTTCTGGAACAAGAAAACCACTGTGAATGAATCCCAGACAGGGATCGTGAATTGATTTTAAGGAAGGCGCATGATGCCGCTAGATTCAAGTTGAAGGCGAATCCTCGCTTCTTGCTGAGCAACCAAATCGGATTTACAATCTGCGCGCTTATTTGGCAGCTAAAATTTAGGATGGATTGGAGGAGAATCAGAGATGCCCGAACTCAAACAACTTTTTGATCTGAGCGGTAAGGTTGCGCTGGTGACAGGTGGCTCTCGTGGGCTGGGACTTGAGATGGCCGAAGGATTGGCCGAAGCGGGCGCGACGCTGATGCTGTTGGCCCGGCGCGAACAATGGCTGGCACCAGCGGTCGAAGGTCTGAAAAAACGTGGCTTTCAGGTAGATGGCGCAGTTTGCGATGTGGCAAATCCTGATGTTGCTCCGGCAGCAGTTGCGCGCACGGTGCAGGCGTTTGGGCGACTTGATATTCTGGTCAATAATGCAGGCGTAACGTGGGGGCAGCCTGCTGAAGAATTCCCACTGGATCGTTGGCAAATGGTACTGGATATTGATTTGACCGCAGCGTTTTTGTTTTGTCAGGCAGCGGGCAAAGAAATGATCAAGCAGGGCTATGGCCGCATTATTAATATTGCTTCCGTGATGGGAATGATCGGGACGCTGCCGAATTTAGATCATCATCTTTCGGCTTATGTGGCGGCCAAAGGTGGCTTGATCGCGTTAACGCGCGAATTGGCGGCCAAATGGGCACAGCACAACATTCGCGTGAATGCGATTGCGCCGGGCTTTTTTCCTTCGCGCATGACTGAAAAATCATTGGAATCACAAGGCGGTGCGCTTGCCGCTGCAACCCCGATGAATCGCGTCGGGCAGCCGGGCGAACTAAAAGGTGTAGCCGTATTTCTGGCTGCTGATGCGTCAAGTTACATTACCGGACAAACGATTGTGGTGGACGGTGGAATGACGATAGTTTAGGAGGATTTAGGGGCTGGGATTTAGGATTCAGGAAATTACAAAAAGCATTTTTGCACCCTGACCTTAATTCATAACCCCTGAATCCTAAATCCTAAATGTATTGACAACTTAGGTTAGCAACCTATGCGGAGCAACAAACAAGATGTTTGTTGTACATTGACTGCGAAGATGTAGCGCAAACATCCTGTTTGCGCCTCCCACTTAACTTGTCAATACACCTAAATCCTAAATCCTATTTATGAATAATTCTCCTAAATATGACGAACGCCCGTGGGGCAATTTTACTGTGCTGGATGAAGGGGACACCTTCAAGGTCAAACGGATCGAAGTGTATCCGGGCAAACGGTTGAGCTATCAACTGCACGCGAAACGCGCTGAGCACTGGTATGTCGTGGCAGGTGTCGCGACTGTGACGCTGGATGGACGCAATATTCAGCTTCAGGCGGGCGAGGCGGTGGACATTCCGCAAGGCACCGCACACCGCATTGAAAATCCCGGCACCGAAAAGATGATTTTCGTTGAGGTTCAGCGCGGCACCTATTTTGGCGAAGATGACATTGTGCGGTTGCAGGATGATTACGGACGAGGCTAAGCTGATCTCGCAGTTCAACGAGTCGCCAGTTTTTATCTGCGATTTTCCATTTGTCATCTTTCATTTGTCGTTTGCCAACGCGCATCCCGGGCAAGGACAAATGCGAAATGAAAAATGAACATTGGAAAATAATATGTCTGTTCGTGCCCGTTATCTGGTGGTTATTACAAGCCTGATCACCATTGTCGTTTTGGTGCTGGCTTACTTTCAATGCGCGCGATTGATGAGTGCGCACCTGACCGCCAAAGTGGCCGCCGAAAATATGGTTGCGACAAACGTTCTGGCCCTGGCACAAAAGGCCGTGAACGAGCGTCCGCAAATGTCTGCGGAAAGCGCGATCAAGGATGACCTGCAAGTGCGCGGCTGGTTGGACGCGGTGGGGCGCAATGGACATTTTTCCTATTTCGGCATTTTGGGAGCTGACAGTAACGTGCTGATCGAGCACGACCCACTTCATCATCGCAACAATTCCATCGTTATTCCTTTTGAAACCCTCCATCACAAATCGTGGATTCGACAATGGCTTGACCTCCGGCACAGCAATTACCTCTATGAAATCTCAACGCCCTTGAATGTCAACAGCCAGCCGTTCGGGCGTTTTGTGGCGGGCGTACCTGCGCAAACTATTTACAACGAAGTCCTGCCAGACCTGCGGCTGGCCTTAAGTATTGCGATGGTTGCGGGCCTGTTAGCGGTGTTGTTAGCGGTTTTGTTTTCCAATCTGGTGCTGAGACCGTTGCGCGAATTTTTCGGCCTCATTGAGCAATTGGAAGTTGAAAGCGCAGCGCAATCTGCGGATGAAAAAGAATCGTCGGGGCAGGATTTGCAATGGGCTGCACAACGTTTGCGCGAATTGGGGAAACGCTTTGCCGGGAATCGGAATGAAATCGAAGCCATGCGAGACCAGATGCGGCAGGTCATGAGCAACTTCCCGGATCGCTTATTACTGCTGGATCGAGATCAGCGTGTGATGATGGCCAGCCCGGAAGCCGAGCGATTACTGCTGAGCTGGGAATCTGCGAACTCAAAGATCGCCAGCAATGGGAATGGGCATCCACAATCGTTGCGTGGCCTGATCTTGAGCGATGTCTTAACCGACGCACATCCCCTTTCACTGCTGACACGTCGGGCTTTCAACTCCGGGCAATTGCGCGAAGAAACCATGACACTGCCCACGCCGGAAGAGAAGGAGCACAAGTTGCTTGCTTCGGTGCAGGTTTTTGAAGAGCACGGGCAACTGGCAGGCGCGCTGCTCACATTGCGAGATTTTGAATCGCTGAAACGGCTGGAAACACAGCTTGATTATGCGACGCGTTTAGCTGCGCTCAGCCGCATCACCTCTGGCGTGGCGCACGAAGTCAAAAACCCGCTGCACGCGATGGTACTGCATTTGGAATTGATGCGCGCCAAAATTGATGCCGGGCGTGATCCCAGCAATCACGTTGAAGTACTGACCTCTGAGGTCAATCGGTTGAATCGCGTGGTGCAAACCTTCCTTGATTTCACCCGCCCCGTCCAACTGCAAACACGTAGGTATGATGCCAACGAATTGATGCGTGAAGTGATGATGCTGACGCCGATCACACCAGAAAGCAAAATCGAAGTCATCACGAGCTACGCGTCTGAGCCGCTTTTTATTGAGACAGACATTGATTTGCTCAAACAAGGCTTGCTCAACATCAGCATCAATGCCTGCCAGGCGATGCCAGAAGGGGGCACGCTGACCATCACCACTGCCAGCCACAACAATCAAGTTGAAATCACGATCAGCGATACCGGCATTGGCATCCCTGAAGATATGCGCGAAAAGATTTTCAATTTGTATTTTACGACCAAAGAAAAGGGGAGTGGCATCGGCCTTGCGCAAGCCTTCCGCGCCGTGCAAATGCATAGTGGCAATATCGAAGTGGAATCTGAGGTAGGGAAGGGCACCCGCTTCAAAATCTGCCTGCCCGCAGTCTAAGGATCAGTACTGCGATTCGTAGGAAGCGCCCCGTTCAGGGGGATAACGCTCCCTACAGTTGCAGTATTAACTTTTCACTTGCTGGGCGTAATCGTTATATTGCGAAACATCACTTTGGTGTGATCGCCTTGCATCATAATCGGGCCGGGTTCGCCTTCGTTGCTGTCCAGTGCGCCACCTGTGATACCGGGGATTTCTTCGTTTTCAATCACTGTTTGTCCATTCAGCACCACGGTCACACGTCGTCCGATTAGGGTGATGTCAAAGACTTGCCATTCACCCGGCGCTTTGCTGGCATTGGCGTTTGGTTTCAGAAAGCCATACACCCCGCCCATTCGCAAGCTGTCCGCCGCCTGTCCGTAGGCATCATTGATTTGCACTTCGTGGCGTCCGCGTAAATAAATTCCGCTGTTGCCATTCTTCACGTTTTGAAATTCAACGTGCAATTTGAAGTCGGTAAATTTCTGCTCGCTGATTAAGTCTGCGCACGGAGTTTTGTTGCTGAGCAAACCGTTTTCGACCATCCAACAGTTCGGATGCAGATTGTTACGTTGTTTCCATCCGGTGAGGTCTTTGCCATTGAAGAGTTTGATTGACGCGCCCCAGTTGGGTTTTGTAGTGCGGCGCATCTCCGGCGCTTTGACGGCTGTCCAGTTTACCGGCGCACCTTTCTCGTCCTGCACTGTGCCAACCAATTTATCGCCTTCCAATTTGCCTGCGAAAATCAGCACTGGCGGAGCGACTTCATATTGCCTTGGCACGGTGATGGTAAGCTGGCCATCTTTGTATGTGGCTTCGGTGGCATAGCGCATGGAGCCAAAATGCCCGACGACGCGTGCCATGATTTGCCCTTCTGTCCGATGCTGAATTTCAAACCAGGAAGGAAAACTGGTGCCATCCGATCCTTGGACGGTGACATCCCAACGCCCAAGAATTTTGTCTGCATAGCCGACCGGCTGAGCGAACGCCGTAACGGCGAAAAGAAACATCAAGGCGATAAGCAAGGTAGATTTTCTCATTTGGATTCCTTTTGCGTTTGATTCTGTTCACTGATTTTTGTCAGTGCCGTAACCTAACATGACAGACGTTCGGAGTACAAACTTCGACTCATTCGTCTGCCTCGATAAATGGAAAATCAGCCTTGGTGTCAGCTTGACTGCAACAGATAATTTCGGATGGGAAGTTCACCGAAAATCCGCTCAATCTCAAAGCCGTCGCCTCCCGGTTTTCGCACATAAAGTTCCAGCACCTGCGCTGGAAGCGGCTCGATAGTTTGCAAGATTAAAGTGTCGGGATTTCCTGGCGTTGAGGCATTCAGCTGGATGATGTGCTCTGGTATAGTGACCGCCACTTTGATGGCAAAAGCCGCCCCTCGTTTTCGATCAGCTCCGTACATCAGAACCGTTTGCCAGTTACTGGACGAAAAGAACATCTCGTGCTGGGCGCTCGGATTCATCTTCCCGGAATCCAGAATGCTGAGAATATTATCGCCCGTCGTACCATGATAAAGCTGCCGTACTTGCATGTTCCTCCTTCCAAGTCAGTGCAGGCTTTACTCTGACTTGTTCTCGCAGGTGAGGCTGAAATAATGCTTAAAGACAGACGATTTATACGCCGAGTCTTGCTTGAAGACAAACGCTCTTTTTGAGGTGGAAATTTTCTGTCGAAATGAAGTGCAGTTTGTACGGCGGCGACGTGGTGTGTGCGCGAATGTGCTTTTTATTGTTCAGTTCCACCATAACCATCTTGTACTCGATGGTGCGCAGCGCTTTTAGATCGGTTTTCAGTTCGGTGTACGGCAAACATCTTGTTTGC
>JAFDVL010000013.1:0-101302 GCA_018268995.1 Acidobacteriota bacterium | reverse complement strand
GCAAACAAGATGTTTGCCGTACACGCAATTGCGATTCGATCTAGGTCAATTCTTCGATTCATATTTAAAACCAGGATTCTAAAATCCTACATCAATCAGTGACACGGTGTAACAACTGCTAATTTGTTGCAACATGATTGTTCTTCTCTCACAGACAGCACCTGAAATAACGAATTGTTCCAAATGTTTTCTGATTGCAATCAGTCATCAGAAACTCATCATCAATTCTGCAAATCTTGGGACTTTCATAGGGCTGTCTTAATGCCTTTGTCTACTCCGGGAGTGGGCACAACAGGGGAGAGAACCGATGAAAAAGTATTTTGCACCAAGTTGGGTGTGGGTTGTGAGCTTATCGCTTACAGTATTCAGCCTCCCACCCCAGTCACAAACGCTCAAGGAACTGAAAACGAAAACGGTATCGGGCAAGAAAATCAAGCTGGCACCTGATTTGGCAGAGATGCTGGAACAAGATGACCAGCAATCTCTGACGCTTGGGCAAATGCGGCAGAATCGCCAGGCCTTGAAGGATAAAAAAGTTGCCCCACCGACACGGCTGAATCGGTTGACACTCCCCTCGGCAGGCGTTCCAGCAGAGGAAAAACAAAGCTTCATTGTTCAGGTAAATCGCATTACGCCAGAAGTAGTGTTGCAAGAAAAGCTGGCATTGCTGGGTGGCCGCATCACGCAGAAGGTGGATGGATTGCTCGTCATTGAAGCGCCCCGCACCGCAATTCGTCAAATTGCAGCGGAAAACAGCATCACGTATGTCAGCCCGGACCGGCTGGTGGGTGCAACAACGCGAGGACACGTCGAGAACGTTTCTGGCCGTGAAACAATGTTGACATTATCAGGCTGCGACAAAATCAGTGGTGCAGATATGAATATTGCAGTGCTGGATTCCGGCATCTGGAAAGATCATCACAATATCGAGAAGCGTTTTTTGACAAGTGTGGACTTCACGGGCGAAGGAAATACCACCACCGACCCTTTTGGACATGGAACCCACGTGGCATCGTTAGCAGCAGGAGAACCACACGTCGCGAAAGGTGCGTATGAAGGTCTGGCTCCAGGCGCGAAGATCGTTAGCCTGCGCGTGCTCAATGGCGAGGGCCAAGGGAGCGTTTCGTGGGCACTGAAGGCGATCAATTGGTTAGCGGCCAATGCGGCAAAAAACAAAATCCGGGTGGTCAATATGAGCTTTGGTGCCTCGGCAATTGACTCTTATAAAAATGACCCGCTTTGCCTGGCCGTACGCAGTCTGGTCAATGCGGGAATTGTTGTCGTTGTCGCAGCAGGCAATGATGGCAAAGACCGTAACGACAAAAAAGTGTATGGACGAATTCATTCGCCCGGAAACGAACCTTCGGCAATTACTGTTGGCGCATCAAATGATTTCGGCACTGAACGGCGTTCAGATGATGGAATTGCAACCTACAGCTCACGCGGCCCAACACGCAGTTCTTACGTGGATGCCAATGGGGTACGACGTTATGACAATTTGATCAAGCCAGATTTGGTGGCCACAGGCAATAAGCTGGTAGCCGCAGCGGCTGATCAGAGTTATCTGATGCGCACGTATCCGAATCTGAATGCGCGCGTAGCAACGGATGCCAACCACAATCAGATGTTTATGAGTGGGACGTCAATGGCTTCGCCAGTTGTTGCCGGAGCCGCAGCGCTGGTGTTGCAGGCAAATCCAACGCTGACTCCAAATCTGGTGAAGGCGATTCTGATGTACACGGCCCAGCCGCTGCGTGGCTACAATATGCTGGAACAAGGCGCGGGATTGCTGAACGTGGCAGGCGCAGTGCAACTGGCGAAATTGATTCGCACCGACTTAACCAGTAGCACAGCGAAAGGAACCGCGATGCTGAAGGCGGCGCTGCCTAACCCACAAGCAAACGTGATCAATGGAGAAACCTGTTATTGGGGCCAAGCCGTCATTGCTGATCATACGTTTTTCTACGGCAGTGCGCTGATGACGAAATGGCATGGGATTTACCGCCTCGGAACAATCTTAGGCGATGGCACCATCTTGGGTGACGGAACGATTCTGGGTGACGGCATTATCCTGGGCGATAAAACGTTGATGGCAGATGGTGTGCAGATTGCAGAAGGCCCGGTCACGCTGGGTGGAAGTGGCGTCGTCTTTGCTGATGGCACATTGTTCGCGAAAGGTGTTGTCTTTGCTGATGGGATGATTCTGGGCGATGGGATGATTCTGGGCGATGGCACGATTCTGGGCGATGGCACGATTCTGGGCGATGGTACGATTCTAGGCGATGCGTTGCGCAGCTTGAGCGTCATGGTGAACGGTGACAATACGGCTTCCATGCCGATTGTGAAAGATGATGGAACGTACGTTGAATGATGTAGCTGGAATTGCGACATCCGATAAAAGCCAGGTCGGTTGATCTGGCTTTTTGTTTCAGAGCGAATTCCCGCGTTTTTCCAATTGTCACGGCAATCATCAGAAACTCATCATCATTCGCACAAACTTCTGTTTTTAAATCACACTCACGAATGAATGCCTGCACAGAAGCAGTCAGGAGACGACGAGTAGGAAGAAGCATGAAATCACCAACCTCTTCAGATAACTCCGCATCTGCCGTAGCCCATTGCGAATTAGCGCAAACGGCACAGGTTCGTCTATTAGATGAACTAGACTATGAACAAGCGCTCGCATTGTTGGGCGCGCATCCGATGCAAGGCGTGCATCTGGAATCGCTCATCAATGATCATGGCCTCACATCGCCTGACCTGCGCGGCCACTTCTTTGGGCATTTTGAAAACGGAGAGCTGACAGGCATTGCTTTGATCGGACATCAGATTATGTTCTGCGCCTTAAACGAAGCAATTCCCTCTCTGGCTCGTACCGCAGCAGATTCCAGCGTCCGTACCTCGCTCATTTTTGGCCCACGCGAACAGGTGGAAATCTTTTGGCAACATTACGCCACGCGCGGGCATGAATTGAAATTGCAGCGCGATTTTTTCTGGTACGTGTGCGAAGCGCCAGCACAACCGTTACGGCAATTTCAGCTCATTCAGGCCACTGTAGTCCATCTGGAAGATGTGATGGAAGCACAGGCTTCAATGTTTATCGAATCCGCTGTCACCGATCCGCGCCAGAAAGACCCGGAAGGCTTTCGCCGCCGTGTGCTGGAGCGCATTGAACGTGGTCGCACGTGGATAAAAATAGAAAACAACACCATCGTTTTTAAAGCCGAATTGCAGAGCGTAACGCCTGAGGTGATTTATCTGGAAGGCATCTGGACGCATCCCAGCTATCGGCAACGCGGCATTGCACGGGCAAGCGTGGTGGAATTAACTCACCGACGTTTACGCCAACGACAGGTGCTGTGTCTTGCGGTGGAGCCGGACGAAACAGTCGCAATGCACATTTATGAACACGCGGGCTTTCGTTATCAAGCCGATTATCAAGCCCGTTATCCGCACCCGTTCACAGAAATATCTTCGCCTGAGAGTTCCTGATAGTCTGGGCGGTATCAACCAATTCCTCTTCAAGCCAGGTCATTTGATCTGGCTTTTTTGCTTCATGACGAATTCCCACGTTTTTCCAATTGTCACGGCGATCATTAGAAACTCACCATTGTTCCCGCAAATTTTCATCTTTAAATCATACGCATCAGCAAATGTTTCTCGTAAGGGACCAGGAGACGACTATGATGAAGAAGGTTTTTACATTCACAATCGCAATTGCCTTAAATTTGCCAGTCTGGGGTCAGGCAATCCAAACACAAACACTCAAGGATCTGCCAAGAGCAGTGAAGCTAAAGAAGGTGAAGCTCGCGCCGGATTTAGAAGAACTCTTAACGCAGGATGATGACGCGCGTTATGCGGGAATGACGCTCGCCCAACTGCGCCAGCAACGGCTGCAACGCGTGAAGGGCAAGCGGGCGGACGCCTCCGGCGAAGAACCGCAACGCCAGAAAATCGGCGGCGCAGTGTTGCCTTCTGAAGCAGTGGGCGAAGACGAAAAACAAAGCTTCATCGTGCAATTGGACAGCAATGCTTCCGAAGTGGCTTGGCGCGAGAAAGTCGCCCGCCTGGGCGGACGCATCCAGCAGAAACACGGCGAACTGGGCCTGGTGACAATTGAAGCACCACGCGCGGCGATTCGCCAGCTTGCCGCCGATAGCAATATCGCCTACGTCAGCCCGGATCGCGCGGTCGCGGCGATGGGACACGTGGAAACGACCACCGGGGCGGCGCAGATTCGTAACCTAATCAGTGGCACGAAACTGACTGGCACAGGCATCGGCCTGGCCGTGATTGACAGCGGGATGTATACGTCGCACAAACTACTGGCCAATTCACCCAGCCACACTGGGATTGTTTATAGCCGGGATTTCACTGGTCAGAACGAGATCCAAGACCCCTTCGGTCATGGGTCTGTAGTCGCGTCTATGGCGGCTGGTGACAATGGCCTGGAAAAAGGCACTTATGCCGGAATCGCTACAAATACCAAAATCATCAACCTGCGTGTGCTGGATGAGTTTGGACGTGGGATTGCCAGTAATGTGATTGCGGCGCTGGACTGGTGCGTGACCAATCAGGCGAAGTACAACATTCGTGTCATCAACCTCAGCCTGGGGACGATGGCCAAAGACAGTTATGTCAATGACCCCTTGTGCCAGGCGGCGCGGCGGGCGGTGAACGCGGGCATCGTGGTCGTGGCGTCGGCAGGCAATGATGGTAAGGATGCCAATAGCAACAAGCTCTACGGCGGGATTCATTCGCCGGGGATTGATCCGTCCGTGCTTACCGTGGGCGCGGCCAATACCCTTGGTACGAATGTGCGTTCCGACGATGTCGTAGCCAGTTACAGTTCGCGCGGCCCGACCCGTGGCTACACGACCGATGTCAATGGCGTCCGGCATTACGACAATTTGCTCAAACCGGATTTGGTCGCACCTGGCAATCGGCTCATCGGTGCAAGCGCCTCGCTCGGAGGAAAGAAAAATCAATTGGCTTCTACCTCCCCCTCGTTGGTAGTGAAAGGTGGACCTGGTTCGACTAACGATGTGATGTATTTGAGCGGAACCTCTGTGGCAGCGCCCGTTGTGGCCGGAACTGTGGCACTGTTGCTGCAGGCCAATCCCGCCCTGACGCCGAATCTGGTGAAGGCCATTTTGATGTATACCGCCCAACCACTCCCAGGTTTCAATCTGCTCGAGCAGGGCGCGGGCGAACTGAATGTGGATGGCGCTGTGCGGATGGCCAAGCTGGTTCAGACCACGCTGCCGACCACCGTTGGTGCGGCATTATTGACAGCCGCTTTGCCCGCACAACAAAGCACGATTGCGGGACAGACCTGCAACTGGAGCCAGGGCGTGATCACAAACTGGGGCTTTCTATATGGCAGCAATCTGATGACCGACTGGCAAAACGTCTATGGTAACGGCGTTGCGCTGGCCGATGCC
Organism: Acidobacteriota bacterium; assembly: GCA_018268995.1. Taxonomy (GTDB): domain Bacteria; phylum Acidobacteriota; class Blastocatellia; order RBC074; family RBC074; genus JAFDVL01. The sequence goes on along the minus strand of JAFDVL010000013.1, from coordinate 95,858 downwards.
ACGGGGATGATAAACGGTGCGCTGAGCCTTGTCGCGGGCCAAACTTCGAGCGGGGTAGCATTCTATCCCGGCGTGGCCAATATCAAGAGCAGCGGCATCGCCCTCGCCGACGGTATCATGTTAGCCGATGGCATTATGCTGGCTGACGGTATTTTGATGGGCGACGGCATTATGCTGGCCGATGGCATCCTGATGGCCGATGGCATTATGGTGGCGGACGGGACCCTCAAAGCCAACTCTGCTTACCTGGGCGACAACACGGCCTGTATGCCACCCGCACCGTAAACTGTACCTTATCTTGATGAACGCGACCGAAGCCAGGTGATCAGCCTGGCTTTTGGTTTTCATGCGCAATTTCCTGCTTTTCCCAATTGTCACGGCAATCATTAGAAACTCACCATTGTTCCCGCAAATTTTCATCTTTAAATTATACGCATCAGCAAATGTTTCTCGTAAGGGATCAGGAGACGACTATGATGAAGAAGGTTTTTACATTCACAATCGCAATTGCCTTAAATTTGCCAGTCTGGGGTCAGGCAATCCAAACACAAACACTCAAGGATCTGCCAAGAGCAGTGAAGCTAAAGAAGGTGAAGCTCGCGCCGGATTTAGAAGAACTCTTAACACAGGATGATGACGCGCGTTATGCGGGAATGACGTTAGCTCAGCTGCGTCAACAGCGACGGCAACGGAATCAGCCGTCAACACCGGATGAACCGCAACGCCAGAAAATCAGCGGCGCAGTGTTGCCTTCTGAAGCAGTGGGCGAAGACGAAAAGCAAAGCTTTATCGTGCAATTGGAGAGCACCGCAAGCGAAGTGGTCTGGCGCGAAAAAGTCGCGCGTTTGGGTGGACGCATTAATTACCAAAGTGGCCAGGCAGGGCTGGCAACAATTGAAGCGCCGCGCTCAGTCATTCGCCAACTCGCCGCAGACAGCAACATTGCGTATATCTCACCAGATCGTTTGGTCGAACCTACGGGGTTTATTGATAGTACAACCGGAGCCGATTTGGTTCGCGGCCTGCTCGGCACGAGTACAACAGTAAACGGCAGCGGGATTGGCATCGCGATTCTCGATAGCGGAGTTTATGACAGGCACAACGCCTACCTAGACGCGCAAACAAAAAGCAATGTGATTTACAGCCAGGATTTCACGGGCGAAAACCTGGTTGGCACAGATTACTTCGGGCACGGCTCGCACGTGGCAGCATTAGCAGGCGGGACACCAAACTTTGCAGGGGGCGAATATGTAGGGATTGCACCGCGAGCCAATCTGCTCAACCTGCGTGTGCTGAACAGCTATGGCTTTGGCAGTGCAAGTAGCATTATTGCGGCGCTGGACTGGTGCATTTCCAACAAGAGTACCTATAACATCCGCGTCATTAACATGAGCCTTGGCACTTATGCGAAAGACAGCTACAAAAATGATCCGCTCTGTCTGGCAGCACGTCGTGCCTATAACGCAGGCATTGTGGTTGTTGCCGCCGCAGGCAATTCCGGCAAAGATTTGTACGGCAACAAAATCTATGGCGGGATTCATTCGCCCGGCATTGAGCCTTCGGTCATCACGGTGGGGGCTGCCAACACGTTGGGCACATTGAAGCGTTCAGATGATGTTGTGACCACCTACAGTTCACGCGGCCCGACACGCGGCTACACAGTCGTCAACAATCAGCGTGTCTATGACAATTTGATCAAGCCGGATTTGGTCGCGCCGGGCAATAAGCTCATCTCCGCCCAATCCGCAGGCGCAACAGGTTCAGGGAATCTCCTGATTCAACTTTTCCCGGTACTCGACACACAGGCAACCAATACCAAAGACAACAAAACGATGTACCTGAGCGGGACTTCGATGTCTGCGCCTATTGTCGCAGGAGCCGCAGCGTTAATGCTTCAGGTCAATCCCAATCTGCCGCCAGGACTGGTCAAGGCCATTTTGATGTACACCGCGCAACCGCTCAAAAATTTCAATACACTGGAGCAGGGGGCAGGATTACTGAACGTAGACGGTGCAGTACGAATGGCGAAGCTCATCAAAACCAATGCGTCAACGTTGACGAACGGTGCCACGATGATTACGACGAAAGACCTGCCGACCCAAACCAGTAAGATTGCGAATGAAACCTGTTACTGGGGCAAAGGCGTGATTACCAATCACTGCTTCCTGTACGGCGATGCGCTCATGAAACTCTGGCAAGGGATGTACGCGCAGAACCAGATTCTGGCCAACGCCACCTCAATTGTGAATGGGGTATTGACACGCAGCACAACACTAAGCTCCGGGACAACCGCGACACTTGGCATCAGCGGTGGCGTGGTCAAAATCACAGGGGTCGTGCTGTCCGATGGGGTAGTTGTTTCGGACGGGATCATTCTAGGGGATGGCATTATCCTGGGCGATGGCGTGGTGCTGGCCGATGGCGTAGTTCTCAGTGACGGGGTAGTCGTTAGTGATGGCGTAGTTCTGGCCGATGGTAAAACCATGCGCGCCGATGCGTTTGTGACCGGCGATGCAACGGCGGCCATGAAGCCAATTGCGCTGCCTTAATCTGACAGCAATTCAACAGTCTGAGATCAATTTGGAAATTTGCCAGTAACACCATGAACACGAAATATCCATCTGCCAAAGAAATGAAAATAATTCTCGCGCTCTTGTTGTCTTTGTGCGCGAGTATGACTGGATTAGCCCAATCGAAGGCCGATAAAATCGCGCCTGACATCAAGGCAAAAATCCAGAATGCCAAAAACTCCGCTGCTCCCGTGCGCCTGGTTATGCAACTAAAAGGCAATCCCAGTTTGGGGCTGTCGAAGATGTTGGATAGCAAAGACATCAAAGGCAAAAAGCTTTTTCGCAATCTCAACATATACGTCTTTGATATTTCAGTAGGAAAAATCGAACAACTCGCAACCTTTGGCGAGGTTCATTACATCGCAGGGGACAATCAATTCCGTCCTCTGGGACACGTCACGATGACGACGGGCGCAGACGCCATCCCTGTCGTTGCTGGCAATAAAGCCAAAGCCACGAAGATCAACGGCGCAGGCATCGGCATTGCTGTGCTTGACTCCGGCATTCAGGCCAACCATCGGATGTTTCTGGAATCGGGTGCTAACGCTAGCCTGAGCAGTCGCGTGGTGTACAGCGAGGATTTCACAGGTGAAAATCGCACCGATGATCCATATGGACACGGCACGCACGTTGCTGGAATTGCGGCAGGCAACGGTGCGCTGGGCAATGCCTATCGTGGCATCGCCCCCGGCGCACATCTGGTGAATCTGCGCGTGCTGAACGCACAAGGGATAGGGACGACCGAAAGCGTGTTACAAGCCTTGGAATGGCTGTTGGTGCATCATTCACAGTACAAGATTTATGTTGTCAACATGAGTATCGGTACGCCTGCGATCAGCAGCTATAAGATGGACCCGCTCTGTCTGGCTGTACGCAAGCTACAGGACAAGGGAGTGCTAGTCGTAGCATCCGCAGGCAATCACGGCAAAAACACTCAGGGCCAGAAAATTTATGGAATGATTCACTCTCCCGGTAACGAACCCTCGGTGTTGACGGTTGGCGCAGTCAATACTTTTGGCACCGACATCCGCAGCGATGATCGCGTAGCCAGCTATAGTTCACGTGGCCCGGCGCGCAGCTTCTGGACGGATGAAGAAGGCGTCAAGCATTACGACAATACGATCAAGCCTGAGCTGGTCGCACCAGGCAATAAGATTGTCTCGGCGCAAGCCGCCTACAATTCGCTGGTCTTCCAAACTCCTGCACTTGATGCCAGTGACGCAAATACTGCTGCTGATAGCAGACTCATGACCCTGAGTGGCACTTCGATGGCTGCACCTGTTGTCGCTGGAGCTGCCGCGCTGCTTTTTCAAAGCGAGGCCATGTTTACTCCCTCAATGGTCAAAGCCTTTCTGATGTATACGGCACAACAACTGCCCGGTCACGATATGTTGGAGCAAGGCGCGGGATTGGTAAATATCGAAGGAGCGGTACGGCTTGGCACCGAAATGACTGTCACCGGGTGGAATCTGCAATATTCATGGCCTCCCCAACCGGAATCCACAATTGCAGGCACACGCGTTCCCTGGGCACAAGGGGTACTGCTCAGCCACGGTTGGGCACGCGGCGAAGAACTCATCACTAAATATCAGCAAGCCTATATGTGGGGATACACGCTAAATGACGGCGTGATAGAAAATTACTCGTCGCTTAGCCTGAATTCGCAGATTTTTTCCAGTGGAATTATGGTTGGTGATGGCATTATGACAGCGGATGGCACGCTGGTGGGCAATGGGCAGAAATTGCTGAGCAGTGAGATGCTGCTGGGAAACGGCATTATGGTGAATGATGGCATTATGGTGAATGACGGGATCATGGCTAGCGATGGCATTATGATCGCGGATGGGATTATGGCCAGCGATGGCATTATGGCCGCCGATAGTGTTTTGAAAAATGGCGAATGAGCGATTCTAACTACTACGTGACACGTTCCTCTAAAACACCGTTGTCTATTTTGCGGGCGTGGAATCAATTGCCAGCGACGCAGAAAACATCGCTCACCGAGGTGCGGCGCACAGGCGGGCAAGGCTTGACGACCAAAGAAACGCTGAAGCGGGCCACCCTGACGTCGAGCACGATGATGCGATGTTTGCAATCGCTGGAGGACAAGGGGATTTTACGCGCCGAAGATTTGGTGAATGAAAGCCGCTGGCGGTTTGAAGACCCGTTGTTTGGCTTGTGGCGGGATCAACTCAAGCAACAGGCGTGAGGTAGAATTGAGGGAAATGTGATTGCGATTGCGAACCGGATCAATACCCACAAATATGCAGAACTGCTGGCACACACCTTGCCCAAAGCCATCGAAACCGAAGCCGAGAACGAACGCGCGGGCCATCGTGAATCCGTTGATGACGAAAGGCGAAAAGACGCTGACGCGGGAAGAGCAGGTATTACTACGAATGCGGTGTTATTGATTGAGGGATTTGAAAAGAAACCGTACCCGGTTCCATCGGCGGAACCGTACGACGTGCTGAAGACGTTGTTGGGAAATCGTGGCTTGCAACAAGTGGATTTGCTGCCGATCTTCGGCGCGCACGAGCCACGTGTCAGCGGCGTTGGCAGGGAAGCGCCCGATGGGGAAAGCGCACGCCAACGCCCTGGCGGAATTCTTTCAGGTCTCTGCCGAGCTATTTATCTGATCTCGTTGCCAGATCATACGAATAGGCTTCGTGACCAACATTTCGCCTGATTTGTTGGCTTGCCTTCTGTGGCGTGCGCCCTTACCAGCGAAACCTTATAGAACCTGTTTGCAGTTAGGCAAGCCTTCGCAGAAGCAACCGAATCGCGCACAAACGAATCTTCGTTTTGCTGGTTTTCAGGAGGCTTTCACAATTCTTCCGCAACACACGACACAGATTGATCCATGCATTCGTCCGCTCGACGAGCCATCGTTTCTCGATGACGACAAACTTTTTCTTGGTCGGGTTGCCCGCTTGCGCTGTCCGGTGTTGTTCCGGCGTCACTTTTTGCGCCTGCTTCAGTTTGATGCGCGCGGCTAACTGGGGGGCTATTTTTTTCAACTCCTGCGTGAAGGACTCCGGGGGATACCCGTGGTCGAGCAGCATGGTGATCACGTGTCCTGTCGGCAACTTTTCCCTGACACCTGACACCCGATACCTAAACAGTTGTCGCGATGCGTTTGCGGTAGCGCTCTGCCATTGCCTGACAAAGCTGTCGCGCAGAGAAGTGACGCCCGCCCGTCAGGGACACATCGTGCAGTTGTGACGCCTTTACCGCCTTCAACATCCACCCGGTAACTGCGGCTGCGGTAACGGCGTAGGTGGGCGACCAGTTCGCATCCGCAGGAGATAACCCATTCGCATCCGCACAGACGTGTTGTGCTAATACCTGATCAAGTTCTGCGTCGGTCAGCATGGGCTCCGCGCAGGATTGCACCTCCAACGCTAAGCGAGCTCTAGCTTCATCGCGTGTCATACGGGTCGTGCCTGTCAGGCTTTGCGCTCGACTGCCGCTTTGGCAGCGCCGGTCAACGGACGTTTTGGCGTTCGGGGCGCAGGCGATGCTTGCTCTTCATCCACTGCAAAAAACTCGCCCCAATCGCCGTCCGAATCTGCGGGTGCGAGGACGACTTCGTCCGGGTCTTCCACATACCCTTGCGGCGCATAATACTTCTGCCAGGCTTTCTGCGTTGTCGTGAGCAGAAGTCTCCATGTTTTGCGTCGCGTCCGACGTATTGTCTTCCGGCATGGTGGTCGCTCCGATCCAGAAAAGATCGCCGCCTATTGGGGCAGGAGCGACACTATAGCGAGAATCAATTGGTGGATTGGTAATTGCTCCCAATGCTAATTTTTCCTGTAGGAATATCCAACTGCCGACGATTTACCTGGACTTTTCTGGATGGCAACGAGGATTTTGATTGGACAGTAACATCGCCGTAGGTGCATAATGCCTGCGCCAAAAGCAAACTGTTCACAAGTTGTCGTTGACAGGTTCTATTTGTGCGTGGAACTGGGTGAGGAGAGCAATGGAGAAAAAGCCTTGTGTTCCGAGCTTCCGGGGTGACACAAAGAACAGCCATTCGCTCTGTTTGCCATCAATGACGCATGAATAAATTGCTATGTCGGCGCTTTGCTTTATTAAAAGCAAGGAAAGAACGTTGAGATCATTCTCACAAAGATTTCAGACCATAAAGTAGTTTTCATTCTCGGTAGCCGAAAAAGCCTCACCGCCTCACAAGTCTGAGTCGGCGAACTGACTTTTCGTTTATTTTGTACGAAAAGCCACACATCGAACCATCCAGCCCTCTAGTATTAAGCTGGATTGGCTTTGCGTTGGCCTCAGCTTTCCGCGCTATTGAAAGCGTGTTGTGATGGGATGGGCGCATGAATTCTCGGCTCACTTCTTTGCCTCTTCTGATTTTGCTTTGGACAGCCTGTCTAAGTGCTGCGCAAGGGGTTGCTGCACAATCGGACGCTGCCAAGCCCCAATCGCTCAGCCCGAATCAATCCCTTCAGACTGAAATCAAGTATGGCGAACAACACTTCTATCAGGTTTATGTTGCGCAAGGACAGTTGCTGCGGATTGATTTTTCCAGCGCGGAGGTCTTGGTTGAGGCGGTGGTAGTGAGCGACTCGCATGATTGGAAGCAACGTGACGGCTTACTGAAACTTCCAGCAGCCGGGAAAGTTCTCTACCTGGCAGAAAAGACCGGCTGGCAAATCATCTGCGTAAATCGCAAAGGTAAAAAAGAACAACAAGGCCGCTATTCACTGAACGTGCAGGTAGAGGCTCATCCCACTGCAGAAGAACATACCTACGCTGTCGCGCAGCAACAGCTTGGAAGAGTATGGTCCCTCTATTATCAAGGAACGGAAGAGGCGTTGACGCAAGCGATTATCAAGGGGGAAGAATTACGCAATACCTGGCGACAGAGACAGAATCAGCGATATGAAGCAACGGCAGCGTATTTCCTGGGCGAAACCTATAAATCGAAAGAACAATTTCCCGCTGCGCTAGAAGCCTTCCAACATGCCTTGATTTATTTCCAGGCCGAAAATATTCCCCGTTACCAAGCAATTATTCTGACTTCCATGGGGCAGATCTATGCTACCTGGAGTGATTATGCGCGTGCCAGCGAGTTTTACCAGCAGGCGCTTCCCTTGTGGAGACAAGGCGATGAAACCGCCTCCATCAACATGATTGGATGGAATCTCTTGAATCTTGGCCATGCCTATCGTGCCTACGGGGAATGGGCCAAAGCGATTGAATGTTATCAGCAGGCCCACCAATGCTATGAGGAGTATTCGTTAACCGGCTCAACGACCGAACAGGCGCGTGGCTTTGGCATTGTGGCGGCAAGTTTAGGCTCGATCTATCTCGCACGTGGGGAGAAACAAACGGCGCTCACGTACCTCAAGCAGGCGGTCGAGCATTTCAAGCAAGGCCAGAACGCCGAGAACGAATATGCCATGTACGGCAGAATTGGCGATGTCTATAGCTCGCTCGGCGAATACGATCAAGCGCGCGGTTCTTACGAACAGGCGCTCCAACATTATCGCCAAACCAAGAGCCTTCACGAGGCCACGATCCTGAACAGCTATGGCAACCTCCACCGATTGACCGGGGCTTACGAGCCAGCCATTGAAAAGCTGAACCAATCGCTCACGATTCGTCGCCAACTTGGAGATCGGCGCGGACAAGCCTTGACCTTGACGAATCTGGGGGCCGTCTTTGCTTCTCAACAACAATATCAACAAGCCCTGTACGCCTACCGCGAAGCACAAGAATTGTGGCAAGACATCGGGGATAAATACAGTCAAGGCTACACGCTAAATTACTTGGGATTAGCGAATTACGAACTGAAAGAAACAGCACAAGCTCGCGAGTTTTTTCAGCAAGCCTTGGTTTTGCGGCGCGCCACGAATGACCGCGAAGGCGAAGCGAATACGCGCTACAACCTCGCGCGCCTGGATTTCGAGACTGGGAAAATCCAAGCAGCGCGCCAACAAATCGAAGCGGCGCTCACCTTGAGTGAATCGGTCAGGGCTACAGTCGTGAATGAAGACCTGCGCGCGTCCTATCTGGCGTCGGTGCGGGATTACTATGAATTTTATGTTTCGGTCTTGATGCGGTTGCACCAGCTTGAGCCATCAGCAGGGCATCACAAAGAGGCCTTCAAGGTCAGCGAAATGGCACGCGCCCGCAGCCTGCTGGAAATATTGTCTGAAAATCGGTTGGCGCTACGGCAAGGCATTTCTCCCCTCCTTCTCAAGCAAGAACAGGATTTACAACAACGTCTCAATGCCAAAGCCGAATATCAGCGCGCCTTGCAAAATAAGAAAGCTGCCGCCGAATTGCTGACCGCCGCCGAGCGAGAGCTGCAAGCGCTCACATCAGAGCTAAAGGAAATTCGCAGCCAGATCACGACCGCCAGCCCACACTATGCCGAATTAACACAGTACCAGCTGTTGGAAGCGGAGCAACTACAAAAGCAGTTGCTTGATGCCAATTCATTGCTCCTCGCATATACCTTGGGCCAGGAGCGGAGCTACCTTTGGGCGATCAGCCAAGATCAGGTTGCCAGTTATGAATTACCAGGTCGGGAAATCATTGAAGCGGCGGCCCGGCAGTCGTATGAATTGTTGCAATCTCGTCATGAACTCAGTGACCCGCAAAAGCTCAATGAATCACTGATGACACTAAGCAAGCTGGTACTTTCCCCCGTGCGTGAGAAACTGAAACAACAACGTTTGTTGATCGTGGCCGATGGAGCCTTGCAGTATGTGCCGTTTGGCGCGTTACCTGTGTCCAGGGATGAGGTCGGAAGGATGAGGGATGAAAAAAGCGGAGTCGCAGTTATAAATCATCCTTCATCTCTCATCCCTCATCCTTTAATTGTGGATCACGAAATCACCAACCTGCCTTCTGCTACGTTATTAGCCGCGTTGCGCCACGAAACGAGCTTACGAAAGAAACCAGAACGGACTATCGCCGTTTTCGCCGACCCGGTGTTTGACAAAGACGATGTCCGTCTTGCCTCGGTGAAAGCGCCATCAAGTGGACGACTCGTGACATCATCGCCAGCATTAACCCAAGCCCTGCGAGATGTAGACGTGAGCGAAAGCAGCTTACCACGCCTTCCCTTTACCCGACGCGAAGCTGAAGCGATCATTCCGTTGGTCAGTGCCGCACAGCGGAAAACCGCATTTGATTTTGCGGCCAATCGAGAGACCTTGCTGCAATCCGATCTGAGTCAGTATCGAATCTTGCATTTTGCCACACACGGCTTGCTCAACAGTAAACACCCGGAACTGTCGGGTCTGGTCTTTTCCTTAGTGGACGAAACCGGCAAATCGAAAGATGGTTTCTTGCGATTGCACGAAATCTATAACCTCAAACTTAACGCCGATCTAGTCGTCTTGAGTGCTTGTCAGACAGGTTTAGGCAAAGAAATCCGAGGCGAAGGATTGATTGGCTTAACGCGCGGCTTTATGTATGCCGGAGCCTCAAACGTTATATCCAGCCTCTGGAAAGTAAATGACAAAGCCACATCTGAGTTAATGAAAGCGTTCTATCAAGAACTACTCGGAGCGAAAAAGCAAAGCCCCGCCGCTGCATTACGAGCGGCACAATTAACCTTGCTGAAGCAAAAGCGGTGGGAGCACCCCTCCTATTGGGCCGCCTTTGCTTTGCAGGGAGACTGGCAGTAAACCCAAAATTTGAACCGTTGAATTTCACAACCACATACTGGCTGGCTCATCCGCCCACATCAGGAAGGCCAACATGCGCTCTCTCAAAACATCTGCTCCCCAATGGACGTTGACTGAAGAAGCCTTCAGTCTTTTCCTCACCCGACTCCATCCCGACCTCGAACAAGCGGGGCTTCAGTATGAATCGCTGCGACTGAAACTAAGTTACTTCTTTGAAGTACGCCACTGCACAGCGCCGGAGTTGTTGGCGGATGAAACGATTAACCGTCTTATCCGAAAAATCAGTGAAGGAGAACAGGTCACCAACCTCGATGGGTATGCCTTCAAGGTAGCAAAATATATCCATCTCGAATTCCAGCGAGGCGCAGTGCTGTCCTCATTAGAAGATTATTTACTTGATCATAATTTGAACCCCGCCCAAAAAGTTGAGGTACATCGCCAGGAGCTGGAGGATGAGGCATTTCGACTTGACTGCATGCGAAAATGCTTGGCGAAATTGCCTGAGCCAACGCGAAATTTGCTGGTTGAGTATTACAAAACCGCAGGCCGGAAGCAGACGGAATATCGCCAGCAAATGGCTGAACGACTCGGTATCTCACCCAATGCGCTTTATCTGCAAATTCACCGCCTCCGCGAAAAGCTCGAAGAATGCCTTGCCAATTGTTTGAAAAAAGCATAGAAATTGGCCGATAAAAATTGCGTTCCCGGTCTTTATTTTGCCTTGCCATTCGGTTTTCCGAATTTCTTTCAATAATTTTGACGAAAGAAATCCGTGCTTTGCGTCACTTAGTTATGAGCGTTGAAAAAGAAGGCTCGTCCCCAGAGATTAATCATCAATTTATGATTCAATACTTACTCGGAGAATTGCCTCCCGCGTGGCAGGAACAGTTTGAGGAGCGCTTCTTTACCGACCAGGAAAGTTTCGCGCAACTTAAACGTGTTGAAGACCAGTTAGTAGATGATTATGTTAGTGACGTTTTGTCAGATGAGCAACGCAAATGCTTTGAGAGTTATTATTTGAATTCGGACCGACGTCGTCAGAAACTAAAATTTGCGCAGGCCTTGAAGCGCTCGTTATCTGAAGTTACTCCCATTTCGGAAACACGAACGAGCCCTTCTTTTTGGCATTCTTTGCAGATGGCTTGGCAGACCCCTGCGTTACGGTATTCCTTTGCAGCATTGATGGGACTTGCGTTCCTAGTCGGAGGATGTTTGCTATGGGCATTGTTCAAGTTAGAAAAGCAGCGACAGCAACTTGAGGAAGACCGCGCCGCATTTACCAAATCGGTCTCAGAAAACGCATCGCAGCATTCCGTGCCAGCGGAATCGCCGACAGTCACGCAGAAATCATTTCCAAGCGGATCTTCGTCACCAACACAATCCCCATTGCCAAAACAAATCTATAGCGATAGCAGCGCAAAGACGATTTTGTCCCTTGCTCTTGATCCCGGTACCTTCCGAGATAATGAAGTGATAGCGGAGACGAGAACGCTTACAATAACACCGCAAGCAAAATTTATTCATCTGCAGCTTGTCTTGAAAGGCAAAGAAATCTATTCGGACTACCGCGCTGTCCTTGAGACGGCATCCGGTCAAATGATCCTGACGCGAAGCGGACTTCATCCGGTAAAAGCCGGGCTAAATGATTTCATCGTGCTAACATTTCCTGCCCAAGCCTTACCCGCCGAAGATTACATCCTCACGTTGTCGGGAAAGCAGGACAAGGAATTTGAAGAGCTTGAAGATTATCAATTTCGAATTGTGAAGCGCCACTAATTTCCCTTCAACCTTTTCCGCCTTCCCACTTTTCTCTCACCCAAAAGTTTTTGTAACTGGTCAGCCGCCTTTGTCCCAGCGGGACGTTTGACGGTAGGCAGGTCGTTCACGGCCTGTCAAAGATCGCGCGGGCGGCGCGTCCCGGCGGGACGATTGAATAATCGTTGCGGCCTCAGGCGTCCCTGGGACGCGCGGCTCACCCTGCTTGCTAAGTAGGCTAATGGGGCGAAAGAATAAAATAAAAAAATTTGCATCAGGCATGAAAGAAATCACTAATTCTTGTCACTTAGTATCGAAAAACAAAATCCTTAATTGTGAAAAGTTCTAAAAAGCCTGCCATAGATTCGGCAATTGCTGAATCCTGGCAAGAAAGGAGATCCTCCTCATGGCAACTTGCAAAGGATGTGACGGCACGGGTAAATGCTCAAAATGTAAAGGCACGGGAAAGAGCGAACATACTTTCACTACCTACTCTTGCTCCAAATGCGGCGGTTCAGGCAACTGTACTGTGTGTAAGGGGAAAGGCAAGACGTAAAGAAGCTAGCGAATAAAGCTACGTTATTTGGATATTTGGGAAGCAGCACCGTCTGCCCTCCCATCCTCATCTGGGAGACTTTCTATGCCTGTTCTTTGCACAAGTTGTGGCGCAAACAATCCTGACAGCGCAAGCTTTTGTACTACTTGCGGGGCAATGCCAGTTGTGCAGCCAACCAATCGAAGCCGCAATCCCCCGGCTTCGGAGCCGTTGCCTGCCCCTCCATCGCCTTATGAATATGAACCAGGAAAAAATTTGCGCCAGACGGGCCAGCATTCACAACCTTCCATAACTTACGCGCCACAGCCCTTGATGACATCATCCTCATCAACCGCACGTCAACCTATCAATGTCGGGCTTTGTATGCTCCTAAGTTTTTTATGGACGGGGGCGGGCTTCTTCTTCATTCCTGATCGGATTACACACGGAATTATCCTGGCAGCGACAACTGGCGTCATAGTCGTCGTCAGCATTCTTATCATTCTTTTTACCGGGATTGGTGTGTGTTGCACCGTTCCCCTTGGGCTGGTCTGGTGGATTAGTATCCTGATTTGGACATACAAAGAAGCCGACCGTTATAACCGCGGACTATGAGCGAGGTATACGCAAAACTTTTCTGGCTGATGCATTTTTTCTGCCACCAGCGCCCGGAGCGATCCTTTCATTATGGAGATATCCAGTGGCTTGTTTGTGCGCGTTGTAGTGGGACAGTCATCGGGGCACTGCTGATGGGAACCCTATTTTTACGGATGACCGCCCGCCAACACCCAAGCCTGCGCAAAGGCTTCCTTTACGCTTTGTTGACCCTACCGCTGATCGGAGATGGCTTCGGCGGCTTTTCGTATACCTTCTCCTTGCCAACGGGTAATTCTCTCCGGTTCCTCACCGGCATCTGTTTTTCCATTGGGGCGATTATGTTATTTATTTTCTCTCTGGCATATGTAGACTTGGCCATTCAGCGGTTCAGCAAGTCTTGGCTTTCTGCGCTTGTTATTTTGTCCCTGGTGACCTTTTTCATTTCTTGCGCCGCTCCAGTACCAGGCCGCAAGGAAATTGTGAAACCGCCAGACCCTCCGATTTCGCACGTATCCATAGAGACCACCAACGACTTGATCGTCTATCTCGACACTAGTAGCCCGATGAAAGGTTACGTGCAGACAGACGGGCAATCCATTTTCAGTCGCACGCTGCGCACCCTGCGCGAATTCAGCACGACGCTCTCACCGCCCGTGCGGGTGCAAATGCGCACTGTAGCCACGACGGTCGGGCCATTCCTGTCACAGGTGGCGCTGGCCGAAGCTTCGACCAATCAGTCTTACTACACCGGCACGGAATCGAATTTGGTCGCCGCCTTTGCCAGTTTTCCGCAGGGTCTATCCACCGCCGCAACCGCGCCTTCTGTCACGCCTGCCGTAGCAGAAGCGATACATGCTGCGACCCAAGTCCCGGCTGCGCCCCCGGCGCGCTTTCACGTCCTGGTCACGGATGGCGTGCAATATGCCAATCGCACCACAGTCGATCAATCCTGTGCGGCGGGCGCGGATCAATTTTGCGTGCAGGAAAAGATTTTCCAACTGCTCGGCCAGGGGTGGGGCGGCGTGGTCATCGGCTTACGCAGTCAGTTTTGCTGTGCCTTCTTTTCGGAAAAAAGCCAGCGTCCGGTTCCCTTTGACACGCGCGGGCGCACGCCGAAAGATTTTCGCCCCTTTTATCTCTACATCTTTTCCCCCGATCAGGCGGCGCTGCATCAATTCGTCACGCGCTTCAAGGAAAGTCTGCGGCGCGCGACAGATGCAGACACTTTGTTGTTGCGGGAACTCTCGCTGACTGCGCCGTATGCCGAAGGAGAAATGGCGCGCGCCTTCAAAAACGAGGCCGTGCAGGCGGGCGATAAAGTCCGGCTCCGCGCTGGTCGTGTGGATGAATCTGATCCGCTCCTTCTGTCATTGCGCTTGCAAGTGGAAAACAACGCTTCCGAAGTGCCGTTTACGGTCGCGCTGAAAGTTCCCTGGACACAACACGCGCTGGATAGCGGCAGCGCAGAGGAATTAGCCAAACTGCTGCACTGGAAATTGGAAGCCGTCTTTCCGAAAACCCCGCAACCGGGCAAGCGCTATGCCGATCTCCGGCTGGCACCCGCAGCAGTGCAACCGCAAGGCGACGGCAGCCTGCTCATCCACGCTACCGCACAATGGCCGAACGCGGCGGGCGAGCCGGACTGGCGCGCTTATCGGCTGACCGCTTTTCTGAATACGGAAGCGGAGGCACCGCCCTGGGTACGGGAATGGTCGGTCGAGGATGATCGCACCAGTCCATCCGGCAATCGCACCCTTGATTTACTGATTTCACTTTTAGGGGTCTGGCGCAACGACACGATCAAGAATCGCGCGGTCGTCGAAACCTATTTGCGCATCGGTCCCCAATAAAACCGGAGTTGAACATTATGTTGATGATGTTGCTACAAGAAGAAGCGGGCGCTTCCTCGCTGGACAAATGGGTCGAAGTCTTTATTGAGCCAAACAATCTGAATGTGCAAGGCGCGCATGAAACGGCATTCAGTTGGGCGATGACGGGCATCGTCATCGCCGTCCTGATCACTGGCAGTATGGCCGCGCTCAAGTGGTTTTTGAAGGAGCGCGCTGCCTTAAAGGATAAACGTTGGAAGTTGGCGAAAGTGACGGGCTTTATGGCAGCAGGGTTGCTGATTGCCTTCATCCCGCTGCTGGCAATTTATTACCTAAGTATGAATTTCACCCTCATTCTCGGCGTACAAGGGTTCTTCAAAGGGGTGATTTTTGCCTGGGTGATTTACTTGTTGGCGATGCTGGCCAGCGATCTTATCGCGCCTTGGTCGCGCACTGATTACGGCTTATGAGGAGTTTGACATGCTAAATATTTTTATTGCAGTAGGCGGCAGTGGCACGAAAGTGGCCGAAGCCCTGGTGCGGTTGTTAGCGGTCGGGTTTCCCACCCGCACCGATAGGCAGGGGGTACCCACGAGCGCTGGCGATGAATTGCAAATCTGGCGGCTTGACCCGGATCGCAATTCCGGTGCGGCGCATGCGTTACGGCGGACAGTGGATGAATATTCCTTTCTCCAGAACAACCTGCGCAAAGACAATGCCGGCAACGCCTGGGCGATGGAAATTGATACCGAGATTCGCCAACTCGACCCGCTCAGTCTGAGCGGCCCCAACGACAGCACGAATCAGGTGAAAACGCTGGGCGGCATTCTCAATTCGCTGGATCGCAACCGCAAAGAATCTACGCCCTTCACTAGCCTGTTTTATGAGCCGAAGGACTTGGCCGTCGAGATTGATCGCGGTTTTTATCAGAAGCCCTTCATTGGCGCGCCGATTATGGCGATTTTCGCCGAAACGCTCAAAGACGCCAACTCGCCCGGCGGGCAGCAATGTAATCTGACGTTTCTCGAAAACAAAAAAGTGCGGTTTTTTCTTTGCGGTAGTCTGCACGGCGGTACGGGCGCTTGCGGCGTGCCGGTGATGGGTAAATTTCTAGCTGATTGGAAAGACACAAAACCGCAACTGGATTGGCAAGTGGGTGGATGTTTATTGGCACCCTATGCGGTACCGCCACCACCGCCTTTTCCGCAATTAGCTAACGGACAGCCTTGTCCTCCTACTTTGGTAGATAATTATGTCCGCCAGTTTAGCAACGTTGCCCCCTTCAATACGTTAAATACGGAAGAAGAGAAGCAACAACTGGTCAAGCAAATCCTGGAAGGCTTTTATGCCCATCCCGACGATATGACCGAGCGGGCGCGACAAAGCTTAGTGTATTACAAAGACCATATCGCGGCGCATTTCAATGCACTTTATCTGATCGGCAAACCCACGCCCGATCAATTGCCCGCGTGGAGCAATGGCGGCGCGAGTCAGCAAAACCCAATCAATTCCGCCGAAGTCGTCGCCGCCCTGGCCGCGCTGAATTATTTCGGGGGCAATCACGAACGCGAGAATGCGCCGCGCACGTATGTCATCGGCTCGGCCACGCGCACCTTTCAGGAACGCCTTCGCTTAAGCGATTTGCCCCAATATTCTGTGCAAGGCCGGGAGGAAGCACCGGAGATTGATCCTGAAGCCGTGCTGTTAGCCTCGGCGCTGATGCGGCACCTCATCCTGCATCAGGTGCCGTGGGAAGCCGCCGCCAAAAACTTTCCGCCCGAAATGCAGCGGCTCAAAGAATTTTACGCGGCGCATCCCGAGAACGAGGATGAGGATCAGTATTCCTACAACCGCGCCTTACGCGTCGTCACTGATTCGTTGCATGCTTTACTTGCCGCGCAAAACACGACGGGATGGGAAGGCAACGATCACGCGCAAATCGCCCCCTTGCTTTCCGACGACCCGGTCACAATTGACAACATCACGAACCAGCTCAAAGCCAGAATCATGAGCAATGAAGCACGCGGCGAACTGCTGCTAGGGCATTCGCGGGTGCGTGTTTCAACCAAAGAGTTTGGCAGTTGGTGTCCGGCGGGCAATGAATTTTCGCGCGGGGAATACCTGCGCTTAATCTGGGCCAAGCTGTTCGCCCGTGTCACAGCGATTACCGAAGCGGCGTAACCGATGCGCCGCGCTGAGGAGTAAGAACCATGCAGAACTTCGGCATCCGCATCCTGCTGAATAATTCGATTTTAGGCGGCAACATTCCCGATCAACGCGAACGCCGGTTTGCGCGCGTGGTCGCCAGCCATTTACAAGCGCCAGAATATAACGCGAAATATTTCGAAACGCTGCCGACAATGTGGGCAACGGCGTATGTCTTTCAGCGGGCTGTCGAAAAAGAAGAGCCTAAGGAGATTGAAGAATGGGCCGCCTTATTGGCGCTGGATTACTTCGGTGTGTTGGAGCTGAAAAAATACGAACCCAGCACTCTGCAACAGGAATATGACCGCGATCTCTGGCCAGCCATCAGCGGCACTTATCCCAGCCCACAGGGCGAGGAATTGCCCGGCGTATTTTTATTGCACACCAGCAGCCGTGCCGAAACGGTGGTCGGCGCGTTCTATCCTGGCATCATCTTCTTCCCCAGTCGCGGGCGCACCGAATGGCTCAAGGATGAATTGCTGACGCCGTACCTCGACGGTCAACAACTTTCCTGGGGGCGTTGTGTGGGACTGTTGCTGGCCGAAGAGCAAGCCAAGCGGATGTTCTTTTTATATTTGCGTAGTATCGCCAACATTCTCGAACAAGAGGCGCGGCAGGCACTTCTTCATTTCTGCACCCGACAAATCACTTTCCGTGGGTTGGATATGAATGAACGTGTTCTCCAGCTGGGCGCTGATCCGCGTGACTGGCCGAAATGGGAGCGAGACCATAAAGACCCGCTTGCCAACTACCCGTTTCAGCAACCACGAAACGGAGGTATTACTTATTACCTTGTTTCCGGATTGCCTGTTACTGCCGAATGGATGAGAAAGTCCACTGAGGTCGGGTTGCCTTCTCCTTTGCAATACGAAAAAGTTTCGGATACGCAAATCCGCGTACGCTCCGGTATACAAGAGAAAGTCTTTAATCTCGGCGAGCAGGATCGGATCGTGCTGCTGAAAGATTTGTTTCTGGACGCGCAACCGTATTGGTGTACGCTGCAACGCGAAAGCGCCGATGTGCAAGCACCGCAAATTCGGCGGCTGCATCGGCAGGAAATCACCAACAATTCCGGCGCGTTTGTCCAACTCAAGGTGAATGAGATTGCACTGTGTCTCGCACCTGCACGCAGCCTGCTCTTTGCGCATTTCCCCGCGCTGTTGCACGAGCCGGAAAACTTCATCGCTGTGCGCGGCAGAACGGATGAAGGAGGGCTGGAATGGGAATTCACGCTCTTCAATCAAAAAATCATCTGGCCGACGGAACCGAAATACTCCAAGGCGTTGCCGGATTCTTCGCTCGCCCTCTGGCCACCCAAAGTCTCACCGGATTGGCATCTTTACATTGCGCGCGGACTCGGCGCACGTGATACCAGCGGTGCGTGGTATTTGATAGACGAGCAAGGAAGACGAGGAACCGATGTTCGGTTAGCAGAAGATGAATACATCAACGTGCTACAGGAACCGGGGCCGAATCGTCCGCTGGCGCTCAGCCTGCACGACAGCAGCAATCGCGAGCGCGGCGTCCTGCTCCTGTCCCCACTGGAAGCGCAAACGGGCGGTGGCGTCAGCGCCAGTCTGGCAATGGATTTCGGCACGAGCAATTCGTGTCTGGCCTTCAAAACCGAAGGGACTGCACCCCAGCCCTTGTTATTCGACCTCAGCCCCAAAATGCTGTGGGGGGCGGCACCGCGCGTCGAAAACCCTGGCTTTGTACCGTTCAAATGGGGCGCACGCAAAGGCTACTTCCCGACTATTCTGCTCAGTCGTGTCAGTGCTGATCTCAGCGATTTTTCGCTGGAACATTTACAGATCAAACACCTGTTTCAAGGCGATATTCCGGGTCTGCATCGCGGTATGGAAGAGAACGTCTTTGACGGCACCATTAGTACGCGCTGGAGCTTCAATCGCAATCTCAAATGGGAGGCCGATGCCAAGCGACTCTGGCGTCGTCCGCTGTTTCTGGGCTTGTCCCTGCTCTATGCCCATGCGGAACTTTTCTTCCGCTACAACGCGCGCCTCAGCGAATACACCTTCACGTTTCCGCTCGCCTTCACGACAGAGGAGCGATACGGTTTTCACAAGGAAACACGAAAAGTCGTGCAGCAAATTCACGCGTTTTGCTACGGCGCAGACAGCACGGATTTTACCTACATTGACAACGTAGACGAAAGCACCGCGATAGCCCGTGCGGTCGCCGCCGGTTCCAACAAAGCCGTCGTCGAAGTATTTGTGGACATTGGCGGCGGCACCACGGATTTGGCGATTCGACACGATGGTCGCTTCCTTGTGTTGGACAGCATCAAGATCGCAGGCAGGTCGTTTTTTATGGCCGCTGAAAAGAACTTCGGCAACGGCGTGACCAGCACCGAAGGCAAAGAAAAATTTCAGGAACACTTGAGTCGGTTGCTGACCGAAAGCGGCAACCGTAAACAATTGGAGGAAGTATTAAGCGCAACCGCTGCCCAGAACCTTGATCTCGGTACGACATATTCGATTGCGATCAATCGGCTGGATGATGACACCTTTCGCACGAAGGAAGGTGTGATTCTGGAACAGGGCATGGGCTGGCCTTCCTATCAGATGTACCGCACCGAACTGTTCTTCCGCCACATTCTGACCTATGCCTTACTGCAAGCTGCGGCGGTCGTGGCCGACCAAAAGCTGGAAGCGACCGTGCTTTCGAGCGGCATGAAATTAATTCTGAGCGGCAATGGCTGGGGGCTAATGTTGTTCGGCGAATTCCGTCGTTCCAAAGCGAAGCTCAAAGAAGAATGTCAGGAAATTCTGCGCATGCTGAAAACCGAGTTGCTCAGGCACTACGAGGGAGAATCTCTCAGTCCTGCGGAGCAACAGGAGCGCGCCTGTCTGGAAGCCCTGCGTGTCTTTGATGTAGACCTGCTCAACGAACGCGCCCTCAGCAAAGCCAAAACCGAAGTGCCAGTCGGTGCGCTCACCAACATCACACAACGCAACACCACACAAGGCGATGAAAGCGCGAATCCCTATACCGGCGTCACCTTGCGCAACGTGGTCATGAGGGATGGCAGTAATGAGAGTCCGCCGCTCACGATTCGCTGGTGTGATCGCTGGGGTTTTGCCGACATCAAAAAGAAACACGAGTTCCGCTGGCGCGGCGAGCGCGTAGAGAGCCTGGACATCGGTTTGCTGGAAAGTTACGAGCGTCCGCTGGATTACCCGCTGGGTGTTTTCACTTGTCTGGGGGGCAGCGGCGACCGCGACCCGATGCCCCCCGAAGAATGGCAGAAGATGAACAGTATGCTCAGTGATGGCGGCGCATACCTGAAAGACAATAAGCTGGCCGCTGCGCCGATTAACTATTTCGTCTCGCGCATTCTTTACCCAGAAGACGCGGAGCATTTGTTTCTCAATACACTGGCGACCATAAACAGGACGCTGAAATAGAAAGAGAGGATCGCGTGAAGAGAACTTTTTTATGGTTGGTTTTTGTAGTCGCGCTGCTGGGAATACAAGGCTGTTTTCTATTTTCGAGTGACAAGACAGCTACAAGTGGAGTAAACGCTCCCAGTAGTACGCCAAATGGACCCGCGCCAGAAAATACAATTAAGAAACAGTTGGAAGCAATGAAGACAGGATTCGATAAGCTTAATCAGCTTTGCCAGAAAAATCCTAATTGCGATAGTGCTACACTTGCACCTAAATTATTGGAAGCCGAGGAAACGAAGTATATAAAAGAGGCACAAGACGCTTGGGAGAAGATTAATACAGCGATCAATACGCTCAAAGACCAACTATCCGGTGATGAAAAAAATGCACTATTGAATGCCTTTATTGCAGAACTGGACACTGAGTTTAAGAAAACAAAAGATGACTTTACTACTAGCCCAATGGGGCAGGAAAAGCCGTCCATCTCTAAAGGAATTAAGACACTCAAAGAGATAAGGCTCAACAATCAAACGGGTAGCTATGATCCTTGGAAACGAGTAACCCTGGAGATAAATAGCCTCACAAATCCCACGCCTTTTCCCTCACCAACCGATACTCTAGGCAAGGATGATAAGACGATAACCGATGCTCCGGTGAATGACCTGCTGCTTTACGTGGGACTCTCGCTTCTCTTTCTCACCATTCTTGGTGTTGCCGGATATGCCAAATGGCGCGTGGATCGTGTAGACCAACGGCTCAGTACCCAGCTTTCTCAAAAGCTCTCCGAGCAAGTAAAAGAATTATCGGATTTCCGGGAACAGGTAGCATCGGCTGTGAATCAGCATATGAACGAGCTTGAGTCGCTCCAAAAGAAGCATCGGGAACTGAACACGGAACTCACAGTACTGAACACGGAACTCACGGCGTTGCGCACAAGGATTCATACCCTTGAACAAACCCTCAAGAAAAACGGTGACGGATCGGGGGACGACGACAACGGACGGCCGCCGAAGTATCGCACGGCAGCGGAATGGTTACGGCAAATTGGTGCGCGTGGCATCATCGCCAAGCCTGCGTTTATGCTCCCGGATGCGTTGCAGAAAGCGGCGGATAATGAAGGGATTTATATGCTGGGGGCGACACCTCAGCCCGGCGTGCATGTAGTAATCCCCTATATGGATCGCTTTACCAGTTCACAGGATTTCCCGCATTACCAAAAATTCTATGATTGCGAATATCCCACGTCCGGCGAAATCCTGATTCTCGAACCCGCTCAGGCGATGTTTGATCCCGGTGCGAACCAATGGCATTTGAGCCGCAAGGGACGCCTCGAAATCGGGTGAGGAATATGACGACGAAGGCAGCGCGGCGGAGAGTCTTTTGCCTGCGCCATCAGGAAGTCAGTTGCTCGGCAGAGAAGGATTTGCTGATCCGGTGCGATCAAGATCATGTGTTGAGCGAGAATTTGCGTAAGGATCGCTGGGAGCATTGCTTTTCCTGTCGCACGTTCATACCGCGACAGGAACACGTGGCATTGGCAGAGCAATGCGCTTCCTGTGATCGTCGCGTTTCCTGGCGCTACCTTTGTGACCAATGCGACTGCTTGAGCTTTGCAACAAATGACGCGCCTGCCGACAATGATGCCGCACTGTCACAACCGGGCTACGCTGCCTGTCCGTGTTGTCTGTCGCGTTTGCCCGTCACGCTGCGCAAGCATTCGTGTCCGGGGCTAAAGGCAGCGGTCTTGACCTCGCGCGTTCATTGTTCGAGTTGCGGGGAAAGCATCGCACCCGATGAATTCCCCGCCCCCTGGAAGATTGTCACAGCAGACACAACGCAGGGGCCAGGCGAGAACAAGTTCGTACCGGAAGAACCGCTAGCCGGGCAAGCGCAGCAAGGCGCAACGCAGCCAAACGGAGCGAAGGCGGACGGGGAAAAATGGTTTTCTACCTGGGAAGACCGCGCCACAGCGCAACCGCGCAACTTCTATTGGCTGGGAGGACTGGCAGGCGGGATCGCCATCGTAGCAATAGTGACGCTGGCCGCCCTTTCAGGAGGCAAAAAAAATGCGCAGGCACAGTTGCCCGCACCGGTTGTGAGTGCAACGATCAAGCCGACAAGCCTCACGCCGATGCCTGTCCCTGCCCATTCGCCAACGCCTGAACCCAAGCTGGCGGCAAAGCCTGAGCCGCGCCCGGAACCACCAGAAAAAGCGCCTGACAAACACAAGCAAAAGTCGGTCGAAGCGAAAAAAGCGTCCTTAGAAGAGATTCAGGAAAGGATGGAAAAATTGAATAAGGTGCTGAAATAGTCGCCGCCTAAACAGTCAGATCATGAGAGATACAACAGACACAGTGCGGAAACGGATTGTCAGAGGACTCGGCGTCCTCCTCGCGTTACTCGCCTGTGTAGGGGCCAGCCCGCGCCGCCTCTCTCCTCATCTCGCCAGTATGCTTTCAGCGCCGCAGGACGCAACGAAAAAGCCTTACAACGAAGCGGCAATTGAATATGCCATCAGTGAACTGCGCAAAAGCAACCTGCCCCAAAAATATTTGATTGAGTTGGTGCAGCAACGCAAAGTGGAGTTCAAGCTTACCCCGGAACTTCGCAGAAGATTTATCCGCGCAGGTGCGGGGACAGCCTTACTGAATGCCATCGAAAAAAACTACGCGGCTCCAGCCGCTTCGCCATCGCCATTGCCACCCCCGAAGGAAGACGACAAAGGCGAGATTGCGTTTTGGGAATCCATCAATAAAAACGAAGTCGAAGAATTACGATTGTATTTAGCCAAATATTCCAACGGCATTTATTCAGAACTGGCTAAAACCAAAATCAAAAACCTGCAAGAAGAGAACGCCTGGCAAGCCGCACGCGAAAGCAAAAACGCAGATGTCATTCGTAAGTACATCGCACAATACCCTCAGGGCAAATACGTTGCCGAAGCGAACCGCTTACTGGATTCGCTCAAACCGGTCGAGCCCCCGCCGAAAGTAACAACGTTGCCGCTGCTGCCTGCGCCCAACATTGAGCAGGCATTTGTTTCCATCGCGGGCGGCGTGTTTCAGATGGGGGCAACCCGTGGGGAACGCAATGAAAGGCCGATGCATCGCGTTCAGCTCACACAAAGTTTTTATTTGGGAAAGTACGAAGTCACACAGGCACAGTGGGAAGCAATCATGGGCTATAACCCGAGCTACTTCCGAGGCGACGCGGAGCGTCCGGTCGAAAATGTTTCCTGGGAAGAAATCCAGGAATTCCTGCGTCGTTTGAATGCCCGCGATAGTGCGTATCTGTATCGGTTGCCCACTGAAGCCGAATGGGAATACGCTGCGCAGGGCCGACAGGGGAACGAGGCTAGCGTGAACGTGCTGCAAGTGGCCTGGGACAAACAGACAGCGGGCGGCAGCACGCATAAAGTCGGGCAAAAGCAACCGAATGGTTGGGGGCTGTTTGATCTCTACGGAAATGTCAGCGAATGGTGTGCGGACTGGTACGAAGAGAATGCCTACAGCCCGTCGCCCGTCTCCGATCCCACCGGGCCAATCACGGGAAAGCAGCGCGTGTTTCGCGGCAGCGGCTGGTATTCCGAAGCCTTCGAGAGCCGCTCCAGCGCGCGCCACTATGTCGCCCCAACGCATAAAAGCAATGGGCTGGGCTTTCGCCTGGTTGCTCTGCGCAAAGCCACACCTGGGCCGCCTGCTCCCGGTTTGATCCCGGAAATCTCGACGTCCACATTGATGAGCCTGACACTCAATAAAGTGTCTCCGCCCTATCCGTCCGCTGCCAAAAACGCGAAAGTAACAGGGGTAGTGGAAGTGCAGATTTTGCTGGCAGAGTCGGGCGAAATCCTCGAAGCAACCGTTGTCCGCGGGCCTGCGCAACTGCGCGAAGCCGCCCTTCAAGCCGCTAAAAAATGGCGGTTTCGCCACTATCTGGTAAACGGAACGCCCACCAAAGCACGCGGAATGCTGGTGTTCAATTTTACGCTGCAATAGGGATTCCCTAGGGAAGGAATTATGATGACCGCTCCACCACGTCTCTCGTTTTTCTGTCCTCGTCATCAGGAAACAGCGAACGCCACGCGCGTTGATATGCAGGTCTGGTGCGAACAGGAGCATCTGTTGAGTGATAACCTACTGAATGATCGCTGGGAATATTGCTGTTCCTGTCAGTGCTTTGTTCCGCGTCAGGAACATGCCCCCGCACACGAGAAATGTTTGTCCTGTGATCGGCAGATTACGCGACGGTATCTGTGCAACAGTTGTGAATGCCTGAGTTTTGCTACCGCGTTGCCGCCAAAAGGTACGCTGTTTTCCATTCTTGCCTCCGGGCAACCACAACCGGCTTGCCCTTGTTGTCTCACGCAACCTGACACCAAAGTGCATGAACATTTATGTGAAGCCTTGAATGCAACGATTTATACGGCGCGCGAGAAATGCTCGTGCTGTGGCGAGGTGACAGCACACTGGAAACCTACGCCGAAGACGACGAGTTTTATTTTCCCGGCTAGCTATCGGCGACCGGTGGCGGAGTATTTGAAGCACCTGAATGCGGATGCAATTAAGGTCGAGACGATACCCACCTATCCCAATGTCTTGAGCGCCAATGCTGACGGGCGGTTCTGGCTGTTTGGATTTAAAGATGGCTATTACACGATCTTACCCGCACAGGGGCAATTTGCGCAAAGCAGCGATTATAAGATGATCCGTGATCTCTTCGAGTGTGAACGTCCGGCGCAGGGCGAGGTGGTCATCGTCGCGCCAGCCGTCGCAGAGCCAGACCCGGCAACGCAGCAATTTGTGCTGACGCAGAAGGGACGGCTGGAAGTCCTACCCCCACCACCCGACACAAAAACAAATCAGGACGTGGTTGTGGCTGTCCCTCCAAAAGATAACCTCGTCGCGCCGCCGGATACCCGCATTGATTCCAAGCCTGTCGTGAAACTCAGCCCGCCGCTTGTCGGTGGCATCGCTGCTGTGGGGTTGGTTGTGCTGCTCGTCGGTCTGTGGTTTTTCCTGCCTTCACCAAAACGAGAAATCCTGGCGAAATTAAAGCAGGGACAACTGGTCGCGCCACCCGGCAATAATGCCTACGACGTGTTTCAGAAAAGCAATCTAAGCGAAGGCGATTTGCAGGAACTGCGGCAAACAGCAGTACCGATTCTGACGGCGCGCGGACAGCAGGTCATTCGCCAATTGATCGAAGATGCCTACAATCCGTCGGTGGCGGAGTTGGGCGATACAGCACGAGTTTACGAATGGCTGGATAAGCTCGACCCACAAAACACCTGGAAAGCGCGCCAACAATATTTTCAGGGGCGGCAAGCGTATGAAGGGAAAAATTATGCGGGTGCCAGCAACGGCTTTCAGCAAGCCATGAAACTAGACCCGTCGTGGGCCTTACCCGTCAACACACTGGCGCGCGTGTTCATGCGCAACAAGGATTATGGGAGCGCCCAGAATTGCTATCAGAAAGCGATTGAGTTGGAACCCCAATGGATGTTTCCGCGCATCAATCTCTGTGTGCTGGCGGTCGAACATCTAAAAAATTATGGGCTGGCGGAAGAGGTTTGTCGCGGCGTCCTGACGCTCGATGCGAATAAAGCTTCCGGGCATTATTTTTTGGGGCGAGCCTTACAGGAACGAGGGCTACTGTGCGACGCGTTAAGTGAATATCGCAGCGCACAGGAAAAAGCGGCGAACCTGGCCGATCCGGGGTTCAATCTGGGGCAATTGAATAAACGAGTGGAGCAACTTTCGGCCAGAATCTATTGTCCATAACAAATAG
Source organism: Acidobacteriota bacterium (assembly GCA_018268995.1). GTDB lineage: Bacteria > Acidobacteriota > Blastocatellia > RBC074 > RBC074 > JAFDVL01. The sequence goes on along the minus strand of JAFDVL010000013.1, from coordinate 69,503 downwards.
CCAGGCAAGTTTGTAAAGCAACAACGAACGAGAAATTTATGAGAATGTGGGGGATCGGCCCGCCTCACCTGATAGGTCGCACCCTTAGGTGGAGTACGACACTTTGCCTTGTGCCATTGGTGTTTTGGTTAGGCTGGATATTTTATCAATCATACGCGCCTGATCTGCTGATTACGGGCGGGTTGATAGTGGATGGAACAGGGCAGACCCCTTATCGAGCCGATGTCGCCATCCGTAATGGCAAAATTATTGGCATCTCAAAATGGCGCTACTGGCTGTCGCAACCGAAAACCCGTATTTATGCAGATGGTAAAGTTGTTGCCCCAGGCTTTATAGATGTCCATACCCACGTAGAGGGGAACCTTCCCAACAAAGGCATTTTCAAACCAGAAAATTTTCTGTGGCAAGGAGTCACCACGATCATTACGGGAAACTGTGGTCGCTCGCGCACAGACGTAGGTGAAATGCTTGCTGGACTGGAAAAACATGGAACATTGATCAATGTAGCCACACTGGTTGGACATAACAGCGTCCGTCGCGCAGTGATGGGACAAGATGCGCGCGTTCCGACCGCCCAGGAATTGCTGAAGATGCAACAGATGGTGGGACAAGCGATGGAAGACGGTGCGCTCGGATTTTCAACCGGCTTAGCGTACACACCGGGAAGATTTGCCCAGACCCAAGAATTGGTTTCGTTGGCACGAGCGGCGGCGGAGCGAGGTGGCATTTACGCGTCTCACGTCCGCGACGAGGCTCACGACGGGGAACATGCTATTCAAGAAGCCTTGGAAGTTGGTCGCCGCGCCGGGGCCGTGACACAGATTTCGCATTTGAAATGTTCTGGGCGCGCGCAATGGCAAACGATGCAACGGCGATTGGAGTTGCTCAACCAAGCAAGAGCCGCTGGTTTGCAAGTGTATGCGGATGCCTATCCCTATGATCGTTCGAGCACGACGACGGACGTGTTGCTGCCTGATTGGGCGGTAGCAGAAAAGCGGGCAGGCTTGCGACAAGTGGCAACAGATGTCCAACTCCGGCAAAGATTGCAGGCGGATATTTTGAGCAAGTTGAGCCGCGATGGGTGGACAGATTTGCACTTCGTAACGCTTGTGGCTGGGAAGCCAGAATGGATCGGGCGGTCGCTCGCCGACGTTCCAAGTCACGCGACTACTTTGGATCAGCAAGTTGAGAACCTCATCGAAATTTCACTGCGAGGAGGTGCGCAGGCCGTGTTTGCAGATATGCACGAAACTGACGTTGCGCTCGCCATCAAATATCCCTTTGGAGTTTTCGGCAGCGACAGCGCCGTGCGCGACGCAGAAGCGGCTTACAAACCGCACCCGCGTGGCTCTGGCACCTTCCCACGCCTCTTGCGCAGTTATGTGCGAGAGCGTTCGCAGTTGGATTTGGCAGAAGCAATTCGCAAGGCTTCGGGGTTCGCCGCAGAGATTTTCGGTTTGGCAGAACGCGGGACTTTACTGCCCGGCAATTGGGCAGACATCGTGATTTTTGATTTCGAGCAAATCACGGACAAGGCCGACTATGAACAACCCTTCGCGGAGCCGGTTGGGATTGACTATGTAATTGTAAATGGCGCTGTGACCGTCGAGCGCGGAACCGTCAACGAACGTCAACCTGCCGGAATGTCGCTGCGAAACCTGAAAACCAAAGCCCTTACCATTGCGCAACGATAAAACAGCCATAAGTAAAAAATATTTGCCTTTCGGGTGAAAGAAATCTCCTTTTCCCATCACTTAGTGATGAAGGATTGCGCAATCCATCGTATTGCCACGAACTAGATTTATGTAACGCCGTCTTTACGAGCTTGGGGGCACGCAGACATCTATTCACAGGAGAGGCTTCTTTGAATTACCTAAAAAGGAGATTGAAGACAATGGGTATAGTTAAACATGGAAGCGGTTCGGAAGGGCTTTGTAGGCTTCTCACGTTTTTTATTTCGCTTACTTTCCTTATCAGCTCGGTCTTAGGGCAAGGCAGAAAGTTGAGTAATGAGGACATCATCAAGATGACGAAAGCCGAATTGCCCGAAGAGGTGATTGTCAAGACGATCCAAACCAATGAGAACAGATTTGATTTATCACCCGATGGACTGATTGCGCTGAAAGCGGCAAAAGTCCCTGACAACATAATCAAAGCGATGACGGGCAACCCAGTCCGTAAGCCTTCACCTGCTCAGCCTGCTTCACCCAAAGCCAGCAATGAAAATAATCCATTTCTCACCGCTGGCAATGATTCATCAGCCAATTATGGTTCGATTGTAATGGTTGATAACGGCAAGCGGGTCGAATTGCAAGCTTCGCGCCAAGAGATGAGGAGCAGTAACCCAATGGATCCTCGCAATATGTTTGGCATGAAAGTCAACACGACACTGCCAGGGAATCATTCTCGCATTCGCACGACAAATCTTACCCCGACATTCGAGTTTTCGCTGCCAACCAATGAGAAGCCCGACGACATGGTCGTATTAGCCAAGCTAGACGTAAAAGGGGATCGCAGAGAGCTTGAGGCGGCGCGTGCGAGTGGTCTTACCGGGGTTAAAACAGGCATTCCCGCTAAAAAACTGATCCCCGTCAGCTATGAGGTCATCGGCAAAACAAAGGAATTTGGAAGCGATGTCTATCTCTACCGAGCAAAACTGGTGATGCCGATAGTGCCAGGAGAATATGCCTGGGTGTTTGGACAGGCAAGGCTCTTTGAGATTGGCTTCGATGCTGCCAGGTAATTAGATCAATGCACGACCATGTTATTTAAGCGTGCGATGAGTATTTGGTTTTCTCGCGGGAAACCGTATGAATATATTGCCTAATATTACTTTCATTAGAATCTTCCTTTTTGTCTCAATCTCGCTATGTGTCTGTTTTATAGCCATCCCGCGAGCGAACAGTAGGCACGCCTCAACCTCGATAGATTCCCGCTCGGATAGTAGAAAGGTAGGAAACGAGGACCATCGTGAGGGTAAAAGAAGAGAAGGCCTCTTTATCGCACCAAAGTCGAGGTCTCTTACGAATCTTACCAATTTAAATCAATCTCCGAGTAATCAGAATGCGGCGAGCGTGGAGAGTGGTTGCACAAGTAATGTCCAGATGGTGCCAGGAAAACCGCCTGTCGAGGACCCGAGTCCAGCAGATTGTCATACGCGTCTTGTATCAGAAGAGAGTGTAACCCCAGGACCCATCGGTGCTAGAACACCAGTCATATTGATCCACGGTATTTGGAGCGACTCTAGTGGTTTTGAAGACCTCAAAACATACTTCTCTACAATATCCCAAAATACAGATTTTGCAGATCAATATAAAGTATATTCCTTTAGCTATGATAGTGACAAACATATAGTGTGGGAGATTGGAAGGTCACTCCGAAATCATCTCGACTCCTTCAAGAAAGCAAATAGCGACTTCGATAAGGAAATCGTTATTATTGCACATAGTTTGGGAGGATTAGTTACTCGTGCATTCATGAATCAGCACAAGGTAAACTATGGTATTGGGAAAGGGAATGAAACTGGATTCAGGGTGAGGTTAGCCATTACACTCGGTACTCCTCACCATGGTTCACACCTAGCGAATGAAAATCTCAGAGTTCCAGATAGCTATATAAGTGAATCCCCCAATGCTATTCCTATTTCTTTTAACGGTCGGCTGGTGTTCTGGAATAGCTTATTAGGCGGCCTTGGCGATCTTCTTTTTGCTAAGAGTGGTTGTGTCAAGTGTGTTTATGATCCGACTTTGCCGAATAGAAGCGATCTTCGTTGGGATAATTACGATATAACATGGGACGCATCAAGATATGACGATAAGCAAGAGAAAAATAATTGGCTGCTCAATGAAGTGCCTCACACATTTGATGATCGTATCATTGCATATGCTGGTTATCTCAAAGCTAATGAAAGCATAGCTAGAATAGGTAAGATATTAAACTACGACGATTTTAAAAAAGAGCTTCAAACAGGCCTCCCCGTTACAATCCGGGATAAGTATGAGCCAATTTCTGTAATCTTACAGCGGCTGATGAAAAATAATTTTGAAATGGAAATTTCATCTGTGTTAAATGATGGAGTAGTTCCGCGGGATAGCGCGCTATTTGTGAGACCGCCTGGGGCATCTTGGCCAGGGCTAAAAGGTCGGCGTACTTGTGTAGGGTTTAATCATGAAGAGATGCACTCGAAAAATTCCTCTAGTGAGCCTTGTGTTGATCAAAAGTCAGGCACTCGTTTGCCATTATTTGAATTTATCGCCTCCGATTTAGGAGTTAAACCCAAATCAGTAACTCAGAACAAAGCTATCCTTAGCATCGAACCTAACTCTGAAATTCGATACCCTAACACATTGATTAGTAGTAGTAGTATACAGAAGTTAATCGTACGGAACCTAGGCACGAAAAGTGTAAGACTGGCTCGAATTACATTGAGTGGGTCTCAGACAGATCAGTTTTCTATAAACTCCATTTCAACTTTTCCCATTGACTTGGCTCCCAATGCAGCCTTGGAAGTTGTTGTCAATTTCCGACCAACTTCTATTGGTGACAAAACTGCCTCAATCAGTATCGAGAGCAATGCTGAATATAATGCAACGAAAACTGTAAACCTGAGTGGTAAAGGTGTTATGCCAGAATGCAATTACACTCTATCAGCAGACCAGGAACCATTTGGGAATCTCTTGTCCTTCGGTAATGTCACGATTCAGGCTAGTAGTGGTTGCAGTTGGACTGCATCAACTGATTCACCCTGGTTAAATCTTATATCTGGAGCAAACGGCACAGGCACGCAAGTATTGAGCTATTCTGTAGATGGAAATACTTCATCATCATTACGAGTTGGGTACATTACTGTTGTTGGCTCAAATACCTCGCTGACATTAAGAGTAATTCAAGATGGTAAAGGCAGCGCGGTAACGCAATGCAATCTCTCTCTGACTTCATACTTAAAGCAATATTCCGCCGACACCACAAGTGACATCTTTTACATCACCACCGCAAAAACTTGCACTTGGAGTGCTACGACAGACTCACCATCTTGGATTACGATTAATTCTGGTAAATCTGGAGCCGGGTCTCAGTCCGTAAAATATACTGTTGCAGCTAACTCAACTTCAAATCCAAGGGTAGGGACGATAAAAGTGCTAGGGCAGAATAACAAGTCGGAAATATTAACGATAAAACAAGATGGAAAGGCTAACACATGTATTCTTATTTTATCTGAATCAGAGCGATCTGTCCCTGTTGACGGTGTTACTGCCAGTATTTCTGTTAGCACAACCGCACAATGTGGCTGGCAGGCAAATAGTGATGCGAGTTGGATTAAAATAAATTCTGGGACGTTTGGAACCGGTGCAGTATCTATCGGGTATGTGGTTGAAAAGAATCCAACAACTAATACGCGAATCGGAACTATTTCAGTTCGTGATCAGAAGTCTGCCAAGACGGTGACAATCAACCAAGCTGGGCAACCTGATAAATTCCCTGATATTAATCTGGCAAACACGAATTACCCTTTTGGCGAAGCTCTACTTAATACCAATATTTATCAAACTGTTGTAATTCAGAATACTGGATCGGACTATCTTGTTATCAGCAGTGTTCATAAAACTACCGAGGATAATAGCTTTTCCGCGTTCCCATTCTCGCCATATATTCAGCCTGGCGGGTCGGGTTCGGTAATGATTCAGTTCAGCCCAACCTCAATCGGACAGAAGACTGCTAACTTTAGCGTTAGCAGCAATGATCCCGATGAAGTGGGTGTCAATTTCACCGTTACCGGGAGCGGGGTTACACAGAAACAAGGAGGGAACGATTTTATTTGGTCAAATGTCTCGACCATACCGTCGGGCATCAACTTTTATCGGTCAGCGTCGGCCATTATTGGGAGCAAAATCTATCTTTTAGGAGGAGGGTATTACAGTGTCAATACAACGGCAGGTTACAAGTGGGAACAAATAGCTGCCCCTCCATTAGGAATTTCCGAGAGCGGTGCAGTAGCAATTAGTGGGAAAATATATGTAGTTGGGCAGGACGTTGATGCTAGAGTCCAAATATATGATCCAGTGACAAATCGTTGGGATGTGGGGTCTGAGTTACCAACACTTCGTCGTGGTCTGGCAGTGGCAACGGTCAATAGTAAGTTGTATGCAATCGGAGGCGCTAATAATGCAGGAACTCATTCTGTAGTAGTTGAGGAGTATAACCCTGCAACTAACTCCTGGCAGAAAAGGGCGGATATGCCTACAGCTCGCGCCTATGCTGGAGTAGCAGTCGTAAATAATATTATTTATGTGTTAGGCGGGGATATTCCCGGTAATCAAAGCAATAAGATTGAAGCTTACGATCCTGTTGCTAATACGTGGACATCCAAAGGAAATCTCCTCTTTCCACCCCGCGCGGGAGCAAGTGCTGTTTCATTGCAGGGGAAAATCTACCTGATCGGCGGTGAAACTTATGGTGAAAATGCGCTGAACCTCGTGCAGGAGTACGACCCCTCAAACAATTTAGTGACGGCAAAGAATGCAATTCTTACTGCGAGAACCAGTGCTGTTGCGGCTGTTGTGAATGACATGGTCTACCTTATTGGCGGGACTAACGCGCAAGGCAATGCTGTAACAAGTGTTGAGGAGGGGAAGCAGGCTGCATCTCCTATTTTGAATTCGCCGGTACGGGCAGTTTCCTTTGGCGATGTTGCGGTAGGCAGTATAGGAGAGCGTTTTTTTGAAATTCAAAATCTTGGGACTTCCCCCTTAACACTTGGTTTCCAGAGATTGACCGGAACGGATGAATATTCAATCTCGACAGATGGACAACCGTTTGTAATTGGAGTTAGTGGCTTAGCTATTAGTCCGGGCAAATCCATGTTTGTACGGATCAGATTTACGCCCGTATCCACAGGCACGCGACAAGCTGTCTATAGAATAACAAGTAATGATTCTAAAAATGCTTCAATAGAAGTCAATTTGTCTGCGAATGGAACTCAAAGCCAGGAATTGGCGACTGGCACATGGCAGGTTATTGATACGATCCCTACAGGCGGAACTGGGAGGGCCAGAGAGATTTCTATTAGCAATGGCAAGGCATACCTTACAATTGATAAAAATGAATTCGGCAGTGCGGGGTTAAGAGTCGTTGATCTTTCCAATAAAACTGTTCTCGGTAATGTCTCGTTCAGTTCATACCCGACAAGCGAGACCGGAAATATAGCAATTCAGGCTAACAGAGCCTATGTCCCAATCAATACAGGCCCAAATGGTCAGTTGGCGATTGTGAATATAGCTAACAACACACTACTTAAATATGTTGGCGTTGGGGCTTTACCGTGGGGAGCAGCCGCAATCGGCAATCAAGTGTTTGTCACAAATCTGACCTATCCTGTCAATAATGGGGCCTCCAGCGTGCAAATTCTTGACTCATCGACTGATACAGTGCTCAAGACTGTCAATGTTGGCAGAGGGGCTATTTATGCTGCGGCTGACGAATTGTTGAGAAGAGCTTACATTGTCAATCAATGTGATGACTGTGGGAAATTCACAGATAACCCATTAAGATCTGTCAGTGTCATTGATACGACGACAAATACTGTAATTGCTACGATTCCAATCCGATTTGCTCCCAATTCTCTGGTCATCGTTGGAACCTCTGCGTATGTTTGCTCCGATTCGTTCGTTGAAGTTATAGATCTTGCGTCGAACACTATACGGGCAAGTGTCCCTGTGCCAAATGGCTCACAGGAAATTGCAGCAAACTCTGAATATGTCTTTGTGCCTTATTATGACAGTTCTGGTAAACAGGGGATAAGTGTGATCAGGATTTCCGACAATGTGTTGGTTGGAAGCATAAATATAAGCAATGTTACAGCACTAGCCGTTGATCCATCTACGAATTATCTCTATGTGATTCATACGAATTTTGGTAATCAGATCATTAGTGTGGTTCGTCAATTTCGCCCGAACTTTTCACTTACCTGTGATGCTCAGGCATTAGTCATAGGTAAAGGGAATAGCGGCCAGACAAATTGCACAGTAGTATCAACAGACGGTTACAGTCAACCTGTCAGCCTTGGTTGTGATGGCCTAGCTGGATGTGGCTTTGCAGTAAATAAAATACAATCTTTTGTAAGCTCTTCGGCAAATGTAGATCCGCCTCCCAACATCCTAAATATTAGCGTTCCTTCAAACGCTGTCCCCGGCACATATAGCCTTACAGTTACAGGAACAAGTGACAATCAGGTTCAGTCAGTTAGGATGATCGTGACGGTTCCTTCGTGTGATTTTCTGCTTTCGTCTCCCGGCAAATCCTTCGGGCCAGAGGCTGCTACCGATAGCGTGAGTGTGGCGGCAACCAGCGATTGTGCTTGGACAGCCGTGAGCGATTCATCTTGGCTCAAGGTTACGGCAGGCAGTCCCGGTAGTGGCAGTGGCACGGTGCAGTTCACCATCGAAGCCAATACAAGTACGGCTTCCCGCAGTGGCAAGCTAACCATTGCCGACCAAATTTTCACAGTGATTCAAGCAGGAGGAGCACCAGAGATCACCGTTACACCAACAAGTATCGGCTATGGCAGCACGGTCGTAGGGGCTACCTCAGCAGCTCAGACGGTGACCATCAAAAACGACGGAGCCGCCAACCTGAACATTGGAGTGATCACACTAGGCGGTACGAATGCCGGTGATTTCCTCAAAGGGACAGATACCTGTTCCAATAAGAGCTTGCCACCATCACAAAGCTGTACTGTGGGAGCGAGCTTCAACCCTATGGCGCTGGGCGCGCGAAATGCAACGCTGATTATTCCCTCCAACGATGCCGATGAAGCTACGGTCAATGTGACGCTGAGCGGGACGGGCAGTGATCCTAATGCGCCAACCTCGGTGCAAGTAAGTGCGCCGAGCGCCGGGCAAACCATATATGAACTCTTCACTCTTAAAGCGAGTGCCGCAGACAATTCCGGCACCATCCAGAAGATTGAGTTTTACGTTGATGCAGATGTAGCTCCGACCTGCACAGATGCAACTGCCAAAGCATCTGGTTCGACTTTTCAATGCAACTGGGATACGGCTACTAAAGCGAATGGCGCACATACAGTGAAAGCGCGTGCTTATGATCCATCCGGGAACTTTGCCGATTCCGCAACGGTTAGTTTCAATATCGCGAATGGTGTGGCGATCCAGCTTTCTGCCGGATGGAATTTGATCTCCTTGCCGGTTCAACCTACGAATACTGCGATTGCCAGCGCCCTCGCCCCGATTAGTGGGAAATATGAAAGCGTGTGGGCGTTTGATAGTGCAACCAAGAAGTATCAAGGATACTTTCCTGCCACACCACAGTTCAGCGACCTAACCATGGTGGAAGCCGGACGCGGATACTGGATTTTGATGAAAGAGGCTGCCACCTTGAATGTAGTTGGGGCAACACCATCCCGAACAATCACACTGAGGCCCGGTTGGAACTTAGTCGGCTACAGCGATCTAACCCAGAGGAACATAGCGCAAGGCTTGAATTCTATCGCTGGGAAGTATACGCGGGTCTGGGCTTGGAATGCGGCGACGAAGCGATTTCAAGGCTATTTCCCTGACAATCCCTTGTTGAGTGACTTGTCGGTGCTGCAGGTGGGGAAAGGGTACTTCATCTTTGTGACGGCGACCGAGCCAGTGAACTGGATTTTACCTTGAGAGGCATTCGAGCGATGAAAGCAAATTATCTTCTGATGGCTGCATTCTTACTGGGTTTGCCTGTCTGGACTGTTGCGCAGACTCCCCCGCAACCCGCAAGAATCGGCGGCACGATCACAGTTGATGGAACTCAACTCACACAGGCTGTTGCGGGGAACGACTATACGATTGTAGTGCGAAAGCCTGATGGCACGGATTACATTCCGAATACAGCTCAAACCAGTACCCTGACAGACAATAACGTCTACATCATTGATATTCCCATCTTTGAAGCAACGATTCAGCCAGGTGGTGCGGAACCAACTAAACCAGCAGTTATACAGGTTTTCTTCAAAGGCACTCCGTTGAGCGTAACTGACCCCGCTAATGGTCAAATGACAGTTGGTGCTTCCGGTAGCCTATCTCCAATGAATTTAACGGTGGTCTCCGGCCCGACCTTAGCGATCACTGCGCATCCCGTAAATCAGACGGTTTGTGCAGGTGCGCAGGTAATGTTTTCGGTCGTGGCAATGGGGACGAATCCCACTTATCAGTGGCGCAAGAACGGGGCGACGATTCCAAGCGCAACCGGCAATAGTTATACGATTCCCTCGGCAACCGCGAATGACGTGGGTAGTTATGATGTTGTCGTCAGCAGTGGAGGAAAATCAATCACGTCGAATGCAGCGACGCTGACGGTCAATCCATTGACGGCGATTACTACGCCACCAGCCAATCAAACCGTTTGTGCGGGAGCTTCCGCGACATTTAGCGTGGCGGCTACGGGAACGATGCTGGGCTTCCAGTGGCGCAAGAACGGTTCAGCAATTCCAGGGGCGACGGGGCCAATGCTGGCGCTCAATAACGTGACCACGGCTGATGCTGGCATCTATGATGTCGTAGTAACTGGGGTCTGTGGTACCCAGACATCAGCGACTGCAACGCTGACCGTAAACACTGCGCCGACTGTAACGTCGCATCCGGCGAATCAATCCTCTACAGTTGGGGGCAGTGCGACATTCACGGCGGCTGCCAACGGAACGCCTGCGCCGTCTGTCCAATGGCAAGTTAGTGCGGATGGTGGCGCGAACTTCACAAACATCCCCGGAGCAACAAATACTGTATTGACAGTATCATCGTTGGCTCCGAGCGATAACGGCAAACGCTATGGTGCAGTGTTCACTAACAGTTGTGGCACTGTGACAAGTAATCCTGCAACACTCACCGTCAGCGATGCTTTTGAGATTGTTACCTATCCCTCTAGCCAAACTGTTTGTGCGGGACAGTCAGTCACGTTTTCAGTCACTGCTAAGGGGCCAAATCTCGGCTACCAGTGGCGCAAGAACGGTTCAGCAATTCCAGGGGCGACAAACTCTAGTTACACAATTCCTTCCGCAACGACGAACGATGCAGGCAGTTACGCTGTTGCAGTCACAAGCGGGGGAAACTCAATTACTTCTAGTGCGGCGACGCTGACGGTGAATGCGACAACTATAATCAATGCTCACCCCACAAATCAAACGGTTTGCGTGAATGGCTCAGTGACCTTTTCCGTGACAGCTACGGGGACGAATCTCACCTATCAATGGCGCAAAAACGGTTCGCCAATTCCTGGAGCGAATAGTAATAGTTACACAATCAATTCAGCCATTGCAGGTGACGCTGGGAATTATGATGTAGTCATAACTGGTGCATGCGGAAATATCACCTCCAATGCGGCAACACTCACAGTTAACTCATCTGTGGCAATTACAGCACAGCCGGTAAACCAAACGGTTTGCGCAAATAATACGGCAACCTTTTCGGTAATAGCTACCGGCACAAATCTCACTTATCAGTGGCGTAAAAATGGCGCACCGATCAATGGTGCAACGAGTAATTCATTCACCATTGCCTCGGTAACACTTGCTGACGCTGCAAACTATGAGGTTGTTATCACGAGTGCCTGCGGAAATGTGACTTCAAATCCTGTGAGCCTCACAGTCACCCCTTCCACGACAATTACTGCACAACTAACGGCGCAAACCAAGGTTGTTGGTCAGAGCGTGTCATTCTCGGTGACGACTCAAGGGGCTAATCTGACTTACCAGTGGCGCAAGAATGGTTCACCGATCAGTGGCGCAACGGGCAGTTCTTACTCAATCGCTTCTGTCGCTCTCGGTGATGCGGGAGATTACGATGTGCTTGTGATAGGAACTTGCGGCACAGCTACGTCCAACGCCGCGAAGTTAACAGTTAATAACTCGCCTCCCGTTGTTACTGCGCTGACTCCCTCGACTGCATTTGCTGGTGACCTTGCTTTTACTTTGGGAGTGGTTGGAACTAACTTTATTTCTGGTGCAGTAGTCCGATGGAATGGGCAGGATCGGCAGACTACATTCGTCAACAGTATGCTGGTGAACGCAAGTATCCCGGCATCTGACATCGTAGCCGCAGGCACTTATCAGATCACAGTGGTAAATCCAGCGTCAGGCGGAGTCCCATCAAATGCTTTATCGTTTGTGGTGAGCCAACCTCCATCGCCGATCATAACCAGTCTTTCCCGCTCCTCCGCATTGGCTGGTGATCTTGGATTTACGATCATGGTCAACGGAGATAATTTCACGAATAAATCTACCGTTCAGTGGAATGGCGCAGGACGAACAACTCGGTTCATCAGCAAGAACAAACTTGAAGCAGACATTGCGGCAGCAGACATCGCGAATCCAGGCACAGCGTTGATTACAGTTTTCAATCCCCCTCCAGGTGGAGCGACTTCCACCGCAGTGACTTTCACCATTTTACCTACTTATGAAGGAGATGTTTCCCCGCGCCCGAGCGGAAATGGGGATGGCAAAGTGACAATGGCCGATTGGGTGCAGCTTGGGCGGTTTTATGTGGGACTGGATAAGATAAACCCCGGCAGCGAATTGCAACGCGTGGATTGCTACCCGAAAGAAACCAAAGGTGATGGCCGCCTTACGATTGGTGACTGGGTGCAAGCGGGTCGGTATGCGGTAGGGCTTGATTCAGTCATTCCGGCGGGCGGGATGAATGCATTATTGAACTCTCCACTATCGCTGATGTCTCCGTCATTCGCTGGCGTAGATGCCCAAGCACGAACAGTTCGTGCAAGAGATGCGAGTTTCCAACGCAGCCAAGTCGGAACCTTGCAAATCGAATTCGATGCACAAGGCAATGAGAATGCGATTGCGTTTAGTTTGAACTTCGATCCCAAGGTGTTGAGCTTTGTGGATGCGAAAGTTGGTGACAGGGCGAATGGCGCTTCATTGCAAGTCAGCGTTTCGCAAGCAGCAGGTGGGCGGCTGGGGTTCGCCGTAATCTTATCTCCGGGGCAGCAACTTGTGGCAGGAAATCGCGTCTTGCTGACGCTACGCTTTATTCCAACTGGCGGCGATGGGGCGGCGCAAGCGACGGTTAGCTTCGGCGATCAAGTGTTTGCACGCGAAATCGTAGATGCGTTCGGGTCTCCGGTTGGACAGGTCAACTACACGGGTAGCACGATTACGATTAGCGGCAGAGCGGCGGCGAATGTTTCAGCGGCGAGTTATGTAGGCGCAGACCTCGCGGCGGATTCGATTGCCTCGGCATTTGGAACCAAGCTGGCGACGATGAAGGCTCAGGCAGTCAGTTTGCCGTTACCCAACACGCTCGGCGGCACTACGGTCAAGATCAAGGACGGTCAAGGGGGTGAACGAATTGCGCCGTTATTCTTTGTCTCGCCGAATCAACTCAACTATCAGATCCCAACGGGCACAGCGGAAGGCATCGCTACGGTGACGATCACGAATGGTGTAGGCGAAGAGACATTGGGATTGCTCAATATTGGCAAAGTCGCGCCGGGCATCTTTTCATCTGACTCTTCGGGCACAGGCTGGGCGGCGGCGGATGTTGTGTATGTCAAGAGCGATCAATCGCAAGCCTTGGATCGCGTGGCGCGCTTCGATGGGGGGCAAAACAAATTTGTGCCCGTGCCGATTGATCTGAGTACAGATGCCGTTGTCTTGACGCTGTATGGCACGGGCATTCGCCATCGTTCTGATCTCGCTAACGTCAAAGTCATCATTGGCGGTGTCGAAGCGGTCATTGATTACGCCGACAAACAGGGCCAGTTCTTTGGTCTGGATCAAATCAATGTGCGGTTGCCAAAGAGTTTGCTGGGGCGTGGTGAGGTTCCAGTTGCAGTGAGTGTGGAGGGCAAAGCGGCGAATTCCGTCAACATCTATCTCAAGTGAGAGGACAGGCTGATGGGCTAACAGCGAATGGCTCAGCAAAGCCGCCCAAGTAGCCCACAACGACATTGTAACTGGTATTCCGTGAGTCGGCGGAAACTACTTACAAAGCGAACGGCCTGCGGTTGCCTGAGACGCAGCGCAGGCAACGACGACCCCTTCACAGACGCTTCCACCAAGATCGTGTTCCCTCAGTAGCACACGAATGTTCGCGTCGTAACTGAACCAGAGACGCTCCGACAACACTATCCGTGCGCCGATCCCTTTGGGCTGCGCGGTTACTCACATCCGAATGAGGAACACCTATGAACAGACCGAGCCTGGCGACGAGAATCCATCCTCCAAGAATTATGCGTTGGATGACTCTTTGCCTCCTTACAATTTTGTGCAGTCTTGCATTTATTTCCCCCACTCCAACCGTTTCCGCGCAATCCGGTTATGAAGGCGATGTAACGCCACGCCCGACCGGGAAAAATGGCGCGATCAATCCAAGCGATTATGCGCAGATCGGACGCTTCGCCACCAATGTTGATAAGGTAAATGAGGGGAGCGAGCTTCAGCGCGCTGACTGTGCGCCGCGCGCAACGCTAGGGGATGGTCGCATTGGGATCGCGGATTTGGTGCAGGCAATGCGCTATGCATCGGGGCTTGATCCGCTGACTGCGGCGGGTGGCCCGACGGCTGCGGTGGCTGCTGCTAAGCCTGCTTTGTCCCAGCCGGAGGCGGCGCGTGAGGTGCGAGTCGGGACAGCGACTTTTACCTCTACCACTGTCACGATTCCGATTGAATTGGAAGCACAGGGCAATGAAAACGCGCTTGGTTTTACACTGGCGTTTGATGCCAATTTGCTCAGCAATCCGGTGGCTGTGTTGGGGACGGATGCGGCTGCGGCGTTGTTGCTTCTTAACCCGAATGAAGTGGGGAGCGGGCGATTAGGCGTAGGCTTTGCGCTGCCTCCGGGGCAAAAGTTTGCGGCGGGCATCAACCAAATCTTGCGCGTCACCTTCAACTTTGGTACTGCGGATTATGGGAAACCGACACCCATTGGATTTGCCAGTTCGCCAGTCGCGTTGGAAATTTCCGATGAAATGGGCAATTTGTTAGAGCAACGAATTTTCACCGGCAAGCAGGTCATCATAGCGTACCCCGTGCCCAAGATTACGGCGCTGAACCCTGATTTCGCGTTTGCCGGAGATCCGATGCCTTTTACGCTGGGTGTGATTGGAATGAACTTTGTGAATGGCTCTGTTGTGCGTTGGAACGGAGCAGACTTGAATACGACGTTTCAAAGCTCAACGTTGCTGACCGCAACCGTTCCAGCCTCTCTGATTGGGACGGCGGGGACAGCAGACATCACGGTTTTCAATACAATTCTTAATCCCTCTCCTGGCGGCGGCACTTCCAATACGCTCAAATTCCGCATCGACAATCCGGTGCCGTCGTTAACGGGGTTGGGCATTTCGATGATTGATGCGGGTGGCGCTGGAGGGATGTTTGAAGTCACTGGGGATAAGTTCGTCAACAGTTCGGTCGTGTATTGGAAGGACAGAGCGATGCCAACGACCTTTATCTCGCGGACGCGCTTAAAGGTGACTTATACCGCAGCCGATATTTTCTGCGCGGGGATCATTCGCGTGACCGTAGTGAATCCGACGCCAGGCGGCGGCACTTCGGGCGCACTGTCCTTCAGCATCAAGCCAACGATCACATCACTCAACCCGCCGTCTGCGGTTGTTGGGGGCAGCACTTTTACGCTCACTATCAACGGTAACGGCTTCTGCTCCGGCGCTAAAGTGTTTGTGAATGGCGTCGCACGTTCTTCGGTCATAGTGAATCCGAATCAAATCACGACGACGATCAATGCCAGCGAGCTGGACGCGGTAAAAACTCTCCAAATTTCTGTGATGTCAGATGGAGTCGTTTCCAGCCCGACACCCTTGCCAATCATCTGCCCGCCCCAGGCCAAAGTCACGTTGGCTTCCGCCCTGGATTTTGGCACCGCTACGCCTGCGCGTGCGCCGATTCCGAATCGGACTGCGCGTACGTTTATGGTAGAAAATACGGGCTGCGAGACGCTGAGTCTGAATTTTGCGATTCGGCGCACAGGTGAAGATGTGACGAGCGGCAAGATCACGAACACCGACGACAGCGGCACGTTTATGCTCTTCAATACTACGGATGGCGCGAATACGGAAATTCGCAGCGGCGCGACGATTTCTATTCCGGGTGGCAAGACGTGGACGTTCCGTCTTGATTTCGATCCGAAGATTCCGGCTCCGGCAGGGAAAACGTCGAATTTAGCGGCGAGTCAGGTGATTCCCGATGTGATTACCTCGACGTTTAGTATCCTCCAGGGGGCTACTACCCTCAAAACAGCTACTTTGACGGGGCGTGTGGAATCCAACGCGCGGCTGATCAATCCGCTGGTGCCACGCCTGGCTCCGCTCGTCGTATTCAATAAGACTGGCAGTAATGAATTCACGGTGGAGGCTTCGGGCTATGATGCCAATTCGGATATTTATCTGCTGGCCTATCAGTTTTATGACCAGGCGGGCAATCGGATTGGACAGGCACCGAACTTCGATCTGGATTTACGTCAGGCCGGACTGCTGAAGGGACAAAGCTTCACCCTCCTCAAGAAATTTACCGCCAATGATAGCGGCCTCAATGCGTATCAAGTGCAGGTCTTTTTCTATGATCGGGAGGATTATGCAGTAGCGGCTTCCGGCCCGATTGGTACTGGGCAAGGTCGGATTCTGAATGCAACGAGTGTTTCAGCGGCAAGCTATAGTGCCGAAGCCGTTGCATCTGATGGCATCGTTTCTGTTTTCAGTGAAAACTTCGGCTCCCAAACGGTTACGGCGCAAACCTCACCTTTACCAAACGAATTAGGCAATGTCCGGGTCTATGTGACCGATGCCAATCAGGTTGAGCGGTTGGCTTCGCTGTTCTTCGTTTCACCGACGCAGATCAATTATCTCATCCCGGAAGGCACAGTACCCGGCAAGACGAGAGTAGTGATTGTGAACAAAGGGGAAGTCGTGTCGGAAGGTACGATGCAAGTGGCGGCGATGGCCCCCGCATTGTTTACCGCGAATGCGGATGGCAAAGGTGCGCCTGCTGCTTATGCCGTGCGCGTCAAACGCGACAATTCACAAAGCACGGAACCGGTCGCGCAGTATGATGCGGTACAAAAGAAATTCATGCCTGCTCCCATTAACATCGGCCCTGCGGAGGAACAAGTCTTTCTCGTCTTATTTGGCACGGGGATTCGTCATTACAGCGCGATGAATCGGGTTTCGGCGCGCATCGCAGGCGTGGACGCTGAAGTGCAGTATGCCGGGCCGCAAGGGCAGTATTACGGTCTGGATCAGGTCAACCTGCGCATTCCACGTAGCGCGTTAGTCAGTGGAGAAGTCGACCTACTGCTGACGATTGATGGGAAAACAGCAAATCCCGTACGCATTCACGTTAGATAATCATTTCAGGAGAAGACCATGCGAAAATTGTGCTTCGTTTCCCCCTTCGCCATCTACGGATTGAGCCTGGCAATGATTTTTTCCGGCTGTCTGTCGCCCACCGCTGCACGACCTGTCACTAAGACGATTGATGGTGCGATGGCCCCTGGCGCGATTGGGATCATTCAATCCTCTGGTCTGATCACAATCAATGGTCGAGCGGCTGCGGGCACCTTCACGTTGTGGGGCGATGAGTTCGTGCAGGTGAGTGCTGAATCCAGGCTAATCTTTGGTGCGCTCGGCGAAGCCACGATTAGCCCCGGTGCCTGCCTTCAACTCAAAATGCAAAACGCAAAACTCTTTGCCTCGGTCGGAAAGCAATTCTTTTCGGCTTCGTTGCTGGCCGGTGCGATGCAGGTCAAATTACAGCCTGCAACCAGCGCGCTGGTGGATACGGCAGACACATCGCTTACGGCTTCGCAGGGCGCGTACTTCAACGTTGATTTGAAAAATAGTCATACTACGATCCAAGCCAATAAAGGTACGATTCTCGCGAATACCCATTCAACTCGCACCAAGCCGAACGCGGAAAAGCCCGTCCTCACGAAATCTCTCAAGAAGGAAGCCGCGGCACTGACAGCGAAGAAGCTGGAAAATTTGATCGGGAATTATCCAGTGCAGGTGCCAGACACCATCCTGGCGGAAGCATCTCGTCGTGAACAGGCGCTCGCAGATTTACAAAAGCGACGCACAACCTTTATGAGTTCGCTGACGATGAATACGACAGCGACCTTTTTTGCGGCGGAACAGAAACAACGAAATCTGCTGCTGGTACATAACATTGGGGCGGCAGAGTCATTGCGCGGAGTACTGATTAATGGGCATCTGTCCTCCGGCAGAGAGATGCTATGGGGTGGTGAAGTGCTGGAAGCCCCGCCAGGCTCCGGGGCTCATCTATCCTTCAGCGCCATCGGGCAAGTCGTCTTGCCCAGCGGTGCCAGAGCGAAGTTGACGACGGAAACCGTGGGCGTTACTGCGGGCGCGGCTGCGGCCACCCGCGTGTTAGCAGCGCAATTATTGAGCGGCAATCTGCACGTCAAATTTGATCCGCAGGCAAGTGGATATGTGCGTGCGGGTGATTCGGTCATCGCTGCTTCACGCGGCGCAAACTTTCGCGTAGAAATGCGTGACGGAGATGGTGCGGTGGAGGTGAACCAAGGCTCAGTAATGGTGATTGGAAACTGGCCTTTGTTGGCCCCACCTCTCGCTCTTAATGAGCGAACGGGCAAGGCCTTGCTGGACGAGCATCGTTACCAAATCCGTCCTGTCACCTTGCATAGCAGCTTCGCCGTTGCGCCAGGGGGAACAAAACAGTTGCAAATGCGCGTGACTAACGAACGAAACCAGGCGGTCGCCAATGTGCCCGTGCTCTTTGCCCTCAAAGGCCCCGGCTCACTGGGAGCCACAGTGTTCGGGATGTCGAGTCTCGAAGCGCGCACGAACGCACAAGGGATCGCTGTGGTTACCTACAATGCTGCGGCATCCGTCAGCACCGCGACTGTGACGGCAGCCATACCTGGCAGCTCTGCCACGACGACCACAACGGCCAATGTCACGGCGCAAAGGCCGCCCTTTGCCTCCTGGCAGGGTGGTTTGCCTGCGGTGATTGTGGGGGCCGCCGCCGTCGGAATTGGCGTTGGTGTCTGGGCTACTCGAAGGGATAAACTGCCGATTAAAGGCAGCGGCGATACAATTATTATCCCGTGATGATGAGCGTCAGGTATGAAAGCCGAAAGCAATATGAGCCAGCGCAAATGTGGGTCACGGTTGAGCAGGCGTTTGAGTTGCTGCCGAATGACTGCGTCAAGATTCATGATCAATCGCCGAAAGGGGAATCCATTTGCCTAGCATTGAATTGCTACGCTTGGCGTTTGCCGACAGCACGGTTTTCCTCCACTATCCGTTGAATATCCTGTGCCCCATAGCCCGCTTCACTCAGCAATTGCTCGGTGCTTGCGCCGATTTGTCGCTTCAGTAACAACGCATTCAGCCGTTCTTCTTCGCTGATGGATTGAAGATCAAACCAAACGGCTTCCAATGGCAGCTTGTCGGCGCTGGCCTTGTCATCGGACAACCTCATTCGCGTTTCCGCGAGGTTACGTGACTTACGAGCGAAACTTTGGTTGTACCCCGTGATCAAACAACGAACGGTTGGATCGTCTTCCAACAAATACACCAGAAATCGCACTGTGTAGGTTTCCGACTTGCCAGGCCTTGGCGGCATGAAGATTGCGAGCCGATCAATCGTTCCGGCTTTAACGGCATCAAGATGCTCGGCGATCAAGCGGAGGTGCGGTGCATCATACGACCACGACGTGGGCGAGACGCGCGGCAAATATTCCAAATACGGCAGCGGCTTTTTATTTGGCGCTTGCTGTTATCATTGCTTTTCACGCGCACGTTTGGCTCTATGAACGCGAACTCGTTCGTATTCGAGTTACCCGTGCTCGTTCGTAGGCTTCCAGTTCCGCATCGCTCATTGCATCCAGATCGCGCGTTTCCCATTGTACCGCTAAGCGGTCGCCATATTTTTCGGGCTTGTGCGCTTTCAGCAAAAAGATCGCCAACGTGTCCGAATGCTTGCGCGCACGTTGCCAAACTTCGGCTTCCAATAATTCGACGGCGCTTTCGAGCGCGTCATCCCACTGTGCGGCAAAATCGGGAAATCGCTGCCGATGCTCATACGCCGTGGAGCGATTAATGCCTGCGGCTTTGCACGCGAGCGAGATGTTGGGCGACGTGCTCAAGAGCGCCAAAAAGCGACCGTCCCAACTCGTGTCCACCACTTCTTTTTTAGGTGTCGGTTTTGTCGGTTCGGTTTTGTTTTTGGCTCGTTCGCTTGCTTCTCGTTTTCCGCTTTCCCGAAAACTGAGGTGTACCCAGCGCGCATATTCATCAATCATCTGGTCAAACGGCAGCTTTTGAGCGACCACCACACGCATCAGGTCGCGCACAGACATCTCCGGCTGGTGAACATCTGCCGCACGCCCTTTACAGTGATCGCTGGTCGGCGATCCCCCGACCAGACGGTTGATTTTTTCGTTTCTGTAGCCTGACGTCACGACAAGCGGTTTGCCGTCGGCGTGATGCCCGGCACGGAGAGCAGGTTAAAGCCCTGGCTATTGCTGAAATCAATCGGGACAACGACGTTCGCACCGCGCGCCCGTGTCATATCAGGCAGGACAAAGGGCGCTTGAATAATGATGAACGGCGTGCTGCCCGCGCTGCCGGTTGGAAAGTAATTGGCCACTGTGCCTTCCCAGGCGAATTTTACGGTGTCGCCCGGCGCATAGAGCCAAGCGTTCAGCACTTTCACTGCGCTGTCGCTTGGGATCGCCGCATAGTCAAACTGTCCACTTGTCCAGGTGGGGCGCGTCTTTTTCTCGGTCGGCACCCTGAGCTGTGGCTTGTTCGTTGCGTGTAGGACTTCCGAACCACCGATCAAGAACGACGTGGCAGCATCGGTGACCTTATTGAGCACGGCAGTGATCACGCCATTGGCAACCGTGATGTCGTTCGTGTTGTTGGTTACTCAGATAGCCATTGACACTCGGCAGCAGCACGTCATAGATGAAATCCTTCAGGTCGCTTTGCTCCGTCAGCACATAGTTCGTCGTGTAGCGTCGCCGGATACGTCGCACCTTCGAGACGAACTGCGGTGGTTGTTGCTGGTTGATGTACCGATAATAAGCCTGCACGAGCTGGCCATAGCCGCCCGTGATCACTTTGCCCTGCGCCATCATCAGTGTGATTCGGCCCACCGTAGGTTTACCGAAGCCGAGCGCCAGCGCATACGTCACGGAGTCCAGCCCGCCTTGTACGTTCTGCGGAATGATCGCCTGATCAAAGCCCGTGCCATCAATGATCGGCTCACTGCAATCAATGAACGCTTGCAGCAGATCGTCGTTGTTGATCTGGCTCGCCGGGTGGCGTCCTATCTCCGTCAGGTAAAACCGGAGCAAAATGGGACCCACATCCGTCCAGCCACGCAGTGTCCATTCGCCGGTCGGATCAGGCAAAGGAACGACGCGACCGCGCACGACCGCGACCGTCGTCGGGCTGCTGTCGTTGGCGTCAGCCGGATTGCTGCCCGTCACCGAGTATTCCATCCACGCTGTGCCACTGAACTTTCCTGCACCAGTAAAGTGCGCTGACGCCAGTTGTCCGTCCGTCCCCCAGTGTCCAAGCGCCGCTTGATAGGTCAGGAGGTTTGGCAGGTACTGTTTGTCCTGCTGGCGCACGTTGAAGATGCCATCTATTTCGCCGTCAGCAATCGCCTGCAAGGTTTTCACCTCGACGCCCGTGTCGGCGTGCATAATCGGCACCGCTTCCAATTGCGTGACGCCGCCGACTTCGGGAATGACGGCGTCCGGATTCAAGTCCGAAACAGACGACCAGGGCGCAGAGACAGTGCGCGTTTTCTTCTTCGTGAAGAAAATGAGAAAGCGTTTGACCTCCGTCGTAGTAAACGTGAAGCTGCCATTGACGGGCAGGAAACGGAACGCCCCGAAGTTGTCAACGTTGCCATAGTCGGCACACTGCTTGGACGACTTGTCACAGCACGCTGCGGCTTGGTACGTGGTGCTTTTTCGATCCATCTTCTGACCACCGAGACAAGCCTTGCCTTTGAGGACGAGCGGACACTGAAAGACCGTTTTGCGCGCTGGCAGTTTTGCGCCGCCGCCGATCTCCTGCTTCGCCGTGATCGTGCCGCCTTTGTCACCGGGCTTTGCACAGCGACCACCAAAGACGGTGACGCTTTCATTCGGCACGTCCATACTGATGCGCCGAATGTGAAGCCACATCCCCTCGATGCGATACGACGTCATGAACTTCACCATCTCTTCGCTGTTCGTGCCGAAGTTCACGGTGACATTGTTTGTGTCGCGTTCGAGGTAACGTTTCGCGCCTGACCGTGACAGAGCGTGCCGGGTATACAGACGACCGCCCCACGAGATGGCGGTTTTTGCGTAGGCCTTGATCGCGTTCTGTGGCTCATAGACTTCCTCATCCGGCGCATAGAATTCAAACAACTCCAGCACCGCTTTGTTGGCGCGACTGATGGCAGTGACGAAGGGGTGGGAAACATTGCTTTGCATGGTGCAAAGCTACTGACGTGAGGGAAAGGCTGCTGGGAACTGTGCGCTCGCGGCTGGTTGGGAAAGGTTATTCCTTTGGCTGACTCTGTCTAATCGCCCTTTGCAAATCGGAATAGTCCGCTAATTGCTGACGACAATGCTGAATCGCGGCGATGTAAATCAGCGATTGCTCGCGGTCGTAACGGTAAATGACACGATGTTTACGCTTAATGATCAATTGGCGGTAGTTCCACACCGACTGCAATTGCTCGCATAAGGAAACGCCCATTTCCGGGAAGACTTGCAACGCATCGGTGCGGCGAATGATTTCAACTGCAATGGCCTGCGGCAGGGCTTCGAGTTGCGCAAAAGCCTGGGTTGTCCATTCGATCTGAATCATAAGGAAACTTAGCCCGCCCGCCGTTTCCGCGTTCCCGCTTTCGTTTTCGGCATCTGGGCTGTTAGGCGGGCTTTGACTTCCTGATGCGTAATCGTTTGCCGCGCCGCAATCTGCGCTTCGGCTTGTTGTAGCATGGCTTGCAGTTCGAATTCATCCAGCCGCGCCAGGTCTTCCTCTATCTGCTCATAGCGGCTAACCGGGAGTAAAACGGCTGCCGCCCGCCCACGCTGTGTAATGATGATCGGCTCGCCCGACGTTTCGCAGCCGCTTACGAGAGTTCCAATCTGGCGTTGCAGGTCGGTGATAGGAATAATCTTTTTCATAAATACTGCTCCTGACTACACACTTCATTAGGTTGTTCGTTATGTATTTAATCATGGTTTTTATCAGGTAGCAAAAAATACTCACGAGACCTTCTTCCTCTCCCCTTAAATGGGTCTGCGAATCAATTGGATGTTGCGCGTTTGTCGCCACAGCTTCGTGTGATCGCGCGTGTAGCCATCTTTGGCAAAGCGCACGTTGTCGTACAACACGCCCTCGCGTTCATCAAAGAAATAAAACGGATCGGCATACCCGCGATGCTCAGCCCAGAAGTTGTCGCGGATGGCTGCCTGTGTGACCTTCAGCTTGGACGAGTATTCGATGCGCCACATGCGCACGGGCTGGGCATAGGGCGTGTTGTACTCGGCACCTTCGTCATCAAAGACCACTTCTTTGGTCGGGAACTCCGGCGGTAATTGCCACCACGCGTCGGGCAGGGAAGTCCACCTGCCGCGCCCCAGGGCATTCGCTTCAGCACGTCGACATTGGCATAGCCCACAACGTTCACCGCATTGTGTACATGCAGTTTGTCGCGACACCGCACACATTGGGCGCATTCCAACTCGTTACACCGAGTGCGGTCGTAAAACTATCGGCGGCAGCATTGTTTTTGCCGAAGGCTGCGAAGGTATACGTGGTGTTTGAATTTCCACCAATTCGGTCAAATGTGCCATTGAAGAGCGCCACGCCCACGCGCAAGGGATAGGTGAAGGCTTGGGCTGAGCAAAATAGATGATGTCGCCGTCGGCACGATAAAGAATCTGGCCATTCTCGATGCCGACGCTGTACACATCATTGTTGCGAGCTGCGCGCGCCGTGCGCTTCTTCACGCCGTTTTCATAGATCACCACACCCCCTTCAAACGCCTACAGGCCGAACTCGATGTCGGTCGAGACGCTCGATTTCGTCGTGAGACCCGCAAAGAACTGCCGCCCGCCAAAAGGTGAGGTCGTTTCGCTCGGATCAAGATTGGCCACGAACCAAAACGCGCCGTTGCCGACCGTGATCTTGGAAAAACGCGCTTCCCACCAGCGCAAGACATCGCTGAATGAGACCAACTCCGCGCCCATCACTTGATCGCCGACCAGTTCTTTCAGGTCGCGTTGCCGTGCCACAAAACTGATAATTGGGGCGGGACGATCCGGGCTTTGCGCTTCGACCAGTTTGGCGAGCTTTTGCCCTTCGCGGCTGATGAAACTCGGATCGGCGGAATGGCTGGCAAGCCACAAAATCAATTCATCCAGAAACAAAATCAATGCATCGTAGCTGAGCGACTTTGCATGGCGGCTGATGATCGAAAGCCCCGTGTCCAAATCGATAAACTCGCCCGCGCCTTTTGCAGCGGAGAAAAACGTTTCCAGCAAATCGCTGACCAGTCGCACACGGTCTTCTGCTTTCGGCGGTGCATTCATCGCCAAGTTAAAGCTCGTCGCGGCCCAACCTACGCCAATGTTGCCCCAACCGCTGGCGCACCGACCACCGTCTTCAATCCGTCCCCGATGGTTTGTAGCGAAAGATCGGCAGGAACGGCACGGCTTCGGCTTTGACGAGTTCGGTGACGAGGGCGAGGACATCAAAATCGTAGCGTCCGCGATACATATCCGCCACCTGCATCCATTCGGCGTCCGTGCCGATGCGATCACTCAGGCGGGCCACGCTCGTCAGTTTCGGTTCTGTCCAGTAGCGCGTGTCTTCCAGGCGGTTCAGCAGCCATTCACCGAGCGCCGGCTCGGCCTGCACGTCCCACGCTTCACTGTTCCAGCGGCGTTTGTATTCGGGCTGTTCGATCAGGCGGATGTTGGCGTTGGATTCAATCAGCGCGATGCGGCGTTCGACCAGTTGGCGGTAATCGTCCGGCCAATGCGCAGGCAGTTCCGTCATCGGCGTCGAGCCATGCCGCGCAAACCATGTCGTCGTCACTTCCCCGGCAGCCATCTTGCGCGCGAGGACAATTTTAAATGCACGCTCGAAGCCCGCAGAACGCGAAGCGCCTGGGAGCGCAGGCGTCCCGCCTGCTGCGAGCGCGTGAAACGCCGCTCGCGTACCTTGTGAGGAGATCGCTTCCTCTTCAGTGGATTCCCTTACGACGGGGTTTGCATCGCTGCGTTCGCAAACAGCAGGCGGGACGCCTGCGCTCCCAGGCGCTTCGCGTTTCCCCTCGATAACCAACTCAAAGAATCGCTCCACAAACGGCACAGCCAGACTGCATCTCATGTGGCACGACGTGAAGCGAACGCGATATGCCTGATTCAGCGCCTTGTCTTTGACGGTGATGTAGGGCGGATTGCCGACGACGGCGTGATATTGCTGGCCGAAGAATTTATCGAGCAGTTCTTTGTCTTCGGTTTCGTCATAATGTTGCAGTTGATCGTCGAACATATTTTGCGCGACGCCGCGAATCATGCCGGGGCGTGGGCCGTGCAACAACGAATCGCCCGTGGCTACGTTGATCGTAAAAGCGGGCGCGTCCTGCAACCGTGCGACTTCGCCCGCCGTCAGCGCCGCCATCAACAACCGAAAGCGCGCAATCGCTACGGCAAAGGGATTCACGTCTACGCCGTACACGCTGTTCAGCGCCCGCTGCGCCAGTTCCCGCGCATTGATCGTCGAATTATGGTTGAGGTGCAACGTAAACAGCCGCTGAAACGCGCCCAGCAGGAAGTGCTCCGAACCACAGGTCGGATCAATCAACCGTACCTGTTCATACCCGAATTCCTGAATGGCAGGCGTGAGCGTGCGATCCAGAATAAACTCTTCAACAAAGATCGGCGTTTGCAGCAACGCATATTTCTTGCGCGCCGCTTCGGATAAATCCTGATACAGATCACCGAGAAACCGCGTGCTCCATTCGCCGTCCGTGAAATCGTGTTTGAGTTCGCCGGAAGCCGCATCACGCTGTTGCCAGAAATTCAACAGCAACGTCGCGCCATCGCTGCTGACACCCAACTTCCACAGCGGATTATGCCGTTCGTCAAAGAGCGCCTGCACAACGGCACGAATCACCGGTTGGTTGATGAGCGGCTGCGGCTGGGTTTGTTCCGGCAAAAAGGGCGGCTGCGGGGCGAAGTATGCGAAAGATGCGCCAGAGATTTTGCGGCAAAAAATCGGACAAATGAAATTCCGTTTGTCCGATCTCAGGGGCAATTCATTCTCGCTGGGTACGCACGCATCTTGCGTGCAAAGAGGGTGAGCGTCGAGGTCTCTACGAAGCCAGGCAGGCTGGAAGCCTGCGTACCCAGAGAATGAATTGCTCGTGTGTCCGATCTGCGCCACACGGCAGCGACGCGTCTTGCCCGCTATACTGACCTCGTAACGCTCGCAGCGATCCTCGGACAGGCGAAAATTCAGATGGTGTTGCGCTATGCGCATCCCGTCGAATCACAGAAGCAGGAAGCGATGCTGCGACTGTCAGGTCACGGGGTAGTGACAGTTTTAGAGACAGTCACGAATTTTGAGGATTGAATAAACGAGCTAAATGATTGATAGGATTGGAGGCGGCGATCGGAATCGAACCGATGNNCCTCTGCCTTACCACTTGGCTACGCCGCCTTATCAAGGAAGAAGGGAAAGACCTTCCAAAAACGAGGCGCTATGCTCCCACATCAAGGGCTATTCCGTCAAGGGATCGTTGAGCTGTTTTGTAAGCCTTTGATGCAAGTGATTTAGCGGTTGACAGTGCTTATTTGTTTCATTACTCTCCTTGACGCCGAAGAGTTATAAATGCGTTGCGCTTCCCATCCCTGCACTATCATCGCCCCACCTATCGTACTGATAGTCAATAACTATCCGCGAAACTACTTTTGACAAGCCCTAATATTTAGTTGCGGTACTATGAGCAAATCCGGCAAAGTCTCGCTGATTGAATTGTCAACAGATGAACGAGTAGAGAAACGAGAGCGGGTGTTGTATGTCATTATTGGATTAACTTTTATTGCCATCTGGAAAAGTCGGCCTTTTTCGCCGCACCCGGAAAACTATTTTCTTTTTTATCTCATTCCTACTCTTCTTACCTTTGCTGCGCGTAAACGGGCAACAATCCTTGGCGTTGGCGCGATTAGTATTTTGGCTGCGGCGCTGGATATTTCCCGCAGTCGTTCATTTGAGTTCTTCAATCAGCTTCTGTATTCGAATGAAAGTATTCAGCCCGCGCCAGAACTGGTGGCAATTTTCTTTGCCCTTACCTTGCAATTGATCGTTTGTTATTTCTCGGTTCGGCAATGGCGCATTTTGAAGCTTGAGCAAAGTAAACGAGCCCAACGTGATGCACGCTTGCGTGAAGTAACAGATGAACTCTCGGCGTTGGAACGTCGTCAGGCTCAGCTACAGCGCTTGACCAGTTTGCTGGCAGAAAATGCGCCTGTCGCAATTGCCCAGCTCTCGCCCGATTTACAATACGCAATGGCAAATCCGATTTACATTAACCTGATGCAGGGGCAAACCGGTGAAAAATCAATCGGCTTAAATGGGAAAAATTTGACTGAGCATTTGTGGAAAACGGATGCTCAGGCGCAGGAAGCACTCTCGTTGCTTCATCACGGACTGCCAGTGAAAATGCCTGCACAGTTAAGCGAAGCACAAGCTACGGGAAAGATTACTTATTGGGATTGGACTCTCTGGCCGGTGAAAGATGAGGCTGGGGCAACCGAAAGTGTTCTGTTATTGGGCGCTGAAGTCACTGAACGCATTCAGGCGGAACAGAAGCTGGAATCTGCGCGCTCTGAATTGGAGAAGTCAAATCATGCGAAAGACCTTTTCCTGGCTACGCTGTCCCATGAGCTGCGGACACCGCTTACGCCAATTCTGGGATGGGCGCGCATTATGCAGGACTATACAACAGATGATTCTGTGAAGGCGCAAGGGCTCCAGGCTATCGAACGCAATGCTCGGTTACAGGCACAATTGGTGGATGATCTGCTTGATCTTTCGCGCATCACGATGGGCAAGGTGGAACTGGTCTGTGTGCCGGTAGATTTGAACGAAATCGTGCGGCGCGCACTCGAAACGGTGCAATATCGGCTGACGGCGCAGAACATTGAGTTGCAGCTTGATTTAACAGTCGAGGCTTTGCTGATCAATGGTGACCCAACGCGGTTAGAACAGATTGCCTGGAACTTACTCACGAATGCGGTGAAATTTACCTCGCCAGGAGGGCGGATTACGGTCTGTACCCGTTTAGTGAACAATGAGTGTTTGCTGGAAGTTCGTGATACAGGGATTGGCATTGAACCGGATGTTTTGCCGCAGTTGTTCCAACCCTTCAAGCAAGGTGATTCAAGCATTACGCGTCGGCACGGCGGATTGGGAATTGGATTGGCAATTGTGCATTCTCTTGTGCAAATGCACAAAGGGCGCATCAGGGCGTACAGTGACGGGGCAGGCAAGGGCGCGAAGTTTACCGCCTTTTTTCCCCTCTACCCAATTACTGGAATCAAGTCATTGGCGAGTGAACCCCCAGTTCGTTCTTTGCGTTTGGATGGCGTTCAGGTTCTGGTGATTGAAGATGCCGAAGACACACGGGAGCTGCTGGGAATTATATTAAATTCATATGGATGCCAGGTTGATCTGGCGGAATCTGTACCTGAAGCCTGGGAAAAAGTGCGGCTACAAAAACCGGATGTCATTGTCTCTGATATTGGATTGCCAGATGAAGATGGATATGAGTTTGCGCGCCAGCTGCGTCATACGCCTGGCTATGAGCGCATCCCCATGATTGCTTTGACTGGTTATGCAATGGATGCAGATCGGCAAAAAGCATATGAAAGTGGTTTCAATCGTCATGTCCCAAAACCGATTGAACCAGACCAACTCCTCCGCATTATTAATGAGTTGAAAGAGTAATCGAAAGCATCATCGCTATTGCCAATCACGTATGTTGAAAAGTGGGTCAAGCGGGGAATATTTGCACGGAAGTGTGTAATATCTTCATAGTTAGCAACCATTTGCCAATTAGTAATGAGACTGGCATAATTTGCCAATCGCCTCCAAAATAGTTGATAAATTAAGCGATTGGCACACTTCTTGGCCTGTTCGTACCTTATGGCACACGCTTTGCTTTTTCTTTGGGGCGGGAATACTAACTTTGAATTGATTTTGATAGGGAGGAAAAATGAAAAACGTGAGAAGGCATTTCAATTTACTTTCGGCATTCGTCCTCGGACTGAGCCTTTTGGGCTCTGCACTGGCACAGGGTAATGACCGTAGCCGTACAGCTACGGATAATGACGAAGGCCGTCGCATTTCCCGTGCTGTCGCCGGGCAAAAGCAGAAAATTAGAGGCACCATCGTCAAACGCGAGACGGATGGTTTTATTATGCGTGACCTGAATGGAAACGATTGGACTGTGAGCTTGACCAATTCAACTGAGGTCAAAGAGCGCAAGAGCAATCCATTCCGTGGGGCGCAAAAATATGCTGCAACCACCTTGTTGCGCGGTCTTAGTGTCGAGGTTGAAGGCACCGGAGATAGCTCTGGCGCATTGGTAGCGAAATCCATCAAAACGACACAGGATGAATTAGCAATGGCTCGCACCACAGATACGCGTGTGACACCTGTTGAAGGACGCGTTGGTGATGCTGAAAACCGCATCAGCCAAGCTGAAGCGAATGCGCAACGCCTGTCTGGGCAGATTGCCGAATTGGAAGCCGTTTCCAACGCTGCCAAAGGCGGTGCTAGAGCGGCTCAAGATACGGCTGACGCTGCAATTGCCGGAGTCAACGAAACGAACACTCGTATTTCGATGATGGACGATTTTGAAGAGCGGAAGACTGCTTCTGTGAACTTCAAGGCTGGCAGTTTTGTTTTGTCTCCAGAAGCCAAAACCATTTTGGATGCAATTGCCACACAAGCCAAAACGGAAAAAGGATACATCATTGAAATTTCTGGCCACGCTTCAGCAGAAGGTAAGCTAGATCTGAATCGCAAGCTGAGCCAGAATCGCGCGGACGAAGTAATTCGTTACCTGGTTGAAATGCACAATATCCCGCTGCGTCGCATTGCGATGACAATGGGGTATGGCGTTTCTCAACCGATTGCTGATAACACGACAAAAGAAGGTCGTGAGCAAAATCGCCGTGTAGATGTAAAGATTCTGGTGAATAAAGGATTAACGAATCCTGTGAAAACCTCGCGCCCTGTTACGTCTGGCAGTGGTGCGGGTGAAGCACAATGAGAAATAGTCAGGTTGGCTAATTCTTAAGCAGCACAATGGCGAGTTACCGGGAACGTGGTGCCATTTAGGTCTCCATCCCAAGACTCGCCATTTTTCTTCTAGCGAGGTCAGGATGAAGAGCAATATGGGAATAGTAAGAGTTTTGAAGCAGGCAATTTTATTGGGCGTCGTAATGGTTTGGGTGACTATTCCCGAAAGCCAGGGGCAGACCAAACGTGTCCGCAGTGTTGGGCAAAAAACTCCTCCCGTAAAGCCCACACCACAACCTAAAACGACTCCGCCCCCCACCGCGCCGACATCTGATACGAATAAGAAAGCTGATGTGGAAGCAGATGCTGGCGAAGTTTTACGCATAGAATCGAAGCTTGTGGCAGTCCCTGTCTCAGTCACTGATACCAAGGGCGAACCCGTTCGCAACTTAAAGCCCGAAGATTTTCGCCTGGAAGAAGAGGGCAAAATGCAACAGCTTGTTGCGCTCGGTGACCCTGGCAAAACGCCCGTCGAACTGTCACTGGTGTTCGATGTTTCAGGCAGTGTTTATGAGCGTTTCAAATTTCAGCAGGATGCTGCTGCTCGCTTCTTACGTCAGGTCGTGAAACCTAAAGATACGGTTTCAATTTTTTCCATTGGCTTGTTTGCCAAAATGACCGCTGGGCGTACCGAAGAGTTAGACAAGGCATTAACGGGATTGATGAGCATGACGCCAACAAAGGAAGGCACGGCGTTTTTTGATACGGTTGGTGATGCTGCGAAGTATATTGGCAAAACAGCGGAACCAGGAACCCGTCACGTGATTGTGGTGATTTCCGATGGTGAGGACAACAACAGCGAACGCTTTTCATTGCGCGATGTCGGGCAGGAATTGCAACGTAATGATTGTTTGTTCTATTCGATCAACCCAAGTGGGCCTTCCATCTGGCTGAACAAGGTAAGCCTGAAAGGCCATCAGGGAATGACCACCTTAGCGCAACAAACTGGTGGTGCAGTTTTTCTACCGGAAAAATTTGAGGATTTGGATGCGGTCTTTCGTCAGATTGCGGCAGAGTTACAGGCCCAATATTTGTTGGGATATTACTCTTCCGACGAAAAGGCGGATGGTGGATTCA
This sequence comes from Acidobacteriota bacterium, assembly GCA_018268995.1. GTDB lineage: Bacteria > Acidobacteriota > Blastocatellia > RBC074 > RBC074 > JAFDVL01. Next base: position 38,033 of record JAFDVL010000013.1, on the reverse strand, counting down.
GAAAGATTGCCGTAAATGTGCCAAACCGCCCGGATTTGCGTGTTCGTGCCCGCCAGGGCTATTACGCGCCAAAAGCGTAATCCAAAACATAGAGCGCAGTAACGTCGTTAATTCACGGACTGCGCTCTCGTCTTATTTTATCTGCATCAAAATATCGGTTAATCGTTCAATGGCCGTCACCAGACTGCGCCCGGCGTCATCGTACTGGTTGTTGCGAACTAAATCCTGCGCCTCGGTGATTTTCTGTGTCACGCCCGCTAGATTTATATAAGGCACTTGTAATCTGGGATTGGCCTGCAACACTTGTCCTAATTTATCCACCTGAGCTTTCAATCCGCCGATTCCATTAATTACCCCATTTTTGTTTTCGACATTTTGCTCAATCACGCGGGGCGCGACACGGCCTTTTTTATTCTGTTCCTCGGCGACTTCCAATCCGTTTACGATTTTCCCATAGAGAAAAATAAAGCGACTCAGCGACTTGATGGTATCAGCCACCTGTGTTGCTTCCATCCGGGTGTCCGGTGCAGGCGGCGGTGCCGTTGGCGCAGGCTTGCGCGCAGGCGTCGAAGATCGTTTTTTCTTTTGTGCCAGCCCCGTAATTGGCAGCACGAGTAGTAAAGCTAAGATCGCTACAAAAGCGCGTTTCATTGGTAACTCCTCAAATGCGCGCAAGGGGGAGCGCTGTGACGCTGACGGCGGTTGTCGTCAACAATTAAGCAAAGGCGTTATTTCTTCTCTTTCGGTGTTTCACCCTTTGCTTCGTCTTTCTTTTCTGTGTTGTCTTCAGGTTTTGTCGCTGCCGGTTCTGTGACAACATCGGTTAATTTAAAATTCAGGGAGTCGAGTAGGGATTTGTTAGCCTTAAAAGCTTCATTGCGGCCATCAACACGCACAAAAACATTGTCGCCATCGGCAGCGGAAATCGCCACCTTCGTGACTTTGTCTTTTTCATTGAAGCTTGCTTCGACTACTGGCTTGGCCAGCAGCGCTTTGGTTTTTTCATCAGGAATGTCCAGGACTTCGGTTGCTTGTGTACTCAGTAAGCTAAACGGCTTGCTAGTATTCGCTTCCTTGCCGACTTTGTTGGTCGGCTCTTTGACCACCCAGTTGTTTTCAGCGTTTCGTTCAGCAACAAACGTCAGGTTTTGATTTTTAATCGTAAAACTGGTCACATCGCCAGGTAAGACCTTGACGATTTCTTTGGCGCGCAAGTCGTTCAACTTTTTGTTAGTGCTGTCGAGCAGGGAAGCGGGCAATAACAAGACATTCGGATTTTGATCAACTAACGCATAAACACTGGCATCCGTGGGGTCTTTACGGCCTAGCGTGACTTTATGCTGTGTGCCATTTTTGAGCTTGATCTCAACGACGACGGAAGGTTGTGCCAGACCGGAACCGTTTTGCAATCCCGGCGTCATGACCAAACTGCGCTCAATCGTTGCACTTGTGATGCCGCTCAACAACGATTCCAGACTGGCTTGATCCGCATCTGTTTTGACCGGTTGCGAAATCGTCCAATCCTTTCCATTGGTTTCAAGGGCAATGGTTTGATTGTTGCTGGTTACGTTCAGCGAGGCGACATCTTCGCTTTTGAATGTAAACGCGGGTTTGTTGGTTTCCTCTTCGTCACGCGCTTTGCCGTGCTTCATCTCGTAGAAGTACACATAAGCGCCCAGCGCCAACGCGATAACCAACACAATGATCGTGTTTCGTTTCATAAATCAGTTAACAGGGAACAGTTAACAGGAAGCAGAAAACAGCTTGTATTTGTTGCTGTTAACTATACCCTGTTAACTGTGAACTTATCTTCGTTTCCACCAGATCTGAATGCCTGCGCCGATGACGGCAAGCGGCAACACCAGCGTCAGCCAGAACAGGATGTTTTGTGCCGTAGACGTAAGTTGTACATCACGATTGGTCTGGCTCTTTGGACGTATGGAGATTAAGTCCTCTTCCTGCGCCAGCCAATTGACCGCGTTGACGAACAGATCACCATTGGCGCTCTGACGTTGATAGGCGTTCGAGGCAAAATCGGAATCGCCAATCACCACCAGGCGAGCTTCTTTCTCGCCAACTTTCTTCGTTGCGGCGACTCCCAATGTTAACGGGCCTTTCGTGTCCTGGCCTTCATCGAATTTGGCCTCATTGCCTTTCAAATTCGTTTCGCCAAAGCTGGCTTCAGAAGTTGTCAGCAAATCCGTGACAGTAATATCACCTTTCGATTCGCCCTTGATTGAGCGGGCGAGCGGATAGAACGTCATCGAATTACGTCCGAAATCTTTGGTAATGGGATGCGAACCGTATTGAATTACCAGCGGGACTGCCGGGCCAGTGCCGAATAATCGGCCAACGCCACTCGTATCCAGCACGGTGTCTTTGCGAATTTCGATGTTCCAATCTTTGACCAAATCCGCCAACTCAGGGTCGGCTTCAGGATCAAGTTCCATCAGCACTTTGCCGCCATCATTGAGGAATTTCTTAATCATCTCAGCTTCCGGGGCAAGCAGCGCTTTTTTCGGGCCTGCCAGCACGAGCACCGAGCAATCATCAGGAATCTTATTGCTCGTGACCAGATTCACTGATTTCGTATCGTAGTTGTCGCCTTTCAGCTTGGTGTCAACGCCCTGATAGCCTTCCGGGCCACCGCCGGTTAATTCGCGTTCGCCGTGCCCTTCCAGGAAGTACACTGTTTTGGCTTTGTCACGGGTCACTTTCATAATCGCACTGGTCAGGCTTTGCTCGTCAACTGTCGTGAGTTTTTCAGTACGATTGCCTGCTGCGACCACGGTTTCGCCGGGACGTACGCCACGAAACTGATTCGCCATTTCGGGACGTGCCTGCAAATCTACGCGCTCGTACGTGATTCGTTTGCTGTAGTAACGGTATTTCTCAACTTCGTCCGCGACAGGTTCATCGGTTTTATTGAAGTAATAAACCTTGATGTCTTTCTGTAAGCCCGAAACGGTTTTGATGGTTTGATCGGAAAGCGAATAGAGCTTTTCCGCTGTGAGATCAATTTTCTTGTGGTGACGATAGCCAAGGAAATTCACAAAGGCGAAAATCGCAATGCCCGCCAGCATGACCAATGCAGAGTTAGCTCCCAACCGAGTTGAGCGTTTTTGGAAAGAAGCCAGAATGTCACCGAAATTCGCAATGACTGAAATCAGCACCAGCAGGCCACCGGCAATCAGTAATGCTCCTTTGAGCTTACCCATCACTTCCGTTGTCGAGTACCAAAGATAGGTGATGACCAATACGGCGAGTCCAAGTGTGCCTAAGTATTTGAATAGTTCTTTACGCGAAAGTTCCATAAGTAATTCGTTACGCTCTTCTCCAGCGCATTGAGTTCAAAGATTGCCAGGTCAGGAAAAGTCCAAGCGCAGTCAGCGTCAGATAGAACACCAAGCTGGTCGTATCAATGACGCCGCGCGTGAAATCTTCGTAATGCCGAATGACCGACAGATACTGCAACACCTGCCCAGTTGTCGTGCCCGCATCGCTGGCAAAGATGTTGATAATCCAGAGCATCAACGCGACCGCGAATGTGACGACGCCTGCGACGATTTGGTTTTCTGTCAGCGACGAAATAAACAGCCCAATCGCTATCAAGACCGCGCCAAGCAAAACCAACCCCAGATACGACGACCATAAAATCCGCCACGGGAATGACGGGTCGCTAAATTTAGCGACGTACAGATTGAAAACCAGCGTTGGCGCAATCAGCAGAATGTACAGTGTCAGCCCGGAGAAGAATTTGCCTAACACGATTTGTAACTCCGTCAGCGGCGAAGTCATCAGCATTTCCATCGTGCCGCGTTTACGCTCTTCGGCATAGCTGCCCATTGTGAGCATCGGCACCATAAACAACGACACGGTGGCCGCAAAGCCCATCAATTGCTGCAACAAAATCAGCGGCACATCAATGTCGCCGGCCTGTCCGCTTTGCATCGCCTGCATGCGGTAGCGCATGACATCCGTGATGATGCGCGAGAACATGCCGAAGTAGAACACAAGGCCGACAATGGCCAGAAACACGCCGATCACCGAATAGGCAATGGGCGAAACAAAATAGCTGCCGAGTTCTCGGCGGTAAATCGCAATGATGTTTTTCATGACGCTGCCTCCGTCTTCTCTTCGGTGGTGAGTTGGCGGAAGACCTCTTCGAGGCTCAGGCTTTCAGAACGCAACTCGAACAACTCAAACCCACTCGTTACCACACGCGCGGCAATCTGGCTGCGCAAATCGGTGCCCGCCTGATTTTCAACCGTAACATCCAGCAAGCCCTCTTTGTCTTTGGCCTCGATGCTATGGATGCCTTCAATCGTACCAATCGCAGCTTTGACAGCGGCCTCATCGCCTCTGATTAGCAAGTGCGTACGCTCGCTGCCTGCACGTTGTTTCGAGAGGTTCTGCGGCGTATCTTCGGCGACGATGCGACCTTTGTTAATAATGACAACGCGCTGGCAGGTTTCTTCGACTTCCTTCAGGATGTGAGTCGAAAGAATAATCGTGTGTTCGCCTGAAAGCCGATTGATCAAGTTGCGTACTTCCAGAATTTGGTTTGGATCAAGGCCGTTTGTCGGTTCGTCCAGAATCACCACATCCGGGTCATGCACAATCGCCTGCGCGATGCCGACGCGTTGTTTGTAGCCGCGTGACAATCGTTTGATCAGATCGTCCTTGCGCTCCAGCAACCCGGTCGCTTCCATCGCGTAGTTCGTGCGATTAGTAATGTCGGCGGTTGCCACACCCTTAATGCGGGCAATGAATTCCAGATACGCATGCACCGACATTTCAGGATAGAGCGGCGGCGTTTCCGGCAGATAGCCAATGCGTTTGCGCACTTCGAGCGATTGCTCAGCAACGTCAAAGCCGGAAATGCGTGCCGTGCCGCTCGTGGCCGGCAAATAGCCTGTGATGATACGCATGGTCGTAGTTTTTCCTGCGCCGTTTGGCCCCAGGAATCCTACGATTTCGCCTTTGTTAACTTTGAAGGAAATATCGCTGACGGCATTTCCTCTACCGTAGCTTTTGGTCAGATGCTCAACTTCGATCAAGTGTGCCTCCGAAAGTAGAGAGTTTGAATTGCTTCATGCTGAATAAGCGCGGATTTTATGCAGTTCTGCCGACTTCCGTCAAGTACGTGGTGGGACGGAGCCGCTGATTGGTTTGCGTGTGGTCTCGCCCGTTTTCAGCACCGTGATGTTTTCGTCTACCTCGCCGTGCGGACGCGGGATGACGTGCGTCGAAACGACTTCGCCGATTTTGCGCGCTGCGGTGGTGCCCGCTTCGACGGCTGCTTTCACCGCCGCGACTTCGCCGCGCACGATGGCGATGACGATGCCTGCATCAATCTTTTCCCAGCCGACAAGCTGGACGTTGGCCGATTTAACCATTGCGTCTGCCGCTTCGATCATCGCGACCAGACCGCGACATTCAATCATTCCTAAAGCTTCCATAGTTTTCTTTTCGCCACGAATGACACGAATTTTCACGAACCAACCCCGGTTTTATCAGCCACAGATTCACACAGATTCGCACAGATTTTCTCGGCTTAAAAAAGCAATCTGTGGCAATCTGTGGCAAAAATCATTCGTGAAAATTCGTGTTCATTCGTGGCTAATTTCCTGTTTTGATCTTTCCCAACATCTGATAAATCCACACGAGCGCAGTGTTCATCAATTTTTCGCCTGCGCCAACTTCCACGGGCGAGACTGCATTGTCTGCGCCATAGCCTCCTTCGGATACTGCTTCGATGGTTGGGAAGTACTGATGATACCCGTTCGCATAGCCAAAGAAAAACACTTGCGGCCCGCGCACGCGTTCTTTCAGCCGGATTGCATGATTCGCGAAGAACTCGCCTGATGCACCGACGAAAGCGATTTCATTGTTCAGCAGCGCCACGGTCAGGCGCGGGCGAATGCCATTGGCATATTCGTCAATGAAGTTTGGAATTAACTCAGGAAAGAACGCTTTAGCGAAAAGCTGCTTGACCATCGGATTGGCAAAATCCGTGCGCGAGCTAAATGTAAAGCGATCTTCGCGCACTTGCAGCGAAGGCGAGGCTACGTCTTTCGCTTTCATCGTCGCCAAAAACTTCAGCGCTTCTTGCGCCAACGCCTGCCCGTACGCCTGATAATCTTTGTCTTTGCGATCTGTGGATTGATCGCCCGAAGCGCCTTGCATGAAAATCGCCTGCGCGCCCGTTTCCTTTTCAATCGCGGCTTTCATTGCGCCCACAAAATCAGCCGAATACTTCAACGTCGCAGCCGGAATCGAAGTCGGATGCGCGGTGTAATTTACAATCACCGCAATCGGCTTGCCTGTTGCATCGTCAAAACGCAGCAAGCCCAAATCACGATCTACTGGCTTCGGCTCAATTTTCGTGTGCCGATTGCGATTGTATCCATCTATTTTGAAAATTCCGCTTGCCAGCTTAGCCGGAGCGAGTTTGGAATTCGCTTCGACGATAGCAGCAATAATTCCGTCCTCAAGCTGTTTGTAATACTGAATCGCCGCATCAAAACGCCCTTTGCCTTTGCCGTCTTCGTCGCTCAATTCCAGCACCGGGCCGTGATGCGTGTGTGACCCTGCGATGAACGAAAATTCGATGCCTGCCTCGGCTTTGATGCGTTGGCGAATGCGTTGCAGCGATTTCTCATTCGGTGAACGGCCCAAATCCAGCCCGACAATCGCCAGTTTATTTTCCCCCGCTTTGATCACCATGGCAGCGGCATAAAGCGGATCAAGCGTGCCTTGTGACAGCGCATCGTGGCGGTCGCCGTAGCCCCACATCGGCAAGGCCTCGGTTGGTGTGATGTCGCGGCGTGCTGCTCCGACGTGAAAAGTGGCTTGTGCGTGCAATGGCATCGCCACCGCAAAAAGAGTCGTTGCCAGAAGCAACACGCGCGTAGATAATGCAGTCATCTTGTTTGCCATTTTGTAGTAACGAAACATTTTGGATTGCTGAACGTGAAGGCTCTCGGCTCCCCGTTCAGTAGGTTGCAAATATTACAGCGAAATATCTCAGCCGCAAACGCATCGTTTACGGTTTCCATCAGCAGGAGACGTTTTATGGTCTTGATGCTCCGCGTGATTGGTTTCTGGCTGTTGCTTCTCAGCGCAACGCTCGGACAAACATTGCCGCCGATAGGCACGGGTTCGATTTCCGGCAAAGTCACCATCGAAGGAAAAGGCGCGCCGAATGTCATCGTTCGCATTCAAAAAAGTGACGAGCAGTGGAATTCCAGTAAACCTCCGACCACTGTGACCACGGATGCCGATGGTGTTTTCAAATTGGAGAAGCTTCCTGCTGCACAATACGTCATCGCGCCATCTGCGCCGGGGTTTTACAATCCGCTAAAAAAGAGCGAATGGCAGGAGGGGATGTTTGTCAATCTTGGTGACGGCGAACATGTGACTGGCCAAGACTTCGCCTTGAAACGCGGAGCAGTTGTGACCGGACGATTATTCGATGCCAATGGGCGCGCCATCATTGAACAATCCATCGTGCTGAAAAAAACTGGCGCGAATGCCAAAGGGCAAATCATAACGTGCAGCGAGATCAGCGATGATCGCGGCATCTATCGTTGCTATGGTTTGGAGCCGGGCAAGTACATCGTTGGCGCGGGCAATGATCCTAAAGAAAACCCCTATCCGGTCTTGGGCAGGGCTTCCTACGTTCGCACGTGGTATCCGGGCGTGGCGCAGGAGGATCAGGCCACACCGCTGGAAATCACCGTCGAAAAGGAAACGAGCGGGATTGATTTAAAGCTGGAGCGCAAAAAGAAAGGCGTCAGGGTGATGGGACGCGTTTTTGATGCCGAAACAGGAAAGCCTGTTCCCAACGTTGCGATTGCGCTGGGGACGGTCAACGATTCAGGCATCACTTCGGGGTATTCCATTGGCGGCGGCTCTGGTTCCAATGCCGAAGGTGAGTTCAAGATCGAAGGCATCACGAAAGGTAAATATCGCGCGATTCCTCGGTCGTGGGAATCTTCTGAATATTACGGCGATATTGAAATGTTTGAGGTGGGCGACGCCGACGTCACGGGACTAGAAATCAAAATGCATAAAGGCGCAGTCATTCAGGGCGCAGTTGCCCTGGAAGACGGCTCACCACCGGAAGCACAGCGAAAAGTGCAAGGTATTACTTTAACTGCAACAGTGCGTGGCCTTAATGCGAACGACACGGACTGGTATGCTTCGACCAATTCCTCTAGTGGGGTTGATGCAGCAGGCAATGTGCAATTCAAAGGACTCAGTGCTGGTAATGTCACATTTGGTTTAAGTCGGCAGAGCGCCGAGGGCTTTTCAATTGCGCGAATTGAGCGTGATGGTGCATCACTCACGGATCGGCTTGCGGTCCGGGGAGGCGAAACGGTGACGGGACTGCGTATTGTCCTGGCACAGGGCAGCGGCAAGATTCGCGGCGAAATTAAAGTCGAAGGTGGAACGCTTCCAGAAGATGTCAGCTTACGCATTCAGGCAAAAGCAACCAGTAAAACTCAAAACGATGGTTACGGCAGCATTGATGCGCGCGGTAAGTTTCTTATCGAATATCTTAGCTCTGGCTCCTATGACCTGGTGGTTGAAACGGTTGCCAATCGGCCTCCATATGGCAAACCTTCAGTTACGTTGCAAGCGAACACAAAAAACGTTCAGGTTACGAACGGACAGGAAACACCCGCCAGCCTGACAGTCACGATTGGGAACACGAACAAGGAGGAAAAGTGATAACACCACGACTCAATGTTGGACGGAACCTTATTGCCGGAGCTTTGCTTTTTATGCTGTTTTTGGTGATTGTCTCGGCCCAGGAAAAATCCGAAGAGGCGCAGCCTAAACGCAAAGGTGCCATCAAAGGTAAGATCAACACCGATGATGGGCAACCTATCGAGGGTGCAAACGTGAATGTGAACGCTGCACACGCTTCCGGTCTGGGCGGGTGGCGGCAGCTGCAAACGGATGACGAAGGCAATTTTGTAGCTGATGAATTAGCGCCTGGCTTGTATACAGTTTCAGTCGGAAGCAACGCGTATGTGATTCCGGAACGTTCATTTTTACCTGAATACTATCGCCTCGGCGATGTCCTTAATTTCACCCTAAGCAAAGGGGGTGTGATTACCGGGCGTGTGACAAATGCCTTGGGCGAAGCGGTGATTGCCGCGCCCATTCGTGTGGAGCGCGTAACCGATTTAGAAGGCCGAAAAACAATCTCCGAATGGTGGTATGGGCAGCAACGCAAGACAGATGATCGTGGGGTCTATCGGGTCTATGGATTACCTGCGGGTCGGTACATTGTATCTGTGGGCGGTACGGCGCAGTATCGAACTGGCCCTCCGAATTCGTATGAATCCAGCATACCAACCTTTTACCCTTCTGCGACTCGTGCTGGCGCAACGGAAGTCACCGTCAATGTCAGCGAAGAAGTACGCGGGATTGATATTCGCTACCGCACCGAAAAAGGGCAGACGATCAGCGGCAAAATCACAGGTGTGCCTGTGGAGAATTCGACGAACGGCGTACAGATTTACTTGTATCGCTATCCTGGCAATGGTTTGGAACTGACTACATTTGTTTTGCCCACAGACCCGACACAAAGCTTCGAGTTTTATACAGTTCCTGAGGGCGAGTATGAACTTGAAGCCAGTGTTTATGGAGGCGAAAAAAAGGATTCGTACAAATCATTGCGCAAACGCATCACGGTCAAAAGCGGCAATCTTACAGGCATTGTTTTGCCTTTGGTTGCACTGGGTTCTGTCGAAGCCAAAATTGAATGGGAAATCACCCCCGAAAAGGAACGCAAGGCTGAGTGTCAGGCGACGCGCCCGCCTTTACCTGAAGAAACGATGATCTGGTTTGTCAAAGATGATCCGAAGGTCGGCGGCGGCGTCAGCCTCGACAGTAGCAGGCGCTATGCACTTCCCAATGAAAAAGCCGAACTAAAGTACCAGATGCTGGAAGCTGGCGTTTATCGCTTTGCCCCGCGCTTGTTGGATGAATCGTGGTACGTCAAAGCCGTTGCCGCGAAATCCAATTCGGTAGCTCAAAGTTCAAGTGCGAAAGCTGAAACCACCAGGACTCTGGACCTGAGCAAGCAAGGCGTGGAACTAAAATCTGGCGACAAACGCAAAGACATTCTGTTGGCGCTGACCAATGGGGCCGCGAGTTTGAGCGGGCGGGTTGTGGCCGAGAAGAGTCAGGCTTTGCCTTCCAGAATGCGCGTACATTTGATTCCTGCGGAAAAAGAAGCAGCCGACGATTTATTACGTTATGCCGAGCAGAAAACCAAAGATGGGAATTTTACCTTTAGAAACCTTGCGCCTGGCAAATATTGGCTCGTGGTTCGTAAAGTCGCCGACGATGAATCAGACCCGCAACACGTGAATCCGTTGGCGTGGGATAGCATCGCGCGTAAAGCTTTACGTCGTGAGGCCGAACTGACAAATAAGGCGATTGACTTAACGCCTTGCCAACGTGAGAAAACTTTTAACTTGATATTTGGGGCAGCCGTGAAGTAGAACTATCTTTCTTTCTTGAATCTTTTGTAGTGTTTGATTCGTTTTGGTGTTTGTGAGAAAAATCGTTTTTCTGTCACTGCTTTTCCTTCTCTTCCTGCCCAGCACGTGGGCACAGCGTAAACAATCAAAGCCTAAATTTGATACGCAGAAAAATGCGCAAACCCAAAAGGAATTGGCAGAAAAGGCCAAATCTTCGCGCGAGGATTTGGTTGCTGCGACCAAAAAATATCGCGATAGCTTGGATGGTTTAGTCAGTGCCCTGAAAGAACGCGCAAGACTAGAAACCGACACCCTGGAAAAGAAGCAAAAGTTAATTGAGCAGGGCTTGATGGTGAAGCGCGATATTGAACCGCATGAGCAGGAATTAGCCCGCATTAATAGCCAGATCAGCGATACCAACAAACGCATCACGCAAGCCGATCAGTTCATGGTTGAGGTCATGACGCTGGAACAGTTGGCAAAAAATCCGCCGAAAGCCTATCAGGCACCGGGGGCTTATTTTGATAACCTGCGGTATATCCGTTACACGGGGATTGGTGGATGGTCAATTCATAGCTACGGAGACGTTGAAGGTTTCTTTCAGGCAAAATTCCATCGCTCTCTTCCGATCAGCGCTTTTGGACAATCCGAAACCCATAATCGGCTCGGTTTCGATCATAGCAATTCATTTGATGTCGCTTTGCACCCCGACACGCAAGAAGCGCAGGTGCTGATGGGGTATTTGCGCAGTCGTGGCATTCCGTTTACCGCTTTTCGTGGTGCCATTCCGGGCAACGCGACAGGCGCGCACATTCACATTGGCAATCCTTCCAATCGTTTCAGATAACACCTCATTTATTGTCACCCCGCCGCGTTCCGTTGTATTTTCCCGATAATGAACAAACGTATCCTTGTCTTCCTTTTCCTGAGTTTAATCTGGGGATCAACGTGGCTTTTTATCAAAATCGGCCTGGATGTATTGCCACCGCTCACCTTTGCCGGAATCCGCTTTGGACTATCCGCGCTGATTTTGTGGGGGATTGTTCTTGCTCGCAAAAGCGCCATTCCACGAACGTGGCGCGATTGGCGCATGATTATCTGGGCCGGGCTGACGGGGATGACTATTAATTACGCCCTGATTTTCTGGGGAGAGAAACACATTCCTTCGGGATTAGCCGCCGTGTTGCAGGCAATGATTCCAGCATTTGGTTTGGTGCTGGCGCATTACTTTTTGCCGAATGAAAAAATCACCTGGCGTAAGGCGTTGGGCGTGGCTACTGGCATTCTGGGAGTCGCACTTATTTTCTCAGACCAGCTTAAGCTGGAAGGGGTCATGGCTTTGCTTGGCAGCGCAGCGCTTTTTTCCAGCGCATTTTTTGTGGCGATTTGCAATGTGATCGTCAAGGCTTCCGGTCGCAAACTGGACCCGGTCGTGATTTCTGCCGGACAAATGACTGTGGGCGTTGTGCCGCTCCTGCTGGTCGGAACGATTTTTGAGGGCAATCCGTTGCAATTGCAGTGGACAAAAGGGGCGGTGCTGGCACTTTTGTATCTGGTGTTGGTCGGGTCTGTCATCGCCTTTTCACTTTACTACTGGCTGATTCGGCATATGGATGTGACGAAGACGATGTTGATTTCCTTGCTAACGCCTGTCATCGCCGTTTTATTGGGGATGGTTATGTTAGGCGAGCAGTTGACTTGGCGTGTTGCCAGTGGAACGGCTTTGATTTTGGCTGGGGTGGGAGCAATTGTTGGCGAGCAGCTAATCACAAAATATTGGAGAGCCTCAGCCGCGCCGTAAGCAAGTGGTTGACAGCTATAGGCCTATTGCGTATCATCGCCGCTTGCTTTTGAGCAGACAACGATTTAGGTAGGTAGAAGTCTTGATTTACATCTTGTATACAATTTATGTTTTGGCCTGTGTTTTCCTGATTCTGGTTATTTTATTGCAATCAGGAAAAGGCGGTGATGTGGCAGCAGCTTTTGGCGGCGCAGGGAGTCAAACCGCTTTCGGCCCGCGCGGTGCCCAAAAGCCCTTGGAAAAGGCCACGATTGTGGCAGCAATTCTTTTTATGTTGCTGGCGTTGATCTTTTCTTTGCCGGGTATCAGCGGAGGAAGCTCTGTTGTCGGAGAAGCACCTGAACCTACGCCTTCACCTGTGGCATCTGCACCAGCGGCGGCACCTTCTGCGTCACCTGCTACTTCTGCTTCGCCCGCAGCGAGCGCATCAGCATCACCTGCTGCCAGCGCCTCCGCCAGCCCCGCGAAGTCTGCTGATGCGAAGAAAGAAGAGCCCAAAGCTTCGCCGTCTGCTTCTCCTGCGAAGAAATAGACCTTTGATAAATTGCCTTCCCAAAGCCGAAGTGGTGGAATTGGTAGACACGTACGTTTGAGGGGCGTATGGGGCGACCCGTGGGGGTTCGAGTCCCCCCTTCGGCACCATTTTCTTAATCATTGCAACGCTTCTGTGGTATTTGCTAAATACTGCGGAGGCGTTTTGCTTTTGCCTCCAAATATTTTTCACCCGTAAATTTAGCAACGTCTGTGCTGATGCTGGGAATTAACTCGCCAGGCCCAGCTTCGGGCAAATTAATGGGATTTAGCGGAAGGGCTAAAATAGAGGTACAGGATCGTCGTTGTCCAAATGACTAAAGCCAGTGCTTTGCCATAGATCGGTGCGAATGCGCCTGTGACCATCAGGGTGAGCGTGACTAATCCAGCGATGCGCCATTTTTGGCTTGGCGTCAATCCACGTTTATCTCGGAAAGCAAGAATGTAGGGGCTCAGCACAGGGTGTGTCATGAGCCAGCGATGCCAGCGTTCGTTTCCACGTGCAAAACAGAAGGCCGCCAGCAATAAAAACGGAGTGGTGGGTAACAATGGCAAGGGAATTCCTGCCACTCCTAGTGCAACACAAACAAACCCGGACGCGATGTACAGTCTTGACTTCGCAAGCATTCCATCACTGTACGACAGAAAGCTGTCCTTGCCAACAGCGCATCTGCGGAGCAATGCTCACCCTCAGATGGATACGCCCAGCATAAACGTCACGCCTTTGACCTCGCCGTTTTCCATCGTCAGGTTGAGCGATGAATCCACATGCGCCTGTCCCAATCGAATGTCCACATTGATTTCCAGCACAATGGATTTGGTCGTTGAATTTGTCGTCAGGAAGTTAACCTGAATTTTTCCATTTTTATGCGTGAGTTGGGTATTGAATCCGAAGGTGCGAGTTGTTGACGGGGCCAGCGCATCGCCGGTTCGCTGCGTATACGTGAATCCAGCCCGCAAAGAAACCGAACCTCTAACCGCTGTGAAATTGCCGCGAATGCTGAAAACCGTGCCGCCTGCGTTGCCATCCGTTTTTTGCAATGACAAATCCAAATTGCCCGTGAAGCTTTTCTGCGAGAAGGATGCACGCAGCACGAATTTAGTCGAGCCGACCATTTCTGTGCCGTTCGATGCGGTCTGCCGCTCCAGCCCGTAGGTGATTTGAAAGTTCTCGGTGATTTCCAATGCCCCGATGAATTGAATGCGGCGGACTTTGCCTCCCTTTTTGTATTCGTACATCAGCTGATTCATGGAAGTGTTGAAGGCCACGCCTTGAGGAAGACTGAAAGCGCCGTCCGGTTTCCCCCGTTGTTTGTAGCTGAAGGTCAAGAGCGCTTTGCCGTCCGCCCCCTGCTTTGATTCCCAGGTCCCACGAAATCCCAGCATTGAGCCGGAGAGCGGGTCTTGCTTGTCGCGGAAGTGGAAAATAAAGCGGCTTTTGGAATCGTTGACGAATCCGTCAATGACCGATTTTTGCCCACTGATCGTAACGCCTAAATCGTGGGTCGGTGTCAGTTCCCAGTCGCCCTGCAACTCAAACAGAAACGCCTCGCCCTCTTTCGGCGTTATCTGCAACACCGCATCTTCCAGGCGATAGAACACGCGATTTTCGGCTACGCTGTGAAAGTCGAATTGCTTGTCGCCCGCAGACATCACCAGATGATTGTCGGCATTAAAGGCCCACGCGACATCAAACGAAAGTTTCGTATGGTCGTCTTTGGTGACAATGACTTTGTTGGCGCTATCCGTTTGCCATTTGCCGATGACGACATCGTTTTTGCTGACAGTTCCGAGCGGTTCGAGCAGAAAGGTTTGGTTGTTTTTTTTGACTTCTAATCCAGGCATTTGGACCTCCTTGACCGTTGGTTCAGACAACGGTTTGGACTAATTGAGTAAAGCTGATGGGTTAAAAAGGAAGATTGCTGGAAACGGTGAAATAAAACTTACCACGACTGCCAGGCGTGCCAGCAACTCCCAGACCGTAGGCGTAATCAATGCGAAACACGATAGGGTTATAAATAATGCGTAAGCCTAAACCAATACCGCTGCGGATCCCTGATACCGAACGGCTGGGATCATACAATCCTCCGACATCAAAGAAAGGCGCAAGTTTGACTTTTTCGCGGAGCAACGTTTTGAATTCATTTTTGTCCTGCTTATTAATTGGCAGGGGCAGCCACAATTCGTTTTGCAAGCACCACTGGCGCAATCCAATTGCATCGTCGCGCCGAAAGCCACGCACGACGTCTTCGCCGCCAAATGAAGGCTGCTCAATCAGCGGCGTTTTTTCGCTGGCTGACTCCAGGCGTCCACGCAGGTCGAGTTCCATTTGCTTCGGCAGCACTTGGTGATATTGCCCTGTAGTTGAAAACACTGTAAAGCGCGGCTCACTCGCCGCCAGCCCCAGCCCAAACTTCAGGCGTGGTTCGATGCGGACACGACGCGGAAATTCAACTTCGCTGGTTTCGGATAGATACAGTGCGCCCGTTTCCAGCGTCGTCAGATTTTGCGTTGTGGTTGTCGTCTGATTCTGCGCACGCAGGGCGACGGTGGTTCGTTGTCCCTCAGCATGAAAGCGCAGTAGCCTGCCGCCGAGATCACGAAACGGCTCGAATTCAAGACGTGCTGACGCGCCACGCCGCCGCTCATCCGTCGTTGGTTGCGAATTTGCGTTCAGGGCGCGTTCGGGTTCGATGTCGTTGTTGGCATTGAGTTGGAACGACAGCCGCCGATGCAATTGATGAAAAAATAAGTAATCAGCGAAGTAGTTGACCGAACCTAACGCGCCGCCGCCTTGTTGCCCGCCAAACTTGGCTGACAGGCTGTGTTCTGCGAATGAAGTCGAAATCCGCGAACGTTGCCCCAGCCCGAAAACGCGCACGCCTTGCCCCGGACGATATTCAACGCCAAAGCCCAAGTAGTATTTTTTCTCGCGGACTTCGCGGTCTTTTTTGCTGGTTGGCGCGAAGTCGGTTTTATTCTCGTTTTCTTGTTTGTGCGCATTGACCAGCCCTTCGTCTGTCGCCAATGGGGGCGCGGCATCGGGCGTATTTTCTTTGACCTGCGCGGTTTCTTTGAGCTTTTGCACTTTGAGTTGGACGCGCACGAATTTTTCGGTGTTCAGCTCGACCGGAAAATAGCTGACCACGTATCCAAGCTGTGCCATCAGCAATTGCTGAATCTGGAGCCGATTCAAATTCAGCCACGGCCCCGCGCGTTTGAAGTCTTCCTGAAAACCCAGCGAGACCCATTCAGCATCGGCAGCATTTGCTTGCAGGCCGTTGATGATGGTCTTACGGTTGGCGACAAAGAATCGAAACGCGGCATCGTCAAGCAGGTTGTACAAAACCTTATCTATTTCGTTAGCCTGTGCCGCGTCGGTTAAGGTCTCTTTCGGGATTTCGATGCGGGTGATCCGCGCGGCTTCCACCACCGTAATCAAAACAGGTGCTCTTGCACTTTTGGGGGTGACATAAGGGGGCGATTCCGGCAAGCCTGCGATCTGGGTAGGGAAACCAAGCCGACGGTAAAAATCACGCAATCTGTCCACGATACATTGCGGACAATACGGCGTGCCAAGCAACGGTTGCAGTTCCTGCTGCAATTGGCGAACGCGGGCTTCTTTGCGACGTGTTTCGGCGGCAGTTTCAGGGATTTCAGCTGGCTTGCCCGTGAAATCCGGCAGCTCAAATTTGACCTGAGTTGCGTCTGCCCAATCACTAATCGGATCGGCGATGGAAAAAGAAAATCTGCCACGGCGAATGTCGTAGCTTTCTTCGTTGAAGATCAGCGGCGTTTGGTCAGAGGAGAAAAATACGGCGGCAAAAATCCCGGCTTTGATTTCATCTGGCTCGTCCAACTTGGCACCACTGGTGAACGCGGCATCGGTGGCAAAAACATCGGCGAAGGATTGTCTGGTTTCCTTTTCTTCACTCCATTCGCTGAAGGTGATGATGTATTTGTCCCAGGCGCTATCGCTGATTCGCAGTTTGGCTGTCAGTTCATCGTTAAGTTGCCCTTCCCGATCTTGCTTCAACTCGTCTTGATCAAGTGCATAGCGATAAGGTTTGTCAGAACGACTGATGATTTTTTCCAGATACTCGTAAATTTGCTTTTCAGCGGCTTCCGGTGCGATGCGCAGGCGACGGAGAAATTCATCTGAGGCGACAAATTGAGTTTGCGCACGATCCACCACCAGCTTGCCACCCTTAATTGCCAGTCCCACGCAAAGCTGACTGCCGTTCGCTCGCTGGTTGCCTTGCGCATCAACCGGGACTTTGCAAGATAAAGCCTGTTGTGCAAAACAAACTGCGCCAACTAGCCATAACACGATAGGTGCTATGAAAAGCTTGTGTCTCATTGGAACCCCGCCGCAATGGTCAGACGTGAACAGCAAGGGGGAGAGAAACGGCTGACAACGCGATAGACGCCTATTTCCGGCAAAGATGAATGCTCCTGAGCCGGTCAAAATCAGCTACGATCAGAACCGCAAATCATGGCTGAAGCAATGCTGTAATCTAATTTTTGTGTATTACCGGGCTGAGTATACAACGGTTGTCACGCGCTTGATACTGATGCTGTGAAATAAACGACGCTGTCTCACGCTCCGAATTACCACGTCAGACTTACGCGGCTGGCAATATTTTAGTTCTGGCTGCGCGGATACCATTCATTCACGATCAGCCCCTCACGGATTTCATAAATCACGACACCAAAGCGCTCGGATTTCTTGCCGTCCGTGACGACGATGATCTTTTCTTTGTCAATGACGAATGCGCCGTCCACGATGCGCTGCACGACTTCGACTTTGATGGAAGGATTGCGTTGAAAGGCCGTCTCGAATTTTTTCCGAATGTCGGCGTGTCCGGTGAGAAAAACCTCGCCGCTCGGCAACTGACGCGCAACAGAGTTGGGATGATAGGTTTTCAGAATGCCTTCAATGTCGTGCGCATTAAACGCATCAACCAGCGCCTGCGCAACGCTGGTCGGAGCCTTGGAGGGTGTCTGAAAACCAAATGTGCTGATCGCCGTTAGAGCGATCAGCATAAGGAGTATGAAATATCTATTCATCGTCGCCATATCTTCCTCAAGCCTTGGCTTCCATGCCTTTTTCGCGTTGAGCATCCCACGCCATATATTTGCGTTTGCGATACGAGTCTACTGCCAGTCGCACTGCGACGACGGCATAATAACCCGTCGTTGAATCGCACTTTAAGGCTTCATTGTTGCGAATCGCATTCTGCAAATTGCGATGATGGAGCAGGATGTCTTCCGCGCCGGTTTTCTTGTGGATGATGTCCGGTTTGGCGGGGCGTTCGTCGCGACGGTAGCGTTGCTCACGAATCACAAAGCCGTCGCGTGTGAACTCCAACGTTGCATCGTGGCCACGAATCAGGTGCGGAACGGGTGTGTCGTTCGCCATCGAAGAGATCACTGTCACATTAACTCCACCCGGATAATCACACATCATATTAAACGTGTCGGGAATCTCGGCTTTGCTTTCAGTGAAGAAATTTTTGCCGCCTGTGCCTACGACTTTGTCCGGGAATTTCAAATCTATCGCACGGATCAGGCGCGTGATGCGATGCACAAATAAATCGGTCGCAATGCCGCCCGAATAATCCCAATATCGCCGCCAGTAGAAAAAGCGATCTGGCTCAAACGGACGCTTGGGCGCGGGGCCGAGGAACGCGTTCCAATCCAGGTTTACACCCGGTTTGCAATCCGCATCATATTCGCCTGTCCAGAAATCCTTTTTGTGATTGCGCGAATAATCAATCTGTGCGGCGACAACTTTACCGAGCGCACCTTCCTTGATGTACCTCTGCGCTGTTTCATACGAATCATCCGACATGCCTTGCACGCCGACCTGCATTTTCAACCCAGTCGCTTTGACTTTGGCGACAACTTTTTTCGCCTGATCAATTGACCACGTCATCGGCTTTTCGCAATACACGTGCTTGCCTACATCCAGCGCGTCCAAAGTCATCTGCGCATGCCAATGCTCTGGCGTTACGATGGCGACATAATCAATGTCTTTTTGGTCGAGCATTGCGCGATAGTCTTTGAAGGGCTTGGCCCCGGTTTCCTTGACCATGTTGTCGAGGCGCGGCTGATAGACATCACAGGCGGCAACGATTTCGCAGTTGTCGGATTCATACATTCTCTTCAGCGATGGCAGGTGCGATCCCGTCGCCAATCCACCGCAGCCGATGATGCCGATGCGCAAGCGATTGTTGGCACCGAGGACACGGTTTTTGCTGGTCGAAATCGCAACGAGAGAAGCGAGAGAACTGGAAATAAAAGAGCGACGATTAATGGAATTTTTAGACATAGATTTTATGAGGAAATGGGACGCGGAATCCCATTCTGAGTTTATAAAACATTCGCAATAGCTTCGCAGATTGCGCCGATGTTGTTGTCATTCATGGCGGCGAGGCAAATGCGCCCGCTGCCGACGATGTATAAGCTGTTTTCTTCACGCAGCATTTTCACGGCTTCAGGCGCAAGGCCGGAGTACGAAAACATGCCACGCTGGTTTTTGATGAAACTAAAATCCTGCTCGACACCCTTTTCGCGGAGCATTTCCACGAATTTCTCGCGCATATCCTTGATCCGATCACGCATTTCGGCCAGTTCAGCTTCCCATTGTTGACGCAATTCGGGATCGCTCAAGACGAGGTTCACGATTTGCGCCGGATGCGAAGGCGGGCTGGAATAATTTGTGCGGATGACGCGTTTGACCTGACTTAGGACGCGCTTGGACTCTTCCGCGCTTGCGGTCAGAACCGTCAACGCGCCAATGCGTTCGCGATACATCGCAAACGATTTCGAGAATGAACTGGCAATCAGGCAGGGAATTCCCGCTTCGGCAAACGCACGCACCGCAAAGGCGTCAGCTTCCAGTCCATCGCCAAATCCCTGATAGGCAAAGTCGAGGAAGGGCGTTAGGTTATTTCCCTGCACGACATCAATCACCAGCTTCCATTGTTCCTCGCTCAGGTCTACGCCTGTTGGATTATGACAGCACGCGTGCAACACGACGACGCTGTTTGCAGGCAATGTTTTCAACGTTTCCAGCATCCCGTTGAAATTCAAGCCGTGCGTTTCGGCGTCGTAATACGGATAGCTGTTGACCTTGAATCCGGCTGCTTCAAAAAGCTGCTGATGGTTTTCCCAGCTTGGATTGCTGAGCCAGACTTGCGCATCAGGGAAAAAACGTCGCAGGAAATCTGCGCCGACTTTTAAGGAACCTGTGCCGCCCAGTCCTTGCACCGTGACGGCTCGGCCTTCGGCAATGATTGGCGAATCAGCCCCGAACAAAAGCTTTTGGACTTCTTTGTTGTATGCTGCAAGCCCATCAATCGGCAGATAGGTTTTGGTCGTTTCAGCAGCGTAGTAACGCGCTTCAGCTTCGCGCACGACTTTCAACACAGGCACTTTGCCGCTGGCATCCTGATAGATCCCGACGCCAAGATTGACTTTGCTGGGATTAGAATCGTTATTAAAAGCTTCAGTCAGGCCAATAATTGGATCAGGCGGTGCCTGTTCGATATGCGTAAACGGAGACGTAGACATTGATAAAATCCTTGCGTTAATCAGTGAGACTTGGTTTGTCCAATTAAGGGACGAATTATGCCCGGAAGCGAGGAATGATTCAATGTTGGTTGCCCGAACCTAGCGAAAGTCTCTATACTTCTAATTTATGAACTTCACCTTTACCACCACAGGCGAATCCCACGGCCCCGCTTTAATCGCAACTATCGAAGGTCTGCCCGCAGGTTTGCCGATTCAGCAGGACTTTATTAATCACGAATTATGGCGGCGGCAGCAGGGCTACGGTCGTGGTGGTCGCATGAAAATCGAAACGGACACCGTGCAAATTCTGTCGGGCGTGCGGCACGGCGAAACGCTTGGCTCGCCCATCGCGCTGATGGTTGAGAATCGGGATTTCAAAAACTGGCTGGAAGTGATGGCTGCTGAAAAGCCTGCCGGGCCAATCGAACGTCCGCGCACGGTCACGCGCCCGCGTCCCGGCCACGCTGATCTGGTTGGCGGGATGAAATACGACCGCCGCGATCTGCGCGATATTCTGGAACGCGCGAGCGCTCGCGAAACCACGATGCGCGTAGCCGTCGGCGCGCTCGCCAAATCGTTGCTCCTTGAATTTGATGTCGAACTTGCCAGCCACGTCATCGCGCTCGGCGAGCTTTCCGTCGCGAACCAAAACATTGGCTGGGACGCGATCAAAGCCATTTACGACAATGACGTGCTGCGCGTGGCTGACAAAACCATCGAAGCGCAAATGGTCGAACGCATTGACGCCGCCAACAAAGAAGGCGATACGCTCGGCGGCATTTTTGAAGTCGTTGCACATGGCTTAATTCCGGGCCTCGGCTCGCATACGAGCTGGGCCGCGAAACTGGACGGCCAACTCGCGCAAGCCGTGATGTCCATCCACGCTGTCAAAGCCGTCGAGCTTGGCGATGGCGTAGCGAACGCGCTTTTGCCTGGTTCGCAGGTTCACGATGAAATTGATTACGACGATGCCGGGTTTGGCCGAATGTCCAATCGCGCTGGCGGATTGGAAGGCGGCATGACAAACGGCGAAGAGTTGCGCGTGCGCGGTTATTTGAAGCCGATTGCGACACTTCGGAAGCGATTGCGCAGCGTCAACATCGAAACCAAGCAACCGGAAGATTCCGACTTTGAACGATCTGACGTGACTGCTGTTCCTGCGGCTGGCGTGATTGGCGAAGCGATGGTAGCGATGGTGTTGGCAAAAGCGATGCGCGAAAAATTCGGCGGCGATTCGCTGAAGGAAATGCGGCGGAATTTTGAGGGCTACAAACAACAGATTGCGGAGTATTGAGCGATGGGATTAGCTAAAGCCAAAACACATTGGACGGTTGAGGAATATCTGGCGTTTGAGAAAACCAGCCCGGTCAAGCATGAGTACGTTTCGGGGCAGATTTATGCAATGGCAGGTACGAGTAAAAACCATAATCGTATTGCGCTGAATTTGGCTAATAGTCTAAATAACAAACTCCAGGGATCATCCTGTGAAGCCTTCGCGTTCGATATTAAAGTTTATGTTAACCCGGAGATTTATTATTACCCTGATGTAATTGTCGCGTGTGAAGAATTAGTGGACAACGAAGAAGAGAACTATATTGCTGAAAATCCATCTGTGTTAGTTGAAGTGATCTCTCCTTCTACGCAACGCACAGATCGCTTTGAGAAAATGCGTGAGTATCAGTTTCTGCCAAGCCTGCGCGAATATGTGCTGATTGAGCAGACGCACTATCAGGTTGAAGTTTATCGTCACGCTGCCGCTGGCGAAGTTTGGCAGAAAGAAATCTATACTGACCCTGCGCAGGAAGTGTTTCTGGCATCGGTGAATGTCAGTTTTACCCTGGCTGAAATTTATGCGCGCGTTCGCTTTGGCGCTGCCAGCGAAGATGCGGAAAGAGAAAACGAATGACTCTAAAAATTGTGAAATATGGTGATCCCGTCCTGCAAAAAGAGGGCGAAGAGATCACCAATATTGATGGCGAGTTGGCCAAATTTGTAGACGAAATGTTTGGCACGATGTACACGGCCAAAGGTGTCGGCTTAGCCGCGCCACAGGTCGCGCTCTCGAAAAAACTTTTCGTCATGGATGTCAGCAGCGGCAAAGACAAACAAGATAAGCTCGTTGTCATCAATCCCCAAATCGTCGAAACCAAAGGCAAGATCGTCAGCGAAGAAGGCTGCCTGAGCTTTCCCGGCATTTACTTTGAAGTCGAACGCCCCGAAATCGTTACCGTGCAGGCCATAGACATCAACGGCAAAGAATACACCTTTGAAGCCAGCGGCCTGGCAGCGCGCTGCGTGCTGCACGAGAAAGAACACATTGACGGCCACGTCTTCATCGAACACCTCAGCCCGCTGAAACGCGATCTGATCAAACGCAAAATCAACAAGAAAATCAAACTCGGCGAGTGGGAGTGAGGCTCGAAAGGCTTAAATATGAGCGCGGAACGATGAATGTTGCTTGATCATCTTTCATCATTCCGCGTTCTGCGTTCCTCGTTTATGAATTTAATTTTTATGGGCACGCCGGAATTTGCGGTGCCTTCGCTGCAAAAGTTGATTGATGCGGGGCACACGATCACTGCTGTCTTTACGCAACCGGACAAGCCGGTGGGCCGCAAGCAAATCATCACGCCGCCACCGGTCAAGGTCTTGGCTGCACAGCACAACATTCCGGTTCATCAACCGACGAAAATTCGCACCGAAGATGCACGGCGAGAGATTGAGCCGTTGTTCCAGAGTGTGGATGCCGGCATTGTCGCTGCGTATGGGCGCATCCTGCCTGAATGGATGTTGCTTGCGCCGAAGTTTGGCTGCATCAATGTGCATTCGTCGTTGCTGCCAAAATATCGCGGGGCTGCGCCGATCAATTGGGCGATTGTGAATGGCGAAACAGAAACGGGCGTGACGATTATGCAGATGGAAGAGGGATTGGATACGGGGCCGATTTTGCTGCAAGGGAAATTGGCAATCGGTGACGATGAGCGCACGCCGGAATTGACTGCGCGGCTGTCAGAATTGGGCGCGAATCTGCTAATTGAAACGCTGACAAAGTTAGAAGCGGGTGAAATTCAGCCGATCCAGCAAAACAACAAGGATGCGACCTACGCGCATATTCTCAAGCGCGAAGATGGCTTGATTGACTGGGCGTTAACGGCAACGCAGATTCGCAATCGGATGCGCGGCTTTACGCCGTTTCCCGGTTGTCACACGTTTTTGCACGAACAGAAGCTTGAGATCACGAATTGTCAGGCGGAACCCTGTGCGTCGGAATTTGAGGCCGGAACTGTGGTGGAAGTTGCCAAAGACAGTTTTGCAATTGCTTGTGGCGGTCAATCGCAATTGCGGATTACCGAAGTGCTGCCCGCAGGCAAGCGCGTGATGCAAGCGCGTGATTTCCTGAACGGAGCGAAGTTGCAGGTTGGGCAACGTGTACGATAAGCGTCCCGCTTGTCGTGTATGAGGTTCCCTTTCCATCTTGTCATCAGATTCGAGGCAACGATCAACAAGCAGGATGCTTGTTGTACCTTTATGAAAATTTCCCCCGCACGACTCGCGGCCTACGACATTCTTTGGCGCGTCCAGACAGAAGACGCTTATGCCAGCAATTTACTGGCTTCATCGCGGTACGAAGCTCTTTCTTCGGTGGATCATGCTTTGGCGCAGGAACTGACGCTCGGCGTTTTGCGCTGGCAATTGCAACTGGATTGGCTGATTGAGCATTTCGCGCGACGAAAACTGAAAAAGCTGGATGCTGAAGTCGTGATTGCGCTGCGCCTCGGCATTTACCAATTGAATTTCCTCTCGCGCATCCCGCCGCACGCCGCAATTAATGAGTCCGTCAATTTGGTCAAGCTGCATAAGAAATTTAGCGCTGCGCCGATGGTGAATGGCGTGTTGCGGTCGGTGCAACGAGCGGGCAAGGAAGGCATCGCTGCTTTGCTTGATGCGATCAAAACGCCGCTGGAAAAATTAAGCATTGTCGCTTCGCATCCACAATGGTTGTTGCAAAAATGGGCGGATCGTTTTGGCTTTGAAGAAGCGCAGGCGCTGGCATTGGCGAACAATCATTCGCCGCAAATTGCGTTTCGCTTCCATCAACGCGTGCAAGCGGAAGCGACGACGCGCGAATGGTTCGACGCGCACCAAATCAAGCTGCGCAACTCCACGCTCGCGCCAAATGCAGCGGTGATTGCGCAGGGCAGCCTTTCTGCTCTGTCCGAGCCAATGCAAAAGAATTGGATTTATTTGCAGGACGAAGCCTCGCAGTTCGTTGCACATGCGCTGACGGCAAACCTCAAATCTCAAATTTCAAATCTCAAATTGCTAGATGTTTGCGCCGCACCGGGCAGTAAGACTTCGTTGCTGGCGTCCTTGCTGCCGGATGACGCGGTGATTGTCGCAGGCGATTTGCATTTGCATCGCTTGCAAACGATGCGCGAACTGGCGGCGCGGGCAAACGTCACAAATTTGAATTTGGTGCAACTGGATGCGTCCAAGTCATTGCCGTTTGCGACTGAAGCAATGTTTGATGCGGTTTTGCTGGATGCGCCTTGTTCAGGCTTGGGAACGTTGCAACGACATCCTGAAATCAAATGGCGCGTGACGCAAACAAAGATTCAGGAATTAGCGGAACTGCAAAAAACGCTGCTTGTGAATGCGGCATCACAAGTTCGTGCAGGCGGGACGCTGACGTATTCTGTTTGCTCAACCGAAGTAGAAGAAGGCGAGGATGTGATTAGCTGGTTTCGCGCACAACAACCGGCGTTTCAGGACGTAACCAAAGAGCGATTAGAAGCTCTTGGGATTGATTTTGCGGACCGGTTAACGCCGATTGTTGGAGCGCGCACCTTCACACATGAACATAAGTGTGAAAGCTTTTTTGTTTGCGTGTTGCAAAGGGAATAAATCGCAACTACGAAACAAACGAAAATAGCGGAGGTCACGAAAAAATGGCAGCAGAAATGATTTCGCCTGTTCCGTTATTTCTGTCTGTCTCGTAGTTTCATTCTCAATCCTGGAAGCAGTTTGATTCTTAGCTAACTTTTGCGCTCATCGCTGGAGCTTCATTCATCACCTTCAACAAGGCAACTTTGAATTTCGCCATTTCTTCTTTGGTTCCGACGCTGATGCGGGCATGCATCGGCCAAACGGGCCAGGCGCGTCCCACATAAATCTTTTCTTTTTGCATCGCTTTGACGAATTGTTTGGCCGGGCGTTTCACGTCGAGCATGAAGCAATTGCTGACGGACGGAACATAAGAGAAATTGTTTTTCTCAAGGAAGCTGAACACGTCTTCGCGGATGTCTTTGATGATTTTGCGGCGTTCCGGCACCAGCGTTTTGACTTTCAGGCTGGCTGTCGCGCCGACCATTCCGGTGAGTGGCAATGCACCTGCACCGTAATTTTTCAGCTTGTTCAATAAATCCGGTCGGCCAATCGCCGCGCCTGCGCGCAAGCCTGCCATGCCGTAGAGTTTTGAGAACGTGCGGAGAATGATCAAATCCTTATCCATTGAAACCAGGTCTGAACCCATCGGCTCATCGGACAGATGAATGTAGGCTTCGTCCAGCAGCAACAATGTTTCTTCGGGTTTGTTTGCCAGCACCCATTCGATTTCGCTCTTGGGCGTGATTGTGCCGGTCGGGTTGTTCGGGTTGCAGATGTAAATCAATCCGGCGTTCTTTGCCTTGGCGACCTCAACCATCGTTTTGACATCGTGCGCATAGGATTTTGTCAGCGGCACTTTGATGACTTTTGCGCCGATGAATTGAGCCGCGCGTGCGCCTGCTTCATAGCCAGGATCGGACATGATAAATGGTTTGTCTTTGCCGCAGTACGCCAAGACTGCGCGATGCAACGGATCGCTGGAACCAGGGAACGGCAACACATATTCGGTGTCGAGTTGCTCTAATTCGGCCAGTGTTTTGGCGAAGGTGTCGGTCATTTCATATTCGTATCGTCCGCCTTTGGCAATCACTTTGGTAATGGCTTCAATCGCTTCCGGGCACGGGCCTAACGGGTTTTCGTTCGCATTGATTTTTACGGCGTCGGGCGGCAACGGGCCGACTTTGGAGAGTTGCGCCATTGCCAGTTGGGATTCACCGTAAAACGGTAAGGCCGCGCCTGCTGTAAGCAGCGCAGTCATCCGGGCAAAATTCCGGCGTGACATTCCAACAGAAGATAATTTGGGTTCGGCATGCTTGGTTGTAAACATAAGTTCCTTTCTGGAGTTGGGTGACTGCTGTTGAATGTACAGCAAACATCCTGTTTGCTGTTTCTTTGATACGGGCATTTTCGGCGCAGCAAACAGGATGTTTGCTGTACAACAAATTAACCATTTTGCGAGCGAAGCAGGCTACCAAATAACGCGTAAAACCGTTCGCTCTCTTTCGTCGCGTCTGTTTTTAGGGTGAACCTCTCGACGCCGATCTCGGCAATTAATCCGATGTCTTCCAGCATTTGATACAGATGCGGATCAATTCCCGTCAGAAATAAATCGCCACCACGGGAACGCTGCATCTCAAACGCGCCGCGAAATAACTCAATCGCAGATGTGTCAGAGGTGCCCGTTGCCGTGACATCAAGCACTAAAACTTCAATCGGCGGCATCGCGCGCAGTTGCAGCAAGATTCGTTCGCTGGTAGCAAAAAAAAGCGGCCCGACCAAACGAAAAGCATGCACGCCGGATTCTGTAGTTGTCGTGTAATAGGGCAAGGTGACGGCAACGGGTTCCAACCGCGTAGATTCTGCGGCACGCTCGACGAACAGAATCATCGCAATCAAAAATCCAAGCCCTACGCCTGTGATTAAATCTGCCATCACGACAATGGAAAACGTTAGGAGGAATAATGCTGCATCCACTCGCGGCATGCGCCGGAGCGCCACGAATCGGCTCCAATTTGTGAGCTGCCATCCTACCATAACGGTAACTGCCGCCAACGCGGAAAGCGGAATTTGCGCAATCATTCCGCGCAACGGCAGGATGAAGAGAATCAGCACGAAGCTGTGCGAAATGACGGATAAACGGCTCATTGCGCCTGCGCGCGTGCTGGCAATTGTGCGCGCCAGCATTGCTACGCCGGGAGGGGCACCGAAAAATGGAGTTAGCAAATTCGCTGTGCCTTGTGCGATCAATTCACGATCACATTTTTCGCGATTGAAAATATTGTTGGAGCGATTCACTGCCAGCGCTGTCAGTGCCTGATTGATCGTGAACAATCCCGCCAGCGTGACTGCCGGATGCAGCAGGGAAGGCAATACATTCAGGTCAAAATGAATCAGATGGGGCAATGGGAAACCGCTTGGCAATTCGCCGACGCGCGCAATATCAAAGCCTGCAAGTTTAGCTACCACTGTGGCAACAAAGACGCCAATGATCGAAGCTGGAATGTTCTCATTCCATTTGGGCAGCAGGATCATTGCCAGAATCACAACGCCGCCGATCAGTAAGGATTCTGCGCGAACAGATGGCAGCACCAGCAGTACGCCGATCAAATCATCCACCACGCCGAAGTTATATTTAATGGCCTGTGGCTGCACACCAAAAAAGGCTTTCAATTGCGAAACAAAAATCGTCAGCCCAAGGCCGCTCATAAAGGCCGTGACAATAGATTGCGGTAAATAATTGGCAAATCTTCCCAGCTTCAATGCGCCAATGAGTGTCATTGCCAAACCGCACAAAAGCCCTGTAATCAGGGCTGCGCCAATACCATGTGTTTTCGTTACTGCTCCCAAAATCGGAGCGGCTGTGGCGGATAATCCGCTAATTAAAACCGGGGAACTGGAAAGGAATCCGGCGACAATCCCGCCGATGATGGAGGTGTACAATCCTGCTTCCGGTCGCATTCCCATTGCTACCGAAAGCGCCATCCCGTATGGGACAGCGATCAGGGCTGCGACAGTGCCGCCAAAAAAATCTCCTCGTAATCGCTCCCAGAAATTTTCCTGGTTTCTCAGCTGTGAAAAGTTGAGGAAGAGCCGTTGTATTTGTGAGGTGAAGATCGAATTCTCCTGCATCATAAACTGCAAAAATACGGTAACGTTTGGAGCGGGAGCTGGCTTGAAGGAATTCTCCTCAAAGCGGCAGGCCAGCCACCACACTCCAAACGTTGCCAGGCGATAACACCGATCACCACATCAATCGCAGACTGATTTGCATCACGCGAGCGAAATTGGCTTGCGATGTGATCTTGCCAAACGTCGAGCTTCCGAAGGTCGTATTAGTCAAACGGAAGACCGGCGTATTGAACGCATTGATTGCTTCCAGTCGAAATTGTCCTTTCAGGGTTTCAAAAATAGAGACATCTTTCGTCAACCCGATGTCCCAGGTTTTTTGCGGTGCCGGGCCACGGATGCCAAGCGTGCGCGGTGCATTGCCGAACGTGCCCGCCGCAGCCGTCGAAAACGCTGCTGGGTTAATGTATCCATCAATCCGGGAACTGATTGAACCCGAAGTCGCCAAGTCAACTCCTGCGACCAGATTAGGGCGTTGCAGGCGGCTATAGGCCAACGTGTTATTTGTGCTCTGAACAACCGTGATCGGGAAGCCGCTTTGGAAAATGCCGATGGCATTAATCTGCCAACCGCCGACCACGCGATCCAGCAAGCCGCTGTCGTTCAGGAATTTCTTGCCTTTGCCGAACGGCAATTCATAACTGCCGCTGATATTGAAACGATGTGGCGTATCGAAGCTCGATAGACCGTATTCACCGGCCAGGTTGTAGGTATTCAATGCGCCGCCCACGCCGCTGGCGTAGTAATTCGCCTGCCCGAAAACATTGTCGAGCATTTTGCTGAACGTGTAGGAAGTCAGGAAGCTCATGCCTCTGCTCATCCGTTTTTGCGCTTTGATCGTCACCGAGTTGTAGAAGGAATTTCCTCCGCCCGCACCGTGCATCAGGATGTCGGTGAATTGCGGGAAGGGCCGCAACAATTGACGACGTTCAATCGTGCTGGATGACGCCAAGCTGCCTGCCGCTGCGATCCCAAAGAAGGGATTGGCAACACGTTCGCTCAACTGTGCCGCCGTGTATTGGCTCAACACTTGTGGCGTAAGTTGATTGAGGTTGACTGTGGAATCGTTGATGCTGCCGATATTCAACGACGTGCCACGGCTGCCCACGTAACTCAACGTTGTGGTGATGCCGCCGGGTAATTCGCGTTGAATGTCCAATGAATATTGTTGGACGTAAGGAGCCTGACGGTCAGAATCAACAAAATCCACGACCGATCCCACGTTGGTCAGCAGTCCGCGTGAACTGCCACTGGGTTGCGTCAATCCGTTGGGGAATGGGTTGGAAAGCGTTGCACCTGAGGCAACGGTTGTGACTGACGAAAATCCTAAGGCCCCAAGTCCGGTCACTGAGAATGTAAAGACCTGTGGTGCCCAGAAAATTCCGTAGCCGCCGCGAATCGTTGTTTTGTCATTCAGCGAATAGGCAAAGCCGATGCGCGGGCCGAACTTCGTTTTGACGGGCGTGGCTTGTTGGGTCGGCGCACCATTGACGCCCGCGTAAATCAGGCCGCCTTTCAATGTCATTCCCGGAACGACCAGGGGGCTGGTTGCGTTGCGGTCAAAGCCAACGGTCAATTGGTTATTAGCTTCCTGAATGCCTTGTTCATATTCATATCGTAAGCCGACGTTCACCGTTAGTTTGGAAGACACACGATAATCATCGTGAACATAACCCGCGTAGTAATTCACGAATGCCGCCAGTGGCTTGGCAATTTGCGCCGTGCTGTTATTGGAGAAATCCAAACGGCCCAGAATCAAATTGGCAATGGCATCGCCTGTGCCGGAATTATTGAAAAAGAATTGGCCACTTGCTTGTCCGTACGCCACAAAGTCTGCGTTCAGGCGACGATAATCTGCACCGAATTTCACGCTGTGGCGGCCCATTAATTTCGACAAGCTCGCCATTGCGTTGTGGGAATAATACCGCCGCTCAGCGGGCGCACCCGAACCCAGAGCTGCTTGCGAAGCAGAACCATAGGCCGCACCTGCAATGCTGATGCGCGGGAATTTCTTCCAGATAATGTCTTTCGTAAAGCTTTGCGCAAAGCCGAGGCTGGCGACATCAAAGCCGTCACTAACCGTGATCGGGCTGTCATTGAATGTGTTGTAGCCGTAGCGCAGGCTTAACAACGTCGTGGAATTCAGCGTGACCAGATTATTCCACGCCAGCGCGTGTACGTTGCGGAAGAGCAGCGTGCCGCCAGGGTTGGCAATGTTTTTGTAGTAATCGGCTTCCGGTTCGCGGCTGCCGTAATGCGCATAAAACGCGGAGGTCTTGAAGCTCTTCGTGACTTCGTGATCGAACTTCAGCGTTTGCTGATCCGCGCGATCACTGAGCGTCGAAGTCGCCGTGTATTTATTGCCGCTACCATTCGGCAGCGGGAAGTATTGCGCCAAATTGTACCCAACAATATCGCGCCGATTTTCAGGGATGATCTTGTTCGGGAACGGCTGACCTGTTGTTGGATCAAGCACCGTGAAGGCGCTCTGCGAAAAATCGCCTTTGCGTTCGAGTGCGGTCGGTACGTTGAAGCTTTCGCTCAAGAAGGTGTCCATCCGATAGCCTTCAAACGCCGCCCAGAAGAATGTGCGATCTCTGCCGTTGTACAACCACGGCAACTTG
The DNA here is from genome assembly GCA_018268995.1 of Acidobacteriota bacterium. Classification (GTDB taxonomy): domain Bacteria; phylum Acidobacteriota; class Blastocatellia; order RBC074; family RBC074; genus JAFDVL01. Next base: position 6,981 of record JAFDVL010000013.1, on the reverse strand, counting down.
ACCGGCCCGCCAACGCTGCCGCCATACAATTTGTACGGCGCGTTCGGCTTGGCGATGCCATTGCGGTTATTGAAGAAGTTGTTAGCCTGTAATGCAGAGGGGCGTACAAAGCCGAATAAACTGCCGTGTAAATCATTATTGCCTGAACGAGCCAGTGTATTAAAAAAGCCTCCGCCTGTCCGTCCGGCTTCTGCATCGTAAGTGTTAACCTGAACTTTGACTTCCTGTACCGCTTCCAGTGAAGGAATGATGACTGCGCGATTGACCAGATCGGTAATCGGCACACCATCAATGATGTAATTGTTGCCACGCACCGGCCCTCCCGCTAAGGAAATCTGCGAAGAGCCGCTTTGATCCTGCTGACGGTTGAACGTGGGATTTCCTGCCGGAATCACGTTTGGCGTGACTGCCGAAAGCATGAACGGATTGCGACCGGAGTTTGGTAAATCATCCAGCACTTGTTTGCCGAGAACGGTTCCGGTCGAAGCCGTGGATGTTTCCATCAGCGGAACATCGCCTGTAATGACAACAGTCTCAACAACGTTTCCTACCTCAAGAGTAAAGTCGAGCGCAATTTGCTGCTGTGTTTCTACCAGCACATCCGTGCGATCTGCTTTCTTGAACCCGTTCAGATTCGCGCTGAGTTTGTATTTGCCGGGGTCTACACGCTCAAAAACATATTCTCCTGCTTCGTTGGTCACGGTCGTGCGGCTGACATTGGTTTCCTGATTAGTTAATGTCAGCGTTGCGCCCAACAGGACGTTATTTTCTTTATCTTTGATAGCTCCGCGTAACCCTCCCTGAAACGATTGTGCTTGCGTGCTGATCACCGCAAAACCAAGGGCGAGTAGCACGCCAAGGATTTGGCGCGCCGGAGGATAATCCGCTGCCCTGATCGGGCGAATCGAAGGTCTGGGGGTAGGTTTTAATTTAGTGATTCCAAGCAAGGTCGAAATTCGTCGAAATAAAAACCGCGTAAAACCGGAAATTTTGTCAGCAAAATACTTTTCTGCTAGCATCGGGTACACTCCTTTCATATTGAGTGAAGTGGAGAACAAGGGCTTGGCTGAAGCGTCGCAAACTGAAGCCAGGCCCTTGTTATTTTTTTTGTCTTGCCAATTTGATCCCAGTAAAGCTAATCGGAGCCTTTCTTGCCAAACCACTTACCTATAATTTGGCAAGAAGGCTCTCTTTGGTATCTATCCAAAACCACGTAGGAGGTATTCAGACAGCCAGCAACAGCAGGAGACTGTTCTGGCTACCGTTTACATTGCATCTACTGTGCCAACAATGATGGGGGCTTTTAATTGTCCTCAATCAGGCGCAGTCCTGAAAAACTCTGCAAGGCTGATGGGCCTGTAAAAACAGGTGGTTGGTGAATTTTGTTGGTGAGGGTATGTCTGCTAAAGCAGGAGCGCTACAATTTTGCACCGCAAGACAAAACGGTTGGCTTTTTGCTTCTACGCCACAAAATCGTGGAGCAGGCAGCGGGCAAACGCAGGTTCGGTGAGAGCGGCTGTCGGTAATCTGCCATAGGCTGCGAGGCAAAAATCATCAAGTCTCGAACGTAACTCGCTGCCTAAAAACGAATAATAGGCACATTCCTACAGACTTGTAAGAATGCCTTCCTGGTTATACAAAAATGAATGGTTATTGCTTTGGCTCGCCTGCGATATAATTCGTCGAAACAAGGTCAAAATAAGTTTTATAGCGTCCCTCTGCATAATCTTTCAGAAATACGGGCACGTGTTGTAAGAGGGAGGTGAACATAAAACCCGGCTGGCGCGCCGGATGTCTGCCACGGGAACTAGCCGAGCGAATGAATAAGCTTTGTTCTGAGAGCGGCAGCTTTTTGATGTTCGCTGCGAATCCATCGAAGGCGTTATACTCAAACAGATATTGCTCCACGTTTGAGGTGTAGATAGTATTAACAGTCAGCTTATATTTACGCAGGTATTCCGTGACCGCCGGGAAGGCTTTGGTTCCGGCAAAATTGCCCGTCACGGGGATAAGCAAATTCCTGAGTTGCAGATTGCGCACGAAATTGTAATCGTCGTCATTGGTCAGAAAACCGCCTTGCTTGCCGTTCAAATCGGTCTGCGTCAGGATCTCTTTGAAAGTCGGAAAATACATGCCGCGAAAGCTGTTGCGCAATTGATAGGAAATGCCCAATCCATCTTCCTTAAAGCTGCGCAGCACGTATTCAAGCCCCTGCTGTTCCTGTTCGGTAAACGTGACCTGAAATTCTTTTTGAATCATTTGCCGAATCTGCGCAAGATTGGTGGCGAACAGCTTGTCATCCGCATGCGTTGAACTGAAATATTGCACCAGTTCGTTGATTGAAGCGTTAGGGGCAGGCGCTTTTCCTTTCACCAAAGGGATGCTCAAGAGGCGCGAAAGAAATTCTCCGCGCGAAGGCGAAAGCTGAAAAATCGCCTTATAAAGCAGATGTTGCATCACTGCCAGCCGACGTAAATCAATAATGAAGACAATGCGCGGACGTGTTTTGGCGATGTAGGTAAAGTTTTGCTCTGGCCCGACACCGATGTAGGCTCCACCGGGCGCATTCAATTGTTTGAGCTTATCCACAATATGCAGATATGAGGTTTCATTCGAGATCAAATTGTCAGAATGAAATTCGCCGCCTTCTTCTGAAAACTTACGAATCAGACGCGCAAATTCTGTCGCTGATAATTTTTCGGGCAAGCCTTGTTGGGTTGCTGTGGCGGGCTTGGATTGTGGTATTGTGACGGCGGGCGCGGATACCGCTACCAATAAGGTTAACGCGAAGCTCAAAAACAGTCCTTGCTTTTTCATTGTTCCTCTCAGGTTAGATGATGGTGCCGAATTGCGAGAGCATTTTTATTGTAAGCTAAATTTAGTGAGAGTCCAGAATCACCAATGAATTATTCCCCACGTCGGGGACTGAATGTCCCCATTGTCACTATCGTAGATGACACCGGATCAATCATCGAAGAAGAACAACGCCGCGTTATTCGCCATGTCATTCAAAAAGGCTATGGGGCCGATGTCATTTTCGGCAATGGCACGACCGGCGAATGGAATCGGCTCAACAACCGGGAACGATTACGACTGATCGAAATTACGATTGACGAAGTGAAGCAAAGCGGGCGCTGGTCTGTCATCGGGCATCGGCAGGACGTTGAAGCCTGGGTCGGCGTGAATGGCGCAACCCGGCAGGAAGTGCTGGCAAATTTGGATGCCGCGATTCAACTAGATGCAGACGCCGCAGTGATTGCGCCGCTGGCGATTGGCGACCTGGATGAAGCCGATATCGTGCGGTTTTTTCAGCGTGATCTGAGCGATTTGATTGAAGCCTCGCGTCGCGATTTGCCAGTGTTTTTGTATGACAATGCTGACATCAATGCGCCGAATCGTACCCCACATATTCGCACACACGTCGTCAAGGAATTGAGCCGCCTGCCGTGGATTCGCGGCCTGAAAGTTTCGGCTCCGCGTCGGGTGCTTGGCAATTACACGAAAGCTGCGCTGCATTTCAAACAACCGGGCGAGTTCGGCATTTACATCGGCAATGCCATGTTGATCTTTGATTGGTATCGTCCGAAGCGGGGACTTGTCGGGCGTTTGCAGGCCGGGCTGAATGAATGGTTGCTTTACGACGCCCTCCCCATCGGCGTGGTTTCCGGCCCTGGCAATGTGTTGCCACGCGAGTGGAAAAAGGCCTGGAATGTGTGCTGGGCGGGCGATGAAGAATTGATGGATGTCTACCACGGGCTTTGCCAACGCTTCGAGCAAATGACGGAATTTGGCGAACCTTCCGGGCAATATGTGGGCAAGATGCTGGCGTGTCTGAAATATGCACTGGAACTGGAAGGGGTCATTACCAGCAGCCACGTCTGTCGCGGTACAAAATCCCTCACCTCTGAAGAGAAAGAATTATTCAGCGCAGCCTGGGGGACTTTGCGGGAACAGGTGCGGCAGGTGTCCACGCCGTGGTGGCAGACGACGCGTTTGTAAAAGGTACTTGCAGCAAGCCACGAATCGTTTGCTGTGATTCGCTGTCCAGACCCTTTACACCAAAATCAACCGGGGAGCCATCGCTGCGCAATTGGAAGGTTCGCCATAACCGATCCCAAAAGGAAAAGATGCTGCCGTAGTTGCTGTTCGCCTCAATCATCCGGCGTGAATGATGCACACGATGAAGCGCTGGGGTGGTAATCAAAAGCCGCAACCATCGGTCTAATCGTTCCGGCAAATTGACATTGCTGTGATGAAAGAGAATCACGGGCAATAGCAAGGCGTCATACAGCAAAAGATGCTTAAGCGATAACCCAAGCATGGGGATTAGCGCCACGCGCAACAGCCCGGACATCACAATTTCACCTGCGTGAAAGCGAATGGCAGTGCTGGCATCCATTTCCAGGTCGCTGTGGTGAACGCGATGAAACCGCCACAGGAAGGGCACTACGTGATTAGCGCGATGCCAGCAGTACATCCATCCATCCAACAAAATGATTGCCAGCAGAGTTGAGAGCAACGGTGACACCGATAGTTTGTTGAGGAGTCCAATTTGAGATGTCGCTGTCCACTTTGCCGTGAACACCAGGAGCGAGGCCAGCAGCAATGCCGACAAACCTGCGTTGATCGCACCAAGCGTCAGGTTGCGAAAATCGTGTCTAAGCCGTAGCGCATTGTCTGAAGCAGCGGGAAAAACTCTTTCTAAGACCCACAGCAAAACAAAAGCGATGACGACGATAAATTTTGATGATTGTAATAAATCCAACATTCCTCTTTCTCTCTTCCCTGCGGTGAGAGTAAAGTTGGGGCTGATATAATTCAAATCGAATTATTTTAAGGAAGGTCATCAGAAAAAAGTTATGTCAGAAGATTATAACCTTTACCCCTTGCACGTTTTTCGTCTGGTCGCACAGATGGGGAGTGTGACGCGTGCGGCGCAGGAGCTGTTTATCTCGCAGCCTGCCGTTTCAGCCCATCTCAAAACCGTTGAAGCGAAATATGGCGAAATCCTTTTTGAGCGGACTCCACGCGGGATGACGCTGACGCCTGCGGGCGAAGCCTTGCATGCGCATGTTGGGCAATTGTTTGCCTTGTACGAAGGAGTCAATACCACAATCGCCGATATGCGGGGCGAAGTGCGGGGCGAGGTTGTCATCGCAGCCTCCAGCACACCGGGGGCTTATCTGGTGCCTGGCCTTTTACGCGACTTTCAGCAGCAGTATCCATCCGCACAGCCCACGATCAAAATGGGAGATAGCGCAGAGGTTATTGCCTGGTTACATGATTACCGCGTGCCAATGGGCGTGATTGGTGAAATTGCTTTCCCCCATGATTTAGAATGCGTGGAAATCGGTTCTGACAAATTGCAATTGATGGTTGCGGCGACAGACTCTCTTTGCCGTGTGCGGCAAATCAAGCCTGTCCATGTGCAGGGACGCACGCTGTTTCTCCGCGAACCCGGTTCCAGCACGCGGGCTGGAAGCATGGAATTGCTAGGGGAATTACAATCAGCATTTGCACGTACTGTCGAGCTTAATAATACCGAAGCGATCAAACAATCTGTCGCTGCCGGATTAGGCGTGGCGGTGCTTTCCTCGTGGACGACAAAGCTGGAAGAGGCGGCGCGGATACTGGAATCTGTCAAAGATGCGCGGCTGCGAAAAGCGCGCAGATTTTATCTGGTGAAACGTCAGGATCGTGTCTTGACCGGTGGGGCTGCCGCGTTGTGGAAGATGCTGGCAAAACGATGAGCCGAAACCTGCCGAAGAAAAGGTGGTCGCAGCTTCGCCGTGACAAAATATGCGTGCTAAGATGCCGCCGCCGATTATCTTCCACGGTACGACTGACACGATGGTTCCCTTTGCACAGGCGACGAAATTTTGTGCTGCGAGGAAGCAGCCGGGGAATGCTTGCGAGGTGAAAAGTTATGAAAGGCGTGGACATGACTTTTTCAATTTCGGGCACCGCAAATTGATGAGCTGCGGGGAAGATTTCAAATCCACGCTTCAGGCAATAGACGATTTTTTAGTTTCACTTGGGTCTCTCAAGTCCACCACGAAATAAAACTTATGCTGAGAATACTATTGATTTGCGCTGCCGCGATTGCTTTGATGCAAGCGACCTTCGCACAACCCGCGCCCTCACTCCGCTTGCAAAAGATTCCGAGCGCCAAGCCACGGAATATCATTTTTATTCTGACGGATGATCATCGCTACGATGCGATGGGTTTTTTGCAGGGGCAGAAATTTTTGTCTACGCCAAATATGGATTTGCTGGCGCGCAATGGTGTGCATGTGCCGAATGCGTTTGTGACCACGGCGCTGTGTTCACCAAGCCGTGCTTCGATTTTGACCGGATTGTATGCCCATCGGCACCGCGTGGTAGACAACAACAACCCAATTGCCAAAGGCACGGTTTTTTATTCGCAGTATTTACAAAAGGCGGGCTACGACACCGCCTTTGTCGGCAAATGGCATATGGGTGGCGAAGGCGATGATCCGCAACCCGGCTTTGATTATTGGGTCAGCTTTCGCGGGCAGGGGACGTATTTGCCAAGCCCCAGCGGGCTGAATGTGAATGGGAAGCGCGTGCCGCAAAAAGGCTACATCACCGATGAGTTGACGGATTATGCGTTGGACTGGCTGAAGGAGCGCAAGGGCAGCAAGCCGTTTATGCTCTATCTTTCACACAAAGCCGTGCATGCTGAATTCATTCCGGCAGAGCGGCATAAAAACAAGTTCGCCAATGAGACCTTTGTGCCTCCCAAAACAATGAATCCTGCCAACATCTTTGGCGCGCCGATGTGGGCGCAGAATCAACGCAACAGTTGGCACGGCGTAGACTATCCATATCACAGCGATCTCAACATTGAGGAATATTACAAGCGTTATGCTGAGACGCTGCTAGCCGTAGATGACAGCATCGGGCGCGTGTTGGCTTACTTGCGCGAACGTAAGTTGCTGGATTCGACGCTGGTGGTTT
>JAFDVL010000139.1 GCA_018268995.1 Acidobacteriota bacterium | reverse complement strand
GTTGCTGGATCAACATGCCGATCATGGCCAGTGTCAAAAGAATTACCAGCAAAATAATGCCGAAAGGAACGGAGCTGATAACCGCCAGAAAGCGGTCAATCAAAGCGCCAATGCTAAACGATTTTTTTTCAGGCGCAGTCCGAGCGGCTTTGGCAACAGGCTGCGGCTGATTGAGGTTTTCCATTTCTTGCCTCGACAATAATTACGGAAAGTTATGCACCCAGAGTCAGGCTTTGAATCGTAACTCAAACGACCAGTAAAGCAAGCAGAATAATACCCCCGTGTTGCGTGCGGTGCAACCAGCTTGACACCCTGCGTGTGCTGCGATAGGTTGCTTGGCTTCACACAAGTCGGCTTGTTGTGACTGTGGTTCCAGGCGTGGCGGCGTCCTGACCACCCGCTTTATCGAAAGAATTCTGGCGCAAACGGAATTGTTTGCGCTCCAACCTCTGAGGAGAAAAAGAAAGAACATGGGCATTAAAGTAGGCATTAACGGATTCGGTCGTATCGGGCGCAACGTGCTGCGTACGGCGCTCGGCGATAGTGATATTGATTTTGTTGCGGTCAATGATTTGACCGACACTAAAACCCTGGCACATTTGCTCAAATATGATTCTGTGCTGGGCAACCTTGATCACGAGATTTCGGCCACTGAAAACACGATTAAAGTGAACAACGACGAGTTTCGTGTTTTCTCCGAACGCGATCCCGCGAAAATTCCCTGGGGCGAAGTCGGCGCGGAAATCGTGATTGAATCTACTGGCATTTTTACCGCTAAGGAAAAAGCGGCCTTACACCTGCGCGATGGCGTCAAAAAAGTCATCATCAGCGCACCCGCGAAAAACGAAGACATCACCATCGTGATGGGCGTCAACGAAAATTCGTACGACGCAGCGGAGCATCACGTAATTTCCAATGCTTCCTGCACGACGAACTGTCTGGCTCCGGTGGCCAAAGTCATCCACGAAACATTCGGCATCCGCAAAGCGCAGATGACCACGATTCACTCCTACACGAACGATCAGCAGTTGCTTGATTTGCCGCACAAGGATTTGCGCCGTGCGCGTGCTGCTGCCTTGTCTATGATTCCGACCTCGACCGGCGCGGCCAAAGCCGTTTCGCTGGTGTTGCCGGAACTCAAAGGCAAATTTGACGGCATTGCCGTGCGCGTTCCAACGCCGAACGTTTCGCTTGTAGACGTCGTGATTGAACTGGAAAAAGAAACGACGACGGAAGAAGTGAATACGGCACTGAAGAATGCTGCGAACGGTGAACTCAAAGGCATTCTCGCATTTGAGACTGCACCGTTGGTTTCGACCGACTTTCGCAAGAACTCCAATTCGTCCATCGTGGATGCGGATTACACCAAAGTCATCGGTGGCAATTTGGTCAAGGTCTTGTCGTGGTATGACAACGAATGGGGCTACTCATGCCGTGTTCGTGACTTGATTAAGTTCCTTGCGAGCAAAGGTCTATAAGCTGTACAACAACTCGTAAAGCCAAAAGGCAAAGGTCGCAGCAATCGGCTTTTGCCTTTTGTTTTTTCCTGATTGTCAATTCCGGGAAAAAACTATAAAACTACCGCTTCTTTCTTGACTCAGGTCATTCAACACAAAATCACGCTACCTCGTCAGCATAAGTACAGGAGAAAGAATGGCAGCGAAGAAATCCAATCAATCCCGCCCACACCCCAAGGTAAAACCTATTGGCCCGTTTACACTCGCGTTGGATATTGGCGGCACGGGCCTGAAAGCCGCGATTCTGGATGTCAAAGGCAATATGGTGACAGATCGTTTGCGCATCCTGACACCGGAGCATTGCCCTCCGCGTTTGATGCTTAGCAAATTGAAAGAATTGGTGGCGATGCTCCCACCAACCGCACCTGCATATAACCGTATTTCAGTTGGTTTCCCTGGCGTGGTGCGCGAAGGAAGAATTTACACGGCCCACAATTTAGGCACACAACCCTGGATCAAGTTTGATTTGGCTACCGCGCTGCAAAAGCAATTTGGCAAACCCTGCCGCGTTCTCAATGACGCCGATTTGCAAGGCTTGGCGGCAGTCGGAAAATACGGCGGCAAGGGCGTTGAAATGGTGATTACACTAGGCACGGGCGTTGGCTCCAGCTTGTTTGAAAACGGACGTTTGTTGCCCCACATGGAATTTGCCCATCATCCGCTGCGAAATGGACAGACGTACGAAGAGCAGTTGGGAGATGTGACTTTGAAAGAGGTCGGCAAAAAACGATGGAGCAAGCGCGTGCGAATTGCGATACAGACGCTGCGCGATCTGATCAACTTCGATCATTTGTACATCGGCGGCGGCAATGCCGAGAAAATTAAATTCAAACTTCCGCCCGATGTTTCCATTATTCCGAACACACTGGGAATGATCGGCGGAATCTATTTGTGGCGAGATTAGTTTCGCGTTTTGAGTTTCGAGAAGATGCGAATTACCTTGATAGCTAAAACTCGAAACTCGAAACCAGAACTCGAAACTGTTACCTATGCCCCTTTACCTTGTCGCTACGCCAATTGGCAATCTTGAAGACATCACGCTTCGTGCTTTGCGCGTTCTCAAGGAAGTTGCCCTGATTGCCTGCGAAGACACGCGCCATACGCGCAAATTGCTGGATCATTTTGGCATTCAAAAACCTACCATCAGTTACCACGAACACAATGAACAGGCGCGCGCGCAGGAATTAACCGCGCGGTTGCTGACCGGTGACAGCATCGCGCTGGTCACAGATGCAGGCACGCCGGGAATTTCTGATCCGGCGTATCGCGTAGTCGTTTCGGCCATTGAGCAGGGAATTCAGGTCATTCCCATTCCCGGCGCAACTGCCTTGATTGCTGGATTGATTGCTTCTGGGTTACCGACGGACGCATTTTTGTTTGCTGGCTTTTTGCCCGCCAAACGCCAGGCACGAAGGGAAAAGCTGGAATCTTTACGATCTGTGCGCGAAACCTTAGTCTTTTACGAAGCGCCACATCGCATCAAAGAAACCTTGCTCGAAGCGGAAACAATTCTCGGCAATCGTCAGGCTTCGCTGGCCAGAGAATTGACCAAGTTTTACGAACAGTTCTTGCGCGGCAGACTGTCTGAAATCTGCGCCGAGTTGCAAACGCAGGAACCGCGTGGCGAAATAACTTTGGTGATTGCGGGCGCTCGTGAAGAAGAAGCCCTGCCCTTACCCGTGGCTGAATCGCTGGCGTTGCAATTGGAACGATTGATTCAATCAGGCATCAGTCGCAATGATGCACTCAAACAAATCGCCAAAATGCGCGGTCTATCAAAAAAGGAAGCCTATCGCTTATTGCTGGAGGAAAAAGACAATGCTGAAAATTGGTAGCCTTTTCCTGCTTTGTTCTCTGATTCCTGCTTTGAGTTGGGCGCAGGCTGCGCGACGCACGGAATATGGTGCGAATTTGAATGTGGCGATTTATCAATTTGACGACACACGCTCTAAAGAAACGCGCGAGGTGATGTCGCTACGGCAAACCGCTTCCAGCGCGGAAGAAGAAATGGATTACCTCACGCGAAATTTTGGCTTGGAAGATGTGAGACTCCGGCACGTGCGTTCGGTCGGGTTGCGCGCGAATGAAAGCTACACTGATTCGCAGCCAATGAACGAAAAGCCGCTGTTTGTGACGATTGTGCCGCGTGTTGTCACGCGTGAAGGACTTCGCTTTGACATCACGGCAAAATACGACGGCAAAGTGCTGATGGACTTGAAAGACGTGAACGCCGATCATTACGCAACCGTTGCCTTGCGAGGCGGTCGCGGAGGCTTTGGCGTGCGTGAATTTACTGGCCCCAGAGGCATTGAAAGCGTGCCCGACACCAAGGCCTTGCTGGTTACTCTGACGCCCACGATCATTGACGTGCGTGGTTTAAAAAATAAGCCTTCCGATCTATCGCGCCCGTGCAATGAATTCGGTGCCACAATGACCTTGAGCGAAACCGATGTTTTTGTTATGCCGACGCTGGTGACGCGCACTGCGCCCAGATTCGTTGCGGGTAGTTATCCTAAAGGTGCAGTTGTCTTAGAGGCCGTAATTACCCCAGATGGACGCGTCACGAATATCAAAGTGCTGGAAACGCCAGATACTGCTTTCAACCCGAAATTCATGGACGCCTATCGCCAATACCATTTCGAGCCAGCACAACTTAACAGCAAACCAACGTACGCGACTTACCGGGAAACATTCATCTTTGGGAATCGCTGAATGCCTGATGGAATGTCCGGCGTATGCTATACTCGGCCTGAGTTTCAGAGCAGGCTGGGTGATCGCTGGTTGCCTTCGGGCAACGAGAGGAAAGTCCGAACACCACAGGACAGCAGGCTGGTTAACGACCAGGCGGGGCGACCCGACGGAATAGTGCAACAGAGAATAGACAGCCCTAAGCGTGTAAGCGCCGGGCGATGGTGAAACGGTGAGGTAAAGGCTTCACCAGCAACGGTGGCGACATCGTTGGCTAGGCAAACCCCCTGCGGTGCAAGACCAAATAGGGAAACGTTATTGAAAGCTGTCCGCTTCAGTTCACGCTTCGGCGTGACGCGTTTTCGGGTAGGTTGCTTGAGCGACGGAGTAATTCGTCGCCTAGATGAATGATCGCCGCCCGCGCCATTGAGAAATCAGTCAGTGGGTACAGGATTCGGCTTACAGGCTCGCTCTGAGACTTATTTTGTGAAAGCGAAACCGCAATGAAACATACGACGAATACAGCAGACAAAACGAATTTCGCGATTGGCGTCAGCCGTGGCTTTGGAGCCATGAAAAACCGCATCGGCTTTACGATTATCGGTTTGCTTCTTGGGTTGGTGGGCGGATTTAAGTGGGCGAATTATAACTATCGCGAAGCTCAGGGCGCTGCCAGCAATGCCGAAATCGCCAAAGCTGCTGCAAAAATTGCCTCGCAGCCGGATCAGCGACAGCAAGCGGTAAATGAAGTCATGGAATTGATCCGCAAAGCGCGTGAGAATCCGAATGATTTTGATTTACAACGGAAAGCCGCAGAGCAATTTATGCAAATCCAACGCCCCGCCGGAGCTTTACCGTTCTTAACGCAAGCCAACAAGCTCAAGCCCGAAAATGCTGATGTGATGGCAGATTTAGCGGCAGTTTATTACGAGCAACGGCAGTTTTCTGAGTCTGTTTCGTGGGCGCGTAAGGCAGTGGCGCAGGATGCCAATCATCCGCTCGGCAAGTTTTACCTGATGTCTGCCCTCATCGAAAGTCAGCAAAGCTTGAATGAAGCGGACAAGCTGCTGACAGAGCTTGAAGCCACAACAAAGGCGAAAAATGCCCCCGCCGATGCCCAGAATGCGTTAGCGCAAATGCGCGAACGACTACAGTCCGCACGGCAGGGCAAAACGAGCTTGCAGCACGGCCCCAGTTCCCCTGATGCCTTAGGAGGCAAAAAGTGAGCTTTATTTTCCGCATCGTCCTGATCCTGTTTGTTTTCGCGTTCGTCGTGTACGTGCTGAAGATGATTGCACGATTGAGCTTTAATGTGCGCAACACGGCGAAAGAACTAAACAAGATGCGCGAACAGGTCACCAGGCGACAGGGAAAAAGCACAGAGATGCTTCGGTGTATTGCCTGTGGTGCGTTTGTGTCTGCGCAGGATGCGGTGAAAGTCTCTTCGGGCGGACGCGCTCAAATTTTTTGCTCGCACGAGTGTTTACACACGCGGGCAAGAACGGCCTGAGCTTCAAGTGAAACCAAAACAGGCAGAATGTTTACTTTGCCATTGCCTTTAGCCAGGTTCCCAAAGCTCCAAATACTCGTTTTGCCAAATCTTCCTCCTCATTCATCTTTACCTTCAATACACCATTCGGCGTGAATTTCGCATTTGGATTTTCAGCCAACAATTTCATCAAGGTTTCGGGATTGATGCGCGATTTTTCGCTGATTCGGATAGCGAGATTATCGGCAATACGATCAATGGCCAGGATGCCTAAACTTTCGGCTTCGCGGCGCACTTTGGCGTACGCAAACAAGTTCTCAACGGACGCTGGTAAACGTCCATACCGATCTGCAATTTCGTCTTTGATCTTGGCCAATTCCTCGTCGGTGCGTGCAGAAGCGATGCGTTTATAGGTGCGTAAACGTTGGCTCATGTCGTTGATGTATTCGTCCGGGATGCGCGTGTCTACGCCGAGGTTGAGTTGCGTCGTGATCTCTTCGACGATGTCTTCGCCGCGCAATTCGTTGACGGTGCGTTCGAGCATTTGGCAGTACAAATCAAAGCCGATTGCATCAATGTGACCCGATTGCTGCCCGCCCAGCAAATTACCGCCACCCCGCAATTCCAAATCCAACGCCGCGATGCGAAAGCCTGCGCCGAGGTCAGAGAATTCACGAATCGCCGCGAGTCGTTTGCGCGCAATTGGCGTCAACGCCGCTTCGCCGGGAATCAATAAATACGCATATGCGCGACGATTCGAGCGACCGACGCGACCGCGCAATTGATACAGTTGCGAGAGGCCGTACGCATCGGCGCGATTGATGATGATCGTGTTGGCGCGCGGAATGTCTATGCCGTTCTCGATGATTGTCGTGGCTACTAACACATCGAATTTATGCGCCACAAAATCCAGCACCGCCTGCTCCATTTCCTTTTCGCCCATTTGTCCGTGCGCGACGACGATGCGGGCCTGCGGCACGATGCGCTTCACAAGCGCGGCGATTTCATCAATAGATTCGACACGGTTGTGAACGAAAAATACTTGCCCTTCGCGTTGTAGCTCTTGCTCAATCGCGGCACGAATGATTTGTTCGGTGAATGGCACAACGTTCGTTTGAATCGCCAGGCGATCACGCGGCGGCGTTTCGATGACGGACATATCGCGCAACCCCATCAGCGACATATTCAGCGTACGCGGGATCGGCGTAGCGCTCATCGTTAGCACGTCTACGCGCTTCTTGAGTTGCTTCAATCGTTCTTTGTGCGCGACGCCGAACCGTTGTTCTTCGTCCACGATCACTAAGCCCAAATCTTTGAAAACCATGTCGCGTGACAGAATGCGATGCGTGCCGACGATGACGTCCACGCGGCCTTTTTCGATGGCTTCGACCACTTCTTTTTGCTCCTTCGCATTGCGAAAACGCGAGAGCAAATCAATCGTCACGGGGAATGCGGCAAAACGTGATTTGAAGGTTTGGAAATGCTGATAAGCCAGCACCGTCGTCGGTGCGAGCAGCGCAATTTGTTTGCCGTCCATCACCGCTTTGAAGGCCGCGCGCATCGCCACTTCGGTTTTGCCGTAGCCGACATCGCCGCACAACAAGCGATCCATTGGCATCGGCTCTTCCATACTTTTTTTCACATCGGCCACAGCCGTCGCCTGATCGGGCGTGAGTTCGTATGGGAACGAAGCCTCAAATTCTGCCTGCCAATGCGAATCGCTGCTGAATGGCTTGCGCGCCGCGAGCTTGCGTTCGGCGTAGAGCTTCAATAACTCTTCGGCCATGTCCCGCATCGCGCGTTTGGCTTTGGCTTTTGTTTTGGCCCACGCAATGCCGCCGAGCTTGTCCATCTTCGGCTCGGTGCTTTCGCCGCTCGAAAATTTTTGCACCAAATCGAGCCGCTCAACCGGGACGTACAGTTTCGTGCCTTCCGCATACACCAGCAGCATGAATTCGCGCTTTGCTTCTTTTGATTGCGTTGCCGTACCAATCGCGCGTGCATAGTTATCTGCGGCGGCAGTCGTTCCCCCCGACGTGTCCAGTTGAAACAATCCTTGAAATTGGCCGATGCCGTGATCTATGTGAACCACGTAATCGCCGATTTTTAAATCACGAAAATCCGAGAGAAATGCGGCGGCTTGCGAACGCACGGCTTTTGCCTTGCCCGTGCGCCGTTCGACGTGAATCGCTTCGTCAAAGATGTCGCGTTCGGTGTAGAACGTGAGCTGGGCCGTTGGGAGCGAGAAGCCGACAGAGAGATCGCCGATGGTCGAGTGCGGAGCGCGGAATGCGGAGTGCAGAGTGTTATGCGTGACATTAGGCGAAGCTGAAATATTTGTGCTTGGTAGTTGCGATGCTGATTGCGTTGGTTCTGGATTTGACTCCGCACTCCGCACTCCGCATTCCGCAATCATCACAACTTCGTATTCGCTCAAGGCTTCGCGGATGCGGTCGGCGATGCCAGTGCTGGGGAGGACGAAGATGGTTTGTTCGTCGCGTTGTTTGAGATCGGTTGCTAATTCATTCAGCCTGCCGTGCCATTTGCGGACGGCGCGGGAAATGAGTTCAACTTCGATGCCATTGGGTTCAGGCGGAAATAAAAACAGCGGCGATGCCGAACGTTCGCGCGTGAAGACTTCGGGCGCGGATTCGGTCAGGACGGAGTTCGCGCTGACATCTTCGGTCGAAAGCTCGTCTTCAAAGCCTAACGCCGCGCTGCCGAGCAATCGCAGTTCGATGCGCGCGCATCGCTCCAATTTTGTGCGCAATTCATCGGGCGTCAAAAACAATTTGTCGGGCGTAAGCGCGAGATCGTCGGCATCGTCGGCGCGCTGATAATTCAACTGCAATTCGTCGAGGATGGATTTGACCTGCTTCTCGGTTTCAGATGGTTCATCAACAATCAGCACGGCATCGCGCAAATAATCAAACACAGAAGCGGTTAACGGCTTTACCAGCGGCAGCAAATATTCCCAGCCTTGAAACGGCTCGCCTTCACTCGCGAAGACTAAACGATCCCGCAGCGCACGATCATATTTTTCGTCGTGCCAATGTTCGCGGGCGATGTGCGCCCAGTTTTTGAAATCCTGCGCAGACGAACGTTCATCGCGCATCGGCACGATCACGGCTTCGTCAATTTGCCGGAGCGAGCGTTGTGTTTCAGGATCGAACTCGCGGATCGAATCAATTTCATCGCCGAAGAATTCAACGCGAAATGGATACAACGTTTCGCCGCTGCTGCTCGGCGAATACACGTCCAAAATGCCGCCGCGCGAAGAGTAATCGCCGATGTTGCCGACCGGATCGCTGCGCACATAGCCAACGTTGTGCAAATGATCCAGCAAATCTTCGAGCGGTAATTCTTCGCCGATTTTCAAGGTTACGGTCGCCTGTTTGGTTTCCTGCGGCGGTACGAATCGTTGCATCAATGACCGCGCCGTCAGCATCACAATGTCGCCCGTCCCCGAAGCTAATCGCCACAATGCCAGCGCGCGCTGTTCCAATAATTCCGCATGTGGCGATGTTCCTGAATATGGATTGCTCTCAGACGCGGGCAGTGTGAAAACCTGTTCTTCGCATTCGCTGCGGTCGTGCAGCATGCAGTAGAAAAAACGCAGATCACGCTCCAGGTCTTCCAGGTCGCGGTTGCGCAGGCTCAGAAACGCGAACCGTTTGCCCGTCGCTTTTTGCAGCGCGGCAATGACCAGAGCTTTTGCGCCGTTGCCCAAGCCTGCGATAGATACGACTCGTTTGCCCGCGCGAATGGCAGTGATGAGAGATTGAAGCTGGGGGATAGATTCGATAATTGCGAGGTTCACAAAGTTTAGTTCTTATTTGGACTTGCTGGCTGCTCTCCACGTACGACGCCACGACCAGCGGCATTTAATTTGATAATCGCTTCTGCGGCTGCCTTGATGTCTTCTTTTTTGACGGTGCGGATGAGATCGGGTTGCGATTCTACATCCGTGACTTTGCGGCCAAAAACTACTGCCCGCGCGTATTCAAGCAGGCGTGTTTGATTCGATTGCAATGAGACTGCATACGAACCGACAGCCGCGTTGCGTCCGCGCTCAAATTCATCATCGCTAGGTGTTGTTTTGATCAGATTTTCCAGCTCTTTCAGCAGCCCTTCGCGCGCTCGACCTTCATTTTCAGGCGAGGTAGCAATATAGGAATACAGCACGCCATTGGCCAGTCGCTGATTGTAGCCAAGTCGCACTGTGTACGCGAGGCTTTGTTTGTCGCGTAGCTCCCTGAACAATCGTCCGCCCATCCCTGAGGCGTAATTCTGCAAAACCGTCAGCGCATAGCTGTTGGCTTGCCCTGATGCTGGTGTACGGAAGGCAATGACCTGCGCAGTTTGTTTGCGGTTGCGTTGCTCGATTTGCTCCTGCGGTGTGGCGAAGGATTGCGGCAAGCTGACTTTAAGCGTTTGATCCAACTCGCCGCTGCTGCGCTTGAAGGCCTCAGAAAAGATGCTTGATACCAAGGCTGAGCCATCCGTATCGCCCACTAAAATTACGAGCGGAAACTGTCGGCGAACCAGCTTTTTGTACCAGGCTTCGAGTGTCTCTTCATTTGCCGCTTTCACGGCTGCGGCCACTCCATAGCGCGGCAAACCATAAGGGTGACCTGGGTAAAGTGAGGCCATCGCCAATTCCAACGGGCGTTGCACCCCATCGTCACGTTGCTGAATTTGGTGGGCTAACAGCCCATCACGTTCGCGCGCGACTTCAGCTTTGTCAAAGTATGGATTTTCGATAATTTCCAGCATGACTCCAAGCGCTTTTTCAGCATTGCGGGACAGCACCTCCAGGGTGAAGCCGAAGAAATCCGGTTCATTGACCAGATTGATTTCGCCGCCGTAATTTTCCATTTCTAAAGCAATCAAATCGCCTTTGCGTGTCATTGTGCCCTTGCGCATAACGCGGAGCATCAATTCGGTCATTCCGCTGGTATTTTGATCTTCGGTCAGCCGTCCGCCTTGGAAGAAAACGCCAACGGTCAATGTCGGATGCGACTTGTCTTCACGCACATAGGCACGCGGGCCACGATAGATTGAGAAATCTTTGACGGGCAGCGGCAGCGGCGTGAAGATCACTTTTTCGTCTTCACCGCCGGAACCGCGCTCTTTGCCTTGCTGAAATTGCTTCAATGTAACTGCTGGTTTGACATCTTCGGGCTTAATCGGCTGTGCAGAGGCAGGAGCCAGAATCGCCATTGCCTCAGCAAATTTATCCGGCGCAAAGGTGCGTGCGGGAGCATTGCGCGGTTCATACTCGAACACGCTGGTATTATTCATCGCCAGGACTTTGGCTGCCATCTGCTGCAAGTCTTTCGCTGTGACCGCGCGGATGCGTTCAAGATGAGAATTCAGCAGACGAAAATCACCATACTGCGATTGATAATGAGCCAGCAGTTCGGCTTCGTTGTTGAGCGAGGTAAAGAAATCGTAGAAGCGTTTTTCCAGCATGACTTTGGCGCGTTGCAATTCGCCTTCGCTCAGGACTTCACGGCGAAATCTTTCAACTTCACGGAAATATTCGCCTTCTGCGTGATCCAATCGGTCGGGCGCAACCTGCATTTGCACGGCAAATATTCCCGTGGTTGGCAACGGCGAATAATCAACGCTCATGCTGGAAACCACAGCCGTTTTTTCGCGCAATACACTGGTCAATCTGGCACCTCGCCCCAAACCTAAGACAGCAGCCAAAACTTCCATCGTTGCCTGTTCTTTCAATCCCTCCGGGCTATTTGTCAGCGATGGCGCGTGATAGCCAATGGTCACGACGGCCTGTCCAATATCGCCACGTTCAGTGTTGTAACGCAATTTTTCCTGCATCGCTTCTTCCAATCCCAGCGGAGCAGGCAGCGCCTGTGGTTGGGCAGCAGGCGGCTGTGCCTGAGCGTTTACAGGTTGGACTGCTGGGGGGGGAACTGATTCAGGTTTTGGCGCAGCACTCGCCGTCTTTGTTTCTGGTTTCGGTGTGGGCGCGGATGCTTTTAGATCTGCCTTCGCATTTGCGGGCGCTGCCTTGGCTGTGGCCTTTTCTGGCTTTGCTTCTGTCGGCGGCTCAACTTTGGGAGCCGCGCCGAAACTGGCATACAGTTGCTGAACTTGTGGAATGACCTGATTGACCTGAAGATCGCCGACAATGACGAGCACTGTATTTTCAGGGCGATAGTATGTTTGATAAAACGCCTGCAACTGCTCGCGTGTGGCAGCTTTCAAAACCTCTTCAGAGCCAATGCGCCAACGCTTCATCCGATGTGTGGTAAATGCAGTGGCATACATTTTTTCCAGTGCGAATGCGGTCGCAGTGTCCTGCTTACGCTTACTTTCCTGAATGACAACCAGCGCCTCTTTTTTCAATTCCTCAGCATCGAACACCGGATTTTGCAGCATATCAGCCTGAATCTCTAAAACCTTTGGCAGGCTTTCCGCAGGGGCGATGGTGTAATACGAGGTCTTTTCATACGAGGTGCTCGCGTTTAGCACCCCGCCGAGTTGAGCGGTTTCTGTATCAATCGTACCAACCGGACGCGTCGCTGTGCCTTTGAAAAACATATGTTCCATCAAATGCGCAAGGCCCGCCGTTTCATCTGGTTCGTTGAAATACCCTGCTTTGACATAGGTCGTTACCGCTGCGAGCGGTGTCGAGTGCCGTTCGCGAATGATAACCGTCAGGCCATTTTTCAGTACAAAACGAGCTGTTGCCCCATCCGTTTCGTACTTCACGACTTTTCCTCCTTCAGGAAGGTTGAGGATTGTTTTCGTTACCGGCGGCGGTTGTTGCGTGGTTGGCTTGGGCGGTGGAGGCGGAGGCGCGTTTTTGCTGCGACCGCTTTGCGCTGAAGTTGTAAACGGTGTGATCAAATTGCCGATAAATGCGAATAACAAAAGCGAAGTGACTCTCAGTTTCATGGCCAAACTCTCTTTGCCAACGTGGCTTGATAAATCCTCTCGCGACCGCCGCGAGCAGAAAACATTATGGCACGCTTTCATTATGATTTCGATTTTGGGACGAAATTCGGTATGATTGCGCTTCGTCATTGATGACGGTTGCTCGCTATGAGATGTCCACTTTGTCGCAAAGAAACTTACTGGCGTGATGCCCAAGGGCAGGAAAACCCTTGGCGTCCCTTTTGTTCCGAACGGTGCCAACTGATTGATCTGGGGAAATGGGCGTCTGAAGATTATCGGCTTTCCCAACCGGGTCATGATGATCTGGTTAATTACGAGAACCTTGATCGAGAGCTTGAAGATGAACATAACTACGTTCATTAAAAGATACAGTTTACTTCTGGTTGCGGTGGCTTTTGTTGTTGCTTGTGATCATGCGCCACCTCCGACACCAGCTTCGGAAGTCACGCCAGTTATGGCTGCTAATACGGCATCTTCCAAGCGTGTCGCCCAATCAAAAACGCCTGGCGTTGTCATTCGTGAAAGTTCAATCCAATCCATCAATGATCTTGAAGTTGAGCAAACAGACGGGAAAAAGTTCAAGTTTGCTAACTTAAAAGGAAAAGTGATTTTGGTGGATGTGTGGGCTACGTGGTGTGGGCCATGTCGTGAACAAACCCCGAAGCTGGCAGCATTGCAACAAAAATATCGTGAGAAAGGTCTAGCCGTCGTCGGATTGAGTCTGGACGAAAAAAGTGATCAGGCGCTGGTGCAGGATTTCATGAAACAGGCGGGAGTGAATTACCCGATTGCCTACGCCTCAGACAAAATGTCCGGTGCTTTTCTTGATGGCACAGAAGATGAAACTGGCTCAGCTCCGATTCCACAGTTATTCGTCATTTCAAAAGATGGACGTGTGGTTGAGCATCTTATCGGCAGTGATCCGCGTCATAGCATTGCTCGACTTGAGGAAGTGATCAGTAAAGAACTCAATTGACAATCCTTGTCACTCGCTTCTTCGCCAGAAAAATTCATTGTTGATGGTCCCCAAATTCTAAGGAGTACGTTTATGTTGTTCAGAAATTTGAAGTTGATTGCTTTCGTGGTTGCTCTGCTGGTGTTTGCCGCAACCGCCACGCCGGAGCAGAGCCAGGCGGCGAGCATTATTCCCCCAGTGCTTGAAGACATTCCCGAATTGCCTGCACCGGATGGTTCATCAGACACCCCCGAAATTGAAGTCGTAATGCTGGATGGCAAGAAACTAAAGCTTTCGAGTCTGCGTGGTAAGGTCTGCGTGATTGATATGTTTGCTTCATGGTGCCCGCATTGCCAGGATCACGCGCCGCACATGGTCAAGGTTTATAATCAATTCAAAGCACAGGGATTTGAAATTATTTCTTTGGCAACTGACCAGAAAGACAAAATTGCAGACGTCAAAAAGTTCGTGAAGGATTACGGCCTCAACTATCCAGTAGGATTTCTGACCAACGAAGTTATGGCTTATTACATGGATAGTCATAGCCACAACATTCCACAAGTCGTCCTTTTCGGTAAAAACGGCAAAATGCTGAAACGCTGGATTGGGTGGTCAGAAGAGCGTACTACTGAGTTAACTTCTTTGGTGGGAGAGGAATTAAAAGGCGCTGCATCAACCAGCAGCACAACCGCTCCTGAAACCAAACCTGTGGCAGCTCCAGCCAAAGAAACTGCGGCAAAACCAGCGGCGGCAAAACCTCCGACCCGTCGTAAAAAATAGAACGAGATATAGTTCTGAGGGACATTATGAAACCGGCAAATAAATTCCTACTTAATCTTTCATCTCGCAAGATGAGATGGGCATCAATAATGATCTGTTTGGTGATGGTGAGTGTGTTTACCCCCCTCACCCCATTTCAAACAGAGGCCGTTACAAAAGTCGGCAAATTGCCAAAAGAAACTGTCGCACAGATCAAACTGACTTCCGTAGACGGGCAGCAATTTTCGCTGGCTGGCTTACGCGGTAAGGTCGTTGTCATGGATTTCTTTGGCATTCATTGTGCCCATTCGCGCGATCACATCCGCGATACAATGACGCAATTTTCGGACAATGATTTCAAACGAGGATTACAGATCATTGGCATCGAATCGGAAGATGCTACTGTTCAGCGCGTCAGGCAGTTTATTCAAGACGAGAAAATTAACTATCCAATCGTACAAATTGATGAGCCGACGTTCATTCAGTACGTCGAGTCAAAAGATTTGTCAGCACCCCAAACCCTGATATTTGGACGTGATGGAAAATTGTTGCTTCACACGCTGGGGCACGGTGCAAAAATTCAAACTGCTATTCGGGAGACCATTCAAAAAGCCCTCAACTAATAAGGTTTTGTTTTGCGAACAACAGAAAACGATGCGGTCACATCCAGCTACTGCAAAAGCGGTTGCTTGATGTTGACCGCATTTTTATTGGGAGATTATGAGAAAAGCTAAAATTGTTGCTACATTAGGACCTGCCTCAAATTCGGCAGAAAAACTGCGCGCTTTAATCCTGGCTGGAATGGATGTGGCACGTGTGAATATGTCGCACGGCGCACACGAACAGCATGCTGAAACGATTCGCACCGCACGTGCAATCGCGGCAGAACTAAATCGCCCATTAGCAATTTTGCTTGATCTCAGCGGTCCCAAAATTCGCACTGGCAAACTGCGCGACCGACAGCCAATTCGGCTCAATGAAGGGGATACGCTTACGATCACAACGCGAGATGTGTTGGGGGAGCCAGGTTTAGTTTCGACCACGTACACGCATCTGCCAAAGGATGTAACAATCGGGAATCGTATTTTGCTGGCAGATGGGCTGATTGAGCTTAAGGTCGAACGTGTAGACGCTACAGACATTATGTGCCGTGTCGTCAATGGTGGTGAATTGGGCGAAAACAAAGGCATCAACTTGCCTGGCGTCAAAATCTCTGCGCCGTCGCTCACAGAAAAAGATCACGCTGATTTGCGCTTTGGCATAGAACAACAAGTGGATTACGTGGCACTCTCCTTTGTTCGTAGTGCGCGCGACTGCATCGGCGCAAAAACACTGATTGAGTTTTTGGGAGCAAGCACACCCTTAATTGCCAAGATCGAGAAATTAGAGGCACTGAAGGATTTAGACGGCATTATCGAAGCTTGCGATGGCTTGATGGTTGCGCGTGGTGACTTGGGCGTTGAGGCTTCTGTGGAAAGCGTGCCGTTTTATCAAAAGCAAATTATCTCAAAGGCAAATGCCGCAGAAAAGCTTGTGATTACGGCTACGCAAATGCTCGAATCCATGACGCACGAACCACGCCCTACGCGTGCAGAGGCTTCAGATGTGGCGAATGCCATTATTGATGGAACTGATGCCGTGATGCTTTCAGCTGAAACTGCCGTGGGCGATTATCCAGTTGCGGCAGTAGAAACGATGGCACGCATCATTCGCTTCACGGAAAGTTCCTGCGCCACACAACTGGATCGTAGTCGCGAGGCAATTCATGCCTTACAAAAAGGAACCGAGGGACGAGCAATTGCAGAAGCGGCGGTTTATGCGGCACAAGAAATTCAGGCACCGTTGATTATTGTGTTCAGTAAGTCTGGAACAATGGCTCAGCATTTGGCCGCATTGAGGCCGAAAGCACGCCTCGTTGCCTTCACCCCGCAGGCGAAAAGCCGCAACCTGCTTGCTGCAGTGTGGGGATTAGAATCTCATTTGATAAACTTCGGTTGCAACAGTTTTGAATTATTGGCGAGAGCTGATGAAGAGTTAATGCGGTTGGGATTAGTGCAACGCGGGCAAATGGTCATTGCGATGGCTGGGCGTCTGCCAGAGCAACCCAGCCTTTCGTCAATGATGAAGTTACACAAAGTAGGCGAGCTTGAGGTAAGCAAGCAGGGAAACGAATAACCGTTACGCTGCACCGATTGATTCGCCTTCCAGCGAAGGACGATTTTCAGATTTTTGAGGCGCGCGCCAGTTATCGAAATACGCGATTTGCTGGACGCAGGCAATCGTGCAATAACTAGCGCAAGGCTTTTCTGTATAAAACTCGCGCCGAATATCCCCCAGCGTATATTTTTCAAGTGGCACTGCTGGATAGCCACGCTGCTGCGAGCAATAATGAACTAACCCGTCTTCGCAAATATAAAGGTAACGCGCACCTGCACGACAGCGCCATTCGTGCGCTTTTCCTTCTGCTAAATCGTCCTGGAATCCATTAAAACGCGTCCATCCACTCTTGCCATATTTTTTGAGCCTCTTATAGATGTCCATCTCCCTATCGCTCAGCGGCTTTAATTGGCCACTTCCATCGTGAATGATGCCAAGCGATGTCGAAAAGCCTAATTCAACGGCTTTCTCGGCGACAGTAATTGCATCCTCTGGGTTTTTGACTCCGCCGCCAATAACCGAATTTATGTTGATGTGAAACTTAGCGTCTTCAGAAAGATAGCGAAGATAGCGTGGAGCCAATACTTTCAGGCTTTTTTGTGAAACTTCATCTGGAGTAACGTTATCAATGCTAATTTGCAGGTAATCAAGCTGTGCTTCATTTAGTTTTTTAATATTCTCCCTAGTCATGTAGTAGCCATTGCTAATGAGACCGCAAAGCATGTTATGGCTACGAATATGGCTGATAATTTCAAAAATATGTGGATGAAGCATTGGCTCACCCCCGCTAATGACGATGAGTGAAGTGCCAAATGATGCAAGCTTATCAACACGTCGTTTCATTTCCGCCAAAGGCACAGGATCGGAAACTTTGTCATACTCATTGCAGTATCCGCAGGCCAGATTGCACCGACGCATGGGAATGATATGCGCTAACAATGTATGTTTAGTCGAAAGGAGTGCTTTAGCCGCCATTTTTCTTTCGCGCACTATTCTCGATAGTTTTTCTTTAGACATCTTATTCATAACTTAAAATTGAGTCTGAGTGGTATTTGATATTACCGCAGTCTATAACGAACGACATATGTTAACCCAGACTCTAAAAAAGGCAAAAGCTGGTGCGTCTGTTGTGAAAAGCAAAATAGCGAGTCGCAATCAGCAACTCGCCATCAAACGTTCCTTGTTTGAGCAATAGCTCAGGGTTTCTTGATCGGTCGTTGATTTGAAGGTGTCGTCGTTTTTTTCTCCGTCTCCTTTACCGCTGGTTTGGTAGTTTTACCCGCCTCTGTTGGTTTGGCTATAGCATCTTTAGTCGCATTTTCAGATTTTGTGGTATCCGTACTTTTATCCTTGGTTTCTTCAGCAGATACATCATCAAAAATTTCCTTGATCTTTACATCTCCACTAAAGCGACGATAGTTTTTATAGCGTACCACGTTGCGTACGTGCACGCTGGGACCTCGCTCAAATTCAAGGTGATCATCGCCATAAGTGTAGGTCGGGAACCAATACTTTCCATCAATGTTTTCTCGGTATGTTTCGAACTTGGGGAATCGCTGCTTGAATTCTGGTACCACTTTTCCTGAGGTTTTCACAATCTGTAGATCAATATCATCAACCCAGATACGGCCCTGAAAGTATTTCCCTTCGATTTTCTGATCCTTCATGCGCTTCAACTCGCGTTGATCAAGCATGGCTTTTGGTGTTATGTCAAAAGCATAGGTATTCAGATCATCCAATTTTTCTTTCCCAACATAGGTAACTTTGTAGTTGGGCAGTTCCTCTGCTGTTAGGGCGAAAGGTTGTAAATTAATAAATGCGTTGCGATCCTCCTGCGTCATTGTTAACCCAGCATCAGACAAAGTCGATTGAGGCGCTCTCAAAATGCGTTCAATCCGCTTCCCTGCATCACTAAAAATAAATTCTGAGAGTTGATAATATTCTCCGGAAATCGTATTGGCTGGGCCAATAACCTGAAGTTTATTTTCCTGCTGATAGGCGTAGTCTTTCCAGGCTTCAAACAATTCACTCTCTTTGGTAGTGAATCGTCTGATTACTTCATCTGGAGAAAGCTTGGGTGCTGAGACCTGAGATATTGCTTGTGCATAACACATAGAAAAGAAAGATATCAGCACAATAACCTTCCAAATGAATGAAATCTTTTTCATATACTCAACCTCGTCTCTTTTGTAGGGTTAATTTTTACTAGTACCATCTAAGAACTCCCTTTTGATGTCACGCATAGCTTAGCTCGTTGCTTAGGGAGAAAAAAGCAATAAGAGCATCGTAAAAAGAAAAAAAAGAAAAATGCAAAATACCTGTTGACAGAAATCAAAATATTCCTATAATCACCTTTTGCTCGAAAACAACAGCGAGCAAATAAAAAGAAATAATAAAGCGATATTTGAAAACTAGGTAGAGCGAATCTTGTCGAATTCCTTTAAGAATCTTTGTCTTGAAAGACCATGATTTGAAAAGGTTTATTCGGTAATCCGAATGAATCAGGATTTATATTTGAGAGTTTGATCCTGGCTCAG
>JAFDVL010000138.1 GCA_018268995.1 Acidobacteriota bacterium | reverse complement strand
GGCGAACAGTAACACAGCATCTCTTCTGCTTCCATCGTGGTGTTTCAATCCACGCCCTTCCTCATCGAAAGCGCGAACCCCCTACAGATGCCGTTTCACCGAACGCTCACATGTTTCAATCCACGCCCTTCCTCATCGAAAGGGCGAACACGAGATCGCGCACCTGGCGGTGGAATGGATGCGTTTCAATCCACGCCCTTCCTCATCGAAAGGGCGAACCAGGTGAAGGGATGCCAGTAAGAATTTCTTTAGTAGTTTCAATCCACGCCCTTCCTCATCGAAAGGGCGAACGTTGTCGGTGCCGAAGTAGAAGGCGTTCCCGCTGTTTCAATCCACGCCCTTCCTCATCGAAAGGGCGAACCTGTCGCTTTGTCTTTGTAGCGCGGCGGATTGGTAGTTTCAATCCACGCCCTTCCTCATCGAAAGGGCGAACAGCCATCGGCAGAAGTCGTGCTGACGATGTACCAGTTTCAATCCACGCCCTTCCTCATCGAAAGGGCGAACGTTTACCAAGCTGTCTTTGCGTACCATTTTATTGGTTTCAATCCACGCCCTTCCTCATCGAAAGGGCGAACGTTAAAGTAAATTCTCAACTTACACGCTCTAAAGTGTTTCAATCCACGCCCTTCCTCATCGAAAGGGCGAACGCTGGAAACCAATGGGTTGAATCAGCGGGCACCCTGTTTCAATCCACGCCCTTCCTCATCGAAAGGGCGAACGCCGAGATCGTGGAAATTCTGCAACAGGATGGCACGTTTCAATCCACGCCCTTCCTCATCGAAAGGGCGAACGGAAGAAGGGGAGCGATAGTGAGAAGAAGGAAGGGTTTCAATCCACGCCCTTCCTCATCGAAAGGGCGAACGGATGTCGAGCATTGGCGCTGCTGTGCCTGCATTGTTTCAATCCACGCCCTTCCTCATCGAAAGGGCGAACATTTGGGTTGCTGCTTCTTCCCCCGCCCCATCCCGTTTCAATCCACGCCCTTCCTCATCGAAAGGGCGAACGCTATTCAATGCAACAGGCATTCAGTATTGCACCGTGTTTCAATCCACGCCCTTCCTCATCGAAAGGGCGAACACTGATTCGCTGATCTTCACGCGGGGCATCCCACAGTTTCAATCCACGCCCTTCCTCATCGAAAGGGCGAACATCCCGCAACATCCCGCGCATCCCGTTGCCTGAAATGTTTCAATCCACGCCCTTCCTCATCGAAAGGGCGAACGTAAGGCTCGCAGAAATTCAACTCCCACCCCAACAGTTTCAATCCACGCCCTTCCTCATCGAAAGGGCGAACCTGTTCTTTTGTCTTCATACTTCCAAAGGACATTGTGTTTCAATCCACGCCCTTCCTCATCGAAAGGGCGAACGCAGGAGGTCGTAACTCGCTGCCCCACGATTACTTGCGTTTCAATCCACGCCCTTCCTCATCGAAAGGGCGAACGTGTGGGTCGCCGTGGCTGAACTGATCGCAAGCGTGTTTCAATCCACGCCCTTCCTCATCGAAAGGGCGAACCTCAATCGTGATTTAGCGAATGATCCTCCTCGCTATGTTTCAATCCACGCCCTTCCTCATCGAAAGGGCGAACGCACCGTGGCCGTCACGGCGTCCGTAATCAACGTGTTTCAATCCACGCCCTTCCTCATCGAAAGGGCGAACATCGGGAACTGGAGTTCTTGCGCACAGTCCTGAATGTTTCAATCCACGCCCTTCCTCATCGAAAGGGCGAACGGTAACACAGCATCTCTTCTGCTTCCATCGTGGTGTTTCAATCCACGCCCTTCCTCATCGAAAGGGCGAACCTCCTAAAGATGCCGTTTCACCGAACGCTCAAAAGTTTCAATCCACGCCCTTCCTCATCGAAAGGGCGAACTTGACAGCCCAAGAATAGTGTCACGGAAAGCCTCTGTTTCAATCCACGCCCTTCCTCATCGAAAGGGCGAACGCAGTTAGATGCGCGCTTGGCGCAGATGGAGCAGCGTTTCAATCCACGCCCTTCCTCATCGAAAGGGCGAACGGATTTTTGGCGAAACCTACCTTGAAGCCCAAAAGTTTCAATCCACGCCCTTCCTCATCGAAAGGGCGAACAATAAGCCTTCCACTTCTTTCTTTGCGGCTTCTGTGTTTCAATCCACGCCCTTCCTCATCGAAAGGGCGAACCCCTGCCCCGGTGGTTGTGGTTGAGGCACCGTCTGGTTTCAATCCACGCCCTTCCTCATCGAAAGGGCGAACGCCCTGGCTGCTGCTGGACGTATCCGGCACCTGAGTTTCAATCCACGCCCTTCCTCATCGAAAGGGCGAACTTTGATGTGGCTGGCAAATCAAGAAGGCCATCCGATGTTTCAATCCACGCCCTTCCTCATCGAAAGGGCGAACGCGCTGCGCCAGAAAGCAGGGGTTGTTCAGCTCGTGTTTCAATCCACGCCCTTCCTCATCGAAAGGGCGAACCTGAACTCAAAGCGGAAATCGTTGAGCGCATCACGGTTTCAATCCACGCCCTTCCTCATCGAAAGGGCGAACCCGAAGCAAGCGCCAAGTTGATCCGTGCCATTTATGTTTCAATCCACGCCCTTCCTCATCGAAAGGGCGAACGAGGCGGAACAGCGCTCTGGCGGAAATACCAACGCGTTTCAATCCACGCCCTTCCTCATCGAAAGGGCGAACGCGCTCAGCGCTGCTCCCAATTCTTCATTGGCGTTGTTTCAATCCACGCCCTTCCTCATCGAAAGGGCGAACCCCCCATGATGCGCCCAACATGAGGGTGAGTGCGAGTTTCAATCCACGCCCTTCCTCATCGAAAGGGCGAACTCGGCTTTGATCCCATCAAGGCCCATCGTAAGCAGTTTCAATCCACGCCCTTCCTCATCGAAAGGGCGAACCCAGGTCATTCAGCAATCGTTTCTGCTCAGGTGTGTTTCAATCCACGCCCTTCCTCATCGAAAGGGCGAACGCTAATCGGCGTGAAGAAGTACACACCGGAACTGGTTTCAATCCACGCCCTTCCTCATCGAAAGGGCGAACGCTGGAGATGTAGGGGAGTTAAGCGACCACTATAACGTTTCAATCCACGCCCTTCCTCATCGAAAGGGCGAACAACCGGTACGAGCAAAAATAACAGCAAGAGCTGAGTTTCAATCCACGCCCTTCCTCATCGAAAGGGCGAACCCGGCAATCAATTCCTCACTCACCTGTTTGGACAAGTTTCAATCCACGCCCTTCCTCATCGAAAGGGCGAACATTCTGTCCCTCAGTGATGCCAATTTGGAGGAGCGGTTTCAATCCACGCCCTTCCTCATCGAAAGGGCGAACCCTACTTTTCCCCTGCGACCAAGCGCGCAAACCTGTTTCAATCCACGCCCTTCCTCATCGAAAGGGCGAACTTTTTAGAGCGTTACTTTTTCTAAAACTTGTTCTCGTTTCAATCCACGCCCTTCCTCATCGAAAGGGCGAACCATCTCGGAATCGAAGAACTTAGTTTGAGAATCTGTTTCAATCCACGCCCTTCCTCATCGAAAGGGCGAACGCGGAAATTCATTTGCTGATTATTGATGAATTGGTGTTTCAATCCACGCCCTTCCTCATCGAAAGGGCGAACTTATGAACGTGCTTTTTCATACCCGTGCCTTTTCGGTTTCAATCCACGCCCTTCCTCATCGAAAGGGCGAACGTTTGCAGTCGGTCTTCTTTGCCGCCTTCGCGGTTGTTTCAATCCACGCCCTTCCTCATCGAAAGGGCGAACTTGCCGCCTTCGCGGTTGACCTGATGCGGCGCGATGTTTCAATCCACGCCCTTCCTCATCGAAAGGGCGAACCCGTCTGGTTCAATTCAGCGTTCAGCAATTGAATAAGTTTCAATCCACGCCCTTCCTCATCGAAAGGGCGAACCCTACGGGGCAGGCTACATCGTGGACGTGCTGGCGGTTTCAATCCACGCCCTTCCTCATCGAAAGGGCGAACCCCTTTACGGTTGGGAATGGTTCTCAGCCAAAAAAGTTTCAATCCACGCCCTTCCTCATCGAAAGGGCGAACCAATCGTGATTTAGCGAATGATCCTCCTCGCTATGTTTCAATCCACGCCCTTCCTCATCGAAAGGGCGAACCGCCCGCGATAGTAGTTCTTTGGATACTTGATTTGCGAGTCGTTTTCCGCGAACCCCTCCACCTCGGACAGTCGTAGCTTATCGCCCCCGAGCAACGATAAGTCAATGTGCTTTGTCGGTGACAGTTTAGAGACAGCGCGAACTCTCCGCCTTTTGGTCGGCACTGTAGGTTCGCGCTTGGTTGTTTTGGCCTTGAGATAATCATTATCATTTTGATACTACAAAACCAATGGTTCTTCAAAGTCTATTGGCTTCTTCGTGCCATGATGTTCAATCGTCACATCTGCGTCGAGAAAATAAAATCGCACCGAATCCTGATCACCATTCATTTCTTTCAGGATGCGGTCACGCAAGGTGATCCAATGTTGCTGGCTCAGCTTGCATTCAAACACGGAATTCTGCACGCGCTGCCCATAATCCAGACACGCCCGTGCAATCCGTCGCAAACGCCGCGCGCCCGCTTTGTCATTCGTCGCCACATCGTAGGTGATTAGGACAAACATGCGTGGCAGTTTACAGTGAATAGTTAACAGTGAACAGGTTTAGCGTGACTGTTAACTGTTCACTTTTCACTGCTCACTACTTCAACACACACGGCAAATACTGCTCCAGATCGCCGCGCAAATGCCGCGCCAGAATCCGCGCTTGCAACAAATACAAATGTCCGATGGGACATTCCTGTTGCAACAACGGATGCGTCACCGTATCTTTCTTGCGCGTCTGATACGCTGTAATAACAGCCTTGCGCCCGGCTTTGGTGAACTCAACGGTGCCGCCTTCCCGGAAGATAAAATCGTCTTTCGTGATCTGTTTGCGATTGATCAGCGTGATCGCCAACCGATCAGCAATCAACGGGCGAAACTCTTCCATCAAATCCAACGCCAGCGCCGGACGATTCGCACGCACCGCGTGCAAATATCCGACAAATGGATCAAGCCCCGTCGCCGTCAACGCCGCAATGCAATCGTGCCGCACCAGCGCATACAGATACGACAACAAACAATTAATTGCATCACGCGGCGGACGGCGCGACCGCGTCGTGAACGCGAAGTCCTCACGCTGTTGCCGCAAGTGCAACGCAAAGACTTCAAAATACAAACTCGCCGCCTGCCCTTCATAGCCGCGAATGCGATCTGTTGCCGCACGGAGTGCGGAAGGCGGAAGGCGGAGCGTTCCCGTTTCATCCAATTCCAATTCGTCATCAAGCGGATGGGTCAGGCGGCGCAGCAACACGCTGATTTCATCGGCACACGTTTGCAGCAGTTGCTTCTCGGCTTCGTTGTCCGTCTCACGCGCCGAACGCAACAACGACACGCGCGAGTTGTTTAATTTGCCGAGCACGCATTGCCGCGCAATCGAAGCCGTTTTACCCACGTCGTCCGCCGCGCGATATTGCGCCTGCCTGAGTAGCACGCTGGAATTCGGCACGCCTTCCCATCGCCCCAGCAAATAGCCGTTTTCGCTCAGGTAATTCACATTCACGCCGTGTTCCCAACACAGTTGCAGCGCCGATGGCGAAAGCGCAATCGAGTGCCCAAAGACGCAAATAGATTCCAGATGATGAATCGGCACGGCGAGCACCAGTTGTTTGGCGATTTCAATGCGCAACGTCAAATGATCGCGGTTGACATAGGTGTTTTCAGTCGTGAGGAAAAGAGTATTTTGTTTGATTTCCATAATTCGCTGGGAGCGCACGCGGCTCGCGTGCTATGCCTTTTGGGGCGTATTCATTCAAACTAACAAAGATTGTGCATACACATCACATTGCCGCTTCTCGTTTCCCGTCACCTCCGGCATACAAACGCCGCGCAAACTGCACCCGTCACAACGCGGCTTCAATTCCGCCGGAGGCGTTAGCCCATCGCGCAACAACGCCCGCACCGCGTCAATCACCCGCTTCGTTTCCTCGCGCAACCGCCAATCAAAAATCACTTCCCGCCGCCGCTTGCTCGCCGCGTGAAAGACGTAGCCGACCGCCACTTCGCACGCAAACATTTCTTCCAGACAAAACGCTTGCGCACAAAGCTGCACATCGTCATTGTCGAATTTGCGCCGCTTGCCCTTTTTGTATTCAACCGGGATGTACGTGTCGTCGTGGACTTCGACAATGTCGGCTTTGCCCGTCAGACCGTAGCGTTCCGACACCAGCGGCAACGCCCGCAACAACGTCACGCCGTCCACCGCTTCATAACCCGGCTCGTCTGCGTGTTCGTGCAGCAGGGAGCCAAGAATCGTATGCTGGTTATCCGCCCAGATGCCTTCCAAGTGCATCAGCGCACACCGACGCGGACAGAACAAATATTGATTGAGCGCCGAGATGAGGACAGGTTCGAGTTCAATCATAGAGGCTCCTCTTTGCGCTTGTGCTTGCGTGTCACATTGCTGTCACCTTTGACAATCGTCGTGACCACATACGCCAGCTTCTCAGGATCGAAGACGCAATACGCGCGAAACTCAAACGGAAACGGGCGTCGGGTGCGCACACGAAACGAATGCCCGTCAGGCTGCAATTTGATGTTTGCAGCCTGACGAATCCCGCCCAGAATGCAAGCTTCGACCTTTTCATTACTCATCGGCGCAATGCGATCCTGAAACTGCTGAATCGCATGCGCCGATACCAACAGAGGAAAATCATCTTCAAAAATCATTCGTGCCTCTTGTGCAATTTGACGCCGTTCGGGAGCGCGTTGCTGTCCCAATCGCAAATCACTTCGTAATCCGCAAACGATTCGGGAAACTCTTTGCCCTCGCGCAAGCGAACGTGAATCCCCTCGAACAATTTATGCGCTGGCGCACAACCCAACCGTGCTTCGCGTTTGTTCTGCTCGGCATTGTTTTCGTGTTGTGTGCCGACGTGCTCGAAGTCATACAAGCCGCGCACCACCATTTCACCACGCGCAGCAGAGCGGTCGTGCTCGAACATGTGCAGGAGTGCTTCAAACAATAAGTCGAGATCGGATTGCGTGAAGTTTGTGCGTTCGGCGAACGCGGGCGAGACATAGCCTTTCGCCACGTACAGCGCATACGGCACGATGTGTTTGTTGCCCATCGTGCGTTCTTTCGCCGCATCTTCCGCTTTGGTGACAGCACAGCGCGTGATGGTGATTTCGAGCGGTGTGATGGGATGGAACGATTGCCCAAACGTGAATTGCACTGGGCCGCGTACTTGTCCCCAGGCAGAGCCTTTCATCACTTCATTACCCGTCGAGAGAACGCCGCCAAACGTGCGGACGTCATAAAATTCTCGACACAGCCATTTCATCGCGGCTTCAGCTTTGTCTTTGATTTCTTTGAATTCTTCGCCGCCTTTTTTCACACCTTCATCAAGTTGATCGTTGATAACGGTTCCCTGTGTGACAAGGATAGTATGACCGTTGTCCTGATCGTTCTCGCGTTTCGGCTTGAATGTGCCGACGTAGTTGCGGACTTTACGTTTCAGGCAGACATCCGAAACGATGCCGCGATTCGTGTTGGGATCAAGGCGCGGCATATTACCCGCATCGGGATCACCGTTGGGGTTTCCGTTCACTACTTCAAAGAACAAAAGAAAATCGTGCCGATTGGTTAAGGTATCGTTGCTCATAAATTCCTCCGAAAGCGGTACAGTACGGCGAGCGGTAGC
>JAFDVL010000137.1 GCA_018268995.1 Acidobacteriota bacterium | reverse complement strand
ATCAACATCAACGAAGAAGATTTCACCACGATCCATCACGAACTCGGTCACGATTACTATTATCTGGCCTACGCGAAACAGCCGTATCTCTACCGCAATGGGGCAAATGATGGGTTCCACGAAGCGATTGGCGACACCGTGGCGCTTTCGATCACGCCGGAATACCTGAAGCAATTAGGAATGCTGGATAAAGTGCCAAGCGCCGATGCCGACATTGGATTGTTGTTGCAACGGGCATTGGACAAGGTCGCGTTTTTACCCTTCGGCTATCTGGTAGATCAATGGCGCTGGAAAGTGTTTTCAGGGGAAGTGAAGCCTGACGGTTACAACAAAGCCTGGTGGGATTTACGCGAGAAGTATCAAAATATTGCCCCCTCTGAATCGCGCGGAGAAAACTTCTTTGATGCCGGAGCGAAATATCATGTCCCCGCCAACACGCCTTATGCCCGTTACTTCCTGGCGCACATTCTGCAATTCCAGTTTCATCGTGCCCTGGCGCGTGAAGCTGGATGCAAAGACCCATTGCATCGCTGTTCGATTTACGGCAACAAGGCTGCGGGTGAAAAGCTCAGGAAAATGTTGGAACTGGGCCAAAGCAAACCCTGGCCAGAAGCTTTGAAGGCTGTCACTGGCGAGGACAAAATGGATGCAACTGCCATTCTGGATTATTTTTCCCCGCTCAAGAAATGGCTGGATGAGCAGAATGCGAAATGAGCTTCGGGTTTCGAGAAGACCGAAATCCAAATTCCCGAAACTCAAAACTCAAGACTCAAAACTCCGACTATGAAAATCGAAGGCACGTATACCATCAAAGCTCCCCGCGAACTGGTTTGGAATTTAATGATTGACCCGGAAGTTCTCAGCCGTTGTGTGCCGGGCGTGCAATCGCTCGAAAACACAGAAGCCAATGCCTACAAACTAGTGCTGAAAACCGGTGTTGGCGCAATCAAAGGCGTGTACAACGGTGCAATCAGGCTCGAAGACATGCGCGAACCAGAGCATTACAAAATGATCGTGGATGGCAAAGGTGGGGCTGGCTTCGTCAAAGGGGTTGGCGAATTGGATTTGACGGAGGAGGACGAGGATACGTTGGTCACGTATGCGGGCGATGTCAGCGTTGGCGGTACGATTGCCAGTGTTGGGCAACGCATGATTTTATCTACGGCCAAGATGATGACCTCTCAGTTTTTCACCGCGCTTGAAGCCGAAGCCGCAGCCATTATCAAAGCCGAAGAAAGCGGCGAACCCGTCGTGACACCGAAGCAAGGCTTTTTTCGCAATACCTTTCGAGCTGTCAAACGTAAGATCAAAAGCTAACTCCTACCTCGCAGCGGCGAAGTTTTACGTTTCGTTTTTGGGAAAATTTATTCCCACATCCGAACACCTGGACTGCGCTTTGTCCCCACAACCGTCTGGCTAAATCCAACAAAAAGCACCAGTAACAGTGTCTGTCTGATTGCGGCACGGGAATTGGTAACTCCCTTTGGTTAAGGTCTTTGCAAAGGGCGAAAAATAATTTACCTAAGGTGCTAAAAAATTAGCATTTTCGTCTTGACGGCACATGAAAGTAGTGCTAAAAATTTAGCACTCAAGGCTGGAATTTATGCTGGCTTGAGCATTTCAAGGTAAGGACCCTAAAAGTTATGACAGCGAAAACACACGTTAATCTGAGCCGTCGTGAACGACAGATTATGGACATCATTCACGAACGCGGGCAGGCCACTGCGGCTGAAGTGATGGAGCTATTGCCCTCGCCTCCGAGTTACTCTGCCGTACGCGCCTTGTTGCGATTGATGGAAGAGAAAGGCTACCTGCGACACGAAACCGATGGCGTGAAGTATGTCTATTTGCCGACGCTAGCCCGCGAAAAAGCACGCAAATCGGCACTGAAGCAAATGCTGCAAACTTTTTTTGATAATTCGACGGAACAGGCCGTCGCCGCTTTGTTGGACTTATCCAAATCCAGGCTTTCTCAGGAAGAACTGGATCGCATGTCTGTGCTGATTGATGAAGCCCGAAAGGAAGGACGCTAATGAATAACTGGCAATTGGTTCTCGAAGTCTCGTTGAAAGCCACGTTTGTACTTGCGACAGTAGGATTGCTGAGCGTCCTGCTGCGTCGCGTTTCTGCCACCACGCGCCATCTTGTCTGGAGTCTGGCGCTTGGGGCGTTACTAATTTTGCCAGTTTTGACTTTTATGCTGCCTGTCTGGCAGGTGCCGGTGTTGCCTGCAAAACAAACCGCCGTGCTGGCTCCTGCTGCCACTGCTCCTGTTGTTGCTTCTGAGTCATCTGTGCTGGATGCGCCTGTCGTGTTACCGGAAATCACCGTCGCTTCATTTTCTCAGACAGCGGCCACAAAAAACGAAATTGAACCCCCTGTCGTAACCAAGCCAACCTGGAACATTAATTGGTTCAAGGTGGCAATTTCCGTCTGGTTAATCGGGGTCTTATTAGTGCTGGGACGTTTGGCTTTGGGCACCTTACGAATGCGCCGCATCACGTACGAAGCGGAATGTCTGACAGATTATCATTGGTCTGCATTGACCAGCCGACTGCGGGCACAGCTTGATCTGTCGGCGCATATTTCGCTGTATGCCAGCGAAGAGATTTCGATGCCTGTGACGTGGGGCATCTGGCGGCCTGTCGTGTTGCTGCCCGCCGAATCTGCCCAGTGGTCAACTGATTGGAGACGGATCGTTCTGCTGCATGAATTGGCGCACATCAAACGCCGCGACTGTCTGACACAGATGATAGCGAACTGGGCTTGTGCTTTTTACTGGTTTCATCCGCTGACCTGGTATGCTGCCAAACGCTTACGTGTGGAGCGCGAGTTGGCCTGTGATGATTATGTGCTGGAGGTTGGAACACGG
The DNA here is from genome assembly GCA_018268995.1 of Acidobacteriota bacterium. Classification (GTDB taxonomy): domain Bacteria; phylum Acidobacteriota; class Blastocatellia; order RBC074; family RBC074; genus JAFDVL01. The sequence continues at coordinate 18,456 of JAFDVL010000137.1, read as the reverse complement.
GCTTCCGACTACGCCAGTTACTTAGTTGAGTTAGCAAAATCATTTGAGGTTGAATCTGCTTCTCCTGTTGTCGTTGGAATGGCCTGTTCGCAGCTGGAAAGCCGCGTTCGTGCGATTCTCGACCCGGCCTTGAAACGGAGCATTCCTTCTCGTCGTAATTTATTAGCCTTTACGCTTGCGATGACCTGTGTCTTAGCACCGATTGCTTCTTTGCAGGCGACATCACAGAACAGTTCTGGATTTGACCTGTCTGAGATTGCTGCTGCTCCAACATCAGAATTGCCCGCAGTCGAATTGTCGGAAGAAGCGCGTGCTGCGGTGATTTCGACCGTGGCGCAGATCAAGCAACAACAGTGCAAGCTGGAGGATTTGCAGGCGAAGGCGAAGGCGAAAAAACTGTGCCCAGAGGAAGAACAAGAGCTGGCCAGCGTGCAAGCCCGGCTAAGTTCATTGCAAGAGGAATTGCAAGACAAGATTGCTACCAACTTAAATGAGGGTGAGGTTGATATTCCGGCCACTGCTGAAGCCCCCGAACTTGCTAACCTGGCAGCGGGCGTCAAGCTGAATGTGCTGCAACCAGAACCCTATCCTGCTCCTTTAAAAATTAAGAGCGGCAAAGTTGTTACCAATCTGACGCCGGAACTGGCGATAGCGATTGTCGGTATTCAGGATGCCCAGCAGAAAGAAAAAAATAAAGAGAACGAACAGGGACTGACCCCGGAAAATCTGGTTCGTTTGAAGATTGCCGGTGTGACGCCTGAATACATCGAAGCGATCAAACGCGCTGGGCTTGAAGACTTATCCGTCCGTCAGATTTCAGAACTCAAGTTGCACGACGTCACGCCGGAATTCATCCGGCAGGCGCAAGGCTGGAGCACCGAAAAGCTCACTGCCCGCGATCTGGTCAATTTGAAAATCTCTGGCCTGACGCCCGAATACATCAATTCGATCAAGCAGGCAGGGCTGGAAAATCTATCCATCCGACGGCTTTCCAATATGCGGATGATGGGCGTGACGCCTGAATTCATTGCCTCAATGAAGCGCGCTGGTTTAGAGGGATTGACCGCAGAGCAACTGACGCAACTGAAAATTCATGGAGTCACAGAAGAATACATCAAACAAACGCAGAGCTGGGGGTTAGGAAAGCTCTCGCTCCGGGATTTGATGCAAATCAAAATTCATGATGTCAAACCCGAAGATGCACAGGCATTGAAGGCATTAGGCTTTGACAATGTCAGCCTCCGCGATTTGACCAGTGTCAAGATGCACGGGGTGACCGCTGCTTATGTTAAGGAAATGCGTGATCTCGGCTTTGATCATCTGACGCTTGATCAATTGCTGAAAATGAAAATGCACGGCGTCACGCCGGATTACATTCGCAAAATGCGGGCGGCGGGGTTCAAAAATATCTCTGCCAACGAAATCATCAAAATGAAAATTCAGGGGATTGATTCCATCCTGCTGAAAAACTAATCCCGGAGAAACAAACACCGGGTAAGCCAGGTGCTACCGCCTCAATTAACTTACTTTTGCCTCCTTGTGTGGTGTACGCGGGAAGCGTGCGTGACCGGGGACTGAGGAAAACTATGCGCAAAACAATTCTCATCGCAGCTTTCGTTCTCATCGCTTATGTTGTTTCCATTCCTTTACGAGCACTTCCGGCCATTGCACAAGAGCAGATCACCGGAGATTGGTCAGCCAAGGTTCGTGACACAGAGAAAGGCCGCAAACTCTGGTTGGAAATGCGATCCAATCGCGAAGAAGGTCGGGGCTGGTTCAATACGAGTTCGGATTACAACCTCGAAGATTTCGCCGGGTTCAATCCGAATGCAAATAGCAATACGCAATTTGCCCTGAACCGCGAAGCCGGAAACATCGTGTTCACCGGACTCGTCAGCGAAGGCAAAGGCGTGGGGGATTTTCGCTTTACCTCGAATCCGGCTTTCGTCACTGCGATGCGCAATCTTGGGTACAATGATGAACTTAAGACCGAGAAGTTGTTTTCGATGGCTCTGCACGATGTCAGCACGCGCTTTGTGCAGGAGACCAAGGCGATGGGGTTTGAGAAATTGCCGATTGATAAGCTGATTAGCTTCCGCATTTTCAAGGTGGATCAGGAATTCATTCGCAGCATGCAATCTCTGGGTTACAAAGATTTATCCGCAGACAAATTGGTTGCGCTCCGTGTCCATAAAATTGATGAGAAGTTCATCAAAGATGTCGAAGCGATGGGCTACAAAAATTTATCCATAGACAAAATCATTTCGATGAAGATTCACAAGGTTGATCGTGATTTCATCAGCAAAGCGAAGGCAATGGGCTTCAACGACCTGTCGCTGGATCAGTTGATGACGATGCGCATCCACAAGATTGATGAAGACTTCATCAAGGGGGTGCAGGCAATGGGCTTCAGCAATATGCCATTTGAAAAACTGGTGACATTCAAAATTCACAAGATCAATGGCGACTTTCTTAAAGAGATGCGTGATCTCGGCTTCGGTGATTTGTCGCCTGATAAATTAGTCACGATGCGCATTCATCGCGTAGATGCCAAGTTTGTGAAGGAGATGAAAGATGCTGGCTACAGCAATCTGACAGCAGATGAACTGGTGCGGCTACGGATTCACGGCGTTGATGGCAACTACATCAAGAAAATGAAAGGCGCACAGTAGTTGTTGAGTTGCGCCCTCGTGTGTTCTCAGCAGAAAGGAAACACCAATGAGTTCCACCGCATTCGTTCTGTTACTGCTGGATGCTGGTATCAAAAGTGCGCTTGTGCTGATGCTGATGCTGGGATTGGTGAAGGTATTCTCGCGCTCTTCATCCGCCATCCGTCATCTTTTACTGGCAATGGCATTGTGCGCTTGTCTGGGGTTGCCTTTACTTACTTTGGTGTTGCCCGCATGGCGTGTGGGGATATTCCCCGCACCGCAAAATCCCATTGTGCGGATGCATCAAGCGCAGAAATCTTCGGCGACGAAAGTCTCATTCACGCCGCAAATCGAAACGTTCCCGCTTGAACAGGCAGGATTTGCTGACAGCCCAATGGAAGGACCGGTGGAACTGGATTGGCCCTTGATTGCAACGGCAGCGTGGGCGATTGGGGCCTGGGTCGTCATCGCGCGAATGTTGATGGGGACAGTGTTGGTCTGGTTGTTGCGGTACAAGGCGCAACCGCTGGCAAGCGAGGCCTGGCAGCAATTGATGGCAGAGGCCGCCCAGCCACTTGGACTGACACGTAAGGTCAGGTTGTTTGTCAGCGACGATGCTGCGATGCCGATGGCAACTGGGATTGTCACTTCCATCGTGCTATTGCCCGCTGAGGCAATGCTTTGGTCACGCGCCCAGCTCAAAACGGTGCTCCTGCACGAATTGGCGCATGTCAAACGCTTTGATTGCCTGACGCAACTGGCAGCAACATTCACTTGTGCCTTGTATTGGTTCAATCCGCTGGCGTGGCTGGCTGCACGACAAATGCGCGCATTGCGTGAATTGGCCTGTGATGATGAAGTTTTAGCCGTAGGGACACGGGCATCCGAATATGCTAGTTGTCTGGTCGGTGTGGCGAAAGCCGTGGATGGGACAAAATACACTTCACCTCTTGCGGTCGGAATGGCCTGTTCACATCTGGAAGATCGCATAGCTTCCATCCTCAATCCGGCGCGTCATCGCCGTTGTTTATCCTGGAGGTTTGTTGGAATGATAACTTTGTTGATTGTTAGTTTGATGATTCCGCTGTCTACGATCCAACCTTTTGCACAATCAACCGTGCAGGAGCAAAAAGCAAAAGAACGAGAGTCGCGTGCTGCCGAAGTGATAGCAGAAGCCGAAGCGCAACAGCGAGCGATTGAACGTCACAAGCAGGAAATCGAAAAGCATTTGCGCGCGCTGGAGAAGCATCAACAGGCGATGACAGAAAGCCAGCGACAGGAGCTAGAGAAGCACTTGCAGGAAATGAATTTATTGCAGGAAAAAGACCTGGTTGAGAAACACCGCCTTGCCGCTGAGCTAGACCGTGCGCGTCAGGTGGAAGTGATGGAAGCTGCACTGGAAGAACAACTGCGCACACAGGAAAAGGCGCAGGAATCATTGCAACGCCGCTTGCTGGAAGATGCTTTGCAACAAGAGCTACGTGAAAAAGCGCAACGCGAGATGACACAGCAAGGAGAAGAATTGCTTCGTCTACAACGCGCCGAATTGGAAGCGCAATTAGATCACCTGCGAACACAATATACCGACAAGCACCCTGTCATTCAGGAAACACGTGCTCACCTGGAGGCGCTCAATCGGACGATTTCTGGTTTGGGCAATTCCTCAGTTCGATCTGAGGGGCAGACAAAATTATTGTTGCAGCGGGCTGAGCTTCAAGGACACCTGCAATTCTTACTGCGTAGCTATACTGAGAAACACCCGGACGTTCAGTCTGTCAAACGGCAGCTTGACGCCCTGAATAGGGAAATCGAACGCCTGCGCAAATAAAAGTTTCCCGTCAACCGTCGAACGCAAAATCGAGTTGGGTCCTCTGATTGCCGTGTAGAATTGGTTGCCGGGATTTATTTTGTCCTCTGCCCTTGCAGACACCTTTGCGGTCTGGAAAAGCGATAAGAAGTCTGAAAGAATCCGCGCGAATCGTTCCAGCGTTTTTCAACGATATTCTGAGACTTCTGATATGACCCAAAGAATTCCTTCTTCGATCACTGAACACACAACTTTGCCCGTTATTGCTGCACCGATGTTTTTGGTGTCTGGCGTTGAATTGGTGACTGCTGCCTGCAAGGCTGGCGTGATCGGGACATTTCCTGTCCTGAATGCTCGCACCAGCGAAGCCTTGGACGATTGGATGCAACAGATCACAGGCGAACTGGCTGCCGCGCAAACATCTGATCCCTCTGCACGCATTGCGCCGTGGGGCATCAACCTCATCACGCATCGCACGAATCATCGCTTGCAGCCGGATTTGGATTTAACGGTCAAATACAAAACGCCGCTGGTCATTACCTCGCTTGGTAGTCCGGCCCCTGCGGTCGAAGCAGTGCATTCATACGGTGGCCTGGTTTTTAGCGATGTCATTAATCTCAGCTTTGCGAAAAAAGCGGCGCAGGCTGGCATTGACGGCCTGGTTCTTGTTTGTGCAGGCGCAGGCGGTCACGCCGGGACATTGTCGCCCTTTGCTTTTCTTAAAGCCGTGCGTGAATTCTTCGATGGCATCATTGTGTTGGCAGGAGCGATGTCCAGCGGGCGTGACATTCGTGCGGCGCAGGTGCTGGGGGCGGATTTAGTGTATTTCGGCACTTCGTTCATCGCAACGACCGAGAGCCTGGCAGATAAGACATATCAGCAAATGCTCGTTGACGCGACGATGGACGATTTGATTTACACCAATGCCTTTAGTGGTGCCTATGCCAATATGCTGAAACCGAGCATCGTGGCCGCAGGGATTGATCCCGAAGCATTGAAGCCAAAAGACACTGTTGATTTCAGCCATTTGGTGAGCGGCGAAACCAAAGCGTGGAAACACATCTGGTCTGCTGGGCAAGGCGTGAATTTTGTCCGGCAAGTCGAACCCGTTGCTGATCTGGTGACTCGTTTACGCCGTGAATATGTCGCCGTCGTGGCCGAAGAACAGCGCGGAGACGCCTGGACAAAACTCTAGCGCATCCAGATCGGCGGTCTTACAACAGGAACTTAGCCACGAATTGACACGAATTTTCACGAATTAATACAAAGAAAATTCAGCCACAGATTACACAGATTCTCACCGATTCGGTTTTATGCGAGTGAATCTGTGTCAATCTGTGCCAATCTGTGGCGAAAAATAATTCGTGAAAATTCGTGTCAATTCGTGGCTCATCTTCTTTTCGCGCGCGTTCAGATTTGGGATGACATGATCCCACAAACGAACACTTCCTCTCTCACGCGCAAGTCTCGATGCAAGCCAATGAAGCAGTTAGGCGTTTGGCACAGCACTTGTCATTGCTACAAAGCAAAACATTCATTTGAAGCCCATAAACAGGAGACATACGTGCAAACACTGCTACAAGATTTACGATACGGAATCCGAATGTTGCTCAAGAGTAAGGCCTTTGCCCTGGTCACGATTTTTTCGCTGGCTTTAGGCATTGGTGCGAATACGGCGTTATTTAGTGTGATGGATGCCGTCTTACTAAAATCGCTGCCCGTATCGGAACCGGATCAATTGGTACTACTGCGCTGGACGGCTAACAACATGGAGATGGCGATGAGTGGCAGTGTCTGGCAGGAGAATGGTAAAGAAACCGGGAACATTTTGCCCTGGCCGATATATCTGCAATTCAGAAGCGATACAAAAACGCTCGAAAGCATTTGCGCTTTCGCTCCGTTGCATCAAGTCAACGCCAACGTGAATGGTTTGGCGGAGGTCGTGCAAGGACAAATCGTGACCGGAAATTATCACGCTACGCTGGGTGTGAAACCTGTATTGGGGCGATTGCTGGCAGAAAGCGATGATCAGGTTTCAGCCGAACCCGCTGTTGTCATCAGCCATCGTTATTGGCAGCGCCGATTTGCTGGTGATCCGGGTGTGCTGGGCAAGCAGATTTCGCTAAATAAGAAATCATTCACGGTCATCGGTGTGACTCCGCCGGAATTTTATGGTGCGTTGAATGTGGGCTATGCCGTGGATTTGACGGTGCCGATGACCGCGGACTTGATTGCTTCACCGATGTCACAAGACCTGAAAAAGCCGGACTTCTTTTGGTTGTCCGTGATGGGACGCTTAAAGCCCGGCGTTACGCAGGCACAGGCGCAGGATGAGCTAAGCACCATTGGCAATCCGCTTTTACTGGCTACTCAAACCAAACCGATGGCCGATGCTGACAAACCGCGTCTTGTACTTGATCCCGGCAAGCAGGGAATTATGGAGGCGCGGCGCGATTTTTCCACGCCACTCCGAATCCTGCTCTACGTTGTGATCGCGGCTTTGTTTATTGCTTGTCTGAATATCGCCAATCTTACGCTGGCCCGCGCTGCAACTCGGCAAAAAGAGATGGCCGTTCGGCTGGCAACGGGGGCGACGCGATGGCGGCTGATCCGGCAATTGTTGACGGAAAGCGTGGTCGTTTCATTGTTGGGCGGAACGTTGGGCATTCTGTTCGCCATCTGGACGAAAGACTTGTTATTGACTTTTAGTGCAGGTGGAGGTGGCCGGGGCGAATTGGCGATAGATGTTCATATTGATTGGCGTGTGTTGGCTTTCACTGCTTGTGTCGCAATTCTGACCGGAATCTTATTTGGTCTGGTTCCCGCGTGGCGTGCCTCACGTGTCAATCTGGCATCGGATCTAAAAGAGAATTCGCATCAGGCAACTTTCACCAACACCCGAATCACGAAAGGTTTTCTAGTTGCCCAAATTGCTTTGTCACTGACGCTGCTGATCGGCGCAGGCTTGTTTTTACGCACGTTACGTAATCTTGAAAACGTGAACATCGGATTTGCGCAGGAAAATCTGTTGCTCTTTAAGGTGCAGCCGGAACTCAGTGGTTACAAAGACGACAACGTCAGCCAGCTTTACACACAAATCTCTGAACGTATCGAATCCTTACCCGGCGTGCGTGCTGTCACGCATTCCTTAATGCCGATGATTGGCGGCGGTGGATTTTTCATGCCACTAAAGCTGGCCGGTGGCGACCCACAAGCCAGAAATGGCTCGTGGATTCATCACGTTCGTCCGAACTTTTTTGAAGCGCTGCAAGTTAGCGTGTTGGCGGGCAGAAGCCTGTCAGCGCAGGACACGCCGCAATCTCAGAAGGTTGCGGTATTGAATCAAGCCGCAGCGAAAAAGTTTTTCGGCAATGAAAATCCAGTCGGGAAATTTATTGGCATCGGGCGCAAGACAAACGGCAATGAAATCGAAATCATTGGCGTTGTGAGCGATGTGAAATACAGCGATTTGCGCAAGGATGCTCCGCCGACGACCTATCTTTCCGCTATACAATTCACAGAACATACCTCGCAACAAGCGAACTATTCGATCCGCCTTGAACGCGGGGATGCTGGTCTGGTTGCCGCAATTCGTGGGGCTGTGAAGCAAGTAGATGCAAATCTGCCTGTGACGGACATTGCCACCCAGGCAGAAAAAAATGCCAGAACGTATACACACGAAAAATTGTTTGCCCAGCTTACAACCTTCTTTGGTTTATTGACGCTCGGACTGGTCAGCATTGGCCTGTATGGAATGATGTCTTATTCCGTCGCCCAGCGTCAGCGTGAAATGGGCATTCGCCTGGCGCTTGGCGCACAGGCCGGAGACCTGCTGCGGATGGTACTGCGGCAGGGACTGATCGTCGTAATTCTTGGCATCCTTGGCGGAGGCGTGCTGGCCTGGGCATCATCCCGCCTGTTGACCAGTTATATGTTTGGCGTGAGCGTGACCAATCCATTGGTGATTGGATTCACGGTGGTCATGTTGCTGATGGTTGCTTTACTTGCGTGTCTGATTCCCGCTCGTCGCGCTGCGAAAACAGACCCTATCGTCGCGTTGCGGTGTGAGTAGAGGGCTGTAGAGAAGATGCTAGATGCTGGATGCTAGATGCTGGAACTCATCCCGAAACAAGCTCTCGGCCCTTATTTTCTGGGCTTTTTGAGCTTTTAGGAGGAAGGATCGTTTTCCTCCAGCATCCAGCATCTCTGATAGGAAACTTATGCAAACATTCATTCAAGATTTGCGTTATGGCGCGCGGATGTTACTCAAAAATCCCGGCTTCACCTTGCTTGCCGTGTTGACGTTGGCATTGGGCGTTGGGGCCAATTCCGCGATCTTCAGCGTTGTGAATGGCGTGTTGCTCAAACCCTTGCCGTATCGCGCGCCAGAGGAACTGATTCGTTTGTTTGAGCGCAGTAAATCCCAACCCAGGTTCCCGATGGCACAGGGAAACTTTCAGGATTATCGCGCACAAAACAGCACGTTGGTAGGCTTGGCTTTGTTCACTCGCCAGGATGTCGAACTCTCGCGCGATGACAAGCCGGAGCGTTTGGCAGCACTGGGAATCACGGCAGGATTTTTTGATGTGTTGGGAGTCCAACCAATGCTGGGCCGCGAGTTTCGCCGCGAAGAGGAACTGCCCAGCGAAAGTGCCCCTGTGATCCTCAGTCACGCGTTATGGCAGCGACGCTTCAACCGTGATCCGGGCATCATTGGACAAAGTCTCGTGCTCTCAGGCCGCAGCTTCACCGTGGTTGGGGTGATGCCAGCGGGTGTGCAACACGTCGGTGGTGATTATCGTTCGTTACCGCACGGCGAGAGCGTAGACGTGTGGTGGCCATTGCAAATGCCTGCACAAGCCGGGCGCGGGGCACATTTCTGCAACGCCATCGGGCGATTAAAGCCGGGCGTTTCGGTCACACAAGCCGAAGCGGATTTCAATGTGATGGCCGAACGACTGGCGCAGCAATTTCCGAACACGAATGGCAATTGGCGCATTGCGATCCAGCCGCTGCACGAAGAATTGGTTGGAAAGACGCGCACGACGCTGTGGATCTTGCTTGGGACGGTCTTTTTCGTCCTGCTCATCGCCTGCGTGAATGTTGCCAATTTATTGCTTGCACGGGCTACGGCACGGGAACGTGAAATGGCGGTGCGTGCTTCACAGGGGGCAGGGCGCTGGCGGATTGTGTGGCAATTGCTGACCGAAAGTCTGTTACTGGCATCGCTTGGCGGAACAGCAGGCGTCCTGTTGGCACAGTGGGCGATTGAACTGTTACGCGTGCTGGGGCCGGAACAGTTGCCGCGTTTGCAGTCGGTCAGTTTGGACGGGCGAATTTTACTTTTCACTTTGGTGTTGACGCTGCTGACGGGCGTGCTTTTCGGGCTTGCACCCGCCTGGCATGGCGGACAGGTGAATCTTAACGCTCTGCTGAAAGAAGGCGGGCGAAACGCCGCAGGAAATCGGCAGCGCCGTTTGCGTGATGTCCTGGTGATTTCCGAAATTGCCTTGGCTTTGGTGTTGTTGGTTGGGGCAGGGTTGTTGATGCGCAGTTTCTGGAAACTCCAACAGACTGACCACGGCTTCAACCCAGAGCGTGTCTTGACCGCAAGTCTGTCATTGCCCGGCGCACGGTATGGCGACAATGCCAAGGCGGCTGCGTTTCATCAGCAATTGCTCAATCGAATAGCCGCATTGCCAAGTGTGCAATCCGTGGGGCTAACCTCTGATTTGCCGTGGACTGGTTACGATGAAAACGCGGGGTTCAACATCGAAGGCAAAACTTTTCCGCCGAACCAGGGGCCGGGAGGTCGCTATCATTATGCCTCGGATGAATACTTCCGCACGATAGGCGTGCCGTTAATTGCCGGACGGTTTTTTAGTGCCGAAGATCGCCCGGAAACGCCTGCGGTTGTGTTGATCAATCAACGGATGGCGGAACAGTATTGGGCGGGCGAGAGCGCTGTTGGCAAGCGCTTCACATTTTCATCAAATCCGAAAGAGAAGGATTGGTACACGATTGTCGGCGTTGTTGGCGATGTGAAAGATTTTCCGCATTCGACGACTGCTGTGCCAGCCTTTTACTGGGCGACCTCACAAAAACCGCCAGTCGGCGCACGCGATGTCATCCTCGCCATTCGCACGCAGGGCGATCCCTTACAATTGGTCGAAGCTGTGCGCAACGAAGTCCGCTTGCTCGACAAAGATTTGCCCTTAGCTGACGTCAAGACGCTTGAGACCCTTGCTTCCGCCGCAGTTGCCAGTCAGCGGTTCACGCTCTGGCTGGTTGGCGGCTTTGCTGTACTTGCTTTGACCTTGGCGACGATTGGCATTTACAGCGTGCTTTCCTATCTGGTTGCACAGCGCACGCATGAAATCGGCATTCGCATGGCGTTGGGAGCAAGGCGGCTTGATGTGCAGCGATTAGTAATCGGACAGGGAATGAAGCTGGCCACGGTTGGCGTATCGCTGGGGCTGCTCGCTTCATTTGGACTTACACGCCTGATGCAGAAGCTGCTGTTCGGCGTGAGCGCAAGTGATCCGCTGACATTCAGCGTGATCGCCTTGTTGTTGTTGGGCGTTGCGTTATTGGCCTGTTTCATTCCAGCTCGCCGCGCCACAAAAGTTGATCCGATGATAGCTCTTAGATGTGAGTAGATGCTGGATGCTAGATGCTGGATGCTAGCTTTCTTTCCCAGCATCCAGCATCCAACATCTAGCATCTTCCCAGGAGACTTATGCAAACGCTCATTCAAGACCTGCGCTACGGCGCGCGGATGTTGCTAAAAAATCCGGGCTTCAGCCTGATTGCCGTCCTCACCCTTGCAATCGGAATTGGGGCGAATACGGCGATTTTTACGGTGGTGGATGCCGCCCTGTTGCGGGCTTTGCCGTATCAGTCACCGGAGCGGTTATTTCACGTTTGGGAACGGACACCGCAGCAACAGGAATTCACTCAGCGCGAGTTTTCTTATCCTGACTATCAGGATTATCAACAAAACAACGTCTTCGATGGCCTGGCCGCCTACACCGGGGGCAGCGTTTTATTGACCGGACGCGGAGAAGCGACCCGCATCATTTCTCCTCGCGCCTCGGCGAATTTTTTTAGTTTGCTGGGCGTCAAGCCATTGCTGGGGCGCACGTTTGAAGCAGGCGAAGACAAGCCGGGCACGGCACGGGTTGCCGTCCTCACTTATGGTTTATGGCAGCGCAGGTTTGGTGGCGATCCGAACATCGTCGGACAAACGCTTGCTCTGGATGACGGCAATTGCACAGTCGTCGGCGTGTTGCCCGCGAGCTTTCACTTTGCACTGCAACCGGGCGAAATGTGGCTGGCCTATCAACCAAATGAACGGCAACTGACGCGACGTTATTTGCACGGCACACGGCTGATTGGGCGGTTACGATCTGGCGTGAGTGTCGAGCAGGCGAAAGCAGACCTCGGCATCATTGCCAATCGGATTGCTGCTGAATACAAAGATTCGCACGCCGGGACGATTGTAACCCTACTTCCCTTGCAGGAGCAGATTACAGGATCAATCAAGCCGCTCTTGTTGGCCCTAACCGGAGCTGTTGGATTGGTGTTACTGATGGTGTGTGCGAATGTGGCCAGCCTGCTGTTGTCACGGTCATTGTCGCGGCAAAAAGAAATTGCGGTGCGGACGGCTTTAGGGGCAACGGGCAAACGGATCATCCGCCAGTTGCTGACCGAAGCGGCGTTATTGTCGCTCCTGGGCGGGATCGGCGGCGTGCTGATTGCCTATTGGAGTTTGGATGCGTTGGTCACTTTATTCCCCGATAACCAACGTAATTTCATGCCATTTTTACAATCGTTGCATTTGGATGCAGGTGTCTTGATGTTTGCACTGGGGATTTCATTGATGACAGGAATTGTCTTTGGCTTAGCGCCTGCGATGCAAACAGCCAGGGTAGATTTGCACGAAGCCTTGAAAGAGGGCGCGCGCACCTCATCCAGCGCGGCGCGTCAGCGTTTGCGAAGCGGATTGGTTGTGACGGAAATTGCGTTGGCAGTTGTGTTGCTGGTTGGGGCAGGGTTGATGCTGAAAAGCCTGTGGCGGTTGATGCAAACCAATCTCGGCTTTGATCCGCAACATGTGCTGACCCTGACACTGGTTTTGCCGCCCAGTAAATATGCCGAACCGAATCGCATCCTCAATTTTTATGAGCAATTGCAAACGCGTGTCGCAATGTTGCCGGGAGTGACGAAAGTCGGAATTGTTGATCGCCTGCCCTTACTGCCCGGCAATACGACTCGGTTTATTGTGGACGGCGACCCCGTGCCAGCGCCCGGACAGGAAACCGAAGCGTACTACCGCGTGGCCAATGCCGATTATTTTACCGCACTTGGCATCCCGCTGATCAAAGGGCGGCTATTCAATGCCAACGACCAGGGAAATGGCCAGAATGTCGCCATCATCAACAAAACCACTGCCGATAAATTGTTTGGCACGCGCGATCCCCTTGGGCGGCGGTTGGTGTCAGCTGGGGGGCAACAGCCGGGCGCGGAAATCATCGGCGTCGTCGGGGACGTGAAAGTGGCAGGACTTGATCAAGCGATTCAGCCCACTTATTACGAGTCTTTGTCACGCAATGCTCCGGTTGGCATTTCGCTGGTAGTCCGCACCGGAAGCGACCCGCAAGCTCTCAGCAATACGATCCGCAATGAATGTCAGGCGCTGGAACCAAACCTGGTCATCATCAATTTGCAAACAATGGAAGAATTATTGAGGAATACACCTGCGGTTTTCCTGCGTCGCTTTCCCTCTGTGTTAATCGGAATCTTTTCCTTTGTGGCGCTCCTGCTGGCATCGCTTGGGATTTACGGTGTCGTTTCCTATGCCGTTAGCCAGCAAACGCGTGCCATTGGCATTCGCATGGCATTGGGGGCACGGGCGGCAGATGTCCTGAAAATGGTATTAAAGCAGGGCTTGACGCTTGCGTTGATTGGCATTGCCATTGGGGTAATCGCCGCACTGATTTTGCTCCGCCTGTTGCGCGGCCTGCTTTATGAAGTAAATTCAACCGACCCCGTTACTTTTGTCGCCGTGATTGGAGCACTCCTTTTGGTGGCAATACTGGCTTGCTTTGTCCCCGCGCGACGAGCAACAAAAGTAGACCCGATGATCGCGTTGAGATGTGAATAATAGATGCTGGATGTCGGATGCTAGATGCTGGGATTCAACCTAAAACAAGCTCTCGGCCCTTGTTTGCTAGGGGGGGGGAGAAAATTTGGGTGGAGGCGTCTTCCTCCAGTATCCAGCATCCAACATCCAGCATCTAGCATCTCTGAGAGGAGACTTATGCAAACACTCATCCAAGACCTGCGCTACGGCGCGCGGATGTTACTCAAACAGCCAGTTTTTACGCTGGTTGCGGTGCTTACCTTGGCGTTAGGCATTGGCGCGAACACGATGATTTTCAGTGTTGTGAATACGCTGGTGTTTCGTTCGCTGCCTTTTCAAGACGCTGAGCGTTTGGCTTGGATTGCGAACATCGGAACCGATGGGCTGTCGGGGCAAACGACGCGGATGAACAATTTCATTGATTGGCGCGCGAGCAATCAATCATTTGCTGACCTTGCGGGATATTTTGCGTTCTCCGATTACGAAAGCTTTACGCTCACGGGCAGCGGCGAACCGGAACGATTATCCGGGTATTTCGTGACGCAAAATTTCCTGCCACTGCTTGGTGTGAAGCCTCAACTCGGACGCAATTTTGATGATCAGGAAAGCCGCTTGAATGGGCCGAAAGCCATCTTGCTGAGTTATGGATTCTGGCAGCGGCGATTTGGCGGTGATCCGAAGATTGTCGGGCAAACTGTAACGATTAAAGATCGCGCGAACCTTGTCATTGGTGTGCTGCCGCCGTCCTTTGATTTTGCTTCGGTGTTTACGCCGGGGGCGCGGGTGGACTTGCTGGCACCGTTTCCTCTTGCCCCGGAAATAGACAGGATGGGCAACACAATGGCGGTCATCGGCAAGCTGAAACCTGGTGTCAGTATTCCGCAAGCACAGGCAGAATTCGACGCGCTGAATCAACAAATCAAACAATCGCACCCGGAACGTGGCAATAGCTTTGGCGCACGAATGACGGCACTGCAAGAGCAGGTGAGCGGCGGCGCGCGGCGTGGGTTGTTTCTGTTGCTGGCTGCGGTCGGCTGCGTCTTGCTGATTGTTTGCGCAAACCTGTCGAACCTGATGCTGGTGCGAACCTCGGCGCGGCGTAAGGAAATTGCGGTGCGGCTGGCATTGGGCGCAACACGTGGGCGATTGCTGCGACAACTGTTGACGGAAAGTCTGTTGCTGGCTCTTTTCGGTGCGGCGCTGGGTTTGGCTTTGGCCTCATTGGCAACCGAAGCGATTGCTGGCTCCAACGCTTTCAACCTGCCGTTGTTGCAGTCTGTCAATGTGGATGGCGCAGCTATGTTGTTTACGTTGGCGGTTGCTGTTGGCACGGGCCTGCTGTTCGGCGTGTTGCCTGCGTTGCAAGCCACTGGAACCACTTTGCAGGCAGATTTGCAAGACGCTTCACGCGGATCAAGCGCAGGTCGGGCGCGCGCGCGTTTGCGTGACGTGCTGGTGGTTGCCGAAATGGCGCTGGCTTGCGTGCTGTTGATTGGGGCGGGATTGCTGATTCGCAGCTTTTGGCTGGTGCTACAAACTGATCCTGGCTTTCGTGCGGAACAGGCAGCAGTCTGGCGCATCGAACTGGGGCAGAAGTATCCAACGCCCGCGCAGGGCTTTGCGCTGTACAACGCCGTCACGGAGCGCGTAGCCGCTGTGCCCGGCGTCGTGTCTGTAGGTTTGACCGACACCTTGCCCCTCGGACGCAATCGCAGTTGGGATGTGCGCGTCAAAGGTCAGCAGGTGCGCGAAGGCGTAGGCGTGTTTCCGCGCATGGTTGATACGGGCTATTTCAAAGCAATGGGCATCGCAACGCGCGCAGGCCGCGATTTCACGAAGTTCGATACGGACAAGACGGAACAAGTCACCATCATCAGCGAAGCCCTTGCACAGCGTTTGTTCCCCGGACAAGACCCGATTGATCGAATTGCCGTGACTGGCGACCGCGAATATCGCATCGTTGGCGTCGTCAACAGCGTGCGTCACAGTTCGCTGGAACACACTGCCGAACCGGAGATGTATTTCCCGCTGGCGCAAGCGATGCAACCCTCTGTCGAAATGGTGGTGCGAACGACGCAAATGCCTGAAGCCGTGGCCGCCGACATTCAACGTGCCATTCAGGCGGTAGATGCAAATCTGCCTGTACGCGAATTTCGCACGCTGGAAGGCATCGTTGCACAATCGCTGGCGGCACGCAGTTTCGTGATGCTGTTGCTGGGCGGCTTTGCCGGGTTGGCAATGGTTCTGGCGGCACTGGGAATTTACGGGGTGATTTCGTATTCGGTGGCGCAGCGCACGTCTGAATTTGGCATTCGCCTCGCACTCGGCGCACAAACCGCCGATGTCCTGAAACTGGTACTGGGGCAAGGTGCGCGATTGATTGTCAGTGGTGTTGCGATTGGTTTAGTGGCGGCATTGCTGCTGACGCGAATGATGCAAAGCCTGTTGTTCGGCGTGCAGTCGGCTGATCCGTTGACCTTTACGCTGATTCCTTTGGCACTAGCGCTCGTTGCGCTGTCGGCCTGTTACATTCCGGCGCGCCGCGCAACAAAAGTGGATGCGATGGTGGCACTGCGTTGTGATGGATGATTTCGATAGAGGTTAGGATAACGGGATGTACCGTAGAATTGTGATGCTCCGAATTTGGAATGTGATTGTTTGTCTTGCCTGTGCTGTCAACGCGATCTCTCAGTCTGACAACGCACGTCGTACAATTCGCGTCGGGCCGAATATCCAAGTCAGCAAAGACCGTGCGAATGTGCCACACACAGAAGTGGTGCTGGCGGCTGATCCTGCCGATTCACAGCGGTTGTTAGCCGCTTCCATGCTGCGCTATGAAGGCTCCGAAGACCAGTGCATTGTCTATCTTTCGACCGACGGCGGAGCCTCGTGGAAAACCGTGTTGGAGCCGGGAGTCCGCGCCGAAATACGGGGCGTCAAACGCGCCGCAGACCCCGCCGTGTCGTTTGGCCCCAAAGGCACAGCATACTTTGTCATGCTCGCGGCAGAGTCGCGTTTGCAATATCACTACGCCGTCGTCTTTCGCTCCGCTGACAGTGGACTGACGTGGAGCGAGCCGACGCACGTTCATCAGCCGACGCGCATAGACCGTCCTTATATCACCGTAGATCAAACCGGCGGCAAATATCACGGACAGGTGTATTGCAATGCGGTTGTACTTACCGATCCGTTGCCGGGCACAGGCGGAACCAGCGCTGATGGGTTGCCTCAGGGCGGTCTCGGCATTTTCTTCTCCAGCGATGGAGGCCGAAGCTTTAGCGAACCAGTCTTACAACGCGTGCGCATGGCGAACCAACCACACGCTCCCAGAGCAACAGGAAATAGCGTCGTGCTGTCGGATGGAACCGTGGTAATGCTCTACAACTTTGTCGAGAATCCACTGCGCCGCGAGGATCGCACGTATTGGCTTGGTGTCGAGCGGTCGGTGGATGGCGGACGCAGTCTTGAGCCAGCCAGTCCTTCGCAGGGCGAACGTCCACCGCGAGGCCGTGCCATTCCGCAATCCAAATTCATCGGGAAAACGCAGTACGGAGTTGGGCTAGAGTGCCTGGCGGTTGACTCCTCCTCCGGGCCGCGTCGTGACTGGCTCTACGCGGTCTGGGCTGAGCACGATGGCACGCGAAATCGGGTCATGATTTCTATTTCTACAGACAAGGGGTTGACGTGGTCAACGCCCACGTTGGTTAGTGATAGTGCTGAGGCCGGAGCTGCCGGAAATTATCGCGGCGCATTTATGCCAGAAGTCGCCGTTAACAAAGATGGTGTCGTTGGCGTTTCGTGGTACGACACACGCGACGCCGCAGGGCCGGATGCCGGTTGGGACGTGCGCTTCACGGCTTCTTCCGACGGCGGAAAAACGTGGGAGCCGAGCGTCCGCGTGAGCGAAACCTCAAGCATTTTTACCACCGCAATGCAAACCACATTCGGTCGGCGCATCGGGCCGGGAGATACGGCAGGTCTGGCCGCCAGTGCCGATGGCGCATTTTATCCGTTGTGGATTGATCACCGCACACAAACGCCGCAGGTGTGGACGGCGAGGATTACCCTTGGCCAAAGTCTTCGCTGAAGCTACATACTGCCTGTAGCGAGCCTCGAAACTCAAAACTGATTTGTACTATTGCTTTCCCATACAAGCTGTGGCACTCTTCCTATACCTTCCCCATAGGAAGAGTCGCAATTCAGGAGACAACGACCAATGAGTGAGAAAACCGATGTCTGGCAAGGCACGCTGGCGTTGATGGTACTTAAGACGCTGGAAGCGTTGGGGCCATTACACGGCTACGGCATTGCACGGCGCATTGAGCAAATCAGCGAAGACAAACTGGCAATCAATTACGGCACGATCTATCCGGCGCTGATGAAGCTGGAGCAGGAAGGCTACATCGCTTCGGAGTGGGGCGCATCGGACAACAATCGCAAGGCGAAGTATTACAAGTTAACGCGCGCCGGACGCAAACGGCTGACGCAAGAAACCGAGAAATGGGAGACGACGACAGCGATTCTGGCGCGCTTCTTTGCGCCACCACAGGAGTCGTGATGATGCTGCGAACCCTGCGCGGCTGGCTACTACGGCTTTTCGGCTTGTTTCATCGCCAACAACGCGAACGGGAATTTGCCGAAGAATTGGAAAGCCATCTCGCCTTCCACATCGAAGACAATCTGCGCGCCGGAATGTCGCCGATAGAAGCACGGCGGCAGGCGCTCATCAAACTGGGCGGCGTGACATTGACGCAAGAGCTTTACCGAGAACAAAGGGGAGTACCGATGCTGGAAACACTGCTGCAAGACTTACGCTTTGGGCTGAGGATGCTGCGCAAGAATCCGGGCTTTTC
>JAFDVL010000136.1 GCA_018268995.1 Acidobacteriota bacterium | reverse complement strand
GCATTACCTGGGGTTCCGGCTGACGCCTCCACCCCAGGCTTTATGCTGTCGCCCGCATTCGCGGGCTGAGTTCGTGCAAAAAACTAGATAATGACAAGCTTCACAGTCGGGCTTCAGAACTAAGAAAGAACAGACATAGAAATCCCCACATGCTAACTATTCTCGAAAAAGTCATGTTTTTGCGCCACATCCCCCTGTTTTCCCACACTCGCATGGAAAATCTGGCCCGTGTGGCTTCCATTGCGCAGGAAGTCGAGTTTCGCAAAGGCGAAGTGATTTTCAGAAACAATGACCCGTGCGATGCGATCTACTTTATTTTGCATGGCGCAGTTCGCTTGCACCGCGATGACGTAGACATTTTTATTGTTTCAGACAAGGAATCCTTCGGCGAATTGGAAGTCCTGAGCAATGAACCACGCTTTGTAATGGCAACCGCCCTCGAAGATGTTTCCGCCCTGAAAATCAGCAACGAAGAGTTTTTCGACGTGCTGGCCGACAATATTTCCATCGCGCAGGACATCCTGCGATTGCTGGTCGGGCGAATCAAAGTGTTGATGGAAAACTCTCGCCTGAGCCTTGTTTTCTGGCTTAAGGATGACAACGAGGAAGTAGGGCGGGAATAAGATCTGCCAAAGTAAATACCCTGTTTGGCCGGAAGAAAGGAGGGGGGATAATTATCCCCTCCTTATCTGCGGCTTTCTGTGGCGCGGGATGACGAGCGCGAGGTCTTTAATGTTCTGATTTTTGGCTTTTCCGCATATTTCCAAGACGCAAGGACAGGGATATTCATTTCGTAGCCTTGAGTTGCATGAAATAGTCGTTTTGGTGTTACTTCAACAACGAGTGGATTACCTTCAGTTATATGGAATTGCTGTGAGGGGCTTTCAGTATCAAGATAACCAAATCCACCGGCAGTTCCATAACTACAAGGATGCTTTGATGTTCCGTCTGTCAGATCAAATGTTAACAAAATTGTATACTTATAAGATCTTCCTTTGTCTGATTTGAGATTAATATTTGCCAGCATTATATCAGTTTCGTCATCTATTAACTTAAGCTTACTGGGCATCACCTTAACGCGAATTACATCATCTTCAGTATAAATATTAGCTGTTAGTTTATCCACTTCTATCTTGGAAATATTACGACCTGCAATAATCTGATAAAATTGTACGTTTTCAATCCATAGATAACTGTCCTGTGCAAAGGCAGGCAAACTAAGACACAGAAAAATAAGTGTGAGAAAAAAGCGCATGGTTTACTCCTTAGATTGGGTGAGCGGTGATGGCTCGAAGCTGCTGAAGTTGTTGCCGGTCTACAATTCTGACAAACGAAAGCTAACGGCAGGCCCCTGATGTTGTCAATCGCTTAAATATTAAAATTGAGACGGGTGCTGAGGCGAAGCGTCTTACCCATTGCTCGCCTGATAGCGAGGCTGAAGAGGACAGGAAAAAGAATGTACCGTAGACTGTCCAGTCTGCGGCTGAAGTCACAAGACTACAGGTTGAAAATCGCGCGATTCAGCAGTTCCTCTCCGCAGGCTGGACAGCCTACGGTACGCTGGCAGAACGAAGGAAGGCTTCTTACGGACAGTTCCTGCGCCATCCTTTTCAGTCAGGCTTCCGCCGTTGTGAGCCGCCCGCTATTTCTGCACTGCCACCTGCTGCGCGCCCGGTGTTTTTTGCTGCAACACTTTCAGTGCGCCATTGGGGAACAGACCAAAATAGAGTGTGCCAATGATCGTGATGGCCAGCGCGAGCTGAGACATCGGACTAAGGCGCGGCTTCGTGAAATCGGAAACCGGCGGGCGGAAGAACATCACCACGATGGGGTAGAGGTAGTAATACACCGAGATGATACTGTTGATGATTGCTACGATGACCAGCCAGCGCAGATTCGGCGAACTGACCCAGGCAGATTTAAAGACATAGAACTTGCCCATAAATCCGGCCATCGGTGGAATCCCGGCCATACTCAACATGAAAATCGCCAGGGGGAAACTCAGATTCGGGACTTCAAAACCGATGCCCGCATAATCGCTGATTTCCGTCTTGGCATCTCCCTCGCGCGCCAGCATTTGCACAATGGCAAAGGCTCCCAGACTCATTAACGCATAGGTCAGCATATAAAAGCCGACGGGCGCATATTCTGTGGTCAGGAATCCGATCAGGGTATAGCCGCCGTGCGCGATGGACGAATAGGCCAGCATTCGTTTCATGTTGCGTTGTGCCAGCGCGACGATGTTCCCAAACGTCATGCCAATTGCGGCCATCACCGCCAGCGCATTGATCCAGTTGTCGTAAATTTGCGCGCCGACAGCCGGAGCCGTTGGCGTTCCCAACCCTTCGGCAAACACGCGCAGGAAGGCGGCAAACACCGCGACTTTTGGCCCTGTTGCCAGAATTGCTGTGACTAACGTTGGAGCACCTTCATACACGTCCGGCGTCCACAAATGGAATGGCGCAGTGGCAATCTTGAAACCGAATCCGACCAGCATCATCGCTACGCCGACCAGCAGCATTTGCGGGTAAATGACTTTTCCCGCGATCAGGATTTGGCGAATCCCTTCGATGTTCGTTGTGCCCGTCGCGCCGTAGGTCAAGGCCATCCCGTACAGCAAAAATGCGGCTGAAAACGATCCCAGCAGGAAATACTTCAGCGAGGATTCGTTCGCCCGCAGGTCTGTGCGGCGGTATCCGGCCATCACGTACGTGGCAATGGATGAGGTTTCCAGTCCCAGAAACACCATCACCAAATCACCTGCCGAAGCCATCATCAGCATCCCCGTCGTCGCGAACATCATCAGCGCGTAAAACTCGCCGGGTGGTAAAGCTTCGTCATCCAGAAATTGCGAAGCTAACAACGTGGCGATGATTCCGCAGGCTACGATGACCAGCGCGAAGTACAACCGCAAGTGGTCGTTCACAATCATTCCTGCAAAAGAAGCCGTGTACGATGCGCGCGGCCACAACGCAATGATGGAAGCGAGTGTGGCAACCAGGGCGAAAAGGCTGAACATCGGCGACAACTTGCGCCCGGCCTTTTTGGAAAACGCATCAATCAGCATGAGGATGACGCCCGCCAGAGCGGTGATGATTTCAGGCAGAATGGAAAAGTAATCAAGATTGAGATTGCTAAATTGCATGAGTTGTTCTTGCGATTCGTAAGTAATCTTCACTTGGCCGCGCGCGACGATTGGCTCTCAACAATGGCACGCACGCTGTCCACCGAGTTAAAGCTGGCTTTCAGAAACAACATCGGTGTCACGCCCATCAATACCGCCATTGCCACAGGTGGCAGCAGCGAAAAACGTTCGCGAATGGACAAGTGATCTAATTCTTCGTTTTCGTGTTTTGTGATTCGGCCAAACAGCACGCGTTGAATCATCCACAGCAGGTAAACGGCTGAAAGCACCACACCGATGCCGCCAATGACCGAAAACCATTTTGCTCCTGGGACGGTGGAAGAAAACGTTCCCAGCAGGATGAGAAATTCGCCGACGAAGCCGTTGAGCAAAGGCAAGCCAAGGCTCGACATCGCGGTAATCAGAAACATCGTCGAATAGCGTGGCATGCGTTGCGCGACACCGCCAAATTCGTCAATGTCACGCGTGTGGCGACGGTCGTACAAAATGCCAACGCACAGAAATAATGCTCCCGTTGAAATGCCGTGGTTGAGCATTTGGTACAACGCGCCTTGCATGGACTGACTGGTGAAGGCAAAGATGCCCAGCACGATAAAGCCCAGATGGCTGACGGATGAATACGCCACCAGTTTTTTCATGTCCGGTTGCACCATTGCCACCAGCGCGCCGTACACGATACCGATCACTGCCAGCAGCATCACCCAGGGAGCTGCCTGATAGGAAACTTCGGGGAATAGCGGCAGATTAAACCGCATCAGCCCGTACGTTCCCATTTTCAGCAAAACGCCCGCCAGCAAGACTGATGCTCCGGTTGGCGCTTCGGTGTGCGCATCGGGTAACCAGGTATGAAACGGCCAAAGCGGAACTTTGATAAAAAAGGCCAGCGCAAAGGCGAGCCACATCCACCATTGGAAGTTGCGC
Source organism: Acidobacteriota bacterium (assembly GCA_018268995.1). Taxonomy (GTDB): domain Bacteria; phylum Acidobacteriota; class Blastocatellia; order RBC074; family RBC074; genus JAFDVL01. The sequence continues at coordinate 15,996 of JAFDVL010000136.1, read as the reverse complement.
GCGATGACCAGTTTGCCCGAAGCAATATTGTTTGTGATTTCGACCAGGTCGAACGTTGTGACTCCGGTTGCCTGCGTGTTCAGATAATACAAAGCAATAATCGCGACCAGCATCAACAAGCTGCCGACGACGGTATACACCACGAATTTGATGGCCGCATAAATTCGATTTTCACCGCCGTAAATCCCGATCAGGAAGTACATCGGGATCAGCACGATTTCCCAAAACAGGTAAAACAGGAAGAGGTCGAGCGAGACAAATACGCCGATCATTCCAGTTTCCAGAATGAGAATGAAGATCATCAATTCGTGGACACGTTTGAGGAATGTCCAGCTTGCCATCACCGCGCCCGGAACCATAAACGTCGTCAGCAAAACCAGCCATAAGCTGATTCCGTCTACACCAACGTGGTAATACACGCCAAGCTCTTGAATCCAGCTTAGTTTTGTGACTAATTGTGCTTCGCTTTTGGAGGAATCAAAGCCGAGCAGTAATCCCAGCGAGAAAACAAATGTGATCATCGAAACGATGAAGGCGATCCAGCGATAATGCGGGCGGATTTCTTCGCGGGATTTGCCCCGGCGCAATTGGATAATGCTGTAAAGCATGATCACGATTGCACCGACGGTAGGGAAGAATGTGGTGATGGTAATGATTGATGAACTCATAAGCGAATTGTCCTTTGTCATTCGTCATCGGTCATCGGTCTTTTGTCATTGGTCACGGATCATTTGCCCTTTGTTGTGACAAATCAGGCTGATTGAGCTTCGATAGCCTCAATCTCTCAGCCTAACGTGATCAACCCGGAACAAAAGACAACGACGAATAACGAATGACAAAGGACAACTGACCAATCATTTGCTGCTTTGTTGTACAACCGCTGTGCGCACTTGATTGACCGTCCGGTCAGAGGCGCGCAAAAATACCATCGGAGTCACGCCCAACACGATTGCCAGCGCCACCATCGGAATCAGGGCAACGCGTTCGCGGCGTGTCAAATCTTCGAGTTCTTTGTTTTCTTCCTTGGTCACCGCGCCGAATAAGACGCGTTGCATTTTCCAAAGTATGTAGATTGATGCCAGCACTACGCCAGCAGCGCCGATCACGGCGAAGACCTTCGAGTAAGGCACCGAGGAAGAAAAGGTTCCAACCAAAATCAAAATTTCACCAATAAATCCATTGAGCAACGGCAGGCCAAGACTGCTGAAGGCAATAATCATAAAAGCCGTCGAATAGCCTGGCATTTGCGTCGCCATCCCACCAAATTCAGAAATCTCCCGCGTTTGTCGTCGCTGGGTGATCAATCCCACACAGACAAACAGCGCCCCGGTCGAAATGCCGTGGTTGATCATCTGAAACAGCGCTCCCTGCATGGATTGGCTGGTGAACGCAAAAATGCCCAGAATGACATAACCCAAGTGGCTCAGCGATGAATACGCCACCAGCCGCTTGAGGTCGGTTTGCACGATAGCAAGCAATGCCCCGTAAATTAACCCGATCACCGCAAGTGCCATCACCCACGGCGCGAACTTCATAGATACGTCAGGGAAAAGCGGCAGGTTAAAGCGCATCAGCCCATAAGCCCCCATTTTTGCCATCACGCCCGCCATCATAATTGAGCCGGAAGTCGGGGCTTGCACATAGGTTTCAGGCAACCACGCGTGCAGCGGCCAGATTGGGATTTTGACAAAGAATCCAAGCGCGAATGCCAGCCAGAACCAGACTGCCAAATTCGCCGGAATCAGTTCTCGACCTGCGGCGCGATTGGATTGCAGCGTTTGTGTGATCTCAAGCAAATCAAATGTCGTGGCTCCGCTGTAATAGAACACGCCGATGATGCCCACCAGCATAAACAAGCTGCCGACGACGGTGAAAATCAGAAACTTGATTGTGGCGTGGACGCGATGCTCACGCTCAGCGCCCCAAACACCGATCAGGAAGCCCATCGGGATGATGGACATTTCCCAGAACAAATAGAACAGCAGCATATCCAGCGACACGAATACGCCGATGATGCCGGTTTCCAGCAGGAAGAGGGTTGTGAAATAGGCTCGGACGTTGTTGTTCACACGCCAGGTCACGAGGATCGCAATTGGCAGCAGGAATGTTGTTAACACCACCAGCCAAAGGCTGATCCCGTCAACGCCTAGATGGAAATGCGCGCCCAGCCCTTCGATCCAGGGGATATTCAGTTGAAATTGTGGTTCTGATTTCGAGGAATCGAATTTAAAAAGCAGGATGAGCGAAATTAAGAACTCCAGTCCTGCAATGACAAGCGCAATCCAGCGATAATGTTCGCGAATTCGTTCCAACGGGACACGGTGTAGAAACGCAAGGCTATGTCCCCACATTGACGCCGCACCAAGGAGCGGCAAAAAAAGCAAAATCGTGATGAGATACAACTCCATTTTTGAGCCGTTAGCTTTTAGCTAATCCCTTTCTTGCGCAGTTAACCATTTACGATTCGCCACTGGCACAAACAATGCCTTTGACTGAGTGCTGACGGCTAACTGCTCAAAGCTATCTAAATGTGAAATACAAAATCAGCACAATCGCGCCCACCAACATAATTGCGGCATAGCTGCGCGCAAATCCGGTTTGCAAAAATCGCATTGTGCTACCAGTTTCGCCAAAGAGATGCGCGATGCCATTGATCGCGCCATCAATAATTTTTACGTCTAAAATCCGCCAGAGGAAATTGCGCGACGTGCCAAGGATCGGATTCACAATCGCCGCATCGTATATTTCATCCACGTAATACTTGTTCTCGAGCAAGCTTGGCATCTTTCTGAGCGGTTGTGCTGTGAACATTGTCCAGCCGAGAAAGATTCCTAGAAAAGCAACGACAACCGAAATGCCGGTAAAGATGCGCTCTGTTGTCACATCATGATGCGCTTCTGCTGCCTCTGCCGCGTGCGAAGCGGTTGCGGCGGCTGCGCCGTGCGCGGTGTCAATCATTGGCGCAGCTTTCGCAATGACCGGCGACAGAAAATGCTCAATCGCATTTGACCCGCCCCAGGCGGCTGAAACGCCAACGTATCCACCGACAATGGAAAGCACCGCTAAAACAACCAGCGGAATCCACATCACTTTGGGCGATTCGTGCGGATGAATTGCGTGATGCTCACCTTCATGATGTTCTGTTTTGTGATGTCCTTCATCTTTCGCTACATCAAATCGCTCTTTCCCCCAGAACGTCAAGACCATCAGCCGTGTCATGTACACAGCGGTTAGTAACGCCGTTGCCAGGGCTAAGAACCAGAGAGTTTTTGTCAGCCCCGTTGGCAATGCCGTTGAAGACCAGGTCTGCCATAAGATTTCGTCTTTGCTGAAAAAGCCGGAAAGCAATGGAACGCCGCTGATGGCTAACCACCCCACCATCATTGTTTTGAACGTCCAGGGCATGTATTTCTTCAGCCCGCCCATTCGCCGGATGTCTTGTTCTTCGTGCATTCCGTGAATGACCGAACCTGCGCCCAGGAAGAGTAATGCCTTGAAAAACGCGTGTGTCATCACGTGAAAGATGCCCGCTGTGAACGCGCCCACGCCGCAGGCTAAAAACATATAGCCAAGCTGTGAGACGGTCGAATAGGCCAGCACCTTCTTAATGTCATTTTGCGCAATGCCAATCGTGGCGGCAAACATGGCTGTAAATGCCCCAACCACGGCAACAATCAGCAGGGCAGTTTGTGAACGAGTGAAAATCGCACTGCAACGCGCGGTCAAATAAACGCCTGCCGTCACCATTGTTGCCGCGTGAATCAAGGCTGAAACCGGAGTTGGCCCGGCCATCGCGTCCGGCAACCAGACAAACAGCGGCACCTGTGCGCTTTTGCCGCAGGCACCAACGAAAAGCAATAAGGCAATCGCCGTCATGATGCCAAATGCCCCCACCGCTTCGACAGGTTTTTCCGCCGCTTGCGTCAGCAAACTGGGAATGAGCTTGCCGCCAATAGTCTTGTCAACAAAGCTCACAGACGTGAAAGTGGTGAATGCCACCATGACGCCAATCGAATACCCAAAGTCGCCAATTCGGTTGACGATGAAAGCTTTTTTCGCTGCATCTCCCGCTTCCTGACGTTCGATGTAATACCCGATCAACAGATACGAGCAAAGTCCTACGCCTTCCCATCCGACGAATAACAACAGCAAATTGTCGCCCAACACCAACGTCAGCATCATGAACATAAAAAGGTTCAGATAGGCGAAAAACCGATAAAAGCCTTCGTCCCCATGCATGTATCCTGTGGCGTAAATGTGAATTAGCAGTCCGACGCCCGTAATGAACAGAATGTATGTACCGGATAATGGATCAAGCAAATAGGCGAAATCGGCACGGAACGTTCCTACTTCAATCCAGGTAAAGAAATGTTCTGTGACGACACGTTGACCTTCGGGCAAGGGAAGCAGCTTGGTGAAAAAGGCAAAAAAGGCCAGCACCATTGAGACTGCCACCGAGCCACAGGCGACAAGACTGACAAATTTTTCACCAAGTTTTTTACCTAGAAAACCGCAAAGGAGAGCGCCAATTAAGGGGGCGAAGGTGATCCATTTAAGCATAGGTGTTAGGTGTTAGATGCCAGATGCCAGATGCCAGATGAGTAGGCCGCGCCTAGCATCCAGAATCCAGCACCTAACATCTTCATTACAATTTCAGTAAACTTTCTTCATCCACGCTCAGCGTTTCGCGGTTGCGGAAAACAGAGATGATAATCGCCAATCCGACCGCTGCTTCTGCCGCTGCGACGGCCATCACGATGAAGACGAATAACTGTCCCGTGCTTTGATTGAGAAAGCGCGAAAACGCTACCAGCGTGAGATTCACCGAGTTCAGCATCAGTTCAATGCACATGAAAATTGAGATGACGTTGCGTTGTACTAACACGCCCGCCACGCCAATTGTGAATAATGCTGCACTCAGTGCAAGATACCAGGAAAGTGGAACCATAATTGTTAATGTGTTCAGCAGACATTTTGTCCGCCGATAACTGGTTTTCAGCGATAACACAACAGACGCGAGGTCTGCCTGACATCAATTTCTAGGCCGCAATCTCTTCTTTCTTCTCTTCAAGTTTGGCAACGGGTTCGGCTGGCGTCAATTGCGGTTTGCCTGATTCTTCAATAAGCTTGCCCAGCGTTTCGGCTTCACTCATAGTTCGTCTGCGGGCTAAAACCAATGAGCCAACCATTGCCATCAAAATTAAAACGGACGTTGCCTCAAACGGGAAGAGATACGAGGAAAACATTGCTTCTCCGATGGATTCAACAGTCCCGAATGCCGGTTCATTGCCTGTTGTTGCCAACGGCGGCGCAGTAGTCGTGACAGAACGTGCCACAAAAATTACTTCGCCTAACAGCGCGATGAATAGTAATGGTGCAACCAGCTTCAGGTATTTGACCCGATCCTGACGCGCTTCTTCTGTCCGAACATTCAGCAGCATGATCACAAAGACGAACAGCACCATCACCGCCCCGGCATAGACGATGACCTGCATTGTCGCGACGAATTGTGCTTCCAGCATCAGAAAGGTTCCGGCCAGCGCGCACATCGTGATAATCAACGCCAGCGCGCTGTAAATCGGATTACGTTGCAGGATGACATTGAAGGCGGCAAAGACTGCGACTGCCGCTACGAACAGGAAGATGAGTTGTTGAATCGGAAGCTCAAACATAGGGCTTTTAATAAGCAAACAAAGCAATCGTGGCCGAAATGAAAATATTCAGCAACGCCACAGGCAACAGGAACTTCCAGCCGAAGTTCATCAATTGGTCATATCGCAAACGGGGCAGCGTCCCACGTAACCAGATATACAAAAACATAAAAAGCGTTACTTTAAGCAGGAAGTACACCGGAGCCAGCAGCGGAAATTGACTGACAAATGGCCCACTCCATCCGCCCAGAAACAACGCCGTTGCCAGCACGGAAACCGTCAGCATGTTGACGTATTCCGCCATAAACAACATCGCAAACTTCAGCGAACTGCTGTATTCCGTATGAAAGCCACCGACCAGTTCGGTTTCCGCTTCGGGCAAATCAAATGGCGTGCGGTTCGTTTCAGCGATGGCGCTGATCAGGTAAATGAAAAAGCCGAGCGGCTGGAAAACAAAGACATACCACTTTGGAATAAAGCCGAAATACGTGCCTTGTTGCATCTCTACAATTTTGACCAGGTCTACGGTTCCTGCCTGGATCAAAACGCCAACCAACGCCAACGAAAGGCTCAATTCATAGCTCACCATTTGTGCCGAAGAACGCAGTCCGCCGAGCAGGCTGAATTTGGAATTTGACGCCCATCCAGCCATCACAATTGCATACACGCCCATGCTCGTCACCGCCAGCACATACAACAATCCCACATTAAAACTGGTCACGTGCAAGTCCATCGTGCTGAGATTGAGTTGAATGCCAGTGAGCGAGTAAACGAATGAATTGATGGAAGCAGCAAATGGAATATCTACGCCTTTTGGCCCAAGCGGATAAACAATCGTTGCCATGAACGCAGGCACTACGGCGACAACGGGCGCAAAAATATAGAGCCACTTGTTGGCTGCCAGCGGAACTACGTCCTCTTTGAAGGCAAATTTAATCCCATCAGCGAGAGATTGCAGTAAGCCAAATGGCCCCGTGCGGTTTGGCCCCAGTCGCATTTGCATGAAGGCCAGTGCCCGACGTTCCACCCAGTTCATTCCCACGGGCGACAGCAGACCGATTACGAAAAGAATGACAATTTTGAGCAGTATCCCGACAAAAAATTGAATGGATTGTTGGTCAATGGGCATAGTTTACGAAATGATTTGCTGATTGAGTTACTGCTTGAAATCTCATGATCACGTTGTTATTTATGCAGGAAACATCACAACTTTGGCCAGCTCTTCTTTTCCGTTTGTCGGATGGAGCGGCAAAATGTTCGAGTAGCGTGTTATCAACGGATACCGTTTGTGCAAACGTGAACCCGCTTTATCGCGCAACTCGCCTAAATTCACAATGGCGTGACGATTCACTCGCGCAATTTCTGCATTGAGACGATCCATGACATCTTTGCGATTGAGCTGCGAAACATCCACAGAAGGCATCTCCACAAGGATTGCCCCCTCATTGGCCAGACGATTATGTGTCAATCCACCGTAGCCCGGCACTGTTTCAGCGATTGCTTTGAAGGCATTCTTGACCGCGCCCTGATACCCAAAATCCTTGCCCATCATTTTGGCAATAGAAGCTGTGATCATCCAATCAGGACGCGCCTGTCCAACGGGCGGTATGGCACGCCGGACAAGCTGTACCTGCGACCCGTTGTTTGTTTGTGTGCCTTGTGATTCAGCAAAGCTCGTCGTCGGCAAAATGACGTGTGCCTGCCGTGCGGTTTGTGTCATGAACATGTCCTGCACGACCAGAAAATCAAGACGCGAGAGCAAATGCTTCATCCCCTTGGGTTCCTCGGCCTTGCCCACGACATCTTCGCCTGCGATGTACAACGCTTTGATCGCCTGCCCGCCACCGACCAGCATTGCTTGCGCGATCATGCCATCGGTTTGTAAAGCGTCCATTCCCATCTGAAATGCGCCTAACGAATTTGAGTAGCGCATCAGCGGCAAATAGGAAAACTTCGTTGCACTGCGCACCGGTTCGTCGCCAACTTCAAGTGTTGGCTGCGGGGTAATGTTCGAGTACGGGTTTTCATTGATCGCTGGCTTGGCGGTTGATTGGGTTGATTGTGCCAATCGTTGTTGCGCATCAAGATAAGCCTTGCGCGCGGCAGCAGCAGCTTCGGGATCAGGTGTTGCCAGAACGGATTCAAGCAACGGCAGCGCCTCAAGTGCGGCTCCACGCAATTCGTCGCCAAAGACCACAACAACTTTTTCACTCTCCAACACGATTTGACGAACTGCTTTGAGGTTTTCTGCCAGCGTTCCCATCACATCTGCCGCTTCATTCGTCAAATTTTCGTCGAGCAGGGCGGCGATCAGCGCGTTTTCGCTGCCGGGACGCACGCGCACAGCAATTTCGGCCTGTCGTTCCAGCCGACTGGCAACGGAATTCACCATCAACAGGCGCGCAGATTTCCGACGAACTGCCCAGCGTACAGAAAAGGCTGTGAGCGGATTTTCTTCATTGGGATCAGAGCCGATGAGCAAAATCGTGTCTGCGCTTTGAATATGTTTCTGCGTGGCAATCGTCGGCGAGCCGTTTTTGAAGAATGACGCTAAATCAATTTCATCTTCGTCGTGATAGAAGTCCGCGTTTTTGGTTTCCAGGACTTCAGCCGCAAATTTCTTGAGGGTGAATTGATCTTCATTGAGCAGGCGCGCGGCGCTGATAACGCCGATGGAATTGCCGCCGTGTTGCGCTTTAACTTCGCCCAGTCGCTTGGCAATGTAACTTAACGCGTCGTCCCACGTTGTTGGCACCAGATGCTCGCCGCGACGAATCATGGGGCGATCTATGCGATCTTCGTGATGCACCGCGTCAATCGTGTAGCGACCCAGCGCGCACAAGAAATCAGGATTGATCCCGCCTGCGGTGCGGCCACGACCATCACGCGCAACGGAACGAACCAGCTTTTCACTTCTTGATCCGGCCAGCATCGAACAACCATCCGAACAGAAATTGCAAATAGTCGGCGTTTGCTTCAAATCCCACGGACGTGCGACGTATTTGTACGGTACGTGCAATAAAGTTCCAGTTGGGCAAACGTCTACGCAGTTACCGCAATCGGAGCATTCGACCCAGCCGTTATACGAACCGATGTATGTGTGCGAGCCGCGATTGATTGTCGTGATCGCAAATTCATCCATCCATTCTTCACAAACGCGCGTGCAACGTTTGCATACGACGCAGCGTTGCGGGTCGTTGTAAATGAACGGCGAGATCTGGCGTTCGAGCTGTGTTTCTTTGTCTTTGTACTGCGAGCGAATCGCATCTTCGCCAAAACCGTAAGTCTGATCCTGTAATTCGCATTCACCCGCGCGGTCACAAACCGGACAATCCACCGGATGATTTGAGAGTAGAAACTCAATCATCGAAGCGCGTACCGTTTCAATTTCTTCGGAATCTGTTGTCACAATCATCCCGTCACTGACAGGCATGGTACACGCAGTTTGGAGTTTCGGGATTTTCGGATTGTCTACGCGCACGACACAGAGGCGACACGACGCTTGTGCAGTCAGTCCGCGATAATGACAAAAGCGCGGCAAATAAATGCCTGCCATTTCGGCGGCTTCGATGAGGAGTTCGCCTTTCGGGGCTTCAAACTCTTGTCCGTTGATTGTGATTTTGACAAGTTCCATATCAGCAGTGAGTCTGTCGTTAATCCGCAGCAGTTAATTGGACGAAGTTGTGCTTGATTCGGCGCTCAAAATCGGGCCTGAATTTTTTGATCATTCCCTGCACAGGCATTGCCGCTGCATCGCCAAGCGCGCAAAAGCTCTTGCCTAAAATCTTGCCTGCCAAATCGTCGAGCAGGTCAACATCGCCCGGCTTGCCTTCAAATTTCTTCATACGTTCGCAGACTTTGTACAACCAGCGGGTTCCTTCACGGCACGGCGTACACCAACCGCACGATTCGTGTTTGTAGAAATGAATCGTATTCATGCAAATCTCAAACATGTCTACGGTTTCATCCAGCACGATGACGCCGCCAGAACCGAGCATGGAACCAAGCGACGCGATGGATTCATAATCCATCGTCGCCTTTTCGACATCTTCGGGCGTGAAAACGGGCATGCTTGAGCCACCAGGGATGACGCCTTTCAATTTCTTCCCGTTCTTGATCCCGCCGCATTCGTTATTGATCAGGTCGCGCATCGGATAGCCCATCGGCACTTCGTAGTTGCCGGGCTTGTTCACGTGGCCGCTGACGGTGAAGAGTTTTGTGCCGCCGCTCTTTTCTGTGCCGAGCGCTTTGTACGCATCGCCGCCGTTGTTGATGATCCACGGGACTGCGGCTAAGGTTTCGACGTTATTTACGACCGTCGGACCGCCGTACAAACCGACGACAGCAGGGAAGGGCGGTTTCAGGCGCGGATGGCCGCGTTTTCCTTCAAGCGATTCAAGCAGCGCGGTTTCTTCACCGCAGATGTATGCGCCCGCACCAGGATGAACGTAGATGTTGCACTCGAAATTCGTTCCCAAAACATTCTTGCCCAGAAATCCGCGTTCTTTTGCCTGGGCAATCGCCTTTTCCAGAATGGCGATGATGTACCAATACTCGCCGCGAATGTAGATGTAATTATTTGGCGCGCCATTCAAGGCATAGGCCGCAATTGCCAATCCTTCCAGCAGCATGTGCGGGTCCCATCGCATCAGGTCTCGATCTTTGCCCGTGCCGGGTTCAGATTCGTCCGCGTTGCAAACTACATATTTCGGACGATTGGATTGCTTCGGCACGAAGCTCCATTTCATGCCCGTNNNNGCGCCGCCGCGTCCACGCAGCGATGATTTTTTGACTTCTTCGATGACCTGATCGGGCGTCATCTCTTTGACAACTTTGGCGAGGGCTTGATAGCCGCCTGTTTTGATGTACACATCAATGTCACAAGCTTCGCCTTTGAGATCGAACCTTGATGTAAGAACTTTGGTCATAGCTGTTTGGTAAGCGTTTACTTCAGCTTCTCGATAATTTCGTCAGTACGTTCAGGCGTGATTTGTTCGTGATAGTCAAAATTGACTTGCAGCACAGGGGCGAGGTCGCAATAGCCTAAGCACTCCACTTCCTGCAACGTGAACTTGCCATCCGGCGTGGTCTCATTAACTTTTATGCCTAATTTGTCGCTGATATGTTCCGTGATCTTGTCACAACCTGCTATATGACAGGAAATCGTGCGGCATACCTGAAGTTTGTATTCCCCCATCGGTTTGCGCGAATACATCGAATAGAAAGTTACGACCTCTTCAACTTCATTCACGCGCATATCCAGACGCCGCGCCAGATATTGCACATCTTCATCTGTCACGTAGCCATGTTCGATTTGCGCAATGTGCAACGCAGGTAAGATTGCCGAACGTTTGACGGGATAGTGAGAAATATATTCGTCAATTTTCTTTTCGTTTTCAGGGCTAAACATAAAATTTAGATGCTGGATGCTGGATGCTAGATATTAGATTGACCGCCAGGTGTATTCCTAGCATCTAGCATCCAACATCTACCTATCAATATCTCCGAGCACGATATCAATACTGCCGATGATACCGATTAAATCAGCGAGCAATTGGCCTTCCGCCATTTTGGGCAGCACTTGCAGGTTCATAAAAGAAGGCGTTTTGACACGCACCCGCCAGGGCTTTTCTTTGCCGTCGCTGATAAGATAGTAACCAAGTTCGCCACGAGCTGATTCAATCGGGAAATAAACCTCGCCAATCGGAACAGTAAACCCTTCTGACGCGAGCAGGAAGTGATGAATCATTACGTCAATATGCTGTTTCATCAAATCGCGATCCGGCAATTTCAGCTTGGGGTGATCAGATTGAATCGGGCCAGCAGGCAAACGGTCAATCGCCTGTTGGACGATTTTCAGGCTTTCTTCCATCTCACGCATTCGCACCACGTACCGCGCCCAAATGTCTCCATCCTGAGCTAAGGGCACGTCGAAATCATAGGTTTCGTACCCTGTGTATGGCTCAGATTTGCGGATGTCCCAATTGACCCCGGAGGCGCGAAGTGATGGGCCGCTTAAGCCCCAGTTGATTGCGTCTTCGGCTCCGATGATACCTATACCTTTCGTGCGGGTTTGGAAAATCTTGTTCCCTGAAACCAGTTTATTTGCCATCTTGAGGAAATCAGGGAACTGCGCCACGAATTCTTTGAGCAAGGGCATGAAGGTATCAGGCAGATCAGCTTGCAGTCCGCCGATGCGGAAATAGCTTTGATGGAATCTGGCACCTGAAACGCACTCAAATAAATCCAGAATCTTTTCGCGTTGGTCAAAAGCGTAAAAGAATGGCGACATCGCGCCAATGTCCATGACGTGTGTGCCCCACCAAACCAGATGCGAACAAATACGGTTCAATTCGGTGAGTAAAACACGCAAAACTTGCGTGCGCGGAGTGGCTTCGACGCCGAGCAGTTTTTCTACTGCCAGCACGTAGCCAAGATCATTTCCCATCGAATTCAAATAATCCATCCGACAGGTGATCGTGACCACTTGTTGCCATTTCTGGTTTTCCATCGTCTTCTCCATTCCCGTGTGGAGATAGCCGATGTCGGGTCTTGCGGCGACCACAACTTCGCCATCCAGCTCTACTTCGACACGCAAGACACCGTGGGTGGAGGGGTGTTGTGGGCCAAGCGAAACCGTCATCCGCTGATCGCCCAGCGGATCGCGCTTGCCAAGTGCGGTTACAGATGCCGTCGGAACTACAATTTCTTTCGTGCTTATCATAAACCTCAGTACCCTTTGACCGGGAAGTCTTTGCGGAGCGGATAGCCTTCGTAATCAGCTGGCATGAGAATGCGGCGCAAATCGGGGTGGTCCACAAAATCTACGCCAAACATGTCGTAAATTTCGCGCTCTAGCCAGCCTGCTGATTTCCAGATTTCACTGACTGTTGGAACCCAGGCATCGTCTTCTTCCAGGAAGACTTTTATGCGTAGGCGGTGATTATGCGGAAGCGAATAAAGGTGATACGCAACGGCAAATCTTGGCTCGGCAAATTCACCTAAATCCACACCTGAAGCATCGCTCAGAAAGTTGAACTTCAAGCTTGGCTCATCACGTAAGAACTGCATCAGTTCAATTAAGCGATCACGTCGAATAACGATAGTGACCTCGCCCAACGCTTCAATGACTTCTTCAACCGCGTCGGCAAATCGCGCACTCAGCGCTATAGGGTTCACGTACCGTGATGTTTGATTTGGCCCACGTACTGCCAGGCTTTCACTAGATTCGTTAGTTTGATTCTCTAATTCAGGCATCGGTTTTAGAAAACACTCGGTGTATCTGGGCGCTCATTCAAAACAGAGTCGCGTTCAATTTTTTCCTGTAATTTCATGACCGCGTAGATCAACCCTTCGGGACGCGGCGGGCAACCGGGAACAAACACATCCACCGGAACGATCTTATCTACGCCTTGCACGACCGCATAGTTGTTAAATACGCCGCCTGCTGAAGCACAGGCACCCATCGAAATCACCCATTTAGGTTCTGACATCTGATCGTAAATTCTTCTCAGCACCGGGGCCATCTTAATTGAGACACGGCCTGCCACAATCATGACATCTGCCTGACGCGGGCTGGCGCGAAATACCTCTGCGCCAAAACGGGCAAGATCATTGCGCGCATCTGTCACAGCCATCATCTCAATCGCACAGCAAGCCAATCCGAAGGTTGCAGGCCACAAACTGGACTTGCGCGCCCAATTGATGAGCCAGTCTAATTTTGTGGTTAATACATCCGGCATGACCTCGCCGAGTGTAGTTTCTAATCCTTTCATCTGAAAACTCCTAACCGCGATTCCATTCAAAGACGCCCTTTTTCCAAACGTAGATATATCCGACCAATAACACAATCAGAAACACCATCATCTCGGCATACACGAATGGCCGCGACAACTTCTCTGAGAGAGACCTAAAGATCACCGCCCAGGGCAGCAGAAACACTGCCTCAATGTCGAACAGGATAAACATCATGGCGACCAGATAAAAACGTACTGAGAAGCGTTGGTGTGCTGAGCCAACCGGATCAATCCCGCATTCGTAGGGCATTAGTTTTGCGCGTGTATTTCGATGGCGTCCTAACAAATGAGCCAGTACCAGATTAGTAACGGCGAACCCAAGAACAAAAAGGAAAACGACGAGGATCGGTAGGTATTCTTTCATCTTTCATCTTTACCTCAATTGAGGAGATTGTTTTAGCGTTACGTCATAAAATCACTTCGGAATAGTTCAGCGAGATAGCTTGAGAAGAATAGTACAATCCAGGAATCTATGCAAATCACCTAGCCCCTGAGTTCGCGCTCTTTTTGAAAATTAGATTTAGGAAAATTGCCTCTGAATAAGCAAAGGGCCAAGCGTTTTATCCACTTGGCCCTTACTATGACAAGAATTCATTTTTGTGGGGCAACGAAAGAATTAGTCCTGATCCTGCAACGGTGATTGAGCGATTCCCTCGCCGGGAACAAGGTCTCCCGTGCGACGACGCGGAAATGGGTCTGTTGCACGGCGACGCGGTGTCGAAGCCTCGCCACGCCGATCAGGAGAGCCTGGAATGGGTTGTCCCAGAGCTTCTGCAAGAATGCGAATAAGTTCTTGTGATAATGTCCGATGTTGGAGTTGCGAGCGACGCTTGAGCGCCTCTTTCATCTCCGGGGGCACATAGGCTCCGATTAAAACGCCTTTTCTTTTCATGAGTGGGCGATCCTTTCCGTAGTAGTAAAAGTAGTAGTTGTTCTATTCAATCAAAGGTTTTATTCGGTCAAAACGACATAAACAAAACCTAATCATTACCGAGATTTGTTTAACCGTTTGGCATTCTATCACAAGTGTTAAAAAAGCCAAGTCCTTTTACTACATTATTTTGAACCTCAGATTTACAGCTAATTTCAGCCCAATGATAACTGCGAAATGCTTTGGAACCACTAAGCCAGAGAAAAACTTGACAGCATTCCTATCACGGTGTTAATTTTTTTGTGAAGTGTTTGTGGTTGCTATAGATTAAGTAAGCACACGCTGGCTCTACGTTGCATTAGCCTAACCCTTAATTTAACTAGTACAGCGCTATGATGGTCACTAGGGAATTACCAGATAAAAGAAGCCGAGAGCTATTAACGCTTGTCATTAAGGCGCATCTGGCTTCGGGGGAGCCCATCGGGTCGCGGACTATTTCAAAGTTGTCCAGTGAGGGGTTGTCTCCGGCTACAATTCGTAACGTCATGGCTGATTTAGAAGAATCTGGGTATCTGGAACAGCCACATACTTCTGCGGGGCGGGTTCCAACTGATCAAGGCTATCGGTTTTATTTAGATAACATCTTTGAGCAGACAAGTATCTCACAAGACGATGAAGACACCATCCAGCGCGAAATGCTGAATGAAAATCTGCCCAGCGCTGATCAGATTATGTCGCGGGCCTCTCATTTGCTTTCCTATCTTTCTCAGAGCGTCGGAATCGTCGTTTCGCCCAATATTAGCCGCGATGTTATTCGCCATATTGAATTTGTCCGCATTAGTGATGGTCGGATTCTGGTTATTACTGTATCTCGTGCGGGACTGGTTGAAGATCGCTTGGTTCGTGTCACAGAAGACTTCAGCCAGGATGAACTAGATAAAACAGCGCGATATTTAAACGCAAATTTCTCTGGCCTTACCCTGAGCGCAATCCACTCCGAATTGGTGCGCCGGATGACAGAGGAAAAAGCGTTGTATGATCGTTTGCTACAGAATGCGATCTTGCTTTGTCATCGAGGTTTGAGTCGAGAAGAAGATGCTGAGCCAGAAGTTTTTGTGGAAGGCGCTTCTAATATTCTATCTCGACGTGAGTTTGCTGATTTAGAGCGATTACGCGAGTTATTTCAAATTTTTGAAGAAAAGCGGCGGCTTATCAGTATCCTGAATGAATGTGTTTCAATGGAGGAACAACCTTTGGTAACGGTTCGCATTGGAGCTGAAAATCGCCTTCCCAGCCTGCGCGGTTGTGCTGTCGTTACTGCATCCTATAAGTACGGCAATCAAATGACCGGCAATCTTGGTGTTGTCGGCCCCTTAAGAATGGAGTATGCACGAACGATAAATGTGGTAAGCTATGTCGCGTGCATGCTTGAGCGTGTGCTAAATGATGCCCCAGCCACAGTAATGAGTTAACGACACACCTCATTACATTTTTGAGCCAACGAAGTTTTTCCTGCGTTCCCCAACGCGTTTTCGACAGTTTCCACCTGACAACCCACATCCTTAAGATTCGCTTACCTGCCCTGGCTTACTCTCCGGTTTTTCAAGAAGCCGATAACAGAAGATAACATTATGGGAAAAGTAATTGGTATTGACTTAGTACACTGTAAAGTAAGTTT
>JAFDVL010000135.1 GCA_018268995.1 Acidobacteriota bacterium | reverse complement strand
GCATTACCTGGGGTTCCGGCTGACACCTCCACCCCAGGCTTTATGCTGTCGCCCGCATTCGCGGGCTGAGTTCGTGCAAAAAACTAGGTAATGACAAGCTTCTCAGTCGGGCTTTTGATTTTCCTCAGAATCTATCGAACCGCACAACCGCATCGGGATCGCCTTCTAAATGCAGGGTATCCACGAACCGCACGTGATGCGTGTCAGTTGTCATCAGCACGGATTCCGTGCGTAAGCCGGTGCCGAAAAAGCGCACGCCACGCAGGATTGTTCCATCTGTCACGCCGCAGGCGGCAAAGATGATTTTTCTGCCGGGCGCTAATTCATTTGTGTCGTAAACACGCGTTGGATCGGTGATCCCCATTTCTCGCATGCGGTCTTCGACGTCATCGGCAATTTTAGCGCGCTCTTCTGGATGCTCCAGCTTATCCTTCGTCAGAAAGCGACCTTGTATTTCACCGTTCAGGCACTTCATCGCGGCGGCAGTGATGACGCCTTCTGGTGCGCCGCCAATGCCCATCACAGCATGTACGCCCGAACCTCCGACTGCGGCGGAAATACCTGCCGATAGATCGCCGTCAGTAATCAATCGAATGCGCGCTCCTGCGGCCTTGATGTCGGCGACCAATTGGCGATGGCGGGGGCGATCCATGACGACGACGACAAGGTCGTCAACATCACGGTTCATCCGTTTGGCAATCGCACGCAGGTTGTCTTTGACGGGTGCATCAATGTCTACCGCCCCTTTGGCCGCCGGGCCGACGATCAGCTTTTGCATGTATACATCGGGCGCGTGAATCAGCCCGCCGCGCTCGGCTGCGGCAAGCACGGCAATCGCATTGGGCGCACCCGTCGCACAAAGGTTTGTGCCTTCCAATGGGTCAACAGCAATGTCAACTTCGGGGTAGGGAACTGTTGGAGATTGTTCGTGAACGCCAACGCCGACGCGCTCGCCAATGTACAGCATCGGCGCTTCGTCGCGTTCGCCTTCGCCGATGACGATGCGTCCGTCCATCGGAATCAAATCCATTTCGGAGCGCATTGCCTCGACCGCGACCTGATCGGAATACTTGCGCTCGCCACGTCCCATCGTGCGGGCCGCCCCAATCGCGGCCATCTCGACCACGCGCAGGAAGTTATACACCAGATTTTGTTCTCTTCGGCGTTCGATTCCAGCAACATCCATACAGTGCCTTTCTGCAATAAGCAGGAAATGATTTATGCACTGGCTTCGGCTACTTCTTCGGCCAGATGCGGTTCGAAGCATTGCCGACAACGGGCTTCATACGCGCCCGCTGCACCTACGACAACGCGTTCCTGACTGGCGATCAGGCGTTGGGTGTACGTGGCCGCGTGGCCACAGACCACACAAATCGCCCGGGTTTTATGTACATCTTCGGCAATAGCCATCAACTGGGGCATTGGCTCAAACGGATTGCCGAGGTAATCCATATCCAGCCCGGCAATGATGACACGTTTGCCTTGATTGGCGAGGTTATTGGCAACGTCCAACAGCGCCTGATCGAAGAATTGGCCTTCATCAATGCCAACGACTTCGGTGTCTTTGTGCGTGCCTTCCAGAATGTCCTGCGCCGTCCGTACGGCTAGAGATTCAATGCGGCGTTCGGCGTGCGAAACAATGTGATTTTCGGAGTAGCGGTCGTCAATGAGTGGTTTGAAGATTTGCACCTTTTGTTTGGCGATTTGCGCACGGCGCATGCGGCGAATTAATTCTTCACTTTTGCCGCTGAACATCGAACCGACGATGACTTCAATCCACCCTGCGTTTGGGGAATAATGCTCCACTGAAATGGTTACCTTTCACGAGAGAATTCTTGGGGGATGTTAAGTACACCAAATTGTTGCAAGCGTCAATTTGTTGTTAAAGACAAATGCCGTGAGCAGTAAGTTGCAGGCGAGGAAAGTGGAAATTGCTTAAGAAAAAGGCTTATTCCTTAACGGAATATCCAACGATTTCTTCGAATTAAATCGAGAAGGCTTATTGGCTCAATATTCAGGTCTAAACATACATCAGGGATTTTGGGCTTATTCAAATTTCCTGTGATTTTTTCTGCTGTCACAACCGGACAGTTCTGAAGTTTTGCAAGTGCTATTACAAAAGGGTCGCACATTGATCGCCCTTTGCTCGTATCTACCAACCTTTCATATTTGAGCAGAATATCACCGACAATTTCTTGAATTTGTTCATCAATGGGGATAAACATATTGCTTCGTTGCCGGAACCAGTTGTATGCAGTGTCCTCTTTCTTTTCTAATTCAATCAACACCTCTTCTGTTGCAATTAATTGCCTATTGCTAATTAGTTTATCGATCTGATCCCAAAGGCCAGGAAAAGTATCTGGTGGATAGTAGCGTACCCATCCATCGAGAATGGCACTTGTATCAATGCTGTATTTCAAACTAAGGCTCCGGCCTCCGTAAATTTATTTTGTACAGCTTTTTCTATTTTAGGTAGGTGTTTTAATCGAACCTCTAAAAAATCTGAGACATCACTTAGGGTAATCTTTTCTTGATAATAGCTATTTAGGACTAATTGAACGAACGAACGACCCGCTTCGCTAACCGCCTTCACATCTGGTGGTGCGAATCCCGCCCTTTCTGAGGTCGCCGTTGCTTCTAGGTGACGTTCATGTTCTTTTTGTAAGGCAGCTCTTTTCTTTCTGTAAAAATCTTCTGAAATTAAATTTGTAATTAGGAGCCGCCTTAATATTACTTCGCGGCTAACATGATATCCTTTTGCCAATGACGACACTATCTCGTCAGGCAACTCAATTGAGTGTCTGTTTTTTTTGACGAGTTGTTCGTTTAATAGAGAATTTTTAGGAACTAAAACTGCTCCGGCGATTCTATTACAGAATGCTTCAATTTGAGTTGATTCATATAGAGAATTTCTTTCTTTTAGATCGCATAAGCTACTTTCTTTGAGTAGCAAATGTGTTAACTCGTGAAGCATCGAAAATATCCGAGCATAGGGAGCGTCTTTGCTGTTTACGACAATTACAGGAAGAACCTCCTCGCTAATTGAGAATCCACGCATCTCATTAATTGCCACTTTTGAAGTTTGAAAGACTAGAATGCCTTTTGACTCAATAGCAGAACGCCAACGTCCCAGCGCGTCATAGTCAGTTTTAAATCCTTTCTGTTCGTCGAGACGTATCCGCAAAAATTCTCGTACACGTACCGCAGTCATCTCAGGATCATTTTCTCGATTTAGTTTTAATTCTAATTTGGGAAGATGGCTTCCTAACTCTTGATGCATCTCCAAAGCTACTTTTCGGCGATAAATCGCACGTCTAACCTCAAGTTTTAACTGAGGGGATTCATTGATTTCTCCATCCGCCAGCAATCGCCTAAAGTCACGTAGGGCGTCAAATTTTTTAGGTGGCCTTGACAGATAAAAAACAGCCAGGGGGCGTTTGTAAACTTTAGCAATGGCGCGAAGTTGATTGATTGTAAGCCTTTCCTTGCCTTGTTCGCACAAGTCGAGTTTTTCTGGCTTTAGATGAGCCTTTTTGGCTGCAACGTCAAGCTGTAGGCCTGCACTCTCTCTTGCCCACACAAGTAGTTCAGGTTTTACAATGGCAAAAACTCTTTCAGACATGCAACTTACCAGCTAAAGATGTTATTGTCGGGGAAACTTAAAAGCGTTACGTCGTATTATCACAAAAGTAATATCATTCCGCAATTTCCCTTTTATTAAAGAAAAAATAGGCTGCCCGCAATCAGCCCGGCAATGCAGACTGCGACCTTGAGAAGAAGCGTTTCTTTCGTCGTTTCTTCAACGCGCATGCCAACATAATTCGCTACCCAGACGTTGTGTGTGTTGGTCGGGTCGCAGGCATTTTGCACCTGCACCAGGCACATCACTGCCGCAACCAGTGCCGCAGGTGGTAACAAATTCAACGACGCGATTAGCGAGAAGATGCCGATGCCAAGGCCGTAAATATTCAGCGGGCCGCGATACAAAGCCAGTGGCGACAGCAGACCAAAGAACAAGACATACACGAAAGGCGAACTGAAATGAATGCCTTGAATCAGGGGTTGCAACGCTTCCCGTACGCCGGGCAATCGTGTCGCCGTCAGCAGCATGCCGATCCCGATCATCAAAATGATTGCAGGTGCAACATCTTCCAGACCTTTGACCGCAGCGCTGGTGAGTTGCTTGACGATTTCTTTGGGGCGGGTGATCAGTACGCCAATCACGGCGCTGATGAGAAATGCTGGCAACACCTGCCAGCCGATGCCAATGTGCAGGATCAGCGGCAAAATCGGCAGCAAGAGCGCAATCAACATCACGTCCCGTTTGCCAGTGTCTTCATCCAACGCAACCGCCCAAGCCCCGTATTTGTTCATTCGACGCGCGGCGATGACGAGGAAAATCAGCACCGCGATTGCATCAATCACAAACAACACGATGGCGAAGTTGCGAATCGGTTCACGGTCAATCTTGAAGGTTTGCTGATAAAACCCCCACGCTGCGATATTGAAAACATAGCCTAAGCCATATGCCAAAATGAACAGCACGCCTGCCAGCTTTCTCGGTACGCCAATGCTCATCATAATCGGCAGCGCCAAACCGCCGACCATGATGATTGCGCCAAGTCCTGTCAGTGTTGTGAACAGTAATCCAATTCCAATCATCAATGTGACAGCGACGGCAAGCGGTTGATCTCCACCGAATTCTGCGGCGCGTTTGATGATGCCTTCTGCGACACCGGTTTGCATGACGACGCGACCCAGCATGGCTCCGGCAAAGACCATCAAATAGGCTTCAACCAGTTGCTTTGCGCCGCCAACCATCACATCGCTGAGGATTGTGTTCAGCGGTGTGCGCGCCACGGCAGCAAAGCCAATCGCCATTAACGGCACTGCCAGAATCGCAGGCATTTTGCGCGAGATCATCAGCGCGGCGAAGATGAGAAAAATAAGAATAATAAGTGCGGCGGTCATTGTTTGATGATGTAATCGAACTTGTATTCAATAGTGGATTCAAACGTGCGCGGCCAGGGTAAATAAATCTTCAGCCCCTTCAAGCTGTTAATTTTGATCTCACGCTTTGTGTCATTGAATGTGCCAATCGAATAACTTTTCCCTTGAAAGTTCTCGGCGAAAAACTTGTCAATCAATGGTTGCAGCCTTTCCTGAACCTGTTTGTTAATCCGGTTGTACGTTTCTTCGGGAAACTCATCTGTCGGCAACGCAGGAGGTTTTCGTAACTGCGCGTTAATGTCCAAGCGAACGATGTCGTGATACAGATAATCGCCTGCGAAACGATGCATCAGGAATTCCAAATGGGCAGCAGTCGCGCGCGCCGCTCGTTCTGGTGCATCGGTAAGCTGTTTGGAATAAATGCGCAGATTGGCTGCCGGAATAGCCGTGCCGAGCGTGTTGCCAGCGGTATTCCACGCGGCATAGCCTGTTAAGCGATCAAACAACTTTTCAGTTTTCAGAATACTGATTAGCCTCTCATCTGCGCCGCTGTGATGTGGAGCGGGAAACAGCACATCTGCCAGCGCGACGGCTTTGCCAGCTTTCAAATCTGCGACCAGATTTTTGCTGAACATCGTAAACTCTGAGGTGTTTGTGCCGGGAGCGTTGACATACAACATGTAGTCGGGCGTTTCCTCCGGCTTCACGATTTGTCCGCCCGCCGCGTTGATCTGATGTTCGACCGTGAATTCCAGCGGATGGTCTTCAAATGGAGCAATGACTTTGCGACTGTTTTCAGAAGAATAGACAACCGCGACTTTAACTTTTTGTTTGGCTTTGTCGAGCACTGCGCGGCTGACCAATGACAACGAACCTTCGTCTGCGCCGTTGTAAATCGGAATTTCATCTTCAAAGCCGAGCGCTTTGAGCCGTTCGTGCAGGATGAGTTGATCGTGACGATGCAAGCCGAATTCGCGGGCGTCGTCTTGCAGGAAAATGAGACTGTCAATGACGTGCTCCTCATACAACTTGATCATGGCCAGATTGATTTGCAGGTCACGCCGCCGTGCTGCCATATAATCGTTGATCAGATTCCGATCCAGCTTCTTTTTGAGCTGTTCCAATTCTTCTGCCAGTTTGGCGTCATTGGTTTTTGGCACGCGATCCATCAGCTCTGCCCAACGCGCCAGATCATCGCGCCACAGGCGTGTTGCGGCGCTGGCTGTTGGCGCGACACGCATCAACACATTGAAGGCATAGATTGGAATGTCTGGATGTTTGTGTTTGAGCCAGCGAAAGAATTCCAATCGTTTCACCGCCTCTGCTTGAGTAGTGTCTGGCGCGCGTGATGCCACGAGACCACCATAAACAAGCATATCAGCGGAAATGACTACGGCATCAATTTTGGAGTAATCCACAATGCCGAGCCAGTCCTGAATCTTTTTGGTATCGCCTGGAGTGGTGAAGCGGCCCAGCAGGTCTTTGGGCGGCATAATTACTTCATAATCCGCAATGGCTCCAATCAAGTGGGCGAATTGGGCGACAGCCGGACGATCATCCAGGGGCAAAAGGATGATGCGCCCAAAAGGTTCCGCCGGATTGAGCGGTACTCTGGGTTTGGGCGTTGGCAACAGGTCGTCTACCTTCTCTTCAGCCGCCTCCGTTTTTTCGGTCTTATCGGGAGATGCGGTCTTGGAGCCTGTTGATTTGGTGGGTGCGGTCTTTGACTTTGTTGTGCGTGGGGCTTTCTTTTGTGCCTGTAACGGCCACACCAACAGCAATAAAAACAGCAGGAAGACAACCGGTTTGAATTTTTGCATGCTCACAAAATGCAATGAGCCTGATTGCCAAGTCAAATGGGAGGTGGAAATTGGGCATTGTTCGCCGGAGTTTCTATCTTTGGCAATCCGGTTGCCTCTGCGTTCCGGGATCAGTATAATCTGCCCTGTTTGAAAACTGTTTTAAGGCTGTTCCTGGCTCCCCCACAGCAGCGGTCAATTGACATGAAAAGAAGAAAAGTTATTGCGGATTTGAACTCGCGGATGAAGCGTCGAGTCATCAACCGTGCTGAAAATCAAATACCCTGGGCACAACATGCGTCGCCTTTGCAGGAAGCCGGGCGGCGGAAAATTTTGAACTTTTTGCGTGCCGCGTTATTGGAAACTACGCAAGTTCAAATTACGCATCTGCCCATTTACCTTCCGAATCTTCCATCTGCATTTCAGCAATTCAAAATCGTCCAGCTCTCTGACGTCCATCACAGTTCATTTGTGAGCGAGGGCGAGATCATTACTGCCGCACAACGCGTGAATGAATTAAACCCGGATTTAGTCGTGCTGACGGGAGATTATGTTTCGCATTCGCCGGATTTTATTCCAGGTTGTGCGCGGGCTTTAGGCCATTTGCGCGCGAAACATGGCGTTTATGCCGTGCTTGGAAATCACGATCATTGGACGGATGGCGCGTTGATGCGTGCCGCGCTGGAAGCCCATGACATTCGCGTGTTGTGTAATGAGCACGTGCGAATTGAGCAGGGAGGGGCAAAGATTTGTCTGGCGGGGGTGGACGATATGATGGTGAAGCTGGATGACATGAAAGCCGCGCTGGCGAACACCTTTCGCCATGAAACTCGCATTTTGCTGGCGCATAATCCGGCACTGATTCGCGAAGCAGCGCGGGCGGGTGTGGACCTGATGCTTTCCGGTCATACGCACGGCGGGCAGATTAATTGGAAGTTGCTGGTGCCGCGCAAAGAAACCGCTGTCTCGCGGTGGTTGCATCGTCCAAGCCGTAAATTCATGCGCGGGCATGCAGTGCTCGGCAATACGCAGCTTTACGTCAATCGCGGCTTTGGCACAGTTGTCGTGCCGTTGCGCTATGGTTGCACGCCGGAAATTACCTTGCTGGAATTGCAAAAGTAATGTGCTGCGAACCTCTTGTTTGCCGCGCTGAAAACAACTGTCGCAGGCGCAAACAGGATGTTCACGCTACATTTTTTGTTTGCGTTTGTCGTAGTGATGCCTGACACCAACGACGATGGCGTAATTGATCGCGAAAAAACAGGCCAGGACTCCACAGCCAACAATTGCCACCACACCGCCAATATCCGATCCGCCTTTCCATAAACCCGTTTTGCGTGTGAAGGTGTGATAGTCCGTGCGGACGACAATCGAAAAATACAGGGCAAAACTTGCGTAGTAGAGAAACGTTACTCCCAACGGAATAGCTTTATTCCTGAGCCACAAATAAATGTTGGATAGCAGCCAAAGTCCTAACGCACTCACATTCAGCCAGAACCAGAAATCAGATTGATATGCCCAAAATGAAGATTGCCGCTGTTCTGACGCAAGGGCCGAATTTTGCAGCGCCTGATTGGCAAAGCGGATGAAAAAGCAGAGCTGGATGATTCCCCCACTGAGCAGGATAAGAAAACTGTAAAGCAGAAGCTGTTTTTTCACTTTTCCACCAACCACATCGTAATCGGCTGTACGTCCTCACTTGCTCCTTTGTACGTGACAATGCGGACTTGCCTGCCTTCCAGTTTGTCGTAAACCGCAAAAATCGTGACGCTTTCAGGCAGCAGAAATTGCGCAGGCAGGAAGCCGATTTGATTGATTTCCTGTGCTTTATTAGCATTGGGTTCTTCATCTGCATCAAGATCAGGATAAAGGCGAAATGTGGCAGTTTGGCCGGAGTCGAATTTCACGACGATTTGCTGAATGACCTGAACGCGGTCGTCATCTTCGGCGCGTTTCTTTTCGATGCGAGTGTATTTTTCAATCACGCCATTTTGCGCAGAAACCTCAATGCCTGTGGCCATTGGATCGGTTTTCAACTTTTCTGTTTTCGGATGCTTCAGCCATGAGTATGGATGAACATTATCTTCCAACGTGTTCAGCCGGAGTTGCTCAAACGATTTCAGCAACCGCCGCGCGAGGATTGGCTTCTCAAACGCGGGTTGCAATTTGCCGTTGTGATAGCGAAACCATCGTCCGGTCAAATACGTGGCATAGGAATCTTCTTTGCCCGCCAATTCGCGGCTTTCCCAGTTCGTGACAAGGATGAACGTTTCATTGCTATTCGGTTCTTTGATGAAGTTGCCGTACGCACTGTAATCTGCCATCTGAAAGGAAACAGGCGATTGAAACGCATTCTTGCGCGGATCAGCGAGGATGAAAAGATTGTAGTATTTGACACCCATTCCATTACTTTGCGCCGTAAATTCTGCAACGATAATTTCGTTTGCGCCGTTGCCATCAAGGTCAATTTCCAGGACTTCAAATGACTTTGCATCGCTGTAGACGCTGAATTGTGCCTCCCACTCGCCCAGCGTTTTTCCGCCTTGTTGCACGATAAATTTCCCCTCCCCGGAATCCGCTACTTTGGCTTTGCACACGCGCAGGCCACCTGCTAAAGCAATGCGGGCAGCGTCTTCAAAAGTGGCAATTTTCGCCGGACTGGGTTTGTAAAGCCGTGGTTGCTTCGATGCGGGCTGGGGCATGGCGATTGTTTCTGCGCCGACAAGCACTCCGAATAATAAAAAAGCTACCCATCCGATATGTTTCATGCTTTATCCTTTCTGACAAACTGCTGATGATTCAGGCAACGTGCTACGCCACATGCCAATACGCAGGATTTCCCACGATCTGGGATCAAAAGCCGATAGATGGAATAATCAGGAGCGGCAGAAGGCTGTTCTCTTTCTCAGTTGCAGCGCGAATTGGCCGACATCTTTTTTCTTGCCATTTGTGGGTAAATGGCTTAGAAACAGCGCGTTTTGCAGACTTGCCCCGATAGCTCCTGATCAAGAATCTTATGAAAAAAATGCTTCCCTTTCTGTTTCTCATCTCATTTTCCGCCTGTGTTTCCACCGACACGACAGAATCCACGAACGTCGCGGCGGCGGAGGTGTATCAGGATTACAATATCAACGTCAACAAAGAAAACAGTGACGCCACCGCCACTTTTCGCGTCGCTGGAAAAACAGGCACAACGATTGATTTGGACGCCCCGGCAAAAGTCGAACTCAACGGCAAACCAATGGACGAAAGTAAGCCGGGTTTTTTGAAAGGGACAACGTATCAATTTTCTGCGACGGGCGTTGTGTCGCAATTCCAATTCGTGTTTACCAATTCCGATGGCAAGACATATCAGAATGAAATCGGCCTGGCTCCCATCGAAATCACCGCAAAATCATTGACCTTCAGCAAAGCCCAGAAAACGATGATTCCACTTTCCCGCGCCTTAGCCGCAGGTGAAAGCATTGTGCTCACGCTCCACGGGCAATCTGCCACTGAGGCCAATGCCAGTTCGTTGGTGAGTTCAGGCGTGGAAACCGATTCCAGTCGCTCTGCCGCAATTCTTGATCCGTCAATGATCAAGGAAATGGCGTTAGGGAAGGGTGATGTGCGTGTCGAGTGCAGTAAAAGCGAAAAGGTGAAGCAGGGAACAAGGTCGGGTGGGACAATCCAGATTACTTACAACTCCGTTGCTATTCCAGCCACGATTATCAACTAATCTTCAGCCTGAAATCTGCGTTTCCGAAAGGCTTTGAGTTCTTCCGTCGTGAATAAACAACGCGGGCCAATCATTCGACTGACTTTCAATTCACCGTTTTGGCAGTAGCTCAAAACGGTCATTTGACCGACACCTAAAAAACGTGCGGCTTCCGGTTCGCTAAGTTCAGCTTCATCCGCCAGATTCGCAAAACTGCCGGAACATTCGTGAATTGCTGCCCCCAGCGGCGTTGTCCAGAAAATGGGGGGAATCGTTTGTTGATGAGAAGGGGCTTTACCATACAACAGGCGCAAGAGTTGTGTGCAAAGTCCCTGAATATTAGGCACCTCACGTAATCCCGCCGCATGCTCGAACACTTCGCGCATCATTTGAGCCAAAGGCGAGTTTGCGGCCTGGTCAATGGTCGGCGCTTTGATTTCTGTTCCGGGTAAAATCAGTTGCGTAATGATCCAGCGGGCTTCGTGAAAGGCGCGACTGACTTGCGCGCGAATGTCATCTTCAGTCTCGCGTTGTGTAAACTCGAACGATTTTTTTGACGGTAATTCCTCACTCATAAAACGCGCGTCACTGTATCGCAAAAGCCAGTGAGAGTCAGCTTTGTCTGAAGAAATTTTTCAATCTTCCTGCTTGCACGCAAGTAAGGTGTCCAGTACACTATGCGTGTCTTGATAGTGTAAAAGATACACTAAGTATTTTGATGAGGAGACACAAATGAGCAATGCAACCGCTACTACCGCAGTTCCGCAGGTCAACAATTACGATCCGCAGGCGATCAAACCGCTGGATGACTATGTGCATTTGAGCGAAGCCGAATTGTATGACCGGATTCAGGAAGCAAAGCGCAAGTTAGGAGATCGTGTTGTGATCCTGGGGCATCATTACCAGCGGGATGATGTGATTTGCCACGCCGATTTTACGGGCGATTCATTTAATTTGGCGCGGCAGGCGCAAACGCGTCCGAACGCCGATTACATTGTTTTTGCCGGTGTGCATTTTATGGCGGAATCCGCAGACATTTTGAGCGCACCCCATCAGAAGGTAATACTGCCCGACCTGGGCGCGGGCTGTTCGATGGCCGATATGGCAAGCATTGAGCAGGTCGAAAGCGCGTGGGAGCAATTGCAGGAATTGGGCATTGCGAACATTATGCCAATCACGTACATGAATTCGGCGGCGAGCCTGAAAGCCTTTTGCGGGCGCAATGGCGGTGCGGTTTGCACTTCGTCAAATGCAGTAAAGTTATTTGAATGGGCGCTGGGGGAAGCGGACAAGTTGTTCTTCTTTCCTGATGAACATCTGGGCCGAAATACAGGCGTCAAGCACGGCATCTCGTTGGACAAGATGGTGGTGTGGGACCCGCGATTGGATTTGGGCGGCAACACGGCGGAAGAATTGCGTGAGGCCAAAGTGATTTTGTGGAAAGGCTTCTGCTCTGTTCACGGACGCTTTCTGCCGCGTCATGTGGATGAGCGGCGTGCGGAATATCCTGGAATCAAAGTGCTGGTACATCCCGAATGCCGCTACGAGGTTGTGCAGAAAGCCGATCTGAATGGTTCGACCGAATACATCATTCGCGTGCTGAGCGAAGCGCCTGCGGGAAGTCAGTGGGCGGTCGGAACCGAACTGAATCTGGTGAATCGGATGACGAAACTGCACAAAGATAAATTCGTGACGTTGCTGTCGCCTGACCTGTGCATGTGCGCGACGATGTTCCGCATTGCACCGGAAAATTTGCTCTGGTCATTGGAAAACCTGATTGACGGACACGTCGTGAATCACATTACCGTAGACGAAGACACAGCGCACTGGGCACGCGTTGCATTAGATCGCATGCTTGCCAATCGCGGTCAGGGATAAAGCAACTGAGGCAGAAGCCCGACTGTGAAGGAGGGCGTATGAAGCTGAAAACGCCCTCCTTCACAGTCGGGCTTCTGCCACGGGCGCTGAGACTTTGACAAATCCCGCAAATCAGTTGATAGTTCCTTCCACATCGTAGTAATCAATCCAGAACTCAAACATCGTCGCTATGCAGAACGGGCAACCTCGAACGCTGAACGAACTTATTATGCAAGCCACCGCACGCCGGATGGAAAAGGTCGTCATGCGGTACAAGCGCGACAAGGCCTGGCAGGACATCACGGGAGCGCAGTTGATGGGGCGGATTCGGCACATCGCGCTGGCTCTGCACGAACGCGGTGTGCGCAAAGGTGACCGCGTCTCGATCCTGGCGGAAAGCTGCCCGGAATGGAGCATCACAGATTATGCGATTCTGGCCAGCGGCGGCGTGACGGTTCCGATTTACCCGACGCAGGCTGTAGATCAGGTTGCCTACATTCTCAAAAACTGCGAAGCGAGAGTTTTATTTATCTCGAATCAAAAATTGCTGCGCCGTGTGCAATCCGCGTTGGACCCGCTGAAAGGTGATGCGCCGCAGTTGATCTTGTTTGACGAGAAAAGCGAAGGCTTGGAAACACTGGACGCGTTTGCCTCCAAGGGCGTTGATGTCGCCGCGCGCAGCCCGGAACTTTTTGATACCCTTGTGGCACAGGCTACGCCCGACGATTTAGCGACGATTATTTACACTTCTGGCACGACGGGCGAGCCAAAAGGCGTCATGCTCTCACATCGCAATTTAGTGTTTGATGCGGTCAGTTCAGGCAAGCATTTGGGACCTGACATTAACGATGTGTTTTTGAGCTTCCTGCCGCTTTCGCACGTCTTTGAGCGCACGGTGTTGTACTTGCTGATGAATTGCGACGTGCAGATTTGCTATGCACGCGGCATCGAAACCGTCGCCGAAGACCTGAAAGAAATTCATCCAACGATTGTGACTGCTGTGCCGCGCCTGTTCGAGAAGATTTACGCGACAATCAACAAACGCGCCGCCGATCAGCCGCCGATGAAGCAACGGATTTTTCAGCGCGCCATCAAGGTCGGACGCGAAGTCGCAGTTCTTAAAGATCAACGCAAATCCGTGCCGTTCACCTTGGCGATTCAGCATAAGGTTTTGGATGGTTTGGTCTTCAGCAAATGGCGCGAAGCCGTGGGCGGGAAGATTCGCTTTTTTGTTTCTGGTGGGGCTGCGCTGCCTAAGGAGTTAGGGCTGATTTTTTCTGCGGCAGGCATTGAAATTTTGCAGGGCTATGGCTTGACCGAAACTTCGCCAGTCGTGGCTTGCAATAAGCCAGGCAACAATCGCTTCGGAACGATTGGCCAACCGATTGAAGGCGTCAAAGTCAAAATTGCCGAAGATGGGGAACTGCTGGTGCAGGGCGATTTGGTTATGCAGGGATATTATAAATTGCCTGAGGCAACGGCGGAGATGATCAAGGAATATCCCGATGGCATCTGGTTGCACACAGGCGACATCGGCGAAATGGACGCCGAAGGATTTCTGAAAATCACGGATCGCAAAAAAGACCTGATCAAAACCAACCTTGGCAAATACATCGCACCACAGCAAATTGAAAACCTGATCGGTGGCATCCCGCTGGTGGAGCAGGTGATTATCATCGGCAACCAGCGCAAATATCCTTCGGCGCTTATCGTGCCAAATTATGACGCGCTAAAAACATACGCTAGTTCGATTGCCCTTGATACCAAAGACAAAACTACACTCGCCAAACATCCGCGCATTCTGGAATTTTTCAAAAAGAAAGTGGACGAAGTCACCAGAGAGTTAGCCCCGCACGAAAAGGTCAAAAAGATTGCTCTGCTCACAGACGAATTCACGATTGACGGCGGTGAACTGACGCCCTCCCTGAAAATCCGCCGCAAGTTTGTCGAGGACAAATACCGCGATTTGATTGATTCCCTCTATCCGAAAAATGAAGCCCTGGAAGGCTGAACTTTGGAACTTCCCGCTTTGCCTGGCGTGAAGACAGTCGTGGCTTCTGCTGCCGATTTTCCGGCCCGCCAAACATTCTTGAGGTATTGAGATTCATGAAACCGTTCTTGTTCCTGACCCTGTTCGCTTTTCTTGGCTTGTCTTCTGTTTGGGCACAGCCCACGCCGGGGGCATTTCTGGGCGTTTATCTGGCGGATGTGAATGAAGCTAAAGCGCGTGATTTACGGCTATCAGAAGCGCGCGGCGCTATCGTCGGTAAAGTGCTGGAAAACAGTCCGGCAGCCAAGGCAGGTTTGCGCGAAAACGATGTCATCTTGTCGTTCGATGATCAGGCCATTCAGATGGCTACGAACGTTTATGTCCTGCTCAATGAAACATTGCCGGAAAGCCGTGTGATGCTGAAGATTATGCGCGAAGGCGTTGAGCGTGATGTGACCGTAATTGTTGGCGAACGGCAGGGCGGAATTGATTCTACTGCTCCCAACCCTGAACCCTATCACCGCACCAAGACCTGGCGTTTAGGCGTTAAAGTTGCCCCGCTCTCGCCGCAGTTGGCTGAATTTTTTGGTGTTTCCGGCAATGCCGGTTCATTAGTTACCGAAGTCGAGCCACGCACCTTGGCAGATCGCGCCGGAATCAAAGCCGGAGACTGCCTGCTCACGCTCAATGGCGAACCCGTTCCCCTCAGCACAGATTTGAATCGCACCTTCAATGAGATTTTTACGAAAGCCAATAACAAAATTACCGTCAAAATTGTGCGGGATCGCAAAGAGCAAGAGCTAGTCGTTAAATCTGAGGAAAGCGAAAATTAACAAACCGAAATGCCTGTTGCAGAAGCCCGCACGAAGTAAGGGCGAGTGGTTGTGATCAGAAAAAAGCACACTTACTTCGAGCGTGTTTTAGGAAAAGCACACTTACTTCGTGCGTGTTT
>JAFDVL010000134.1 GCA_018268995.1 Acidobacteriota bacterium | reverse complement strand
GGTGATGCCGGGCGACAACATTGCGATGACGATCGAATTGATTGCCCCGATTGCAATGGAGAAGGGCTTACGCTTCGCGATTCGGGAAGGCGGACGCACGGTCGGTGCCGGCACCGTCTCCGATATTATTGAGTAGGATTCAGGAATTAGGAACTAGGATTTAGGTGACTGCCTAAATCCTAAACCCTAAATCCTATTACCTGAACAAATATGCTGAACGAAAAAATCAGAATTCGCCTGAAAGCTTATGATTATCGTGTGTTGGATCAATCCACTGCGGAAATCATTGAAACTGCTAAACGCACGGGCGCTCGCGTCGCAGGCCCAATCCCTCTTCCAACTGTCAAAAACAAATGGACAGTTTTGAAGTCGCCTCACGTTGATAAGAAATCGCGTGAACAGTTTGAGATTCGTACGCATAAGCGCTTGATGGACATTCTGGATCCGACTGCGCAAACAATGGAAGCGTTAATGAAGCTTGATTTGCCTGCTGGTGTAGATGCAGAAATCAAGGCTTTTGGGCGTGATCGCCGATAGTCAATTAAGACTCGGCGTAGTTTGAATCATTCTTTTAATTATTAAATTCGTCGTGAACTGCGAGACGCGGTTTGCACTAGACGGAGTAAAAATACAATGGTGAACGGCATTATTGGTAAAAAGCTGGGAATGACGCAGATTTTTGCGCCAGATGGCACGGTGACGCCAGTGACGGTAGTCAAAGCCGGCCCCTGCGTCGTTGTACAGCGCAAGACCGTTTCAACCGACGGCTACGAGGCCGTGCAGTTAGGGTTTGTTGATGAAAGCTCTCCGAAGAAGGTCAACAAACCAATGAAAGGTCATTTCGAGAAAGCAGGCGTTCCGCCCACGCGTATCTTGCGCGAAGTGCGAGTACAAGATGGCGACGGCGCAAATGTTGGTGACAAGGTTTTAGTGGATCAGTTCACGGAAAATGATCTGATCGAAGTCATCGGCACAAGCAAGGGACGTGGTTTCGCAGGCTTTATCAAGCGTCACGGTTTCGGTGGCGGTCGCGATACCCACGGTTCGATGTTCCATCGTGCGCCAGGTTCAATTGGTGCTTCAGCCTATCCTTCACGTGTTATCAAAGGCACACGTATGGCCGGACATATGGGGGTAGAGCGCAAAACGATCAAGAACCTCAAAATTGTGCGCATCAATGCAGAAGAAAATCTGCTGATGATTCGTGGTGCGTTGCCCGGGCCGACCGGCAGCTTCGTGCTTATCAAGAAAGTCAAATAGTTCAGGGTGCAGCAATGCCGACGATTGAAGTCAAAAATTTAAAAAATCAAGTGGTGGGCGAAGTCAGCCTCAGCGATGAGGTCTTTGGCGCTCCTCTGAATGAAGCGTTAATTTACGACGCGCTCAAAAACTATCAAGCCAATCAACGCCAGGGTACATCTGCGACCAAAACACGTGGTAACACGTCAGGTAGCGGCAAAAAGCTGTGGCGGCAAAAAGGCACAGGCCGTGCTCGCATCGCCAGCTTGCGTTCTCCGCTCTGGAAAGGCGGCGGTAATGTTCACGGGCCGCAGCCACGCGATTGGAGCTATGAATTACCTAAGAAGATGAAGCGAGGTGCATTGCGCTCAGCTTTATCCGAACGGTTGCGCGAAGGAAATTTATTAGTGGTTGAAGATCTAAATTTGGATGATCACAAAACCAAGAATTTCGTTGCTGCTGCCAAAGCCTTGGGACTCGACAAACGCGCATTGTTCGTGGATGCGAAGCCAAGCGATAACTTTGCACTGGCCTCGCGCAATGTGCCAGGCATCACGTTGGCAGCCAATACGAATGTCAATATTTACGATGTGCTCTATCACGAAAAGATCGTGTTGACGCGCGAGGCTGTTAATGTGTTGCAGGAAAAACTGAGCAAGTAAAAGTTATGAAAACGATCTGGGATATCATTAAAGCGCCAGTCGTCACGGAAAAAGCCGTGAGCGAAAAAGATCGCCGTGCTGATGCGGGAGAAAAGCAATTGCTATCTTTCATTGTCGCCTCTGGTGCCAACAAGTATTCCATCAAGCGCGCCGTCGAGACGATCTTCAACGTGAAAGTGGATGCCGTTCGCGTCATCAACGGACGCGGTAAGCAAGTTCGTCGCGGGCGTTTGGTCGGGAGCAAGCCCGATTATAAGAAGGCATATGTCACGCTCAAGCAAGGCGAACGCGTGATTGACTACGGCGATACGATTTAGTTATTAGAAAGCCAGTCTTGACTGGAGTAAGCAATGGGAATCAAAAAGCTAACACCTACAAGTCCAGCGCGCCGCTATCAGACATATCTCACTAATGATGAGATCACAACGGACAAACCATATAAGCCGTTGACTGTTAGCAAGCAGCGCATAAACGGACGCAACAATCTCGGCAAGATGACTGTGCGTCATCGTGGCGGCGGACACAAACGGCATTATCGCATCGTTGATTTCAAGCGTGACAAGGCTGGCATTCCGGCCAAAGTGGCGACGATTGAATACGATCCGAATCGTTCCGCTCGCATCGCGTTGTTGAATTATGCGGACGGCGAAAAGCGCTACATTCTCGCCCCAGTTGGATTGAAGGTCGGTCAGACAATTTCGTCCGGGCCAGAATCTGACATTCTGACGGGTAATGCGCTGCCGCTCAAAAACATTCCGCTTGGAACACAAGTTCATAACATTGAACTGAGACCCGGCAAAGGTGGACAGATGGCGCGCAGTGCAGGCAGCTTTGCGCAGCTCGTTGCCAAAGAAGCCGGAATGGCGCAGCTTCGATTGCCTTCGGGTGAAATTCGTCGTGTGCCTGTGGAATGCATGGCGACTGTTGGGCAGGTGGGTAACACCGAGCACGAAAATGTTTCGCTTGGAAAAGCAGGTCGTTCACGTTGGAAGGGGATTCGCCCTGCGGTTCGCGGCGTAGCCATGAACCCTGTTGATCACCCCCACGGTGGTGGTGAAGGGAGAACCTCTGGTGGTCGCAACCCGGTTACTCCCTGGGGTCAGCCAACGCGTGGATACAAGACCCGCAACAACAAACGTACGGACAAGTTTATTGTCAAACGGAGAACCAAATAATCTCAGATTTGAGATCTGAGGTTTGAGATCATTTATGGCACGTTCAGTTAAAAAAGGGCCGTTCATTGACGCGCATTTGGAAAAGGCGATTGATCGCATGAATGAAGCGCGTGAAAAGAAGGTTCACAAAACCTGGTCGCGTCGTTCGACGCTCACGCCTGATATGGTTGGTCATACGATTGCTTGTCACAATGGAAAGAAATTCATTCCTGTCTATGTGACTGAAAATATGGTTGGCCATAAACTTGGCGAGTTTGCGCCCACGCGCACCTTTAAAGGCCACGCCGATAAGGCAGAAAAATCTGCGGGCCGCAAATAGGCAATTTTTGTGGACTAGGCAGTTCACTTTAGGCATCTGGAATTATGGAAGCACACGCATCTGCTAGAAACGTGAAGGGCTCGTCGCAAAAGGTCAAACTGGTGATTGATCTGATTCGCGGCAGAAAAGTGAATGAGGCGCTTTCGATCCTCAAATTCACCAACAAGCGCGCTACGCATCCGGTCGAAATGATTCTGCGTTCGGCGATTGCAAATGCAACAGTCAAGGCTGAAGCCGCAAATGTAATCGTTGATCCTGATGATTTGTATGTAAGCGAATGCTTCGTGGGCAAAGGCGACACCAAGAATCGTCGCCGCGTTCGCCCCGCACCGATGGGACGCGCATATCGGGAACGTCGTCATTACAGTCACATTACGATTCACGTTTCCAACGAAAAGAAGGACGGCAACTAATACGGAGTTACGATGGGTCAGAAAGTACACCCTTATGGATTCAGGCTTGGATACAATCGCGGATGGCATTCCCGCTGGTTCGCCAAAAAGGATTTTGGCAAGCTCCTGCTTGAAGACCTCAAACTGAAAAAAGAATTGAAGTCGCGTCCGAGCCTTTCCGGCGCAGGCATTTCGCAGATTGAAATTGATCGTGCGGCGAATCGCCTGAAAATTATTATCTACACTTCGCGCCCTGGCATCATCATCGGACGCAAAGGCGCGGAGATTGATAAGCTGAAGCAGGAAATCAGCCGTCGCACCGGTCGTGAAGTCTTCATCAACATTCAGGAGATTCACAAACCGGAACTCAATGCACAATTGCAAGCTGAGAAGATCGCG
Organism: Acidobacteriota bacterium; assembly: GCA_018268995.1. Lineage (GTDB taxonomy): Bacteria > Acidobacteriota > Blastocatellia > RBC074 > RBC074 > JAFDVL01. Next base: position 17,815 of record JAFDVL010000134.1, on the reverse strand, counting down.
CAACAACTTGAGAAGCGAGTTGCTTTCCGTCGCGCGATGCGCAAGAGCCTGGAAGAAGCACAACGCTTCGGTGCGCAGGGCATTAAGGTGCGTGTTTCTGGTCGTCTGAACGGTGCTGAAATTGCGCGCTCGGAATGGGCGCTGCAAGGTCGCTTGCCGTTGCACACACTGCGTGCCGATGTGGATTATGGCTTTGCCGAAGCGAACACGACATTCGGCGTGATCGGCATCAAAGTTTGGATTTATCGCGGCGAAATCATGAACGCCCGCGAAGCAATGATGAAACGATAACCAAGGTACAGTACCGCGAGCAGTAGCGAGCGGGTTCTGCAACGATTATGGCTGAGTATAAAACTCCAAAAAAAGTAAAGTATCGTCGGCAACAGCGTGGTCGTCGTGCGGGCGCAGCCAAGCGCGGCACCAACATCGCCTTCGGTGAATTTGCCTTGAAAGCGGAAGAAGCGGCTTGGGTTACAGGTAAGCAGATTGAAGCTGGTCGTATTGCGATCACGCGTCACGTCAAGCGCGGCGGCAAGCTCTGGATTCGCATTTTCCCTGACAAGCCGATTACCAAAAAGCCTGCTGAAACCCGTATGGGAAAAGGCAAGGGCGCGCCCGAAGGCTGGGTGGCCGTAGTCAAGCCCGGTCGAATCATCTTCGAAATGGAAGGTGTGAACCGTGAGATGGCGGTTGAGGCGATGCGTCTGGCAGCAGCAAAACTCCCGATCAAGACCAAATTCATTTCGCGTGAAGAACAAGAGGGAGGAATGCTGTGAAGGCTAAAATGGAAGATATTCGCAAACTGACGACTGAGGGGCTCGCCAAGCGTGAGTTGGAGTTGAGGGAATCATTGTTCCGGCTCAATTTCAAGAAAGTTTTGGGCGATGTGGACACCATCGGTCAGATTCGCAAAAACAAAACAGAACTGGCGCGAGTCAAAACCATTTTGCAGGCGCGCACGTTGGGCATTGAAGAGCAAGCGTAAAGGATATGGAAGAAACCAACACTACAAATGAAGCCAGCACCGCCAGTGTCGCTCAGGCCCGTGGTCGTCGCGCAGAAAAGATAGGCATCATTGCCAGCGACAAGATGCAGAAAACGGTGGTCGTGCGTGTGGATCGGCTGGTGAAACATCCAACTTACAAACGTTATGTTCGCCGTCGCAGCAAATTTATGGCGCATAACGAAATTGAAGGTGTGTCAATTGGCGATCAAGTGCGCATTGTTGAGACTCGTCCACTTTCCGCCCATAAGCGTTGGCGTGTCGTGGAAGTTTTACGAAAGGCCAGTAAATAAACGGGAAGGTATCAGATGCTGGATGCTGGATGCTAGGCAATTGCCAACATCTAGCACCTGACCTCCAGCATCTGCTTTCGGAGAAAGCTTATGGTTCAAATGCGATCAATTCTGGATGTTGCTGACAACTCCGGAGCTAAAAAAATTGCAATGATTTTGCCGCTTGGTGGCGGTACTGGTTCGCGCGCAAGTCTCGGCGATGTGATTACAGCTTCCGTCAAAGAAGCGAATCCTGATGGCACGGTGAAAAAGAAGCAGGTGGTCAAGGCTGTAATTGTGCGCACGCGCAAAGAAGTTCGCCGCAAAGATGGCACGTATATTCGTTTTGATCAAAACGCTGCGGTCATCATTAAAGCGGATGGCGAACCGGTGGGCACCCGCGTCTTTGGGCCAGTTGCCCGTGAATTGCGCGAACGCGGATATATGAAGATCGTCAGTCTCGCTCCTGAAGTGATCTGAAAAAAGGCAAGCAAGATGAAAATCAAAAAGAATGATCGAGTGGTAGTGCTTTCTGGACGCGACAAAGGTAAACAAGGCCGTGTCATTGAAGTCCTGAAGAATAAGAATCGAGTGATCGTGGAAGGCGTTGGCATCATCAAAAAAGCCACACGCCCAAATCGCCAAGCTGGTGTGGCGGGTGGTATTGTTGAGCGTGAAGCTTCAATTGATGCTTCAAACGTAATGCTGATTGAACCCGGCACAGGCAAGCCAACTCGTGTTGGCTACCAAACGCTGGCGGATGGAACCAAAGCGCGCGTTTCCAAGAAAACAGGCGCAGTGATTGAGTAAAAGTTATGGCAGCACGATTGAAACAAAAATATACGCAGGAAGTTGCTCCGGCTCTGTCAAAAGAGTTTGGTTATGGCAATCCAATGAGCATTCCCAGGATTGAGAAGATCGTTCTGAATATGGGCTTGGGCGATGCGATTCAAAATAACAAAATTCTGGATGTAGCCGTTAATGAACTTACGGCTATTGCGGGACAAAAGCCTGTTGTAACCAAAGCCAAAAAATCCATCGCACAGTTTAAGCTGCGTGAAGGAATGAGTATTGGAGCGATGGTAACCTTACGCGGTGACCGGATGTATGAATTTCTGGACCGCTTCATTAACATCACCTTGCCACGCGTGCGCGACTTTCGAGGGATTTCGGCTAAGGCCTTTGACGGGCGTGGAAACTACACAGTCGGATTGCGCGACCAGTTAATTTTCCCCGAAGTTGATTTCGGGAAAGTAGACAAGGCACGCGGCATGAACGTGTGCATCGTAACATCGGCGAAAACTGACGAAGAGGCCCGTTTCCTGTTGCGTCAATTTGGCATGCCGTTTAGACAGTAGGATTTTAGACCTAGAACGTTATGGCAAAAACATCAATGCGAGTGAAGGCAAATCGCCGACCGAAGTTTTCCGTTCGTGGATATAACCGTTGCCAACGCTGTGGCCGTCCGCGGGCTTACATTCGGAAGTTTTCGATTTGCCGTATTTGCTTCCGCCAACTTGCGCTTGAAGGAGAAATCCCTGGCGTGAAGAAATCAAGTTGGTAAACTTATTGTATAGTTGTGAACGTGCGTGCAGAATAGGCTGCGGCGCAAACCCACAGCGAAATCGGAGTAAGAATGACAGACCCAATAGCTGACTTGTTGACGCGCATCCGCAATGCGATTGCTGCGCAACATCCAAAAGTGGACGTCCCACATTCACGATTAAAAACAGAAGTAGCGCGGATTCTTAAAGAAGAAGGCTACATTGCAAATTATACCGTCAAGCAGGATGAACAGTTAAAAACACTGCGCATCTTCCTTCGCTACGGTACAAACGGCGAAAGCGCAATTTCACATATTCAACGTGTTTCGCGTCCGAGTCGCCGTGTTTATACGCCAAGCAAGCAAGTTCCAAAAGTCCTTGGCGGGCTGGGAATCAGCATTTTAAGTACCTCGCAAGGAGTGATGACGGGCAAAGCAGCACGCAAGGCCAACATCGGTGGCGAAGTACTTTGTAACGTTTATTAGCTATTAGTTAGTAGCTCTTGGCTGCATCGCTGGCTAACGGCTAATCACTAATCGCTCAGGAAAAAGCTATGTCGCGTGTAGGAAAGAAAATTATTTCAGTTCCGAAAGATGTAAAAATCAACATCACGGAAACGACATTGGAAGTTCAAGGGCCAAAAGGCAAATTAACAACTCCGATTCCTGACGGTATTACCTTCAAGCTGGAAGACGGAAAATTGGCGGCGGAGCGTCAAAATGACGAGCAGGCTGCATTGCACGGATTGGCGCGGGCGTTGGCTCAGAATGCTGTCACAGGCGTGACAACTGGGTTTACGCAGGACATGGATATCGTCGGCGTTGGATATAAAGCTGAGTTGAAGGGGAAATCAATTGTTTTTGCGTTAGGCTATTCACATCCGGTAGAGTTTACATTGCCGGAAGGTATTACGGCCAAGATCGAAAAGGTGCAAAAGCAAATCACTCAGTATCAAACGACTGTCACACTGGCGGGCATTGATAAGCACTTGCTGGGGCAGACAGCTGCGAATATGCATAATTTGCGTAAGCCGGACGCGTACAAAGGCAAAGGTGTTCGCTATGCCAATCGCACGCTCAAGTTGAAGCCTGGCAAAACAGGTAAATAATGATTTGAAGTATGAATTGCGGCCCATTTCTGATGGCGCTCCTGAACCATATTTCGTGCAAGAAACATTATGGCAAATAGATCAAGACAAGATATTCGGCGCGCTATCCATACGCGCATTCGCAAGAAAGTTCGCGGGACAGCATCACGTCCTCGCTTGGCCGTATTTCGCAGCCTGAATCACATTTATGCGCAGGTGATTGATGATGACAACGGCGTAACCTTGTGTGCGGCTTCTTCCGTCGAAAAAGGCGTTGGAGCCACTCCTGGCGGTAATCTCGCCGCCGCGCAAACGATTGGCAAATTGATCGCTGATCGTGCCAAAGAAAAAGGCATCAACCAAGTCGTATTTGATCGCGGTGGCTATATTTATCACGGACGCATCAAATCATTAGCCGAAGCTGCGCGCGAAGCAGGCTTAGAGTTTTAAGGGAGAGTTTGTTTATGCAAAAAGTCTTAGCCGATGGGCTGGATTTAAAAGAGCAGGTCATCTCAATCAACCGCGTCACCAAAGTCGTTAAGGGCGGTAAGAACATGTCCTTTGCCGCATTGGTTGTCGTGGGCGATCAAAACGGCGTTGTTGGTTTCGGCACAGGAAAAGCGAAAGAAGTGCCACAGGCGATTCGTAAAGGCATTGAAGCTGCGAAGCGCAATCTGCGACGAGTTCCCTTGGCTGGTTCAACTTTACCTCATCCAATTATTGGCAAGTTCGGCGCTGGCAAAGTATTGCTGAAACCCGCTGCCGAAGGAACCGGCGTTATTGCTGGAGGCGCAGTTCGTGCTGTCTTGAATGCGGTGGGCGTGCGTGACGTGCTGACGAAGTGCATTGGTTCCAACAATGCGCATAATGTGATTCGCGCAACTTTCGATGGCTTACTCAATTTGCGGAGCCCTGAAGAAGTTGCCCGCCTGCGTGGCCGTACAGTAGAGGAGTTGTAAGTTATGGCAGATGGAGCAAAGATCAAAATTCAATATTATCGCAGCGCGATTTGCACACCCGATAAGCATAAGGTAATTGTGCGGAGCTTAGGACTCACCAAACTTAATCAAGTTGTCGAACGTCCTGATACAGCTGACATTCGAGGAATGGTGGCAAAAATCCCCCATTTGTTGCGAATCGTGGGATCCTAAGGATTCGGGCATTGGAACTCTGAGGCGTGAAATAGCAAACTTGGATTCAGATTTCCAATCAGTAGTTATTTATCAATCCGAAACTTGAGAGAAGGCGATTATCTCAAATTTCCAATCTGAAATTTAATGGTATGGCACTTGGATTAAATAATATCAAGGCTCCTGAAGGCGCAACACATAAGAAAAAACGCGTTGGGCGTGGACCAGGTTCTGGACTTGGTAAAACATCAGGACGCGGAAATAAGGGGCAAAAATCACGCTCTGGTTATAGTCGGATGCGTGGCTTTGAAGGCGGACAGATGCCCTTGCATCGTCGGTTGCCCAAGCGCGGATTTACAAATATTTTCAAGAAGGAATGGGCGGAGGTGAACGTTGCGGATTTAGACCGCTTTGATGCCGAGATTACCCCGGAGGCATTGGTAGCGGCGGGCTTGGTTCGTAAGTCAAAACAAGGTGCCATTGCGATTCTTGGGCAAGGCGAGATCAAAAAGGCTGTAACGATCAAAGCTCATCGCTTTACAGCAGGTGCAAAGCAAAAGATCGAAGCAGCGGGCGGCACGGTGGAAATTATCGTTATTGAGAAAGCCGTAGCCGAAAAAGGCTAATGGCTTGGTGCTAATCCCTCATCAGGTGCCCTGAAGAAGTAAGCAGGAACGTATGTTTGAATCATTCATCAATGCGATTCGCAACCTCTGGCAAGTCCCAGAGCTTCGCAAGCGCGTGATTTTCACGTTGCTGATGCTGGTCGTGTATCGTGCTGGCATTCACATTTCTGTGCCAGGCATCAATCATGATGTACTTGAACAGGTTTTTGGTGGTGCCGCGGGTACGCTGTTTGGCGTTCTTGATTTGTTCTCCGGTGGTAGCTTGCGTCGGTTTTCAATTTTTGCACTTGGCATCATGCCGTACATCACGGCTTCGATCATTTTGCAACTGATGACGTCGGTATATCCAGCGCTCAAGAAAATCCAAGAAGAGGGCGAATTAGGGCGTCGCAAAATCACCCAATATACACGCTATCTAACAGTTGGCCTGTGTTTAGTGCAGGGAACCGCCTTTGTCCTGTGGTTAAGTCGGCAACCTGGGTTGGTAAGCTTCGGCAATAAGTGGAGCTTCATGATCATTGGTGTTCTTACACTCATGACAGGCACAATGTTTATTATGTGGATTGGTGAGCAGATTACCGAACGCGGACTTGGTAACGGCATCAGCTTGCTCATTTTCGCGGGGATCATCGTCAATTTGCCTAATGCGATCAAGCAACTCTATACCTCAATAAAAGACCCCAGCTCTGCATTATTTGTCATCATTCTGATTGCCGTGATGGTTTTGATTACGGCTGGTGTTGTATTTGTGGAACGTGGTCTGCGAAAAATTCCAACGAACCATGCACGCCGCATGGTTGGGCGTCAGATGGTCGCAGGACAGGCTTCGCACATTCCGTTAAAGGTCAATATCGCAGGCGTCATTCCAGTTATTTTCGCTTCTTCAATTCTGGCAATCCCACAAACAATCGCGACTTTTGGATCAGGGACGTTTTTACAACGCCTCCAGAGCCTGTTTAGCGGGGGGCATCCGTTATACGAATTGCTCTTTATCGCAGGCATTGTTTTCTTCTGCTTCTTCTACGTTTCGATTGTTTTCAACGCAGATGAAGTTGCGGAAAATTTACGTAAACAAGGAGCTTTTATTCCAGGTATTCGCCCTGGCAAGCGTACGGGTGATTATCTGAATGGCATCCTGACGCGCCTGACAACGGTGGGTGCAATTTATCTAGTTATCGTTTGTATCATTCCGCAAATCATGATTAGCGGTTTTCGTGTTCAGGCGCTGCCTTTTATCGGAGAGTGGCTTTATAACGTAATTAGCGCGATACCAGGTTTAGGTTGGATTCTGACTGGGCTAGGGTTCTCTTTTTACTTTGGTGGAACGAGTTTATTGATTGCTGTAGGTGTTGCGATGGACACCGTGGCGCAAGTCGAAGCGCAATTGGTAATGAGACATTACGATGGCTTTTTGGGGCCTCGTGGTACCCGATTAAAGGGCAGGCGCGTGTTCAATAATTGATAGTGCCTTGATCTGAAAGGACGAGCGTATGGAGAAAATCGTCGTCATGATCGGGCCGCCAGGAGTGGGCAAAGGAACGCAGGCGCGATTGTTAGCTGAGCATTATCACATTCCGCAAATTTCGACGGGTGACATTTTGCGGGAAATGGCGCGTTTTGAAACAAAATTGGGTTTACAGCTTAAATCCATAATGGCGTCCGGGCAGCTGGTTAATGATGAGATTCTGGCAAGCGTAATTCAGACGCGCACCACGCAGCCGGATTGTAGCAGTGGATATATTTTGGATGGTTATCCTCGCACCCCATCGCAAGCGCGTACGTTGGAAAAGCTAGCCCGTGGCCAGAGTAAAGAAGTCCGGCTGGTCAGTTTATCCGTGCCACGTGAGGCTCTTATGAAGCGCCTGACCGGACGGCGAAGTTGCTCGAAGTGCGGCGAAATTTATAACTTATACTTTCGCCCACCGCAGAAAGAAGGCATCTGTGATCTTTGTGGTGGTGTTTTGATTCATCGTGTTGATGATAATGAAGAGACGGTGAGCACCCGGCTGACGGCGTATGAGCAACAAACGGCTCCGCTGATTGAATATTACGGAGAAAGCGGGCGGTTGCTAAGCATCAGCGGTGAAAGAGCTGTTGATGAGGTATTTGCTGACATTTGTTCAGCGTTGGAACAGTGATATAGGGCAGGGAATTTTCCTGCAAATCGGATGGTAATTCGCAAATCACGTAGCGAAATTCAACGAATGAGAGCCGCCGGGCTGATTGTCGCGCAAGCATTGAGTATGTTGCGAAAGATGGTTGAGCCAGGCATAACCACTAAAGAGTTGGATGCCGTTGCGGAAAATCATATTCGTAAATCAGGGGCGTATCCGACCTTTAAAGGGTATCGTGGTTTTCCGGCTTCCATTTGTGCCTCAGTAAACGATGAAGTCGTTCATGGCATTCCCTCGCAACGCAAATTACAAGAAGGTGACATCATTAAGATTGATTGCGGAGCAACCTTGAATGGGTATGTAGGGGATGCAGCAATTAGCGTTGGAGTTGGAGCAGTTTCGTCTGAAGTGGGACAGCTAATGCAGACTACCCAAGAATCGCTTTTTAAGGCGATGGAGAAGATGGTGGATGGAAACCGTCTGCATGATGTTTCCTTTGCTGTACAGGAATATTGTGAGACACGGGGCTATTCCATCGTCCGAGAATATTGTGGGCATGGCATTGGACAGCGGATGCACGAAGACCCACAAGTACCGAATTACGGAATCCCCGGTACTGGAAAGCGCTTACAGGTTGGATGGGTGCTAGCAGTCGAACCAATGGTCAATCTTGGGGTTCAGCATGTGAAAACGCTGGCTGATAAATGGACAGTTGTTACGATGGATGGAAAACCATCTTCTCATTTTGAGCACACAATTGCTGTTACCAGTGATGGCCCCGTAGTTCTGACCGCTTTGGAAGACGGCACGGTCAGGCTTTAATTTGGAAGGATTTTGCAAGGTGACAACTCTCGCCTTGCAAAAATTGTTTTCGCGCATATAATTTCAGGTTTGCGTTTTTGACCGCTAAATTATTCTAGCGAAGTAGACGAAAAGGCTCGCAAAACAGACTATGTCAAAAGAAGATGCAATTGAGGTTCAAGCAACAGTTTTAGAGACATTGCCAAATGCAATGTTCAAAGTTGAGCTTGAAAATAAGCATCAGGTTTTGGCACACATTTCTGGTCGCATGCGGAAAAACTTCATCAAGATTTTGCCTGGCGACAAAGTATTAGTTGAGCTTTCCCCTTACGATTTGACGCGAGGGCGCATTGTTTACCGCTTTAAGTAGAAAGAGTTTTTATGAAAGTCAGAGCATCAGTCAAAAAAATGTGTGACAAGTGCAAAATTATTCATCGGCACGGCGTTGTCCGCGTCATTTGCGAAAACCCGAAACACAAACAACGACAGGGATAAGTAGTTAACGGAGAATTTTCATGGCTCGTATCGCAGGCGTAGACTTACCACCTCAGAAGCGCGCGGAAATAGGTTTGACTTATATCTATGGCATCGGTCGCTCGCGTGCAAATATCATTCTTAGCGAAGCGGACATTAGCACAGATAAGAAAATCCGTGACCTGAGCGAAGAGGAATTAAATAAAATCCGCTCCATCATTGACCAGCAGGGAATGGTCGAAGGGGATCTGCGTAAGCAAATTCAGATGGATATTAAGCGGTTGATGGACATTGGTTGTTACCGTGGCTTACGGCACCGTAAAGGATTACCCGTTCGAGGGCAACGCACGCATACCAACGCACGTACGCGCAAAGGGCCTCGTCGCATGACGGTCGCTAAGAAGAAAGCTCCGGGTAAGAAGTAATACATAGATGCCGGAGGTTTAGGTTTAGGCCAAAGCCTGTAGGCGCGAGATACCAGATACCTTAAGTTTATGGCAAAGCAGCAAACCAGCAAGAAGAAAGTCTTCAAGAAAAAAGAGAAGAAAAACATTCCAAATGGAATCGTGCATATTCAGGCCACATTCAATAACACCTTGATCAGCATTACAGATTTACAGGGTAATCTGGTGGCGCAAGGATCTTCAGGCGCGCAAGGCTTTCGCGGTTCGCGCAAGGGCACGCCCTTCGCTGCACAGCAGGCTGCTTTGAAGGCAGCAAACATTGCGCGCGATTCGGGGATGCGGTCTTGTGAAGTGCGGGTGAAAGGGCCTGGATCAGGCCGCGAATCGGCAATTCGCGCGCTACAAACAGCTGGTATTGAGGTTCGCCTGATCACCGATGTAACGCCGATTCCGCATAATGGTTGCCGTCCGCCGAAGCGGCGCAGAGTGTAAAATTTTGATTTTGGTCTTTCGGCCATAGTTCAACGGAGGAATAAGTTGGCAAGAGATAGAGGTAAACAATGCCGTATGTGTCGGCGTGAAGGAATGAAGCTCTTTCTGAAAGGAGAGAAATGCTACAAGCCCTCATGTCCGATTGAGAAGCGCGGAACGCAACCGCCAGGCCAGCACGGGCAAACGGCTCGACGCGCCAAGTTGGTTGGCTATGGCGAACAGTTACGCGAAAAACAACGCGTCAAGCGCATTTACAACTTGCTTGAAGGGCAATTCCGCAATTACTTTGAAAAGGCCGCCCAGCAAAAAGGGGTAACGGGTGAAAACTTGTTGACCTTATTAGAGCGCCGTCTCGACAATGTAATTTTCCGCTTAGGCTTTGCTATGTCACGTCGCCAGGCACGTCAATTCGTGCGTCACGGGCATGTCAGCGTGAATGGGCGGAAAGTGAACATTCCTTCTTTCCAGGTCAAGATTGGAGATGAGGTTGCCGTCAGAGAAAAAAGCCTCCAGAATGTTCATATTCAAGGAGCCTTCCAAACGTCTGGCGGGCGTGGACGCCCTGGCTGGTTAGATATCACGAATCCAGATAAACTGGTTGGAAGAGTTAGCGCACTTCCGCGTCGTGAAGAGATTGATCAGAACATCAACGAGCAACTTATCGTCGAGTTGTACAGCAAGTAATCGCTCAGCTAGTGACCGGCAATCAGCACTGGATCTATCTGACGAGAGCGATTCGAACTATGCTGAATTTGTTGGTCACAGGCGGCTAACGAGGATTGGTTAACATACCATGTGGACTGGATTTCAAAAACCCAAGCGTTTGTCGTGTGATCTCGATACTTTGACAGATCGCTATGGTCGTTTTTATGCCCAGCCGTTCGAGCGGGGGTTTGGCACAACTATTGGAAATAGCTTGCGCCGTGCATTGCTTTCGTCTATCGAAGGGGCAGCGATCACAGCAGTTCGGATCGAAGGAGTCTTACACGAATTCTCCTCGATTCCAGGCATCGTTGAGGATGCGACTGACATTATTCTCAATCTCAAACAAATTCCCTTTAAGCTCCACACGAATGAGCCGAAGACCTTACGGCTCTCCCGTTCTGAGCCGGGCATCTTGAAGTCAGGAGACATTGAGGCTGATCCTGATGTAGAGATACTTGATTCAGATATTCATCTTGCGACGGTTAGTGAAGGCGGCAATATCAACATTGAATTGCGTCTCAAGAAGGGGCGTGGATACGTTTCTGCTGAGCGGAATTTCGATGACGATTTACAGGTTGGCTATATTCCGGTTGATTCGGTTCATTCGCCTGTCAAGAAAGTGAACTTTCATGTGGAAGCGGCCCGTCTCGGTCAGGACACCGATTTTGACAAACTTACCTTGGAGGTCTGGACGAATGGAAGCGTTAGTCCAGAACATTCTATTGGTCTGGCGGCAAAGTTAATCAAAGATCACATGTCCATCTTTATTAACTTTGAAGAAGAGGCGGAAGAGCCGGTGGAAGTGGCACCCGTCGCCCAATCGTCTCCGATTAACGAGCATTTGGACAAATCGGTTGACGAATTGGAGCTTTCGGTTCGCTCCTATAATTGCCTCAAGAACGCAAATATCAAAACCATCCGTGATCTGGTAGTCAGAAGCGAGAATGAAATGCTCAAGACCAAGAATTTTGGTCGCAAATCGCTCAATGAAATTAAAGATATTCTGACTTCGATGGGACTCGGACTCGGCATGAAACTGGATGATACCGGGCAGGTCGTTGCCGTGGCTGGAACAGAATAATCGCTGTTAGCTCTTAGCCATTAGCTCTTAGCCAGAAAAGATAGGCTAAGAGCTATTTGCAATAGCTCTTAGCTCCAAAAGATTATGAGACATTTAGTAGCACATAGAAAATTAGGTCGTACTTCATCGCATCGCAAAGCGTTATTGCGAAACCTCTGCACCTCGTTGATCCTGCACGAGCGTATCGTCACTACCTTGCCAAAGGCGAAGGAATTGCGTCCTTTTGCAGAGAAGGCCATCACTCTTGGTCGTCGCGCCAGCAAATCACGCAAAGACGGTGATGCCGGTGATGCGCTGAACGCTACGCGGCAAATTGCCGGATATTTTTTTGCGGGTAACGCCAATCGTGATTGGAGCAAGCCAAATCTGCAAAAAGAAGAGCGCACCGCAGGTGTGGCAGCACTTAAAAAGATTACGGGGGATTTAGCGGATCGTTTTGCTGATCGCCCGGGCGGATACCTTCGCATCATCAAGCTTGGTCGCCGTGTTGGTGATGGTGCAGAGATGGCCATCATTGAGTTTGTCGGTAGCGAAGACAAGAAGACCAAGGTCAAAAAAGACGCGCGATGGATTAGCTAGCCTTTTGTAAAAGAGCCAAAGGCGGTTCTTTCACGCAAAATCTTCAGCCTCAACCGACAATAGAATTCACGGTTGGGGCTGTTGCTTTATGTGACATATCTTTGTGCTCTCTCCCGATCATTTTATGCCCCAACGTGTCCCGAATATGAAAAAGTCAAACCCCGTGCAGAAGCCTGTGGCCAAGCCAAAATCCCCTCGGAAAAGCTCTCATCCTTCAACCTCCTCTGATTTTACGGAACTCAGAAGCCTGCAAGAGATTAAGGATCTGATTGAGTTTGTGGCGGAAAAAGAATTCGACGAAATAGAGTTGGAGCGAGGGGATTTTCGTTTGCGGTTGCGCAAGGGCGGAAGTCCAGCTATGGCAGAATCCCCTGTGCATCTTGCCATGCCCACAATGCAACACGTGGTTGCGCCTCCGGTCGTAGTACCTCAAACTGCACAACCCCCAGTTGCTGTTCCTTCATCACCTGTTGCAACCCCGATTGTCGAAGCCGCACCCGCAGAAGAAAATCTGCACATCATCACCTCACCAATTGTCGGCACCTTTTACCGTGCATCGTCTCCCACGACTGAACCCTTCATCAAGCTTGGCGATTTGATTGAGGCCAATCAAACTCTTTGTATTATCGAAGCCATGAAGCTGATGAATGAGATTCAATCAGATGTAAGCGGAACAGTCATAAAAGTTTTGGTCGAAAATGGTCAGCCAGTGGAATACGGACAACCGCTGTTTGGAATCAAACTATAGGATGCAGGCTTGGGATTTAGGATTTGGGATCGGAGTTGATCGGCTAAATCCTAAATCCTAAATCCTAAATCCCAATCCTATGTTCAAAAAAATTCTTATCGCCAATCGAGGTGAAATCGCCTGCCGCATAATCTGGACGTGCAAGGAACTCGGCATCAAAACTGTAGCTGTACATTCCGAAGCGGATCGCGATGCACTGCACGTGCGCTATGCGGATGAAGCTATTTGCATCGGCCCTCCGCCTTCCATCCACAGTTACCTGCACATTCCGGCTATCATTGCTGCGGCAGAGATCACAGATGTAGATGCCATTCATCCTGGCTATGGCTTCCTTTCAGAAAATGCACATTTCGCTGAGGTCTGTAGCGATTGCAATATCAAATTCATCGGGCCGAATCCAGCAGTCATTCGCAAGATGGGCGATAAAGCTGAGGCCAAGCGCACGATGAAAGAGGCGGGGGTGCCTGTTACACCAGGCAGTGAAGGATTACTGGAAGACGAGGAAATCGCCGTGGCCGAAGCCGCCCGCATCGGCTATCCCGTCCTGATTAAAGCCACTGCCGGAGGTGGCGGACGCGGGATGCGTGTTGCGCGCAACGAGGGTGAATTGCGTACGGCTTATAACACTGCTCGCGCCGAGGCTGAGACTGCTTTTAAGAACAGCGGCGTCTATCTCGAAAAATACATCGAACGCCCGCGCCACATCGAAATCCAGGTCTTAGCCGATGAGCACGGCAATGTCATCCACCTTGGCGAACGCGAATGCTCGATTCAACGCCGTCATCAAAAGCTGATCGAAGAATCCCCTTCGCCCGCCGTAAGCAAAGAGCTGCGCGAGGAGATGGGGCGCATTGCAGTAAAAGCATGTCAGGAAGTGGGATATTCCAGCGCAGGCACCATTGAATTCCTGCTTGACGAAGGCGATAAGTTTTATTTCATGGAGATGAACACGCGGATTCAGGTCGAGCACCCTGTGACTGAACTCGTGACGATTTCGGATCTGATAGGCGCACAAATCCGCGTTGCTGCCGGAGAACCCGTTGGTCGTACGCAGGACGAAATCTTTTTCTTCGGTCACGCCATCGAATGTCGCATCAACGCCGAAGACCCGCAAACCTTTACACCCAGCCCCGGTCGTATCACGACCTTCAATTTGCCCACTGGCCCCGGCGTGCGCATAGACACCGCCGCCTATGCGGGATACTTTGTTCCGCCCTACTATGACTCATTAATTGCCAAGTTGGTCGTGCATCATCGCACTCGCGAACGCGCCATCATGCGAATGCGTCGCGCGCTGGAAGCCACGGTCATCGAAGGCATCAAGACGACCATTCCGCTCCACCTCAAGATTATGGATGATCCCGATTATCAATCCGGTAATTTCTCGACGCGATTTATGGATCGGTACATGAAATAGCCTGATGGGCGTGGCTGCTATGGTTTGCGTGTGCGTTGCGCTTTGGCCTTGCTGATTTCCTGCTCCAACGACGCTTTGAGGGTTGGATTGAGCCGCAAGCATTCGTCGAAATCTGCCTGCGCCTCGGCCTCTTCGCCTTGTCGTAAACGGCATAGCCCGCGTTGTGCGTAGGCATCAGCAAACTTGGGATTGTTTTCAATACAACGGTCATAATCGTTCAGTGCCTGCTCCCAACTTCCTTTTTCTTTCCACACCGCAGCACGACCGAAGTACGCTGGGGGCAGATTTGGATCAACCTTGATCGCTTGGTTGAAATCCTGAAATGCGCCGTCCCAATCGCCTTTGGCAGCGCGCGCCGAGCCACGATCCGACCAAGCCTGGGCTTTCGTCGGCATCAGCTTGATCTCCTGGGTGTGATCGGCAATGGCTCCTTCGTAATCGCGCAAATGGAATTTGATGGTGCCGCGCTGTCCATAGTTTTCGGCGCGGTTGGGATTCAGTTTGAGCGATTGATTTACATCTGCGAGTGCCCCAGTCAAGGCGCCTTGTTGGAAGCGCGCAAGCCCACGAATCTCCCAGGCTTCTGCCAGGCGCGGGTTGAGTTCGATAGCTTTAGTGTTGTCGCTGATCGCCCCCACCAAGTCGCCTTTTGACCGACGGACTTGCCCACGGTTGCACCAAGCTTCAGCAGAGTGAGGACTCAATTTGATGACCTGACTGCCATCCTTAATTGCAGCTTCAAAATCACCTCTCAGAAACGCGATATTGCTGCGGTGCAGCCAAGCTTCGATCAATGCGGGGTTCAGTTGTAAGGTACGGTTGAAATCCGCCAATGCCCCCTCAAGATTGTTTATTCGATACCGCACCACCCCACGATTATAAAAAGCCAGCGCGTTCGTGGGATCGGCTGCGACGGCCAATTCATAATCACTCAGCGCACGATCCCAATCTCCCTTTGCACTCCATTTTGCGCCGCGTTCGACATACGAATTGCTGGTCGTCAAACGCGAGTTTTGTGGTTGTGCCAGAGCGAAGCTTGCTGCAACGCAGCACAACAGAATCACTACACAGTTTATTATTTTCCCGTAGTTGTTCATTGGGCGTTCCTCTTTACCTACTTGCATGAAAGGCTGAAGCGAGGCGGCGCGCAATTGCGTCACAGCGCCGCCTCACCGTAAAATGAACCGTCTTCTTACAGCGGCTCATCGTGTGGCGGACAGTACGCCAACCCTTGCAACGCAGTCTTTTAAGAACTCAGGGAAAAGGCTGGGAAAGTTGTGGGAAAATTGTGGGAAAGAGTTGGAAACAGCCATGAGTCAACCACTCAAGCACTATTACGAATTCGGCCCCTTTCGTCTGAATGCTGCCGAACGCCTGCTGCTGCGTGACGGCGTAGTAATTTCACTGACGCCGAAAGCCTTCGACCTCTTGCTGGTGTTAGTCGCTCAGCCCGGACATCTGTTGGCAAAAGAGGAATTGATGCAGGCCATTTGGCCGGATGCGATTGTCGAGGAGACGAATCTTGCCTGGAACATTTCTCACTTACGCAAGGCGCTGGGCGATGGCGAGAATGGCGAGCGGTACATTGAAACCGTGCCGCGCCGGGGCTATCGTTTCGTGAACCAAGTCCGCGCGGTCAGCCCGGAAACGTCGCCCGCCGCCGAGAGCCTTGTGACCGTGCCGCTGTTGCAGACAGAAGGGCTTCAGGTTGCTGCACCTGAAGCGGTGCATATCTCATCGAATGGAAGTGTGAAGTTACAACCCAAAGCCGCAGATGAAACGCCTGTGCGTCGGGAGCGGAATTGGAAAATTGCCACGCGTGTCTTTGCCTTGCTCGCAATGCTGGCGTTAGGGGCAGCCTATTTCAAACGTTCAGCAATTGAACCGCGCGCGATGCGCTTAGCCTTTGTGCCGCCGGAGAATCTGAGGTTTGAAAACGGACAATATGATTACGTGCGCGTCTCGCCGGATGGGCAGAAGATCGTGTTTACGGGGCAGACGGAAGACGGCAAACGGCAGCTTTGGGTGCGCTCGATGGATGCAACGGAAGCGCAACCGCTGCCTCAAACGGATGGTGCAAGCGAACCTTTCTGGTCGCCGGACAGTCGCTCAATTGGCTTCGTTGCTAACTGGAAGATGAAGCGAATTGACTTGCCAGGCGGGTATGCACAACCCATTTGTGATGCCTTCATCATACAAGGGGCGACGTGGAACAGCGCAGGCGTGATCCTTTATTCGTGGTCAGGGAGCAATGGTTTGTTCCAGGTTCCTGCGACGGGCGGCGAGCCACAACGAGTGACCAGCACCAATCCGGCGCGCCATGAAACCGACCACGGCTACCCGTGGTTCCTGCCCGATAGTCGGCATTTTCTCTTTCGCGTGACGACCAGAGGAGGCGGCGTTACCACGCCGAAAATCTACGTCGGCTCGCTAGATTCCAAAGAAGTCAAAGAGGTGCTGGCTGATGCTAGCGCCCCGGTGTATGCGCCGCCGGGCTGGTTGTTCTTTGTACGCAATGGAGCACTGATGGCGCAATCGTTTGATGCTGACCGGCTGGAACTGAAGGGCGAAGCAATCAGCTTCACACCATCAACCGGCACCCCCATTGCCCCCGGTGTTTCCTTTTCCATCTCAGAAAGTGGTGTCTTGATCTGGCAGGGCAGTCGGCGGCAGAAGCATCAGCTTAGCTGGTTTGACCGCGAGGGGAATCAGCGTGGCGTTGTTGGCCCTACTAATGAGATGACGATTGGATACTATCCGCGTTTTTCACCGGACGGGAGGCGCGTCGCCTTCAATCGCAATGATCCACAGACGCGGAACTTGGATGTCTGGGTGATTGACCTGGCAAGCAATATTCCTGTCCGGCTGTCTTCCGATGCGGGCTTGGACAGGTTCTCGATCTGGTCGCCGGATAGCAGCCGCGTTGCTTTCCATTCAATCAGAGCAGGCGCTAATGGAATTTACCAAAGAGCGGCCAATGGGACAGGCACAGATGAGATGTTACTGAAAGGAGGCTATAACACCTTTGACTGGTCGGCGGATGGCCGGTTTATTGTCTGCACCTCAATGGGAGGTGGTCAGAAAATGCGCCGGAATATCTCGGTGCTGCCATCCTTTGGCGACCGCCAGCCCTACGAAATCATCAACGGGGAATTTGACGAACATAATCCCCAACTCTCGCCTGACGGACGTTGGCTGGCTTATGCGTCGGATGACTCCAGTAGCTATGAAATCTATGTGCAATCGTTCACTACGGAAGGGAAAGTAGGCGGCGACAAAAAGCGCATCTCGACCAATGGCGGCAATTGCCCCCGCTGGCGGCGCGATGGAAAGGAATT
>JAFDVL010000133.1 GCA_018268995.1 Acidobacteriota bacterium | reverse complement strand
GCTGGCGAGTTTGGACGTACCCCCGTGAGCGAAAGCGGTGATGGACGCGACCATAATCCCTATGGCTACACGATCTGGATGGCGGGTGGTGGCGTCAAGCCGGGCTTTATTTACGGAGCGACGGACGACATCGGCTATCACGCGGTGGAAGATCGCATGCACATTCACGACTTCCACGCGACGATGCTGCATTTGCTCGGTTTCGATCACGAACGGTTGGCATATCGTTTCAGCGGACGAGATTTCCGGCTGACGGACGTGGCCGGAGTCGTGGCTAAAAAGATCATCGCGTAACATTATTAACCTGTGATCAGCCTCGTGATGAGCCTGTATTACGAGGCTGATCCCCGCTTATCCCCGCTCTCAGCCTCCCGCAGAGGTTTCCCTGAATTTATTAAAAAGCTGTCGCTACCTGTACAAAATATGCATCGCTGGTAAGATGAGTGTGTTGCTAACCTTTGTTATTCAACTTAACTGGAATCTATCGGGTGGTGTGGCGTAACTTTTATCTTTCTTAGCTACTAACTCAACCGCTCAATATATCCCTTCCAATTCCTAACCCCTCTTGCACCGCAACTATGAAAATCCTTCTCTATAACCCTGACAATGGCGTGACACGTAATTTCATGCCGCATTTATGGATGTTTCTGCTCCAGGCGCTCACGCCGCCCGAACATGAAGTCATCCTGGTGGATGGCAACACGCACGCCATGAACGAATCGGAGCTGGTGCAATATGTGAGGGAACAGTCAGTTGACCTTGTCGGCATTGGCGCGATGACGCGGATGGTCGCCAAGGCCTATCGTGTGGCCGATGCGCTGCGCGCGGCTGGCATCACGGTCGTGATGGGCGGGCCGCACGTCACCGAAATGCCAGACGAAGCCCTGGGACGCGATGGTGGTACGCGTCACGCCGATGCAATCGCTTTGGGCGAAGCCGATGAAACGTGGCCCCGAATGATTGCCGATGCCGCGCGCGGCGAATTGCAGGATATTTACCAGCCGCAACTGGATGCCAAGGGAAAGGACATCAAGCCCAGCCTGCAACCCTATCCCCACATTCCGTGGGAAACGATGAATCTGTCACAATTCAACATCGTGCCGGGAATGCTGCGTCCTTTCCTGCGTCGCTTTGGGTGGGAATCGTTTCATCTGGTGCCGCTGGAAACGGGACGCGGCTGTCCGTATGGCTGCGAGTTTTGCACTGTCACGGGATTCTTTGGCGACTCGATACGCTTTCGCACGAATGAAAGCGTCGTAGACGAATTGCTGCGCCTGAAAGAACGCGCACGCCGTGAAAAGGGGCAGGTCGCGGTCTTTTTCATTGACGACAATCTGGCCATCAACATCAAGCGCACCAAATCGCTGCTGCGCGACATTATCGCGGCCAACGCTCAGGTCAATTGGGTCGCACAAATCAGCGCCAACCTGCTGCGCGATGAAGAACTGGTGGACTTGATCGCCGAATCCGGCGGCAAGTGGGTGTTCATCGGGATGGAATCCATTGATCCCGTGAATCTGGCCGATGTGAACAAAGGCTTCAACAAACCGGGCGAATATACAGCAGTGCTGAATCGGCTGGCGCAGCGCAACGTCTATGCCATCACGTCGTTCATCTTCGGGATGGACAACGACACGCCAGGCGTAGCCGAACGGACGTTGGAACAAGTTCGCAGTTGGCCGCCGGGCTTGCCGGTCTTCGGGCAACTGACGCCGTTTCCCTCGACGCCGCTCTATGATCGCCTGGAAAAAGCCGGACGCCTGACGCGCCCTAAACACTGGATGGATTTTGCGCCGTTCCAAATGGCGCACACACCGCTCAAAATGACGATTCCCGAAGCGCAGGTTGAAGTCAATCACGGCTGGAGTTCGTCCTACAGCCCGGAGCGCAACGCGAGCGCGCTGGCGTCCATCAGCGATGCACCGATTGGGTATCGCATTGGGCATTTGATCGCTCGACTCTGCTTTCGCGGCATTTATTTTCCGCAGATGGGGAAACGCGCGTGGACCAAAGTCATCTGGCAAAATCGGCGCACGATCTTCCAGCTCGTCAAAGAAGGATTTTCCTTATGGCGGACGGCGCGGAACGGGCAGAAGGTCAAACTTGCCACGCAAGAGTAGCCCCGATCTGGGTGCTGGCAGGGTTGCACGCGCGCTGCGAATTTCCTACTATGCCGCCAACGAAAGTTAGGAAGTAGGAAAACCAACACCGCCGAACTCGAAAGGAGTATCGCTTGTATTTACTTTGCCGCGTGCTAGTCGTGCTCGCCCTCTTGCAACTAGCCTACAGTTCCTGTCTCGCACAGCTTCCGCAAGCCAATTGGCCGACCAACGGCTGGCGCATGGCAACGCCTGAATCGCAAGGCATTGATTCTGGCCTGATCGCGGATGCCATCAACACCGCGCGGCAACAAGGCATCAACATTCACAGTCTGCTGGTCGTGCGCAACAACTACATCGTAGCCGAGGCATATTTTTTCCCGTACGACGGCAAAGCCCCGCACGACCTGGCTTCAGTGACAAAAAGCATTACCTCTACGCTGATTGGGCTGGCGATTGAGGCCAAGAAGATCAAATCGGTAGAGCAAAAGGCGCTTTCCTTTTTTTCAAAGAACAAGATTGTCAACAAAGATTCCCGCAAAGAAAAAATTACGCTGGAACATTTGCTAACCATGTCTTCGGGTTTGAACTGCATCTCGAAAGGCGGCGAACCAACGCTCTGGGAAATGCTGAATCAACCCAACAATGTGCAGCACATGCTCGACCTGCCGATGGTGGCCGAGCCGGGCAGCAACTTTGTGTATTGCAGCGGTGGAATGCATTTGCTCTCGGCGATCATCACCCAAGCCACCGGGATGAAGGCGGAAGACTTTGCCAAGCGTTTATTGTTTGAGCCAATCGGCATCAAGCAGGCGATCTGGCCGGTTGATCCGCAAATCATCAATCACGGCTTTGGCAATTTACATTTGTTGCCACGCGACATGGCGCGAATTGGCGTGTTGATGATGAATCAGGGCACGTGGGATAACCACCGGGTGATCAATTCTGAATGGGTCGCCAATGCCACGCGTTCGCACATCAAAACCGGGAATCCGCGTGACTATGGATTTGGCTGGTGGGTCAATCCGACTGGCAATCAGATTCCGTTTGAAGCATCTGGACGCGGCGGCCAACAGATCAGCGTCATCCCGTCAAAAAACACGGTGATCGTTTTCAATGGCGGCGGCTTTAATACAGGCGAAGTGATGAAGCAGCTTTTGCCAGCCATAAAATCTGATGGCCCGTTGCCCGCCAATCCAACCGCTGAAGCTAAGCTTAAAGAAGCGATTGCGAATGCGGGCAAAGCAAATACGCCAACAGCGATTTCACCCTTGCCTGCAATGGCCAAAGCGATTTCCGGGAAAACATTTGTGCTGCAACCAAACTGGACGGGACTGCAAGCATTAACGCTCAACTTTCCGACCACAGGTGATCCAACCGCTCGGTTTTCTTTCATTGAAAACGGCAATATGAACCGGATGGAAAAAGTCCGCGAGGTACGCCCCATCGGATTAGATGGCGTGTTGCGGCTATCGCCGAATGGACGCTACGGGTTGTCTGTCGGCTTGCGTGGAAAATGGGAAGACGAGCAGACATTTGTGCTGGAATACGACGAGATTGCGAATTTGAACAGCTACACATTTCGGCTGACGTTCACGGAGAAAACCGTCAGCATACAAGCGAAAGAACGCACTGGCTTATTCGATGAGAAATTTGAAGGCAAACTGGAAGAAGCGAAGTGAAAATCCTTACTCCAAATCAACTGACCGCATATGAACGCGATGGCTTTCTGGTGCTGGAAAATTTCGTCAGCCCGGCAGCCTGTGACCAGTTAAAAGCCCACGTCGCAACGATGATCGCGGACTTCGATCCAACTGAAGTCAAAGCCATTTTCTCAACGCGCAATCCCGGCAAAACGCACAACGATTATTTTCTGACCTCAGGCGATCAGGTGCGGTTCTTTTTTGAAGAAGATGCGTTCAATTCCGACGGTGAACTGCGGCAGAGCAAAGAACTTTCCATCAATAAAATCGGGCACGCAATGCACGATCTCGATCCGGTCTTCAATCAATTTTCGCGGACGCCGGAACTGGCAGCACTAGCCGATGATCTTGGGTACAAACATCCATTGCTCTTACAATCCATGTACATTTTCAAACAACCGCACATCGGCGGCGAAGTCGTGTTTCATCAGGACGGGACGTTTCTGTATACCGAACCTCAAAGTGTGACCGGATTCTGGATCGCGATTGAAGATGCAACACTGAAAAATGGTTGTCTGTGGGCATTGCCCGGTGGACATAAATCCGGCTTAAAATCCAAATTGTTTCGGACGCCGGAAGGGACGACGCGATTCGAGACCTACGATGAAACGCCGTGGTCGGATGAACGCGCGGTGCCGTTAGAAGTGAAGCAAGGTACGTTGATCGTTTTGCACGGATTGCTTCCGCATCGGAGTCATGCGAATCTTTCCTCGCAATCTCGACACGCATACACGCTGCACCTGATCGAAGGTAAATCTCATTATCCGGCGGAGAACTGGTTGCAACGCAGCCCGGAGTTTCCCGCACGCGGATTTTCATAGAATGAATGGCCCAACAATTATGAAGTTCAAATCAGCTCACCTTGTTTTCACTTCCCTCTTTCTTCTCTGTCTTTCCCTCATCGCAACGGCACAACAAAATGATCTTGTCAGCAAGCTTCCCGTAAACCTGCGAGAAAAAGGGCAGGCTATCCTCAGTGAAGTGGACGAGAAAAAACGCACCGCATTAGTTGATGAGCTGGCCAGACAGGAAGCGGCTAATGACTTCTGCCTCGCGCTACTGAGCAGCGATTCTGCCGCTCCAGTTCGCCGCGCAATTCTCAATCGGCTTGGCAATCGCACCGCACCCGCGATTCAACAAGCGCTGCAACGACACGCGGCCTCTGATCCCGATGTTGAGAATGCGTTATTGGCACTGAATAAATTGCGATTGCAACGAATGAATGAAATCAGACAATCCCTCAAGCAACGGCTTGAACTCGCCAAACAGACGGGGAATGAAGCCGAATGGAAGAAGTTGGCGCAGGAACAGGAGCGATGGATTTCGCTGGTCAATGGCACGATGTTGCCCGCATTTATGCGCGTGCCGCCACCAGTTTTCACGCTTAAACCCAAAGGCAAAACTGTCCGCGTTGTGACGCTCGGCGATTTCGGCTACGGCGACGATGCAAATAAACAAATCGCTGGCGAACCGCAAAAACAGGTGGCGGCGGCGATGCTGAAAACGCATCGAAAAGGCACTTTCGACTTTGGCCTGACATTGGGTGACAACTTTTATCCAACCGGCATGTTCAGTCCGTCTGATCCACGATGGAAAACGTTGTGGAGCGATTTGTACGATCCGCTGAAACTCAAATTTTACGTCAGCTACGGGAACCACGATTGGGGCAGCCCGGACAGTCCGATTTCTGAGCTGCTGTTTGCACAACAAAGTAAAAGCTGGACGCTGCCCGCGCCGTATTACTCGTATATTTGCGGCCCCCTGCAATTTTTTGCGCTCGATACAAATGAGGTTTCCGAATTGCAATTGCAATGGCTGCGAGAAAGTCTGGCAAATAGCACAGCTCGGTGGAAAATCGTGTACGGGCATCATCCGGTTTATTCTGCCGGCCAACACGGCGACAGCAATGATTTGAAAGCCAGGCTTTTACCTGTTCTAAAAGGACGAGCAGATATTTACCTTGCGGGTCACGACCACGACCTGCAACATCTGAAAACGGAAGGCGGCGTTCATTTCTTCATCAACGGTGGCGGCGGTGCCAAGATCCGCGACATTACACCCAAAGATGACCGTTCATTATTCGCGAAAAGTTCCTATGGTTTTGCAACGCTCGAAGTCACCACAGAGAAAATCGTCGTAAAATTCATCGGAACAGATTTGAGCGAGCTGTATCAATACACGATCACAAAATCCAAAGATCAAAACCTGGCAGACACACAATCATCAGGCAGCAAATAAGTCTCGAATAGTAGTGAATCAATCGTTATGCGCTCAAAAGTCTTGAAAAAGATTTCCCTTCTCGTGGTGCTTCCCCTTCTGCTCTCCGGCACAGCGTTGGCACAGACGGATTCCAAGAAACAAATTGTCGCGGCATTAAAAGCAGGCGGCAAAAACGCAGCTACACAAATTCTGGATAAACAGGGGCGAGCACAGGGTGATTATGACATTGTGCGCAGCCAGTGGTATGAGTACGAATCGCCCTGGCATACAGGACAGATCATCAACGGGCTGATAGCGGCATACGAGGTTACAGGCGAGAAATCATTTCTGACTGCGGCACGTAAAGCGGGCGATTGGTGGATCAGTCTGGAGTATAAAGATCATCCGCAGTTGAAAGGAATGTTGCGCGCGATTCACGGCGATCACGTTGGCAATATTATTGTGACGGCAACCATCACAGATGGAACGCCGGGGTTATTTCGACTCAGTCGCGTCACGGGTGATAAAAAATACGCCGATTGTGCCACACGCAGCGGTGATTGGATTCTGAAACATATGTACCTGGAAAATGAGGCGCTGATTTATGACGGCGTGAACCCTGAAACGGGTGCGGTGATGAAGGATAAAAGCCCGTTTAGTTCCCGCAACACTGGCCCTCAAATTACGTTGTTTGATGTCGCCCGCCCCAACAACGAAGGCTATTTATTCAAGGATATGTATGTTCACACGAAGGATGAACGTTACAAAAAAGTCTTCCTGAATTTGTGTGATGGGTTAGTGAAGCGACAACACGAAAATGGCTTCTGGATGGATTTCGATCCAAATGATCCGAAGACGGGCAAGATTCACCCGCGTTTCAATCTTTGGAATGCAGAATCTTTGTTGGAGGGGTATGAACTAACCAAAAACCCGGCTTATCTTGAAGCCGCATTGAAAACAGCGCGCGCGACGCAAAAGTTGCAAAAGAAAAATGGGATCATGTATTCCACCAATTTCACAGATGGAAAATCACGTGAAGATTCAATCGTCGGGTCAGCCATTTCCTTCGCTGGAATTTTGTGGTTGCGGCTGTATCAACTGGGCTATCAGGAATTCAAAAACAATATTGAATTATCCCTGGATTGGACGTTGAAAAACCAATTCGCGGCGAATCACCCTGACAAGAATCTGGCTGGGGCATTTTTTGAAAGCAAGCAGAACTCGCAACCAGATCGTTCTGTGCGATTGATTGTGCGCGACGTTTCGACGGCTTTCGCACTGCGCTTTCTGGCTGATTATTATGCGGCCTTTCTGACAGGCAAAAATCATTCGTAACTACGGCCCAGCCACTCGGCAACCAGACAGGGCTTTTCTGCCCCCTCCCGCTCAACCATGACGTTCCAGGTCACTTGCACACCGCCGGAGATTTCTTCGATGGACTGCAACGTGACGCGTGCGCGGATGTTCGAGCCCGCCGGAACGGGCGAAGTAAACCGGAGCCGATTCAAACCGTAATTCACGCCCATCTTCGGCGGCGTTTTGTATTTGATCGTTTGCTGGATCAGATGCGGCAGCAGCGACAGTGTCAGAAAGCCGTGCGCGATGGTCGTGCCAAACGGCGATTCGGTTTTCGCACGTTCTTCGTTGATGTGAATCCATTGATGATCAAGCGTAGCATCGGCAAATTGATTGATGCGTTCCTGCGTAATCTCAAACCAATCGGAGACACCGATTTCTTTGCCGACGAGTGCGCGGAGATGCGTGAGATTTTCGATTTCTGTGATGGGCATATTGTCCTTCGTATGGTCTTTGGTAGATACAAATTCGTTTTCGGAATTGCTCATTACACAGCATAAACTGATGAATGACAAAGGACACGAGGCGGACGAAAGGTACCTGATCTTTTTTTTCGGGTGCAGAAGCCCGCACGCAGTAAGCACTAGGCGAGGGCACGTTGTGACGCCCTTACTGCGTGCGGGCTTCTGCAGGGCCCCATGCGCCATGCTTTGAATAATTTTTCAGATGTGGCCTTGCACATTTGCACGAAGCTGCGTTACTACTACACCGCATTCAATTCACATAACGCAGTAAAACTTCGAACAAATAACAAGGAAACTACACCCCATGTCCATCCAAAAGCGCGCAACTTATGCGCTCGTGATCCTGTTCCTTATCAACACGATGAATTTTTTTGATCGTCAAATCCTTGCCGCTGTCACGGAACCGATCCGCAAAGAATGGGGTCTGAGCGATACGGCGATGGGATGGTTAGGCACAGCTTTTACCTTAATCTATGCGTTCGTTGGCGTGCCACTGGGACGATGGGCAGATCAAGGTGCGCGCACAAAAATCCTGAGTCTGGGTGTGGGCGTCTGGAGTGTATTCACTGCCGCTTCCGGGATGGCCTGGAATTACTGGACATTATTTGCTGCCCGGATGGGCGTAGGAATTGGCGAAGCAAGTTGTTCCCCGGCGGCAAATTCTCTGATCGGGGACATGTATCCGGTAAATCGCCGAGCGCGCGCGATTTCAATTTTCATGTTGGGACTGCCTATTGGCATTTTTCTCAGTAATTATTTGAGCGGTCGTATTGCCAAAGCCTATGGCTGGAAAATGACGTTTTTCATTGCCACGATTCCGGGGCTGCTCCTGGCCGTGCTTGCGCTCCGAATCGTTGAGCCGGAACGCGGCGCAGCAGAGGAGCATAAGATCGAAGTTAACCATTCAGGGCAATCGTTTTTCTATCCTTATCTACGCGTGCTCAGCATTCCGACGATGTGGTGGATTGCGATTTCAGGAGCGCTGCACAATTTTAATGCCTACGCAGTTAATGCGTTCACGCCTGCCTATCTGGGCCGATACCACGGACTTGATTTGAGCGAGGCCAACACGGTTGCAGCCTTTACGCTGGGATTAGTCGGCGTGGTCGGACTGCTGGGTGGCGGAATTATGGCCGACTGGGCACGACGTTGGCGGCCTGATGGAAGAATGATCATTTCAGCCCTGGCGCTTCTGGTATCTACGCCGTGTGTGTATCTGGCAATCGCCCAGCCCAAAGGTGCCATCAGAGGCTTTATCGCGCTGATGGGCGTGGGCTGGATGCTGATTTATGTGTATTACGTGACGGTTTATCCGGCAGTACAAGACATCGTCGAACCAAACCTACGCGGCACCGCGATGGCGCTGTACTTTTTCGCGATGTATGTACTCGGTGGCGCATTCGGGACTTCGATGCTGGGAATGCTCAGTGACTATTACGCGAAAAGCGCCATGCGGGCGGCAGGTGCTTCAACCTTAACCGAGGTGTTTCGCGCCGAAGGATTGCATAACGCATTCTATATCGTGCCACTGGTATCGCTGGTGCTGGCAATTGTGCTCTTTGCGGGGTCGCGGACGATCACGAAAGACATGAAGAAGCTGCAAGAGTTTATGCGTCAGTCCCGCGCTGTCGCTTAAGTACAATTCAGGTTCGTCAGATTCAGACACGAATAAACCCGAATTACTTTTGCGGTGTATTATTGGCCTTCCCCTTCGTGAAAATTCGGGTTTATTCGTGACGCAGTCCTCTTTTTCACCACCACGACACAGAATTCCATAAAAATGAAAAAGTAATTCTTGACAGCGTTCAGACTTCAAGGTAAAGAATGAACGTTCATTCCGCATTCTTCCTGGAGCATAAAAAGGAAAGCGGAATTCCTGAGAAAACGACTGACGAATCACTACATGACGAAAGTAGCACGACTTTACGAAGGCACTGAGACGGCTGGGAAGCGGGAAGCTATTCTGAATGCTGCGCTCCGATTGTTCACAGAACGTGGGTTTCATGGGACAGCAATGCCCTCAGTGGCGGAACTCGCCGGGGTGGGAGCAGGAACCATTTATCGCTATTTTGAAAGCAAAGAAGCGTTGGTCAACACGCTCTACCGGGATTGGAAGAATTTTCAGATCACAACCATTCTGAAAGATGTCCCGGAGGAAACGCCTTTACGCGAGCAGTTTCGCATTTATTGGAATCGCCTGGTCGAATTTGCGGCAGAATTCCCTATCGCGTTTGGTTTCCTTGAGTTGCATTTTCACGCACCTTATTTGGACGAGGAAAGCCGGGCCATGGAAGAACGCGGGCACAATGCACTGGTCAGCTTTTTCCAGCATTGTCTGCGCCAACAAATCGTCAAGAATTTGCCGCCGGAAATGCTCGGCGCACTGGTTGTGGGCGCGTATGTTGGCCTGGTCAAAGCCAGCCGCGCCGGATGTTTTCAACTAACGCAGGAAATGATTGATCAAGCAGAAGCTTGTTGCTGGGAAGCGATTCGTCGGTAATTTGAAAATTTGATTTTCAATGCAACCAAATTTTTCGTTTGGTCGTAAAACGGTGTTTCGACCGGAATGATCATTCACTGATCCCCTAACAGTTCACTTGTGGAGAGGTTAAAGCATGAAGCGTAGTTTCACTCTGATCCTTTTTGCGGCGGTCATGGTTTCCGCCTTCTTTGTCTCACAACAAATCACCAGCGCCAAAGTGGCGAAAGAAGTCACCTTCAGCAAAGACATCGCGCCGATT
>JAFDVL010000132.1 GCA_018268995.1 Acidobacteriota bacterium | reverse complement strand
ACTAATTCATCATACCGTCTCCTTGATAAGTTCTTCCTTGTGCTACTGCGCGCTACTCGTATTGTAAAGTCGGCCTGGAAAATGTTCAATTCAAGTATCCATAAAGCTAAACTTCTTCAATACTGAATTAACCATCCCCTATCACCATTGTGCCTGTCCAGCGGTGTTTTGTAGAGGCTACTGAGAAGCGGATTTTCCTTGTTTACATTCTACTAAAGTGGATTTCTCCGGTTCGAAGATGTATGCTTGACTTCGATAGAAGGTGACATTTTTATGACCACGAAAAGATCCTCTCGGTCCCACTTTCGTACCGGCTCCAAGATCACCTGCCGCTGCAGGAACACCGCTGTTTGGATTTACTAGATACCAATTAAACCAAATTGTGCAAGAATCCGTAAAGTTAGTGTAAGTTACCAGAATCCTTCCGTCTTTGCTCAATCCATTGCTGTCGTACTGAGTTGCCGAAAGTGTAGCGGTTATCCAGCCTATTTGCTTGCGATTGCCATCAAGCAGCTCAAAATTGCTAAGAAAAGTATCGCTAACCTTTATGTAGCGTTGTGGCGGGTTCCAGCGTACTTTCAATGTATCGTATTGCTGCTCCGAATTCTTAAAAGTGGCTGTAGCGGCTTCATTGGCATTAGAATTACTTTCGCTCTGGTTTTCGGCTCCGCGCCAATCTCCATTCACCGTAGCACTAGGAGACCGAACTTCGCCAATGTTAGTATCGGAAGTTGACTGCCCCTTTTCAGATGAATTGGACGATGAACCGCTGCCTTTCGAGTAACTAGGTGGACAATCCTTGTCCAATTGCTTCAATACCTCATCAACAGAGATTTTTATCATCTTGTAGGTTTCAGGGTCAGCTTTGGCAGCTTCTGATCCAGCAGCTTTGTTTAGCAGTTGGCGCATATCTGCCACGTAGGGGCAAGGGTCATTGCTCGAACTCAGTTTTGCCATCAACTGCGTTAATTGCTCCATCAGTTTTTCATCTGACTGCCCGAAGCAGGGCCGGGCAAGCGTTGAAACGGCTAGACAGAAAATAACAACGAAGACCACTCTTGTTCTCATAGTTTCTCCTCATTTCGATTGAGCATTTTGATATAAGGCATTTCCATCATAACAATGCGGATTAGTGATAACGAAGTAGCTCCATCCAGTCGCCCGCGTGGTGCTTGTTGGAGTTCATTGCAGTATTAAGTTTTATTGGATAAGTGGCTTCGTATCTCTATTTTGCGGATGCCCCTGACTTCCCTAGATAATTGACCAAATACACATTATTACTTGATTAATTGACCTAGACTAATAAACGATGACTTTGGAGAAGATCATCTCACCTTAGCCTCCTGACGGACTTGTTTGTCCGCAAGCAATATTTACCATCGGCAAATGGATGACAATAATCGGAACACATCATTTTTCTGATGAAAATGATCAGATGTGATCGGCAGGTCATTTGCCTTGATCTCTACAACCCACATTCGTGACAGAAGTATTACAACGAGGGCGGCGGATCTGGCATAGGATGCGGCTGAAGTGCCGCGCCAAGCTGACTGAGGAAAGCGGCTGACGCGTTACCTTTACACAGGAGCCGAATCATGAATTTGCCAATAATTATTCAAGGTGGAATGGGGGTTGCAATCTCAGACTGGCGGCTGGCCCAGGCGGTTTCGCAACAAGGCCAGTTGGGTGTCGTCTCAGGAACTGGACTGAATCGGGTCTTGGTAAGTCGCTTGATGGATGGCGACCTGACCGGACACATCCGGCGGGCGATGAGCCATTTCCCCCTTCTGGAGCCGGTACAGAATCTGTTGGGTCGTTATTACGTCCCCAATGGGAAAGCGCCGAACGAGCCGTACAAAACGCCGCCCGCGTATAGTATTCGCCCGCCTCGGCTGCTGGATCAACTTACCGTCATCGCTAACTTTGTTGAGGTCTGGCTGGCAAAGGAAAATCATACGGGACTGGTTGGACTGAATCTGCTCGAAAAAATCCAGTTGCCCAGCTTGGCGTCACTCTACGGTGCAATGCTCGCCGGAGTAGATTTCGTCCTGATGGGCGCGGGCATTCCGACGCAGGTTGCCGGAATCCTCGACAAGTTGGCCAGGCACGAGCCGACCACCTATCGCCTCAATGTCATTGGCGCAGGGAAAGACGACGATTATCGAATCAGCTTCGACCCGGAGCAGATTTTCCCCGGCATCGCGCAACTAACGAAGCAGCTTCGTCGCCCCCGCTTCCTGCCCATCATTTCTTCCGTCGTGTTGGCGCAAGCGTTGCTCAAACGCAGCGAAGGCAGTGTGGACGGCTTCGTGATCGAAGGCCCGACCGCAGGCGGACACAATGCTCCGCCGCGCGGGGAGATGAAATTGAATGACAAGGGCGAGCCGATTTATGGCGAGAAAGATGAAGTGAATTTAGAGAAGATCAAACACCTGGGCTTGCCTTTCTGGCTGGCAGGTGGATACGGTCATCCTCGTCAGTTGCAGCAAGCCTTGGAAGCCGGAGCGACGGGGATTCAAGTAGGCACGGCCTTTTCTCTGTGTGACGAGTCCGCGCTGGAACCGGGGCTGAAAAAGAGGCTGCTCCGCAAGGTGATGGACGGAGTAGCAACAGTTATCACCAGTCCGGTCGTATCCCCCACTGGCTTTCCTTTCAAAGTGGCACAACTCGAAGGCACGATGTCAGAGCAAGCCGTGTATGAAGCGCGTCCTCGCATCTGCGATTTCGGCGGCCTGCGCAATTTGTATAAACGTACTGACGGCAGGCTGGGCTATCGTTGTCCGGCGGAACCCGTGGATGACTATGTGCGAAAGGGCGGGCAAATCGAAGAGACTGTCGGCAGAACTTGCTTGTGCAATAACCTGGCAGCTACAGCGGGATTTCCTCAGCATCGGAAGAATGGTTACGTTGAGCAACCGCTGGTCACGAGCGGTGATGACCTTGTGAATGTTGGTCAGTTCCTGCGTCAGGGCAAGACCAGTTACTCCGCTGCGGATGTCATAAATTATCTCCTCAGTTCTTATCGGCGCGATTGACCCTCCATAATCATGGATTTGGTTGTCTACGGCTTTCATAGGCTTTATGGGGAAGTGGCTTGGCACCTCGTTACCTGAC
The DNA here is from genome assembly GCA_018268995.1 of Acidobacteriota bacterium. Classification (GTDB taxonomy): domain Bacteria; phylum Acidobacteriota; class Blastocatellia; order RBC074; family RBC074; genus JAFDVL01. The sequence goes on along the minus strand of JAFDVL010000132.1, from coordinate 15,080 downwards.
AATGGCTGGGGTAACAAAACTATCCTGTCTTAAAAGAAACGCCCTTATCACAAGGAGCACAGAAACCACCTTGAATTCAGGTGCAGCGTTCACGCTACAGCCTGCTGCTTGCATCGGATTTACTTTCCGCACCAAGTCGGGCAATAATTTCGCCACATCGTTTTTCTGAAGGGAGAAGTTCACATGCTATTGCGGGAACTGCACGCGATGGTGGAAAGCACCGCCGACGCCGCGTTCGCGGTGGATAATACCGGCTTGATCGTGGCTTGGAATGCGGGCGCGGAACGGTTGTTTAGCCTTTCGTCCGCCGCCGCGATTGGGCAGCGGTGCGGTGAGATTTTGCAAGGCCTGGATGAATGCGGCCCCGTTTGCTCGGCGGACTGTACCGTATTGCGATCTACACGATGCCGCCATCCCGTGAACAATTTCGATCTGCAAGTCGCCACCCCGCACGGCCCGCAATGGTGTAACGTTTCCACGTTGCGCGCGCACGTTGCCAACACCGCTGGGCCCTATGCGCTGCACATCGTTCGCGGCATTGACGTGCGCAAACGATTGGAATTGCTCGTCCGCGATTTCATCGTCAATGAAGCCAAACTGCCGCCCGAAGAAGTCCATGCCTTGATTGCTACGACCCGCTCATCGGCGCGCGAAGTCGAGTTGACCGACCGGGAATTGGAAACCTTGAAACTGCTGGCGAAAGGCGCAACCACTGAAGAGATCGCCCAACAACTACACATCAGCCGCACGACTGTGAACAATCACATCCAACACATCCTCACCAAGCTCAATGCGCATACGCGGCTGGAAGCGATTCGCCGCGCCGAACACGCGGGACTGATCTGAATTGTCTTGGCTCAGGTCTAACCTCATAATGCTTCTGTAAGCTTGCGAAAGTGGTATCCCCTTGCCGCCAGTTTCATCGCTTCGGCGAACTGCCGGGGATGTGCAGTTACGGCGTGAACGAGGAAGCCCCAGAATTTTCGACGCTCGCGGTCAGGCAGACCGAGTCGGAAGACGATGCGCAGAAACGCGGTGACACGCCTGCCGAGATTGTATTGAGGCGAGACGGACTCGCTGGCCCAACGCGCTGCAAGCAGGCAAGCGCCCGTTGATAGTATTCGGCGGGGCTGTAAGGCGTGCGCCGCAGCGATTGGTAAGCACGTGGGGAGATTTCCGCAAATATATCCCGATAACGCACTGGTACAATCCTTGCTTGTGAAGGCGCAAGGCGTAGCTGTAGGGATTGGCTCATCAAGAAAATCCCCACTCAAATGCGTTGCTTGAAAAAGTGAGAGGACTTATGCAGAACGACTATGTAGAGAAAATCCTGGTGGTAGATGATGAACCACTGATTCGTTTTGTGTTTGCAGAGGCACTGCGAAGTTGGGGGCATGTGCCATTGGAAGCCAGTACAATCGCCGAGGCGCTCAACCTCTTCACGGTGGAACAGCCACAGGCTGCGCTTTTGGACATTGAGTTACCGGATGGTTCCGGGCTGGATTTATTGGTGCAACTCAAACAACGGCAGCCCCATTTGCTGGTCATTGTGTCCTCCGCGAATCTGTCTGTGGAAGACCGCATCACCGCCTTGAGCCGAGGAGCGTATGCCTTCCTGGAAAAGCCCGTCCATCTGCATGAATTACAGGAAACGCTGGATCGTGGCTTGGTAACCTGCCGCCAGCAGCGCGCTTACACGACAGAACCTGTGGACAGCATTGCCAATGCTACCGAGCAACGCTGGGCGCTGGCGCAATTGCGCGAACTCGCGACGTTGCTGAATCACGTGCAGGATGCGGTGTTGATTCGTGACCTCAGTGACCGGGTGATCTTCTGGAACAAAGGCGCGGAACGGATGTATGGCTGGGCGGCGAAAGAAGCGTTAGGGCGCAACATCCGTGAGTTACTCTATCCACACGATGCTGCCGCATTTGTTGAGGCGACGCGTGTGACGCGCGATCACGGTTCCTGGAACGCTGAATTACGCCAGTTCACCAAAGAAGGGAAGGAAATCTTCGCCCGTTGTCACTGGATGCTGGTGCGAGACGATGCCGGTGCGCCGCGCTCCATCTTTGTCATCAACCATAAACAAAGCACAGATTGAGGCGCAAAAAGAGCGTTCCTCCGATGATTCGTTCGGCGGGAGTAAATTGCTTACGAGAAGCTTGATGGCGGGAACGTTCTCATTTCTTGACGCCAATTTCTTTCCGCATTACTAAGAGTCGAATTGTAAGTTCAATCCATTAAGCCCGCTCGGCAAACCTATTGAATCGAACGATTGGTTTGCGGAACCGAGAAAGCGCCGCGCATGTTAACGCCAGATACTGTCTTGCAACACCGCTATGTCATTCTCCGTTTGCTCGGACGTGGTAGCATGGGAGCGGTCTATCTTGCCAAAGATCAACGATTGGGCAGCACCGTCATCGTGAAAGAAACCTTGTTGACGACGGATCAATATCGTCAAGCCTTTGCCTACGAAGCGCAACTTCTCAACCAGCTACGACACGCCGCTCAACCAGCTACGACACGCCGCTTTGCCCGTTGTGATGGATTATTTCAGCGAGGGCGAGGGACAGTTTCTCGTGATGCAATACATTCTGGGGAAGGATTTAGGGGAACAGTTGAGCAAACGCGATTTACACGGACACGGGCCATTTCCTGTTGCGCGGGTTTTAGACTGGGCCGAGCAGTTGCTGGAGGCGCTGGATTATTTGCACTCACACCCTCCGCCGATTATTCACCGCGACATTAAGCCGCAAAATCTGAAGCTGACGCCGCGCGACGAAATCATCCTCCTGGATTTTGGATTAGCCAAAGGCGCGACGGCAGAAATGTCGCAGGCCAATCCGAGCCTGCACGGTTTAACGCCCGGCTATGCGCCGTTGGAACAGATTGATGGCAGTGGCACGGAGGCGCGCAGCGATTTGTATTCGTTAGCTGCCACTTTGTATCATCTGTTGACCGGTCGGATGCCACCAAAAGCGACGACGCGCGCTACGGCGTTGCTGCGTGGGAACATTGATCCGCTTCGACCTGTTCAAGCCTTGAATCCGCAAGTGCCGACGGCCATTGCTGCCGTGCTTTGGCAAGCGATGTCGCCGCGCTCGGAACAACGGCCTTCCTCTGCTGCTGCGATGAAGAAGTTGCTGCAAACGGCACGACATCATTCGCGCACTGTCGCAACGGAAGGCCCCACGAGTCCGATAGATTCTGCTCCTGCTTCAGAATTTGCGCTTCCCCCGACGGAAGGACGTGGATTTGATCCTCCGATTGCTGATCTGTCCTTGCCGCCGACTTTGATTGACCCTTTACCGCAAACGACGCAGCCGGACACCTTGCGTGTGTCTTCTCTTGTGTCTCCCGCCCCGCCCACAGCCACTGCGCCTCTTCCCCCTCCGCGTCCGCACCAGATTTGGGTCATCGGGTTACTTTTAGGGATGGGAGTACTCTTGTTTGGTGCGTGGTTTGCTTATCGTTTGCGGACGACAGCACAGGTCAAGCCGGGACAGCCAGCAACGGTTCCAGTAGCAGCCCGTGTTGTCGTCCTGCGCTATTACGTCGAGGTCGAAACAGGCCAAGGGCGTTCTACTATTCGATTGTGGTACATCCCAGCGGTTCCCCTTTGGTCGTGACCGACAATGCCAATCCTGGAAAAGTGGTAAGCTTTCACCTCACGGCATCAACGGCCACGCCCGCTCCTGGCAGTCCTTACGCCGCTGGCAATGGTCGAGCTATTTTGTTCAGTCAGGATGGGAGCTACTTTTACGAGGGGTGGGGCGCAGACTCGCAAATTCTCGGGTTTAGTGTCAATGCGGCAACCGGAGGCTTGACAGCGCTTTCGGGGTCGCCCTTTGCCACGACGTTTTCCAACTCGCTTCCTTTGGCTACAGACGTAAACGGCAGGCTGTTTACCGTAGGGCGGTTTTCAAATACAGCAAGCGTACTCTAATTTGCTACCAAGATATGCCCATCCATCCTTGAAAGTGGGCATTACCGTGCCAAGCGACTTAATGGCGAGCCGACAAATCGTTCAGGTCACCGCCAAAAGATGCGGGATCAACACTTAGGGTTTGACTAAAACAACGGGTGTCTGTTCAAGCACTTGGATTTGGGAAAAGAACTTTGTCACTTCCTGATCTTGGTACGCCGGAATGCTCGCTTTCTGCAACGTGAATTCCCGCGTTACGAATAGTCGTCCGTCTTTCACTGCTGCGGTTACCGAATATTTTCCGAATGGGGCCTCAACTATTTTGCTCTCCAACAACTCGTCTACAGCAAATCCCAGTGGCAGCTTGATCGCAATGGTTTCTGTGAAGGATTTTGCTGCGAGCAAGAACGGTTGCTGGCGCGCTGCCGTGGTCGCGGAACCCGCCGTCAGCAGTCCCCAGAAAAGGGGTTTGAAAATCAAGAGATTGCCCCGCGAATTTTGGGCATAGTTGTCGGCCAGCAGTTCCAGTTCCAGACAAAAGCTCCCATCTTTTTGTTCCTGCGCCTTGATGTTCGAGACTTTCGCACCCGTCATCTTTTGACTAATCATCGCTTCCAGCGTTTGCTGATATTCCGTCCGAGAAAGGCTTTGGTACAGAGCGATTTTCTGCACGGCGGATTGTTGATAGGACGTTTCCCACACTTTGGCAGTGAGTGTTCCTTCTGCCGAAAGCGTTACTTCGATTCTTCGCTCCACGCGATTGGCGGAAGTTGGCGCGACAGGCATTCGTTCTAAGGTTCCCGCTTCATTCGCCACGATCAGGGCTAGGCTGTCCTGTTCATCTTCCGGCAATTCCCCCACAGGTGTATAGGAATCAGTTGGATCAAAGATCAACAATCGCCCCAGCCTGGCGTGGTTGATCAGGGAAGTCGCCTGTAGGTTGTCGCTGACGCTGATTGCGATAATGCAATGGTTGAATTGTTGTGGCGTAGGCCATTCGGCACGCACAAAAGTTGCATCACCCGAATAAACGGAAACCAGGTGCGAAGCAATTCCTACGGCTTTGAGCATCGCGCGCATCAAATTGGCCTTGTCTTTGCAGTCGCCATAGCCTTTCGCAAAGACCTCGGTCGCTAAATGCGGACGATAGCCACCGCCGCGTCCCAGTCCCGTCTGGATTGAGACGTATCGAATCCCTTGCACATAGCGGCTGATCGCCTGAATTCGCTCCCACTCGGTTTTCGCGAAGGCTGTCAAATCCCGTGCTTTCGCCGCCAACGCATCATTAGGCACAGCTTGAGCCTCGCTCAAGCTGTGCAACCACTGCGATACCTCGGCCCAATTGGCGAAGCTTGGGCTATTGTTGCCTTTGGCCTCAGAGGACGGAAAGACGCTAATGCCAAGGCGTGGCGCAAGCGCACTCAAGGGCGGGCTATTCGGTTCCGGCTCAATCGCCGGAAGATCGCGCAATTCCCACGTATAGGTGTTTCCTGTCAGGATCGGCGTGATGGCGCTGCGATTGAACGTGACCGAATTCAATTTCCATTTGTCCGGCAGCGTAATCGCATAGCGCGAAAGCAGGGTGGGAAAGCGTTCCTGAAACATCCATTCGAATTGCCAAAACACAGGTTGCTCTTCATTACTGACTTCATACCCGAACACATCGCCCACCTCGGCTTCGGACGCTGCCGAAATGCTTTTGACCATGACTTCGTTGTATAAATCATTCGGTGATGCATGTCCTTCCAGCACATCTTTTTTGTCATACTTGAGGAGCGCGCCGCTCGGACGAATGAGCCACGCCTTGATCCCTAGCATTTTTCCCGCCTCCGCCGGGTATGCTTCGCTCGCTACCGCGAATGGACGGCCCTCGCGGTTGTTGATGCGTAACGCGTAGTAGCGAACCGTTTTGATGCGCCCGTCACTTTCCACCTTCACTCTGGCCTCGTCCCACAGCACAATCGCCGGGATGTGCTTTTCGATAGGGCCACAGTTGACAGAGGCTGCTTGTCGTAACCACGCCGGGACTTCGTCTGCGAACCCCATTTGGCTCAGTAGCAGCAAGGCCAGGCAGCATTTGAGCATCAGGTTGGGCAGAAACGAGATCGTTGACTCGGATGGGGTGAATGAAAATCGTCTTTGTCGCAGCATGGCTTTTGTCTCCCTTCTTATTTCGCAGCCAGTACTTTTTGGATTAACGTGATCTGTTGATTGTCGCGCTGTTGAATTGTATCGAAGGCCAATTTCAGGTTTTGGTAAGCCGACACTGGAAAGGCGATGACCCCTTTGCCCCCGAAGAAGAAGTCCCGTTTGTAATAGAATGTCTGATCATCTTTCGTGACACTCAGGTTCACCTGATACCCAAGAATTCCGTTGGCATCGAGCGGCACGATCCCGGTTGCGTTATCCAGGCCAAACCCCATCGGTAATTCAATCGTTACCTCATCTTTTTCAGACCAGGGGAAGCTGAACAGAATCGGATGCTGCCGCGTGCTGGCGGAGAAGAGCGTTGTATTTCCACCTTGGAAATACGCTGGAGTAAAAATCAAGCGTTTGCTGGTGCGCTGCGCATAGTTCGGAACCTTGACATGATAGCTGTACACCAGGGGCTTCGTGATGTCGGTCAGGTTCTCAATCTTGACCTGGCTAACTTCCGCATTGGGAATTTGAGCTTTGATGCGCTTGAGAAAATCCTCATCACGTTTCTGCTCTGTTAACGCTGCCGCGAGGTCTCTGTTTTCTGCGGCCAAGTGGCCGGTGTATTCCAGGCGCAGCGCGCCTTCCAATGTGCCGTCTTCGCTGAGTTGGAGCGTGCCAGTGCGTTTGATAAGAGATTTCTCTGGGGCAGAAAGCGGCGTCTGCACGAAGATCGGTTGGAACGGATCCGTAATCAATGCTTCCTGTCCTTCTTCCTGCCAAAGTAACATGCCAAAGCTGACGTAAGTAGAAGCAGGATCAAAAAATCTCCATTGATTCTCCATTCGGATGGCAACGTTGTAGCTCTCCAGCATCGTGGCCATATAGTACGTTCCCGTGAAATTTTTATTGAAGGCATATTGGCTGCGGTCTGCTAACAATGCCTGTCGTGCATCAAAGCCTGCGGCATTCGCCAGCGCAATAAAGAGCAGATTGATGTCGCGTCCAGTGCCCATTCGATTGCGCAACGTGTCTGCGGCGTTTTTGTTTTCCTTACTGGCCTTGCTTTCGGCGTCGGTCACGTTTGAGTTATCGAGATTGCGAATCCCTGTCCGGCAGAATTCATAAATCCGCGCCAATTTTTCGTCTGCGGTTTGCGCCTTGCCAGCCAATTCCGTGGCCTTTTGTCGCAATTCATCATTGAGTTTCGTCTTTGCTTTGGTTTCCTCGTACACAGCTTTCCCCAACACTTCCCAGAGCGAGTAAGAACCGGGATATTGCGTGTACACCAACATCCAGGGACGAACAAAATCTTCCGCCGGCATCATCGGTTCTGCGCGAAAGGCTGGAATCTTCGGCAGGGTCGTTGTCAGATAACCTTTGTCATCTGGCTGGAACGCCAGGGGGGGTAGGTTGAAATACTGGACGCGCTGATTGACGCCCCATGCGTTTTTGCCTTTCAGATACAGCTTCAGCACTTGCACGGGCACGTCGCGTTGCAAATCCACGCGCACGAAATCGGCGGATTTGTATTCTTCTTTCCAACTGTATTCGATCAACGCTCCGGGTTCGACGCCGGGCATCGCAAACGAAATGACATTGACTTTGAATTTGCGCGCCCGCACCACCTGCTTGTCGAAAATGTCGCTCGGATTGACATATACGATTTGCCCATTGGCTTTGATCGTACGCGCCATTACGTCTTTGATTTTCAGTTTGTCGTAGTACGGGATTTCAATGGTGCCCTGCGATTCGCGGCCTCGGTCATTGAAGATTTTGATTAAGACGTAATGGGTCACGACCGCTTTGTCAATGTCCTTCTCCACGCGGATTTCCCACCGCAACGCTTCGGCGTCAGCGTCTTTCTCTATGATAGGAGCTGTCATTTTCAAATGGGTTGGGTCAATCGCCCGCCAATCCTCTTTGGCCCGGATGTCCAGCGACGTGAATAACAAAATCATCAGCCCGCAGAGGCTCGAAATAGTTGATAGTGTGCGCATGAATGTTTCTCCTGTTCAGTTCCTCTCGTGGAGAGTTGTGATGTAATGAACCGTGTTCCATCTGCTAGTGAGTGTGCGCCACAAGACATGACAACTTTTTAAGCTTCCTGTGTTCTATGGAGAAATGAGAATGTGCGCACCACCTGTTAAGGACCACTATTACGCTACGGAATGGCTTCTTGCTTAATAGAACAAGACAATGACAGCTATAGAATTAGTGGGTGGAGTCATCCGTATTTCAAAACTGAGATCTAGATAGAGATTGGAATGGGGGCAGTCTCACTCACCAGTCTTACACGCAAGGTCAGCAGGTCCGGATTCTCCACCTCCGTGCCAACCAATGAGGGGGGGACCCTAATAAGGTGACGAACAAAGTAGTAACTACAGCAACGAAGCGAAACGATTAATAGTTTTCATGGTGATCTCTTCAAAAGAAAATTCAGGTTAAAATGGTCGGGGGTGCAGTTCTTTTAGAGCGACTGAGAAAACGCCACAGTACGCGGAAATGATAGGATATGCCGTATCATCAATTTTTCTGCGTACTGTGGCGTTGTCGGAAACCGTCCTCGTTAACGACGAGACGTTAGCATTCTGCTTACACAATTCTCTTTGCTGGCCGAAAGTTGTATCGGCAGTAAGGGAATCGGCAGTTTGATATAGCCCAGCGAAGCCCGGCCATTTCTGATCACCGCTTTACCCAGGTAGAGCGGGCCTTGCACGGTGTCTTGAAAAGCGGTAATGGTCGCTCCTTCAATGGCGTATTGAACTTCCACCTGCTGTGGCCCCCTCGTGGCACGGAATGCTGAAGGCAGATAGGTCGGCTGTTCAGTCCACATCTCCAGAGTCGGGTCACCCAGGGCGTTGTACGATCTCAAGTGATTATGGGCATTGTCGTGATCGACCCCCATTCTCTCAAGCATATACCACTTGCCATAATTCAGGATGTCGCCCAACCGCCGCTGGGGCAGGCACTCGCCCTTATTCGGATTCACAGCAGGCCAGACGGCATCAAGAAAGCCCTTTGAGATGTGAGGGTTCCCACCTGAGGTAACCACGCTGGCAGCCAGCACGCCGATGGCTCCCCCGTTCTCTTTGCGCAAGAGCGCCTCGGAGAATAAGACATCATCGAATTCGCTGCTGCGGGACTCGTTGTCGAAAAAGCCGGTTTGACAACTGATGCTGAAGACCACGGGCAGCAAATTGCCATTCGCCAGATCGTTCTCAATAGGGTCGGGTCCTGAAGGCCTCGTTGTGAACCTCGGAGAACCCCAGCCATGAGTGCCGCCATGAGCATAGTAGATCATTAGGAAGCGTCCTTCATTGATAGCATCAACGACGCCTGCGGTGGAGCCATCCCATGGGAATGGCGACTGTAAAGCCATCGGCAGACGGGTCCCGTCATCGAAATACGTCGGTGTGTGGCCAGCACCAGTGGCATCACTAGAGTATATTCGCTGGACGGTCTTGCCTTCTTCCAGAAGATGATTACGCCACGCTTCCGAGTAGCGGATGAACTCGCGATCGTCTCTGTTATTTTCCGCCTTTTCGCAGCATTCAAAATTGGACGCAATGCTTACGTTCTCGTAGAAAGAGGCTGTGTTTGGCGGCTGGCTCTCGTAAGAGATGATTTTGTCAACCACCGTTTGCGCCTGTTCCTGCGTGTCAACAGGGATGCGACCTACGGCGAAGTCTAGGTAAGGGTCTTCACGAAGACGTTGGGCCAGGTCAGGAGTGCGACGAACCTGCGCAGCAGTATGATGAACGGCGTAAGGATAATCTGTCGAAATCAACTCACCATTCGGCTTGTACTTCCTCAGATAGAAGGTAGGAATAAACTCCGCGTCACCCAGGAGCAAGACGTACGAAGGCCGAATCCAGCATTGGTCGTAGCGCGTTTCGATGAAGCGGTCAATCTCTTCTTTCGTATCCAGGCGAGTGCCAGCTCCAATCTCAAACACGCTCGTGACGATTCCCTTGTCCCACTTCCAATGGGCCAGCGCATCAGCCGCCTGACGGAAATTAGGGTGGGTAAGGATGAGCAACTCCTCACCGATGATGCTGAGCGCTCGCTGATCCTCATTGACATGATCAAAAATGCTCGAACTGTTGATGGACCTGTCAATGTACGCCCCGGTGATTCTCTCCTGCACATTCAGCGATGATCTGGCCACGAAAGTGCCATTGCCGCCGCTGAACGTCACCTCAACCTCAACCGAATCGAAGAGGGAGAGTGTGTCGGTCGCCGGATTGTACTGTCCGGGGGCGATCTCGATCTGCGCGATGCTCAGACCGCGCGCTTGCCCAGTTGGGTGGACCCGAGAAATCTGTATGGGAAGGAACTCATTTGTTGAATACGTCTCCTGATCCTTGACGAAGGTAGTTGGGACAAGAGTCGCCGATGGTACCTGATCCTCGTCTTCATCCTCCACAATAGGCTGCCCAGGCAAAAGGTTCAGGCGAATTTGCTGAACAACGTGCGGGCGTACCTGGCTCACTCTTACCTCTGCTCCTTGTGGTACGGCGATAAACCGGCGGTAGACAGGAATGATCGGAAGCCCAGGCTTGGTCGAATAGGATGCTGAATCGGTCGCTGCGAGTGGCATCACCGGCTGGACAGACTCAGGGCTACCAGTTCTCCCGTCAATCGTATTGAGGCCGGTGAACTCAAGGTAGGTCCACGTCTCTCCGCCGGCTTTGACGGTTCTCAAGCGAGGCTCTTCAAAGGAGACTTTAGCCCGCAGGTGTCGGTTGTCAGATTCAGCGAGAGTGATCGCTGGCTCCTTCCCGACCGGTTGCTGCCCAACGCAGTTTTCCCCGGCAGGGAGTTTGGTCAGGATCATGCGGCGCAGATCCCACCCGTGATTATGCAAATCCTCAGCCATCGCTGTTTGCTGCCCTTTGCGGATGGATTGCGTTTCGCGGAGGTAGCTTTCGAGCAACTCGGCTGTTTCACACCAGTTGCCGCGATTGAAAGCATCTCTGGCCACATTCAGTTTTTGATCCAAAGTTGCTCGCTGGGCCGTGCTCAAGTCATCTTTCAATGCGCCGATATAGCGCTGGAGCTGGTTGAACGCAGCCAGTACCTCAGCTTTACCATTGGTTGGCATCACCAGTGGCAAAGGTCCTTGCGCGACACCAAACTGAAGGGGAAATGCCAAAGCGGTAATGAGTATGGCAATTAACACAGTACAGAACGAATGTCGTTTCATTTTCTTTCCTCTCAAGTCATGGATTGTTAGCAGTGTTGTCCTTTCCGGATCACGCTACAGTTAATTGCTGCTTTCACTGACTAAGGCGGGAAACCGAGTTGAAGTGGCCAACCTCAGCGATCATTTTTCACCTACTTGCTCAAGCAGCTAGAGTCACTTAAAGGGGCGATCAACTGACGTAGACTGCTGTGATTTTTAGCAAAAAAGCTGTCAGTCTTCTTCGGACAACCGGGTGGCAGGACGTTGGTAAGCATCGCTTGATGTTCTTTGTTTGTCCTTCCACTCACGAGTGAGCACGGCGCGCAAGGCATGACAGGGATTTTTCTCGTGGGGCAAAATATTTCTGACGCTACGCTACTGCCCCTTCGAAGATAGTTATCGGGCTTCAAAGGTGGATTGGGAGCAAACCATTACTGACTATATTTTGGCGCTTGAGTTCTTTCTTATCCGTTGCTCAATCGTGGTTATGCACGCGCGCAAAGTGGCAATCTTGTCGGGGCTATCACTGATTACGATGAATGTCTGCAACTGAATCCAAAGAATGCCGAAGCCTATTGTTATCGCGGTTGTGCGCGCAAAGAGCAGGGCGATATAAAAGCGGCGCTGGCAGATTTCAAGCAAGCGATCCCAGTAAAGCTGAACTACGCTGACGCTTACCTCAAACGCGGGATTGTCCGCTTGGAGCAAGGCGATCTGATGCGGGCCATGACCAGTTTCGACCGCGCCTTGACGATAGATCACACACTGGCCCAAGCCTTTCTGCGTCGCGGTATCGCACTCAGGCTGAGCGGAAAAGAGGAACAATCCCGAATGGACTTTGCTCAATGGCGCAAATTGGATGAGAATTTGAAATCGGTACTTGAGAAGCGCATTGAAGAAGTGACGAAAAAGAGTACGGTGGCTACATAAGTGAGAAGCTCATTAGCATGTTTGCTGATGTTGCACGCAAAGAGAGCGTACACAGCATTGAGCAGATAGGCTGATCCAAGATTGAAAAGGAACACGATGAAGAGCTACTTAAAAGCAATGGCCTTACTGGGATTGGCATGTGCTTGCAGCTTCACCTCCAAGCGCAAAAGCCGGAACTTGTAGTACAAACCGGGCCCGAAGGTTCGGGTAGGCTTGCCTTCAGCCCAGATGGGAAGGTTTTGGCTGGTGCGGGAAAGCTGTGGGACGTCGCCACGGGGCGAGAACTGCGTCCTATCACTCACACGGAATGGCAGGGTACCTCACTTGCTTTTAGTCCCGATGGGAAGATATTGGCGCGGAGCAACAGCGATGGAACGATCAAGCTCTGGGAGGCTGAAACAGACAAATGGTTGGTTACTTTATTCGCTCTTGATCAAGATGATTGGGCTGTGATTACCCCCGACGGTCGTTTTGATGCTTCTCCAGGCGGATTGAATCTCATGCATTATGCAGTCGGTCTGGAAACCATTGACCTTACCCAGTTGAAAGAGCGTTACTACGAACCCGGCTTGTTACAAAAACTACTCGCCTTTAATAATCAGCCGCTGCGCGATGTGACGGCATTCACGGAAGTCAAACTTTTTCCGAATGTCGAAGTTCAGCCACTAACTCCCGATTCCACCAAGCTCAACCTTACGCTCACCAATCGGGGCGGCGGGATTGGGCGTGTACAAGTCTTCGTTAATGACAAGGAACTGGCTGCCGACGCGCGTGGGCCAAGCGTGAATCCGAATGCACAAGAGGCGAAGCTAACGGTTGATCTTGCCAATGCGCATGTCATTCCGGGACAGCCTAACGAGATTCGCGTCGTTACCTGGAATGCTGAGAATTATCTTTCCAGTCGTGGCGTCAAATCGCTCTGGACACCACCCGGCCAGGCCAAGCTTGAGCCGCCTACGCTCTATGCCATCGTCGGCGGAATTTCCAGTTACGCCGCACCGCATTTGGGTTTGCGCTTTGCCGCCAAAGATGGACAGGATATGGCGCAGGCGCTGCTGGTTGGGGCTAAGAGGTTGTTTGGTACAGACAAAGTTCATCTCACTTTACTTGCAACTGCTGCCGATGGTTTGTCATCGCCGACTACTTTGTCACCTCAGATGTCATTCAAGACGCTCACTCCCGCCAAGGCCAACTTCCGCCAGGCCTTTGCCGAAGTTGCTGGAAAAGCCAAGCCACAAGACATTTTCATCATTTATCTGGCGGGGCACGGTGTAACCCTGGGACGTGGGAGCGATGAATACTGCTACTTGACGCAGGAAGCACGCAGCACAGATGCGACCGTCCTCGCCGATCCTGGTGTGCGCGCCCAGACGGTCATTACCAGTTCCGAGATCGTGGAATGGATCAAGGCCATTGCGGCTCAGAAGCAAGTCATGGTGCTTGATACGTGTGCGGCGGGAGCGGCAGCCGTGCGATTGGTGGAGAGGCGCGATCTAGACGGCGATCAGATTCGCGCGATTGAACGACTAAAAGACCGCACCGGCTTTCACGTGCTGATGGGCAGCGCAGCGGACGCTGTCAGTTATGAAGCAAGCCAATATGGCCAGGGGTTACTGACCTATGCGTTGCTACGCGGGATGCGAGGCGCGGCGTTGAAGGATGATATGTATATAGACGTGAGCCGCCTATTTCAATATGCAAAAGATGAGGTGCCAAAACTGGCCAGCAGTATCGGTGGCATTCAGGACCCGCGTTACATCGCGCCGCTCGAAGCCGCGAGTTTCGACATTGGGTTATTGCAAAGCCAAGACAAGCAGCAAATCCCACTAGCCCTAATGCGGCCTTTAGTGTTACGACCCGTAATGACGAATACAGAGGAGGGTTACGACAGTCTGGAACTGGCGAAGGAGTTGCGCCGCAGGTTGAATGAAGAGAGTTATGGGCAGGTGCGTGGGAGAACAAGTTCCGGGCAGCCCGCACCGATTTATGTGGATGCCGAGGAAATGCCAGGAGCAGTACGCCCAACGGGGACATATCAGATCGAAGGAGAGAGAGTACGAGTCCGGCTGGTGCTACGAAAAGACAGGACAACTGTGGGGGACGTACAGGTGACGGGATCAACCAAAGACGTAAGAGGACTGGTTGAGCAGATCGTGATTAAACTGAATCAGGCCATTGGGCAGAACTGAATCGGCAGGATCAACCAGCAACTACGAGAGACGTGAAGCGGGGCGAGGCTAGTCGTAAATGCGACAGAGCCACGCCCGGTAAATTAGGTTGACAGCTTGGGGCGCGAACCCAGAACCTCCGATATAACAGACCGGTGCTCCGCTCTTGAGCTAGCTGTCAATAACCTGCAAAGAACATTGGTAGCTGCGAGCGGAATCGAACCGCTGCCCTTTTCCTTATGAGGGAAACGCTCTGAAGCCAACTGAGCTACGCAGCCTTGAAATTCTGCGCATCAGGCTAGAAAGGAGTCTTGACTATCCGGGAAGGCCCCTGATAGCCCCGTAGCCGATCCGGTATAACGTCCTGATCGCTTCGGTTGAAAGCCTGATGCGTCTTGTAAATCAAATAGCTTATTTGTCAGCACCAAACTCCTTGCCTGAGCCAAACAGGACAGCCGCCGAGAACGCAACCAGGCGGAAGCCATCACTATGGGTACTTCCGCCTGGGCGTAGGCTGAGGACGGCTGCTGCGATACCAAGGTCATTTAGAATCGAAACAAGCCGCGCAAGATCAACAGTGTGATCTGGAGGGAGGACGGAAACGGATCCACGCCACTCACCAAACCAGGGTGCGCAGAAGGCGGAGGGATGGGATCAATGACTGCCAACGAGGGCTGCACAAACAAGGTGACGAACAAAGTGGCAACTGAGTTTGGCAAGATAAACTGGC
>JAFDVL010000131.1 GCA_018268995.1 Acidobacteriota bacterium | reverse complement strand
TAATTCATCATACCGTCTCCTTTGGGAAAAAACTTCTGCGCCATCGTTTCATTGATAATTACGACGGGTGGCGAATCCGGCTGATCTTCGGCAGTAAATGAACGTCCCTTGAGCAAGGTGATTCCCATTGCTTTGAAATAATCGGGTGTGCAGCGGCGCGACCGTCCGCTGAAGCGTTGTCCGGGCGGTGGCTCTGGAATGCCTTCAATCAAAAATCTGCTTGACGAATTTGACCCGCCCAGCGGCAAATTATTCACGAACCCCGCAGCTTCAATGCCGGGCAAAGCGTGGAGGCGGCGATCAAGTTCCTGATAAAACGCGACCCGTTGCGGTGCCTCAGGATATTTTGCCAGCGACAATTGCACGCCCATCGTCAACACGTTTTCGTAATTAAATCCGGGATTTACTTGCAGCAAATGCAAAAAGCTCCGCATCATAAACCCGGCTCCGGTCAGCAACACTAACGACAATGCAACTTCAGCCACGACCAGAGCGCTGCGTAAACGACTGCGTGATGCGCTGGCGGTCCCCTTGCTGCCTTCTTTGAGTGATTCATTCAAATCCGGTTTCGCCGCTTGCAATGCAGGAGCCAGGCCAAAGAGAATTCCCGTCAATAACGACAAGCCTAGCGTGAAACCTAACACAAAGTAATTCACCCCCAGATTGCGCAAGCCCGGCACAAAACTAAATGCGTCTCCGGGCAACGAGGCCTTGAGCAATTCCAGCCCCCATAACGCCAGTAAAATGCCCATTGCTCCGCCAACAACGGCCAGCAACACACTTTCGGTCAGCAATTGTCGAATCAACGCCCACTTTCCAGCGCCCATCGCCGCCCGAATCGCCATTTCACGACTTCGCTCGGCAGCACGTGCAAGCAGCAAATTCGCGACATTGGCACAGGCAATCAGCAACACGAAACAGACGGCACACATCAAGGCAATCAAGGCAATGCGATAAGGACGCACGGTGTCAGTTAACAACGGATACACCCCTGCACTGAGTCCGGTGTTGTTCTCAGGATATTGCTGGGCCAACTGCGCGGCGATGGTCGTCATCTCGCTTTGTGCCTGCGCCAGAGATACGCCCGACTTCAAGCGCCCAATCACCAGATAAGAATGGTTGCCGCGATTGCTTTTCATCTCTGGCGTAATCGCAAGCGGTGACAGAATTTCCATTCCACGCGGGAAATTAAATTCGGCAGGCATCACGCCAATTACCGTTCGCGCTTCCCCATTAATTTGAATTGTTTTTCCAACAATGCTCGGATCGCTACCAAATCGGCGCTGCCATAGCCCGTAAGACAAAATTGCGACCGAGTCTTTTCCCGGTTCATTTTCTTCCGCTTTGAAATTTCGGCCCAGCATGGGCGGCATCCCCAGAGCATCCAGCATGTTTGCCGTTACCAGAAAGCCCTGCATGCGTTCCGGGTTTCCATTGCTCGTCAGGTTCACGCCCCACCAACGATACAGTGCCAGATGTTCATATGACTCGCTCTGTGCCCGCCAATCCAGATAATTTCCGACTGAGACCTCATTGTGCGGATTGCGCTGCGATTCGTCCCAAACAGCAACGATTCGTTCTAATTCGGGAAAGGGGAACGGCTTGAGCAGGAGCGCGTGAACAACGCTGAAGATCGCGGTGTTTGCACCGATGCCAAGTGCCAGTGCCAGAATTGCAATGACCGTCACCCCTGGTTTTCTGAACAACATTCGCACCCCATAACGCAGATCGCTAAATAGATGGTTCATATTCGATTTCCCCCTTCAAAGGCCAACCCATAAAGTTGAACGGTCAGAAACTACACCGCAGGAGATAAACTTGATAACCAAATGCCGTGCCAACCGCTGTCGCAAGAAAAATGCCGAAAAGTGGCGGATTGTTCCCACAAAAACAAAACAAAGCCCCCAAAAGCTGTTCGCAAATGGGATCAATCCGTCCCAAAACCGGATACAAAGTGCCAAAGATCAGGGTGAGATCACGCAACGAACCCAGTCCGTTTGGAATACGAGGGATTTCTTGAGGGTGGGCCAATTTCCATTCGTCTCCCTGCCGTTGACTAGCTCAGAAAGTTGTATATCGTAAGTGGGTTGACAACTCATTTTTGAAAGACAAAGGCGGAGTAACAAAGAAGATGTTTGTTGTACGTTGTCTGCGAAAATGTAGCGTAAACATCCTGTTTGCGCCACCAACGCACTGTTCCTGCGCCTACATTCACAGTCGTGCTTACGCTGGTATAGACCTAATTTGTTTTTTTGGTGAGGGAAATTTTATGCGCAAAATCGTCTATTGTTTGCTTGTTTGCCTGCTTGGAACCACTGCTGCCCGCGCACAAGCTGTCGAAGGTGATTGGGAAGGAACGCTGAAGGCTGGCGCGGCGGAATTCCGGCTGGCGGTGCATATCAAAAAGAATGAGAAAGGTGGTTTGCAAGCTACGCTGGATAGCGTGGATCAAGGAGCAATGGGGATTCCGCTCTCTTCAATCAGCCTCAGCGAGGGGGCGCTGAAGTTCACGTTGGATTCGATTGGAGCTTCCTACGAAGGCAAGCTTGACGCCAACCGAAACGTCATCGGCGGCAACTGGTCGCAGGGTGGCGCATCGCTGCCACTGGAATTCACCCGCCCCAAACCGCGCGCCGAAACAAAACCCCGCACGCCAAAACCGAGTGACATTGATGGAAATTGGGAAGGAGCCTTGAATGCAGGCGGGCAAACATTGCGCATCGCATTACACATCACCAATTTTGAGGATGGGGTGTCCGCTAAGTTTGATAGCCTGGATCAAAATCTAAAGAACATTCCCGTCACAACCGTCCAACGTGATGGCACCAAACTGAAATTCGAGTTGAGACAATTTGCTGCCACCTTCGAGGGAACGATTGATAAGGAACTAAAAACCATCACTGGCGAGTGGTCACAAGGTGGCGGCAGCCTACCGCTCATCCTGAAACGCACAACCGCTGGCGATAAGAAGTAGCGCGAAACGTCTACCGCACCTCCAGCTTTTTCAGTAATTCAACCGCATTTTTGTTCTGCGGGTTGAGCTCCAGTGATTTCTTGTAATTGGCGATGGCAAGCGCCTTCTCTCCATTGGCAAGGTAAGCTTCGCCCAGACTGTCGTAGGTGTTGGCCGATTGCGGATACATTTCAACATTGGCCTTAAAGACTGCAATCGCAGCGGCGACCTGTTGTTCTTGTAGTAGCGAATATCCCAGATTATTCAAGCGTTCTTCTGCCACCGTATCGTTATTCGGGTTCTCTCGCTTGATCTTTTTGTATCCTTCGATTGCCTCTGCATATTTTCCTGCCCTTAACTGCTCAGAAGGAACCAACACATCCGGCGAGATTCGCGGCGCAGTGAGTGCGCCTCCGGTAAAGCGAATCTTGAGCGAATCCACTTTGCCGCTCGCCGCACGAGAAAAGGCATATTGAACGTTCGCATCAGTTCGCGTGAATTCAGTTTCGGAAAGTGCAAAAAGGGGCATTTTATCGGCAAGCAACTTGCCCTCTTCTTTGATTATGGTTAAGACGCGATCCGGGTTAACCAGAAAACGCCCGGTGTAATCGTCCAGCCTGGCCGGATCAACCGCGACGGTTTCCAACGGCTGCGGCAAATAATCTTCCCATTGGTATTCTTTCGCGATGGCGCGAATGATTTCACTCATAATCTCGCCATTGTCAGAATTGACCATCACAACCGCGCCGTAGCCTTTATCCCGATGCACGAGAAGCTGCGCTCTGAATCCTTCATCTGCCCCACCGTGTCCGAAGTACGTCGCTTGCCCGTGCTTCTCGACAAAGAATCCCATCCCGACGTTGTCGCTGACGAAGGGCGTCACCATCTTCGTCACTGTTTCTTTTGCCAGCACTTTGTTCGATTTGCCTGTGAGTGAGAGTTGGACCTCAATGGCAAATTTGGCCAGATCGGTTGGCGTAGTCCACAAGCCTGCTGCCGCCATCTCTGGATAGATGTGAATTTTGCCCTCAACTTCCTTGCCATTGTTTCGGTATCCTGTCGCAGCCTTCTTCCTCGTCGCATCAGGCAACGGCTGCTCATACGTGCTACTGGTCATCTTGAGCGGGCCTAAGACCGTTTCCTGTGCGATCTGTGGAAAGGGTTTCTTCTCAATATCCATGATCGCAAGTTGCGCAATGGTCGTGCCGCCGCCTGAATAGCGGAACTTTGTGCTCGGCTCCATATTTACGCGTACGGCTGCGGTGTTTGCGGGCGCATCTCCATCTAAGACCTGCGGCAACGTAGGCAACTTTTCGCCAACGGCATAGCCGGGAAATCCATGCACTGTCAGACCGCCCGTGTGGCTGAGAAGATTGGCGAGTGTGACTTTTTTCTTTGCCGTGAATTCATTATCGGGCAACTTCCATGAAGTCAGCTTCTCATTGATGTTTTGATCCAGCGTGATCTTTCCCTGTTCCACGCGCTTGAGTGCAGCCATTGCAGCGACAGGCTTACTAATCGAACCCGCCTGGAACAAGGTTTCGGTTGTCACCGGCTCGTTTGTCTCATTGTCTTTGACACCATAACTTTTTGCCCAATCAACCTTGAAGTCTTTGATAACAGCAATGCTGACGCCGGGAACTTTGTAAAACTTCATCCGCTCCTGAATCGTCCAAGCGGGAGCACCTTTCACAAGCACAGCTGAGAGCAAGCCTTTTTCAATCTGCGTAATGCGCGGTTGTATCGGGGACTGTCCGGGCACAACTTGCGCGAACACAAGCGCAATCAACAAAAAGCGGGTCAGTATTGAACGCATGATTTCCTCCAAATCTTTGCTATTTACACGGTAATTCTTTTGGTTTGCCACTTGAGTCTTGTCTTGCCATCAGTGGTCTGCGCATCACGGATGCACATTATTGCACCGACTTCAGCGCGTCCCGCAACGAAATACGATAGAACGCGGCGAAATCCCGAACAAAATACAAATCTTTTCCGTCCGGCGAGAAGAACGGAAACACATCATAACCATCTGAATTGATCCCCGCCCCCAGCGGCTTCGGTTCTGCCCAGTCGTGACCTTGTTTGAGAGAAACCCAAATGTCAGAAGCCCCACGTCCGGTTTGTGGATTTCGCGTCGCCACATCAAGAAACAACACCCGGCCATCTGGCCCCGGCGAAGCCCCGGCAATCCGCAGATCGCTACGCCAATGCTTCCAGCGCATGGCTTCGGCAAAAGGCACTGGCGGAGCATATTCTTTTCCATTCCAGCGCGTAATCAGAGCTTCATTCGATTGCCAGTCAGGCGTTGTGCGGCGAAAGTAAATCGCTTTATCAGGGCCGAATTCGACCCACGAATGGTAATGCCCCAGCTTATTCGCCGCCGCCATAAACACCGGCTCGCCCCAACCATTGCCTTGACGATCCACATACCAAAGATGCGCATTCGGCTTCGGCGACGTATCGCCCGGCGCAGGCCGAAACGACGAGAACACCATCCGCTTGCCATCCTTCGAGATCGCTGGATACAAGTCAGAATAATCGCCGCCGAGATTGACTCGCTCTGGCTCGCTCCACTTGCCCGCGCGCAAGTGCGAAACAAAGAGGCGATAGTCCTCGCGCTCCGGCGTCACCTTCTTGAAGAAATAAAACGCGCGCCCATCCGGCGTAAAACTGCCGCGATAGACTTCTCCGACCGAAAGCACACCCACGCCAAACAATTCCGCTTTGACCTCGCGCGCTTGACCCAACGTAGACGGCGCAACCCATCCGCACAGTGTGATGAGGGCAAGTAAGGTGAAACCAAATTTTACCCATAAGATTGGTGCGCCCTCGCGCAGACGTTGCTTCGGCGTATTCATAATTGTCTTCGTAGCTCTTGTCTTGCTTCTCTTTGGGAATGAAACTTCCCACTTCATGCGCAAACCAAACGCTGTGCCAAGGTGTGGTTGAAAGTAACTCTTGTTATTGTTGAGTTTGAATACGGAGTGGCAACGAAATGGCGTAGTTGCAGTGTTCGGTTCTGGGAAGCGTTAGTCCCAGAATCGTACTATCGCGCATTGCCAGAACGACGCTGAAAGATAGAGAGCAAGAAAAAGAAAAGCCAAATTCACCACGGGGACACCGGGAATAACGATTGAGCCAAACCAATGAAATCAACCGGAGCGATCATTTCTTTACCAACCTCTTCTCCGTGCGCTCCGTGTTCCCCGTGGTTTTCTTTTTCTTGAAACCTATAGCAGAATCGAAACCTTGAAAACGCATTTTTTCATCCCCATTGCCCAGGAAAGAAAGCCCTATGAAAATCAAAGCTCTCGTCCAATTCGTCTATGGTTTGTTTGGTGCGCTGTTCCTCGTCGCGGGATTGAGCGTCCTCTCGCTCCGCACGAACCTTTTGCCCGCAGCCGTCCAGAACATCATTGTCCATGAAGCGCAGGGCAGTTTGCAGGCACTCCATCTGCTGCAAGAGTTTAGTGCTTTGCTCGTCTTTGCCGGGTTGATGTCACTCTGGGCCAGTGCACACTACGAGCAAAGCAAAACCTATCATTGGGCGATGACAACATTTTGGGGACTGCTCGCGGTCGCACACTGGTTCGATGTGCGCGGCCCGTTCCAATCGGTGCTGGGGCCGCTCATCAATACCGTTCCGTTTGTGTTGTTTGGATTGCTTGGCGTCCTGCGCATCGCGGCAGCAAGAAAAGCAAACAATGAAGTGTACCGATGATGCGTTGAGATGGCCGAATCGTCTTTTGCTTACTGACGCTTCAATTGCGCTAACACAGTCTTCGGAATCTTGGCCACAATGCTGACCTGTGTTCCCACCAAATCCGCCACGTCGTATTTCACGGCAAATCCCAACACCATCGCGGCCTCCGTCGAATTTAGTTTGTAATCGTTCTCCAACCAGCGAGCCATTTCGCTCGTCGCGCGTTGCAGGGCCTGGTCGAGTGAGCCGCCGATGCCGATGGCCATGACGTAGTCGTTGTTTTCGGCGCGTGGGGTGCTGATGGACTTTTCGGGGATCACGTCTACGGTGAATTCAAAATCCATTGAGGTTTCCAGCGCGTCTCCGGTCAATTCGCCATCGCCCTGAGCTGCGTGGCCGTCGCCCATAAATAACAAGGCTCCGTCCTGAAACACAGGCAGGTAAATTGTCGTGCCTTCGCGGAGTTGGTTGTAATCCATATTGCCGCCGAAAACGCCCGAATCTCCTGTGCGAACAACGTCGCGACCCGGAGGCGCTACGCCGATGCAGCCCATCATGGGTTGCAAGGGAACAGTGAAGGTCTTCAAGGGATCGGTCGGTTTGTCCAGAAACGCGATGCCTTTGGCGGTGTCAATCTTCCAGCGACTGCTGAAGTTGTTTGCGCGTTTCTGATTCATCAAATAGCCCGGCGCAAGCGCGTTACTAACGACGCCTTGTCCGCTCATCGCCCAATCCCGATTGGTGCGGACGCGATTCAGTTTGATGACTAACGTATCCCCCGGCACAGCACCTTCGATGAAGAACGGGCCAGTCAAGGGATTGCCACCCAACGAACGACGCGCTGAGTTTTCATCGTTGCCGCCTGCGTCCACGCTTTTAGTTTTGACGGTGTCACCGGGAAAGATGTGCAACACAGGTGGAATCGCGTGTGAGAAGGTGCGATGAAATTCAGTGGGCGTAAACGTGTGCGTTTGTGGGGCAGCGGGTTTGGTGGCAGGACGCCGCGCGCTCCATTGCAATTTGATGCCACCCCAATCGCCTTCGCCTTTAAAAATGCCGTCTTGCACTTTTCCGGTGAAGATTGATTCGGATTGTCCATTGGGTGAAATCCACTTCATCGTGATCGCACCATTGATCAAAGTGCCTTCAATCTTATCCACGCCGGATTGTCCGGTAAGCTTTTCCCCATTGAATTCCAGCGTCATGCGATGCGTGTGTGTGTCATTAGGAAATTGCTCCGTCAAGATCCACGCACCGGAAAGATTCGTTTGAGCTTGCGCGGAAGCAAGCAGGAAAATGAGCAGCAGTGAATAGAGCAAAAAACGGTTCATAATTTATCTCCTGAAAGGAACGCGGGATGATTCGCCTCCGACCTGAATAGTCAGTGCAGCTATCCGCTACTCACTTCGCAACGCCACAATCGGATCAAGTTGTGCGGCGCGACGTGCTGGAAGGTAAATAGAGAAGGCTGCCGTAAGACACAGCAGGCCGACTGCCGCCACGTAAACCAATGGATCGTGCGTCTTCACCTCAAATAACAAGGTCTCCACCAGCCGCGCCAGAAAGAACGCTCCAACCAACCCGACGCCGATGCCCAACAAGGAAAGTTTCATCCCGCCGCCTAACACCAGCCGAATAATGTCGCGCCGATTTGCGCCCAGCGCTGAACGGATGCTGAGTTCGCGCGCGCGTTGCCCCACAGCATACGACATCACGCCGTAAATGCCGATGCACGCGAGGCCAATGGCGACCACCGCGAACAGTCCCAGCAAAACAAGCGTCGTGCGTTGTCGTGCAAGCGACCGTTGGACAGCCTCTTCCAGCGTGCGCACGTTGGCGATGGGTTGATCAGGGTCAGCAGCGAGAATCGTTTTGCGCACGGTTTCGATCAAAGCAGAAGCGGGCAATGATGACCGGATGACGATGCTGGACATTGGATAAGACGCCTGCACGCGCGCCCCATACACTCTGGGGCGCGGATTCGTATTCAAGGCATTATGCCGAACCGGCGTGACAACCCCTACAACTTCCCAGGGCCGCCCCAGAAACCGGAGCGATTTGCCAAGCGGGTCCTCGTTGGGGAAAAGGTCGTGGGCCACGCTGGCATCAATCACCAGCACAGGCGGCGCATTCGGAACATTATCAGCAGCATTGATTTCACGTCCACGCTGGAGCTTGATACCCATTGCGGCGAAGTAATCTCCGGCCACAAACACGTTCGCGACATTGATGGGACTGCCTTGCGGCTGATCCGCACGCCGCAACCCTTCGCCATTATCACGATTACTGAGCGGCAGATTCGTCACTGCGCCAACGGCTTCAACACCGGGCAAGGCGGCGATTCGTCCATTCAACTCCTGCAAAAAACGCTGTTGCTCTTCTGCCTTGGGATACTTGGCCTTGGCAAAAGACAGATCAAACGCCAGCGCCTGATTTGGATTGAATCCGGGATCGGTATCCAGAAGCCGCAGAAAGCTGCGCAGAAACAATCCTGCCCCAATCAGTAAAACCAGCGTGAAAGCAAATTCCGCGATGATCAGCACAGATTGTGAGCGCCGTTTGGAAGCCGATTGTGCGCCCCGATCAGTTTCTTTCAAGACGTGATTCACATCAGGTCGGCTGGCGCGAATCGCAGGCAGCAATCCAAACAGAATGCCGCAGCCACTTGCAACCAACACCGAAAACGCCAACACATTCAGATCTAACGTTGGGTGCAGTAAGGCAGGAATCAAGCCCGTCAACATGCGGGTCAATAGCTCAATGCTGAACATCGCCAGCAACAATCCCAGCACACAGCCCACCAAGGCAAGCAGCACACTTTCGAGCAACAATTGCCGAACGATGCGACCGGCACTTGCGCCCAGCGCCGCCCGAATCGCCATTTCTCTGGCGCGTGTGTTGCCGCGTGCCAGCAGCAAATTGGAAACATTGGCGCAGGCAATCAACAAGACCAACCCCACCGTCCCCAGCAAAATCAGCAGCGTCGGGCGCACATCTCCCGTCAAATCCTGCTGCAACGCCACAACCTCCAGCCCCCAGTCTTTTTTGTAGCTCGGATATTCGGCGGCGAATTGTTGACGGATGCCCCGCAACTCCGCTTGTGCTTCGGTTGCCTTGACGCCCGATGCAACACGCCCGATCACACCGCAGCAATGATAACTGCGTACCCATTTCACCGTGTCCGAATCCACATCAATCGTGAACGGAATCAGGAACTGCGATTCTGCCTGCAACATCGCATCCGGCGGCAACACACCAATGACGGTATAAGGCAACTGATTCAGTGTGACTGCCTGCCCGATAATTCCGGGATCGCCGCCAAAGCGACGCTGCCAGAACGCGTGTGTCAACACCACGACTTGATTATTGCCCCCCATCGCATCTTCCCCCGCCATAAAGGCGCGTCCGAGCAGCGGCGCAATCCCCAGCACTGACAGATATTCGGTCGTAACCTGTAACCCCGCGATGTGTTCTGGTGTTCCTGTTCCGGTGAGGTTGAGCCGAATGTCTTTGTAAAGCGCGAGGTGGGCAAATTTGGAACTATGCGCGCGCCAGTCTTTATAAACCCCGGCTGAGACACTATTGCGCGATCCAGTAGGCAATGTCTCCCAAACGCTCACGAGCTGTTCCGGCTGCGGATACGGCAATGCTTTAATCAGCACCGAATTGATTACGCTGAAGATCGCCGTATTCGCTCCAATGCCCAGCGCCAGCGTCAGCACAGAAACAATCGTGAAGCCGGGATTTTTGCGTAATAAACGAATTGCATACCGAATATCTTGCCATAATGTATACATAATTCCTCACAAGAAGGCCGCCAACGGCAACGGGTTTCAGTCGCCGTTGAGACTTTCCAAAAATAGAATTTCACATTGCTAGTCGTACCGAAGCGCAATCATCGGATCAACTTTCGTTGCCCGCCGCGCAGGCAGATAACACGCCAGCAAGGCAATTCCTGTCAACAACAGTGCGATGCCCGCAAACGTCAGCGGGTCAGTCGCTTGCACGCCAAACAATAACGTCGTCATCAATCGCGTCAGGCCGAACGCCGCGCCTAAACCAATAGCAACGCCGAGCAATGACAGTTTCATCCCCTGTCGCAGCACGAGTTGCATCACATCGTTTTGCCGCGCGCCGAGCGCCATCCGAATGCCGATTTCGTGCGTGCGTTGCGATACAGAATAGGCCATCACGCCGTAAATGCCGACGCCCGCGAGCAACAAGGCAACGAGCGCGAACACAGCAAGCAACAATGTATTGAACCGCGCGCGACTCACCGATTTTGCCAGCAAACTTTCCATCGTGCGCACATCAGACACAGGCTGTTCGCTGTCGAGCGCACGGATCAATTCGCGCGCCGGGTTCGCCATACTTGCGGCATCGCCTTTCGTTCGCAGCACCAGCGTCATTCCCGAATACGCCAATTCGGGATGCGGCCAATACGACATCGGTTCGACGGGACTGTCGAGCGTCGTGAATTTGGAATCCGCAACGATGCCGATGATTTCACACGGCAGATTTTCGTTTTTCATCGCAATCGTCACGCGCTTGCCGAGCGGTTCTTCGTTTGGGAAATGTTTGTTCGCAAATGCTTCGTTGATGACGACGACGTGGCGCATTTCAGTCGCTTCCTGTTCGGTATACAAACGCCCGCGTTTGAGCGGAATTTGCATCGTGCGGAAGTAATTCAAATCCGTCACCAGAACGCCCGTCGTCAATCCTTGTCCGGGCGGCAACTTCGGACGGCCTTCAATTTCAACGCCTGTCCCTGCGCCCGGCCCGGCAAATGGCAAAAAGCTGATCGCGCCGACGGATTCCACGCCGGGCAACGTTTGCATCCGCTCGGTCGCCTGGCGAAAGAACGTCAGCCGCTTTTCGTCGTTGTCGTATTTGCGCCCTGGCAACGACACACGCATCGTCAACAAATTGCTGGCATTGAAGCCGGGATCAACCGCTTGCAAACGCGCGAAGCTGCGAATCAACAAGCCCGCACCGATGAGCAACACTAAGGCCAATGCGACTTCGGCAACGACGAACACATTGCGCAAACGATGACTGCGCGAGGCAGCACCGGGATTCTTGCCGCCGTCTTTGAGTGTTTCGTTCAAATCCACGCGCGCGGCTTCAAACGCGGGAACGAGGCCGAAGATAATGCCCGTCAGCATTGCGACACCGAACGTAAACAACAATACGGGCGCGCTGATTTTGACGGCTTGCAAATCGGCGAGTTCCGGCGGACTCAAACGAATCAGGGCTTCTGTGCCCCACCACGCCAGCACAAGTCCGGCCAAACCACCAAGCACGGAGAGCAATACGCTTTCGGTCAACAATTGCCGCACGATGGTTCCGCGACTTGCACCCAACGCAGCGCGCACGGCGATTTCTTTTTGTCGTGCGGAAGCGCGCGCGAGCAATAAATTCGCTACGTTCGCGCACGCAATCAACAAGACGAACGCGACCGCGCCGAGCAATATCCATAAGGCCAAACGAATCTCGCCGACCAACTGCGTGCGCAGCGGCACAACGTTTACGCCCCAGTTCGCGTTTTCCTTGAATTGTTGTTCCATCCGCGCGCCTAGCCCGGCCATTTCCGCTTTTGCCTGCTCAAATGTCACGCCCGGCTTGAGCCGCGCAACCGTAGACAGAAACCGTCCGCGCCGCTGCCGCATTTCGTTCGTGATGACATACGGTGTCCACAGGTCAGCCACTCTGCCGCTCACAGAATTTTGTCGGATATGCCATTGAAATCCGGCAGGCATCACGCCAACGACGGTATTTTCATTGCGATTGAGAATCAGCTTGCGCCCGATGATGTTTGGATCGCCGCCGAAGCGCCGTTGCCACAAGCCATAACTCAGCACGACCACGCGCGGCGCATCCGGTTTGCCATCGTCCGCATTCAGCGCACGTCCGCGAATCGCTTCGGCACCGAGCAAGGTAAACAGATTCGGCGACGCCAGTTGTGTCGGCAATTCTTCCGGCTCGCCATCGTTCGTCAGAATCGTGCTGACATCAATGAATGCGGCCATCTCGCTGAAGACATTGTTCTGCTCTTTCCAATCCATGAAGTTGGCCGGATTCACAACGTTGCGTTGATCGAGGCCGCGCCGTTTGTTGTTCTCCCACACCATCACAATGCTGTCTGCGTCTTTGTATGGCAGCGGTTCGAGCAATACTGCATTCACGACACTAAAGATCGCCGTGTTTGCACCGATGCCGAGCGCCAACGTCGTGATTGCAATCAGCGTAAAACCAGGGTTTTTCAGCAACATTCGCGCGCCGTAGCGCAGGTCTTGTAATAAGGTTTGCATAAAGTCTCCAGTAGAAGATGCTAGATGCTGGATGCTGGATGCTGGAGGAAAACGATCCTTCCACCCAAAATCTCAAAAAGCCCAGAAAATAAGGGCCGAAAGCCCGTATCGGGATGAGTTCCAGCATCCAGCATCTAGCATCCAGCATCTAGCATCTAGCATCCAGCATCCAGCATCTAGCATCTAGCATCCAGCATCCAGCATCTAGCATCTATTCTGTTCTCAGCGCAATCATCGGGTCCACCTTCGTCGCCCGTCTTGCGGGGATGTAACAGGCGAGCATCGCTATGGTCAACAATAGACCGCTGATACCTAAAAAAATTAGCGGATCAGTTGCGGTGACGCCAAACAAAAGTGATTTGAGCAAGCGGGTCGCGGCGAAGGCCCCCATCAATCCCAAGCCAATGCCGAACAGCGCCAATCGCAATCCTTGCCCCATAACCAACCGCAGTACATCGCGCAGTTGCGCGCCCAGTGCCATCCGAATGCCAATTTCGCGTGCGCGTTGTGCGACGACGAAGCTCATCACGCCATAAATGCCGACACCCGCCAACGCCATTGCCAATGCCGCAAACAAGCTCAGTAACAGCATATTGAAGCGGCGTTCAGCCAATGATTCGGCCATCACTTCGGACATCGCCAGCACTTTGGTGATCGGTAAGTTTGGATCAATTTTCCAGATGGCGGTTTTGATTGCAGCCGTCAACATTGGCGCGGCTTGTGGCCCGCGCACAACGACAGTCATCCAACGCTTCCACTCACGACCCGATTGCCGATACGGTGTGTACAGCGCGGGTTCTTCCGGCGCGTCCAACCCAAAATGGCGTACATCGCCGACGATGCCGACAATAGTGATCCATTGATTTTGTTCATCGCGCGCCCAGCGCACCCGTTTGCCGAGGGGATTTTCATTCGGGAAATGCTGCCGCACTAATGCCTCATTGACGATACCAACCAACGGAGCAGATTCGTTATCGTGCGGTGTGAAGGCGCGTCCGGCTCGCAACGGGATTTGCATGACCTGGAAATAATCGCCTTCGATGCTGCGCGTTTCGACATTTGGCTCTTCGCCGACAGGCAATTTCCAGCCTTCGCGCGTGAAGTCGTGATTCAGCGAATCGCCGCTCAAGGGTAATTCGCTAACCAGCACAGCCTGCACGTTTGGCACTTCGTTCACGGCGGCCAACATCGCTTGCCGATATTGGGACTGCTTCGGGATTTCCTTGTAGCGTTTTTCAGGCAGGTTAACGCGCATCGTCGTCAGGTTGTTGGGATTGAAGCCTGGCTGCACGGTGCGCAAATGCCAGAAGCTTTTGATCAGCAAGCCCGCACCCACTAACAACAAACACGCCATCGCTACCTCCAGCACAATCAACGAGCTGCGCATGCGATGGCGCGCGACACCAACACCGCCTCGCTCGCCTTCTTTCAATGCTTCGCTGATGTTGACCTGCGTGGCCGACCACGCCGGAGCCAGGCCAAACAAAATCCCAGTCAGCACAGACACGCCCAAAGCAAAGCCCAGCACGCGCCCGTCCAGGCCAATGGATTCCAAACGCGGCAGGTTCGCGGGCTTGAGCGCGAGCAACAATTCCACGCCCCATTGCGCAAACAGCAATCCAACCAAGCCGCCGAGCAGAGACAGCAAAACGCTTTCGGTCAGAATCTGTTGCATGACGCGCCGTTGTCCAGCCCCCAGTGCTACGCGCACGGTGATTTCCTGTTGTCGCGTCGCGCCGCGCACCAACAACAGATTGGCGTAATTTGCACAGGCAATCAGCAAGACCAAGCCGACCGCACCAAACAAAATCCACAGGATCGTCGTCGTGTCACCGACGATGCGTTCCAGCAACGGCAGCAGAATCGTCCGGCGATTCTTATTTTCCGCCGGATACAAATCCGCCAATCGTTTGTCCAGCACCTGCATTTCGGTGGTTGCCTGTTGCAACGTAACATCGGGATTCAGGCGTAAATATGTGTGCAGGAAATGAACGCCGCGATGGGGCGCGGCTTCGGGATTCGTGATATGAATCGGAACCCACAGTTGCGAATTGTCGCGCGGCGCTTTGAATCCCGCCGGCATCACCCCCACCACAGTGAAGCTGTTCCCACCGAGCGGCAGCGTTTTGCCAATCACATTCGGATCACGAGAAAAAAGCTGCTGCCACAACGTATCGCTCAAGACGGCAATCATTGCACCGCCGGGCTTGTCATCGTCAAATGTTAAGGAGCGCCCCAGTCTGGCGCTCACACCCAGGGTCGCGAAGAACCCACCCGTCACATGTCCCACCAAAAGTTGTTGTGGCTCGCTGCTGCCGGTGTAATCCAGCGGTTGCTGATTGATGCCACCCACCTCGGCAAACGATTGACTCCACGCACGCAGATCCCGCAAATCCGGCACGGATTGGTTGTAGCGCGTCGTGATCAATTGTTCCGGTCGGTCATAGGGCAAGGGCTTCAGCAACACCGCATTGATGACGCTGAAAATCGCCGTGTTCGCACCGATGCCCAGCGCCAGCGTCAACACGGCAATCCCAGTAAAGCCCGGTCGCCTCAGCAGCATTCGCACGCCAAAGATGATGTCTTGCCACATAGCTCTTTCCTCTCGCGTAAATCCGCCATTTACCTATGAAAACAAGCTGTCCGCATTGCTTATTAAAACTCAAAATCAATCCAAATCGCGTGCCACGCGACGAATCGGCTAAGCGCTTTTATTTCAATTCAGGCTGAGGGTAAAACAGATTTTTGATGTGCGGTTCTGGGACGAACAAGTCCCATTTGTGGAATTGGAATTACAGCCGAAGCGTTTTGGGGGAGCAGTGGCAGAAGCCCGATTGTGAAGGGGGCGCGGGAACAATGCGGAAGATGCCCTCCTTCGCAATCAGGCTTCCGTTGCGGGTTCGCTACCTTGAGCCCCTATTATTTTTTGTATCCTTCGGCATAGGACATGGCATACCAAATTGTAGCATCTGCAAGTTGGCTCCATTCGTATAAAGAGTTGATTCCGGCATCGAACTCAGCAGGCGACAACAATCCTGCGTTTGTGACGGTGTCGCGTGCCCCGGCAATTACGCCGATCAGATTTTCGGTGTAATCAGCAAAATGCGCCTCGCCCACACAGCTACCGAAAAAAATCAGAGTATTTCGCACAGGTTGCGCGCCAGCTTCGACCAGCAACGAAACCAGCCGACGTCCAACATTGGGATCATTCCCCAAATGTTCGTAGCTCTGCATATAAGCCTGCCACAGCGGGGCGAAATGTTGCGGTTGTGGCCAGAGCCGCAGCAAATCGTGATCGTCGTCTTCAAGAACGATGCGCCCCCCTGGACGAACAGCACGCACCATTGATTGCACGATTTCGACAGGGTTCGGCACATGTTCCAGCAGGAACCGAGTATGGGCGAAATCAAAGTTGCCCCATTCTTCTGCCAGTAAAGGGAAATTCAGCGCGTCCCCCTGACGAAACTCCACTAACGTCGCTTCCCCGTCCAATGCGGCTTGTCGTTGTGCTTCGCGCATTTGTTCCAGGCTCCGCTCAATTCCGATGACGGTCGCGCCTGTGGTGACAGAGCGTGCCATTGCGCGCGTCAATTGCCCCAATCCACTGCCCACATCAAGGATTCGCCGCTCTGAATGCAAACGCATTTCCGCGACTGAGCGGGTATTCAGCAAATCATTGAGCAGAGACAACCGCGATTGTTCTTCTGCGGTTGTCCCGTGAATGTACTGCGATGTATCTGACATATCTCCCGCGTCTCGAATTGCAAAACGCTTCAAGCGTCGCGAAGCGCAATCATCGGATCCACTTTCGTCGCGCGCCGCGCCGGGAGGTAACAAGCCAGGAACGCAGTCGCCGCCAGCAGCGCCGACACGCCGACGAACGTCAAAGGATCAAGCGAGCTCACGCCAAAGAGGAGGCTGGCGAGTAGACGTGTCCCCAGTCCGGCCATCAATAACCCGATCCCGACGCCGATTCCTACCAACCGCGCGCCCTGCCCGATGATTAGCTTGATGATCTCCCTGGAGTCGGCACCCAGCGCGATGCGAACGCCGATTTCGCGAGTCCGCTGCTTCACCGCATAGGACATCACGCCGAAGATGCCGATGGCGGCCAGCAGCAGTGCCAGCGCGCCGAAGCCGCCCAGCGCGGTCGCGGCAGCGCGCGCCGGGGCAAGCGGCAGCGCCAGATGTTCGAGCATCGTGCGAGCATCGTAGGGCGTCAGGTTCTCGTCCAGCCCATGAATTTCCTTGCGAATGGTAGCCAGCAGCATGTGCGGATCGCCTGCACTGCGAGCAATGAGTGTGACTTTGCTCTCATAGTTCTGCGCCAGCGGAAGATAGACAAACGGCTGAGGTTGTTCCGCCAGGCTTCCGTATTTGCCGTTTTGTGCGACGCCGACAATCTCGATCCAGTTCCCCGTCGTAAAGTTGAATCGTTTGCCAATGGGGTTTTCGCCGGGGAAGAAGCGGCGTGCAAAGGCCTCGTTGACAATGGCGACCGGGGGGCTTTGGGCTACATCCTGTGCGGTGAAGTCGCGGCCCTGCAACAGGCGCGTTTCCATCGCGCGGAAGTAATCAAGGCTGATGGCGGTCGTCAACACAATCGGCGCTTGTGTCGCAGNNCCTCCGCCCTCGCCGGAGGTAAGTGGCGCGTGCGTGGTCAGTGCAGCTGCCTGTAGGCCGGGCAGGCTGCGCACTCTTTCGAGCGCCTGTCGGTGAAATTCACTGCCGCGCTCACGGTTGTACTGTTGCACGTCCAAGTCGAAGGAGACTTCGACGGTCTGATCGGGGTTGAAGCCAGGATCAATCTGTTGCGCGCGCTGCAATCCGCGCAACACCAGCCCCGCGCACAACAGCAGCACCAGCGAGAGCGACATTTGCGCTACTACCAGGACGTTGCGCAAACGCGAGCGACGATAACCACCGAGCGTGGATTCGTTTTTCAGCGCCGGGATCAGATCCGGTCGGGTGGCCTGCAATGCTGGGAGCAAACCCAAAAGCACGCCCGTCAGGAGCGACAACGCAAGCGTGAAAACCAGCACGCGCCAATCCATCTGCAATTCGATTTGAGTGAACCCAAAAATTACCGGCAGCTTGAACTTCACGATTTCGACAGCGCCGTAAGCAAGCGCCACGCCGAGTGCGCTGCCCAAAAGCGCTAACAGCACACTTTCGGTCAATAACTGCCGCAGCACCCGTGCCCGTCCAGCACCGATGGCCAGCCGAATGGCGATCTCTCGGTGCCGTTCGGACGCGCGCGCCAGCAGCATGTTCACCAGGTTCGTACACGCCAGCAGCAACACCAGCGCGACGATTCCCATCGCCACGGCAGTAAAACGCAAGACCATGGGCCGCATCGCCGCGCCGAACAACCCCGGCTGGCTCAGCACGACAATCTGGCCCTTGTCCGATTGCGGATACTCGCGCCCGATTTGCGCCGCAATCAGATTGAGATC